>CATNDJ010000006.1:0-11749 GCA_950097265.1 uncultured Oscillibacter sp.
GGGCCTGTATCATTGAGATACCGCTGTTCGCGTTCCTGGCGGTGCGCTCCTATTGTAAACACACAGTAAATTGAAAACAGCTTAAAGAACCTGTTAATAAATCCCACCATGAGACGCAAATTGATCTGCCCAGCGGCAGAAAAGAAAAAAACCGCTGCTGGGCAGTCCCTTTCTCATGCCTAAAATATGTTGTTCAAAGCGGCGGTTTTGATTACAAAGCCGCTGCTTTTCGCATATAAAGTCCGGCGGCTGACAGGAGGCAGCCGCCATGGGATATAACGGCATTCAAAGCAGACATAAAGGACTTGATTTGTCAAAAAACTGCTGCCCCTGTCAGGGGGCAGTGCACCTACGAGTATAAACTATACAGTGTAGGTAATAACCACTATACTTTACATTCCGCCCGGAGGGTCCTGGACCCTCCGGGCTTTTTTGTCGGATTACGTCGTTTTTGCGGCCTCAAAAATTTTTTCAAAAAGCGGACGTTTTGCGGGCAGCGAACAATAGCGGCGGTGTCTTGGTAGCGGAAAGGGAGAAAACCACCTTATCCCCCGGCGAAAGGGGGTGAGTAAATGGAAATCCCCCGCGACTATGACGAGCTGCGCCGCTTTGACGCTTTCTGCAAGGCGGTCCTGCGAAATGAGGCCCGGAGCTATATGCGAAGTCTTTGCCGCCAGCGGAAGCATGAGTTTTCGCTCTATGCTGTTCCGTGGGAGGAAATGGACAAGCTCTGTACCGCAGACGATTACCCCAGCGACAACTTTGTGTTCAGCGCCCACGGATATGATCTGTGCATTGGCAATGAGCTGGTAGCCGAGGCGTTCTCCGGCCTGTCTGGACAGGACCAGAGTATTCTGATTCTGCGCTGTGTCCTGGACATGACGGATGAGGAAATCAGCTGGATCGTCGGCCTGTCCCGAAGCTCCGTCCAGCGCCGCCGGGCAAAGGCCCTGGACGAGCTGCGGACAAAATTGGCGGCGATTGTGCCGAAAGGAGGGAAGAAATGAGCAGTCCAACCTACAAGGGCCGGGAGCCGCTGCCGCTGACGGTCATCCACGCCGCCAAGGCCGGAGACGGCGAGGACATAGAGCAAGTTCTGTGGTATTACAGAAGTTACATAAACAAGCTCTGTACCCGGATGCTTTATGACGAGACCGGCTGTCCCCACAGATGTGTGGACGATTACATGAAGCGCCGCCTGGAGGCCAAGCTCACCCAGGCCATCATTTTTATGAACTGACCAACCCCACGGGCGGGAGGAACGGCTTACCCTTTCCACATTCCTCCCGTCCGCCCCGGCGCGGAATGAAAGCCCGCCGCGAGATACAAACCGTCAAGCATATCTGCTTTGACCGGCTCATAAACATTTGCGCAGGAGGTGTCTGCCATGGAGGAAAGGGCAAAAACGGCAAAAAACTTGACACAGCCGCAAGAGGTCACGACGACCATCCACTACGCGCACAACGGTCCAAGCCTGGAATCCTGCCTGGTTTCCATCCTTTCTGCACACCTGTCAAAAAGTGCGGTTATTTGACGCTTTTTCTCATATTTGCTACAATATAGATGTAGATATTGTTCCGCAAATATGAGAGGTTTCAGCAGAAGGGAGCATCTATGACCTTTGTGCGGAACAAAAAAGAGAACAGCGACAGTTTTATCGTCCAATGGTACATAGCGGTCTATGTCCGCCTCAGCAAAGAGGACGGGGACAAACTGGAAAGCGACAGTATCCAGAACCAAAAACGAATCATCGAGCAGTATATCAAATACTTGGAGGACCAGGGAGAGCAGATTGCCTCCGTGGAGGTTTACTCCGATGACGGCTACCCGGGCGGAAACTTTGACCGCCCGGAGTATAAGCGCATGATGCGGGACATTGAGGCGGGAATCATTAACTGTGTGATCTTCAAAGACAATTCCCGCCTGGGCCGGAACTACCCGGAGCTGGGGCGGCTGATGGAGGAATACTTTCCGCAGAAGGGCATCCGGGTCATCTCCGTCTTGAATCACATAGACAGCTTGAAGGACCCCCATGGGTATTGCAGTGCCATTGTCTCCTTCTCCAACATTATGAACGATGACTACATCCGGCAGCTCTCCATCAAGATCAAGTCCACCTTTGCCATGAAGCGGGAGCGAGGGGAGTTCCTTGGCAATTACGCGCCCTATGGCTATGCGAAGAGCCCCGAGGACCGGCACAAGCTGGTGATCGACCCGGAGGCCGCCGAGGTGGTCCGCATGATCTTTCACTGGTACGCTGGAGGAACGCCTGCCAGCCGCATTGTCAAGCAGCTTAACGCCCTGGAGATCATGCCGCCCTCGGTCTACAAGACCAGCAAGGGATGCAGGGGCTTTGACCATCACTCCAGCGGAGGCGTGAAGCGCAACGCCTGGGCGCTGACCACGGTGAACTCCATCTTGAAGGACGAGGTGTACATCGGGAATCTGGTGCAGGGCAAGCACAAAAGCACCTCGTACCGGACAAAGAAAATGGTTCCTACAGATGAAAGCGAGTGGACAGTGATTGAGGGAACCCACGAGGCCATCATCCCGGACGAGGTATTTGCCGCTGTGCATGAGCGTTACGCCCGGCATCCCAGGGCGCGCAAGGGCTTGCAAACCAGCTACCTGCTCTCCGGCTTCGTCAGCTGCGCCCATTGCGGGGGGCGGATGAACCGGAACGTTTCCCACGGCGTCGCCCGGTTCCGGTGCATGACCCGGATCTATTCCCCGGAGAAATGCCAGTGCCCATCCATTCGGGAGGCAGCGCTGGAGGCGGCGATTTTGAAAGCGATGCAGGTGCAGATTCAGGAGCTGGTGGACGCAAAAGCGGTCATTGACGCGGCCCGGCGGACCAGGGCTGACGGCTGTGCCGCCAATGAGTATCTGATTGCGCTCAACCGCGCCGAGCGGGAGCGGAAACGGCTGGAGGACGCGAAATTCCGCCTGTACGACAATCTTGAAAAGGGGATTCTGGACCGGGACGAATATCTTCGTTTCAAGCAAAAGTACAATGCGGAGATTGCGGAGCAGGAGGGGCAGATCGAGCGTCTGCAAACGGCCATGGCGGAACTCAAGGAGGCCCGGCGGCAGGACGACGAATTTGTCTTGTATTTTGAGCGGTACGGCAACATAGACCGTCTGGACCGGGAGACCCTGGAGCGGCTGTTGGATCATGTCTCTGTAGAGGACGCGGCCAGCGTCCACATCTATTTCAAGTTTTCCCCGGAACGTGAAAAGCTCCTCGACTTCGCAAGGAATGTCGAGGAGGAGGCGACGAGTGCAGCAGTTGGTACACATTGAGACAAAATCTAAAGGGTGATTTGCAGTTCATACACCCTTTTGCGGAAGATGCCGGAAATATCAGGCGTTTTCCGACAAAACCCAGCAAATCCAAAAAGAATATGAAAAACGGTGTACGAAGTGCGGCATCCATAGGTCATCAGCAGCACCCCATCCACCGCAGCCGAGACGGCGGCATAGTCGTGCCCCTCATACAGCAGTCCCCGCTGACGTGTATTTGTCTTCGGCGCCAGCGCTGCCCACAAAAACCGCCCCTGAGCCGCCAGCAGCTGCCGCAGACGTCCCAAAAACGCGGCATAGCCCTCTGCCAGCTGCCCCGGCAGATACTCGAAATCCACATCCAGTCCCGCGAAGTCCTTCCGCAGCACCGTCTGCAGCACCTCCGCCGCCAGGCGGCCCTGGGCCTCATAGTCCGTCAGGACGAAGGCCGCCCGGCCCGTGTCGAACTGCCCCGCTTCCGTCAGCGTGGACAAGTGCATGACCGGCTTTGTCCCCCGGGCTCGGGCCGCTTCCAGCATAGCCTCGTCGTCCAAGGGCAGCAGCCCGCCTTCCGCCGTGATGCCGTAAGTAAAGGGTGCCATCGTCGAGAGGTAGGGAAGCTGCTCCGCCAGCAGCTCCGGAGAGATAAAGGGGTAGGCGTAACCGTTGAATACGCCCTCTCCGATCCTCTCGCCAAAATACGAGATCACCAGAAGCTGGCCCGCGGCCAGGGATTCCCCTCCCCCCAAGGCCCAATTATTCCGCCACAGCTGCCGGACGGTGGTCCCGTACTGCGCCGCGATGGAAGTCAGCGTCTCCCCCACCGCCACAATATGAACCGACCGGGGAAACCGCACTACCAGCGTCTGCCCAACCGCCAGGGCGAAATCGGGGGGCAGCTCGTTGTCCGCCGCCAGCTGCCTGGGGGCCACGCCGTATCCGGCGGCAATGGAATCCACCGTCTCTCCGGGGCTTACCACATGAATGGTCACAAGACATCACCTCTTTCGGAAGAGCCTATGTCCCCGCCTTTGTCCCCTATGCGAACTTTCCCGCATACCCGGCGGCTTCCCGCCATATGCATGTGGTAACGGGACAAGGAGGCTTTGCGGATGGAAAAACGGCGGAAGCGGACTCGATATCTGACCCCCGGCCTGGTCTTTCAGTCCGTGCTGATCGGCGGCGGCTACGGCACGGGGGCCGAGATTGCCCGGTATTTCGGCAGCCACGGCCTGCTGGGGGGCCTGCTGGCCCTGGGGGCCACGGCGGCGGCCTGGGCCCTGCTCTGCGCCGTCACCTTCGAGTTCGTCCGGGTCTTCCGCACCTATGACTACGGCTCCATGATGCGCCGCCTCCTGGGCCGGGCCGGGTTCCTCTACGACCTCTGCTTCTACGCCATGCTCCTCCTGGTCCTGGGCGTGGTCAACGCCACCGCCGCCGCCATGGTCCGCGCTTTGACGGGCCTGCCTCCCTGGGTGGGCGTGGCCCTTCTCTCCGCCGGCGTGGTCCTCCTGGTCCTGAAGGGCACGGAGGCCATCGAGCGGGCCCTGTCCCTCTGGGCCTATGTGCTCTACGCCGTCTATCTCCTCTTCCTCACCGCCGTTTTTCTGCGCTTCGGGGACGCCATCGCCTCCGAGCTCCAAAAAGGGGAAATCGGCTCCGGCTGGCTCTTCGGAGGCCTGCGCTACGCCTCCTATAACCTCATCTGCGTCTCCATGATTCTCTACACGCTCCGGGACCTGCGGTCCCGCCGGGAGGCCGTGACCTGCGGCGTGCTGGCGGGAATCCTGGGAGCGGCCCCCGCCCTGCCGCTGCTGCTGGCCATGGGCTGCGACCTCCCGGCGGCCCTGGCCTCCGAAACCCCCGTCACCGCCATTTTTGAGCGTCTGAACATGCCCTGGCTCTACGTCCTCTTTGAAATCGTCCTCTTCGGCACCCTCGTCGAGACCGCCGCCGGATTCATCAAAGCCCTGGAGGACCGGCTGGAACAGGCCCTGTTCCGGCGCAGGTCCTTTGAGCTGGCCAGGCCCCTGGTCACCGGGGCGGTGACGGCCCTGGGAATCTGCGTTTCCACCTTCGGCCTGACGGAGCTCATCGACAAGGGCTACGGCGCCATCTGCTACGGCGCGCTGTTCCTCTTCGCCCTCCCCATGCTGACGGCGGGCGTGGGCAAAATCCGGCGGGCCGGGGGCTGAGGCGCTTTCCTTCCGACGCTTTCCGTGTCCCTTCCCCTCCGCCCCTACAAAATCCGCCCCCTTTTTTTGGCAGCCCCTTCGGGGGTTTGTCCGCTCTCAGGCTTGTAATCGCCGCCGCGTTATGGTATACTGACCTCAATTTCGCAAACGAGGTGAATGAAATGGCTTTTTTCGGAGGACAATCTAAGAGCGCCCCTGCGATGGAACCTCAAACGGACGGCGACCGGCGGGAGGGCGCCGATATTCCCGAGCTTCCCGAGCCCCGGAGCAACACCGTCATAGCCAAGGATCTGATCGTCACCGGAAAACTCAGCGGAGAGGGCGTGGTCCAGATCGAGGGCACGGTGGAAGGCGAAATCAACCTAAAGGGCTATGTTATCGTCACGGCCACCGGCAGGGTGAAGGGCCCCGTGGAAGCCGACGTCATCCGCGTCGCCGGGCAGGTGGAGGGCAACCTGGTTTCCCATGACCACGTGCAGCTGGAGCGGACCGGCACCATCAGCGGAGACGTGACCACCGTCTCTTTCGTCATCGAAAACGGCGGCCGCCTCAACGGCCGGACCACCATGGTCCCGGAACAGGTCTCCGTTCCCCATGTAGAGGAGCTGGCCCCGCTGGAATCGGAAGAAGAGGTATCCGCCGGCTGAGCGCCTTACATCCGCGCATCCCAATTTCCGCTTGCATTTTCTGCGGAACCGTGTTACAGTATCCCCGAGGCGGGAAGCCGCCTCCGGAACAGAAGACAAGTGAATCGCCAGGGGAGCTGCTGCGCAGCTGAGAGTAAGGCACCGAGCCTTTGACCCTTTGAACCTGTTGGGTAATGCCAGCGTAGGAAGTCGTATCTGAGGCTATCAGAGCATCCGTTTGGCATGAGCTTGACGGATGTTCTGATTTTATTTTTTGGAGGAATCGCCATGAAAGCAAACGCCGCCATCCAGATCCTGCCCGCCGCGTCCAGCGACCGGGAAACCGTCCGCATCGTGGACGAGGTCATCGCCTACATCCAATCCACGGGCCTGCACTGCTTCGTGGGCCCCAGCGAAACCTGCGTCGAAGGAGACGACCTCCATCAGCTGATGGAGGTCGTGGAAAACTGCATGCTCACCGCCAGCCGGGCGGGCAGCGAAAAGGTCTCCGCCTACGTGAAGCTGACCTATAAGCCCTCGGGCAGCGTGCTGGGAATCGATGAAAAAGTTGCAAAGCATCACCGCTAAGCTGCCCGCCGCCGGGGCTCTGGCCGCCGTCGGGGCGCTGTGGCTGCTGGTCTCGGAGGGAGGGCTGGTCCCCTCTTTTCTCCTGCCCTCCCCCGCCGCGGTCTGCCGGGCGCTAGCGGCCGACGCTCCCATTTTGCTGAAAAACGCCGGGGTCACGCTGCTGGAGGCTGCCCTGGGCCTGGCCGCCGGCATTCTGGCGGCGCTGGTCCTGGCGACCCTGATGCACCGGGTCCGGGCCCTGTACCGGGCGCTGTACCCGATTCTGGTCATCACCCAGACGATTCCCACCATCGCCCTGGCGCCCCTGCTGGTGCTGTGGATGGGCTTCGGCATGGCCCCCAAGGTGACGCTGGTGGCCCTGACCACCTTCTTTCCCATCGCCGTCAGCCTGCTGGACGGTTACGCCAGCACCGACCGGGCGGCGGCGGACCTGCTGCGGTCCATGGGCGCGGGACGCCGCCAGATTTTCCTAATTTTGGAGTTCCCCTCCGCTCTCAGCCACTTCTTCTCCGGCCTCCGGGTCTCCGCGTCCTACGCGGTGGTGGGGGCGGTGATCTCCGAGTGGCTGGGGGGCTTCCAGGGCCTGGGCGTTTACATGACCCGGGTCAAGAAGGCCTACGCCTTTGACAAGATGTTCGCCGTGATTCTGGTCATCGTGGCCGTCAGCCTGCTGCTGATGGCCCTGGTGACGGCGCTCCGGCGGCGGGCCTGCCCCTGGGAGGCCTATGAGAAAATTGAAAGGAACGATTAAACTATGAAGCATCTCAAACCGGCGGTCCTTCTGCCGATCCTCCTCCTGCTCCTCGCCGCCTGCGGGGCGGAGCAGGAGGCCCCGGCTGGCCTCACTCCGGTTTCCATCTGCCTGGAGTGGACCCCCAACACGAACCACACCGGCCTCTACGCCGCCCTGGCCCTGGGCTATTTTGAGGAGGCCGGGCTGGACGTGCAAATCCTCCAGCCCCCGGAGGACGGAGCCTCCGCCCTCTGCGCCGCGGGGCGGACGGAATTTGCCGTCACCGCCCAGGACACCCTGGCCGCCGCCCTGTCCCGGGCGGAGCCCCTGGAGATTACGGCAGTAGCCGCCATTCTCCAGCACGACACCTCCGGTATCCTCTCCCGGGCGGGAGAGGGCCTGGACCGGCCCAGGGGCCTGGAGGGCCGCACCTACTCCACCTACAACGGCCTCATTGAGCTGGCCATGATGCAGCGGGTGGTGGAGCTGGACGGCGGGGACTTCTCCCGGGTGAACCTGATTCCCTACACGATCAACGACGAGGCCGGGGCTCTCCGGGAGGGCCTGACGGACGCCCTCTGGGTCTACTACGGCTGGGGCGGCGTGTCGGCGGAGCTGGCGGGACTGGAAACGGACTATTTCTACTTCAAGGACATAGACCCGGTCTTCGATTTCTACACCCCCATTATCGTCGCCAACAACGCCTTTCTGGAGGAACAGCCGGAGACCGCGAAAGCCTTTCTGGCGGCGGCCTCCAAGGGCTACGCCTACGCCATAGAGCACCCGGAGGAGGCCGCTCAAATACTTATCGACGGCGACGCCACGGGATCCCTCTCCGGCAGCGGCGACCTGGTCGCGGCCAGCCAGAAATGGATGGTGGGCCAGTACCAGGCGGACGCGGAGCGCTGGGGCTATATCGACCCCGCCCGCTGGAACGCCTTCTATCAATGGCTGAATGAAAACGGCCTGGTGGAGAATCCCATTTCGGAAAACGCGGGCTTCACCAACGACTTCCTGCCCCGATGACGGGCCGGGAAGTCCCCGTCCTTCAGGCGGAGGGCGTCGCCAAGTCCTACGGCGGCAGGAAAATCCTGGAGGACGTCTCTCTCTCCCTGGGGCAGGGGGAGCTGGTGTGCCTGCTGGGCGTCAGCGGCGCGGGGAAAACCACGCTGTTCAACATCCTCTCCGGCCTGGAGCAACCGGACGCGGGCCGGGTGCTGCTGAAGGGCCGGGACGTCACCGGCTCCCCGGGGCAGATCCGCTACATGCTGCAAAAGGACCTGCTCCTGCCCCACAAGAAGGTGCTGGACAACGCCGCCCTGCCCCTGGTCATCCGGGGAATGGGAAAGCGGGAGGCCCGGGCGGAGGCCGCGGCCTACTTCCCCCGCTTCGGCCTGGAGGGCACGGAGGACCAGTACCCCGCCCAGCTCTCCGGCGGCATGCGCCAGCGGGCGGCCCTGCTGAGGACCTTCCTGGGCTCCCGGGACGCCGTGCTGCTGGACGAGCCCTTTTCCGCCCTGGACGCTTTGACCAAGCGGGAAATTCATCGGTGGTACCTGGGCATGATGGACGAGCTGCAAACAGCCGCCCTGTTCATCACCCACGACGTCGACGAAGCCGTCCTCCTCTCGGACCGGGTCTGCATCCTCTCCGGCTCCCCGGCGCGCATCGCCGCGGAGCTGGAGATTCGGCCCCCCAGGCCCCGGGAATTGTCCTTCGCGGTCAGCGAGGACTTCCTCGCCTGCAAGAAGCGAATTCTGGCCCTGCTGGAAGGCTGACGGCGCTTCCCCCGCCTGTCAGGGAAGGACCTGGACCTGGAAGGAAAACGTGTCCGTCATCTCCACCAGCCGGTCCTCTGCGGTCTTCAGGGAGAAGCGGGCCGTACCCGTTCCCGTCACGGTTCCCGGCGCATGGCCCAAAACGCGGCAGCCAAGCGCCACGTTATTGATGGGAGAGACCGTGAGCAGGTCCGGATCGCCGCTGGCCCACTCAAAGCCCACCAGCTTTGTGGCATAGTCCTTCGAGTAACCATCGACGACAAAGGCAATCGTCTCCGTCCCCACGGGTATTTCCACATCGCAGGCATAGACGGTCCAGTCGAAATGGTCCTCCACCTGGAAGGTCAGCGTATAGCAGATGCTGGGGTCGCCGGGGTCCCACGCCGCCAGCACCGCCGTCCCGGCGGACAGAGTGGTGAAAGCGCCCTTCTCGTTCACCACAATCACCTCCGGGTCGGAGCTCCGGTACTCCAGCGTGGAGGGCAGCGGGTCCTTGCTCTGATCCTCCCAGGAATAGAGGAACTTATAGTTGAACCCATAGCCGGAGCAGCGCCCGAAGCGCGCCACATCCAGATTCACCACCTGCGCCCCCGGCGGAATGAAGGACTCCTCCGGCGGCTCCGGCTCGGGGTCCTTCACCTCCACCTGGGCGACGGCCTGTAAGATGTAACCCTCATCCTCCGTTTTGGAAACGTAATAGCAGACCTCCACGCTGCCGGGAGACACGCCGTAAAGCCTGCCGTCCCGCACAGCCGCTATGCCGGGGTCGGCGCTCACGGTGCGGAGGAAATAGTCCCCGCTTGCCAGGGCGCTCGGAAGACTGGGGCCGGAGGTCAGCAGCTCCGCCTTGAAATGCCAGACATCCTGCTCGTCCCTGCCCAGGCACTCGCCGAAGTCCGGGTTCGGGAAATAAGGCGCGTGGGTGGGAAGCACATGGACATAGACCACGGCGCAGGGGCGGAACGCCTCCTCGCCCTCCAGCCGGACGGTGCAGGTGACCTTTGCGTCGCCGCTCCCCACGGCCCGATAGGTGTTTTCCACCGGATTGTCAATATCCAGCACGCTGCCGCCGGAGACGTTCACGCTGATTTCATACGTTCCCTCCACAAGAGGCTGGAGGTGGAACACGTCCCCCTCCCGGACCGTGACGGCAAACGCGTAGAGGCCCTGATCGTCTACCCCCTGGTAGGCGGCCTCCTGCGCGCCCTCCGCCCCGTTCTCGGGGCTGAAATCCTCTCGGGGTTCGCACTGTTTCGGGGCCTCCGGAATCGGCTCCACCTTAAAATTCACCCGGGCCGCCAGTTCCCAGGGGAAGCTGTCGCCTACCCGCAGGTAAACCCGGCCCTCCGCCGTTCCCGGGGCAATTCCGTAAAAGCGGTTTGTCCCCGCCCGGACGCCCAGAACGGCGGGGTTCCCGCTCTCCAGCTTCAGCGCATAGCCCTTGCTGAACACCAGCGGCAGGGGCTGGTCCGTTCCGTCCGCGCGGAACGTCCGCTCCAGCAGCAGCGCGCCGTTCTCCGCCGGGTTGGGCATTCCGATCTGCCGGTAACCCTCGTTGACCTCGATGGGCTGGCGCAGCACCTGGACGTGAACCAGGGCTTTCAGCTCATAGGGGCCCTCCTCCTTCTCGCTGACGTAATAGCGCACATCGGTCTCTCCCTCTTCTATACCGTAGATATAGGGCCCATCCGTGCGCACAATCATAGAGTTCTCAATTTGAACCCGGGTGTAAAACTCCCCCGGCTTGAAGGGATACCGCCTGCTGCCATAGTCCGGCAGGCGGGCGGAATAGAGGAACTCGTAGACGCCGTCCGCCGTCTCTCCCAGGTAGTCCCCAAAATCCGGGTTGGGCTCGTACTGCACGGAAACGGCGGGCGGAAGCGGAGTCACCGGCGTCTCGGGCTCCGGGTCCGGAACGGGGTCCGGTTTCGGCTCCGGGTCCGGAACAGGAGCCGGCGGTGCGCCGCCGTCATCGTCTTCGTCGTCATCATCGTCATCGTCGTCATCCCGCTCCGGCGTCCGGTTATCCGGTTCCCTGAACTCCGGCTCTTCCGGCTCTTCCTCCTCCGGCCCGGCGGCCTCCGGCTCTTCTTCCTCCGGGGGCTCCGGCTGGGCTTCCGGCGGCCTGTCCTCCTCCGGGGCGGGCTCCGCATCCTGGAGCGCCGGTTCTTCCTCCGCCGCCTCCGGGGCGGGCGCTTCCCCCATCCACACCGGCGGCGTCACCAGGGGCTCCTCCGGGGTTTCCAGACCTTCCGGAGACGACGGGGTCTCCGGTTCAAACGTCAGCGCCTTCGCCTCCGGCTCCGCCGGGGCCGCGGGCTCCGGCCGGGTATCGGGAACAATCTCGGCCAGCGCCTTTGGCTCCTCCGCCGGAGCGGCGGGGCGGTGGAGCGCCGCGCCTCCGGCAACGGCCCCCGCCAGCGTCAGCCCGGCCAAAGCCACCAGACCCTTGTGGGCCAGCGCGCCGCTCAGGGCCTTGGAAAGCGCCGCCGTCACGGCGGCTCCCCCCGCCGCGGAGGCGGAGGAAGCGGCTGCGGCGGCGGCCAG
>CATNDJ010000006.1:11766-89239 GCA_950097265.1 uncultured Oscillibacter sp.
TTTGCCCGCCGCAATCCCGGCGGCATTGGCGGCCTCCTTCTGAAGGAAGTACCGGAGATACGGCACCGGCGTGAGGCCGTAGAGCTTGAAGCCCTGGCCCGCGTATTTTTCCACGCCCTTCCGAATGGCCTCCCGGGCGTAGTACAGGCGGCTCTTGACCGTGTTCTCGGAGGTCTCCATGGCCTCGGCGATCTCCTTGACGCTCATCTCGTCATAGTAGTAAAACAGCACGCTGAGCCGCTGGGCCTCCGGCAGGGACTCCACCAGCTCCACCACCATGCGGCGGTTTTCCTCGTTGTCCAGAACCTTGTCGGGCACCACCTGGTCGTCCAGGTCCTCATACCGGCTCAGAGGCCCGCCGCCGGGCTCCTCCTTCCAAAGAGAAGGCTCCCGGCGGTCCTGGTTTATATGCTTGCAGCAGATGTTGCTGGTCATCCGGTTCAGCCAGCCCCAGAAAGCGGCGGGCTCCCGCAGGCTCCCCAGGCCGTTCAGCATGGACAGCAGAATGTCCTGGGTGGCGTCCATGGCGTCCTCCGGGCTCTTCAGCATCTTACGGCAGTGGTAATACACCCGGTCCTGAACCGCCGCCACCAGCATCTCCTGGGCGCGGCGGTCCCCTGTCTTGCTTCTTTTGATCAGCTCTTCCAAATCCCTCTGTTTCATGGAAGCCCTCCTCTGTCCCGGTCGGCGCTTCCTCCAGTGTCACGCGGTCCGCGTCGCTGAGGAGGCAGCTCCGAATCCATTGGAAAAAAGTCATGCTCGGCTCCTTTCCGCGTCAGCGCCGCCGGCTCTCCCCTCTCCGGGAGAGCCGGCGGCCTGTCCGGAGCCGCCGGGTTTGTCCACCCTATATGTTAGCACAGTTCCCGGCGGGACGCAAGTCTGTGGACAGGGTTTATTGGGACGTTTCTCAACCGGCCAGATCCCGGTAGAGGTAGGTCACGATGTCCGCCCGGGGCGAACGGTTGGAGGGGTTGAAGGCGGTCCCGGCGCCGTCCAGCAGCCCGGCGGTGTCCGCCCAGGCCACGGCGTCGGTATAGTACTTGCCGGGATAGGAGGCGGCAAGGCCGCTGGAGCCGGAGGCGGCGGGCTTTCCGTTGGCCCGCCAGAGGAAGGTCACCACGTGCCCGCTGGTGCAGATGCCCGAGGGATTGAAGGAGGTGGCGGTGGTGCCGGTGGTAATCCCGTTCTCCTGGGCCCAGAGGATGGCCTTGTAGAAAGCGCTGGAGGCGGAGACGTCCTTGAAGGGATTGCTCTTGGTCTTGGGCTCCGGGGAGCCCTTGGCCCGCCAGAGGAAGGTCACCACCTGGCCCCGGGTGCAGGTGGAATTGGGCTCGAACTGCGTGGCGGTGACGCCGGTGGTCACGCCCTTCTCCAGGGCCCAGCCCACCGCGTCGTGGTAGTAGGAGCCCGCGGGCACGTCGGTGAAGGGGGTAGAGCCGCCGGACGCCGTTCCGGGCTGAGCCGCAGTTCCGGCTTGGCTCCCCGCGCCTCCGCCGGTGGAGGTAAAGGCCCCGCTGGAGGCGTCAATGGAGTAGAAGGTGGGGACAGTGTCGTCATACCCGTTGGAACCGCCTCCGCCGGTGGCGTACCACACTACCTTGCCCCCCGCCAGGATGGGCTGGCAGTCGGAGAGATAAGCCTTAGCGGTCTGCACGGAACCGGAAGGACTGCCGGAACCGTCCAGGAAGACATAATTCAGGCTGTCGCTGTAGTAGTCGCTGGTTTTGGTGTTCCAAAGAGCCAGGAAACGGTCGCCGGACAGCTTCACCAGCTGGGGCGTATAGGCGTTGGCCCCCAGAGTAGAGGACTTGACGGCCCCGGCGCTGAAGGCGCTTTTGCTCACGGAGTAAGAGACAGCGCTCCGGCTTCCGGCTCCATAGTTGCCCACCGCCAGGTAGCTGGAGGAGGATTCCTCAAAACCGCCGAAGGAGGCATCGGTATTGTTCTGGCCGACGGCCCCTGGGAACTCCTTGAGCTTCACGTTGGCCGTGGGAGCGGGCTTGCCGTCGGAGCCCACGGTGTAGCGCACGGCGACGGCGGCCCGGGGATAGGCGTCGCCGTGGTCCAGGGTGACGATGGACCCGTCGGAGGCGGCTAGGATGAATTCGTTGAAGGAGTGGGAGACATAGCCGGTGCCGATGTTGGAAACGCCGTAACGGGAGTAAATAATTTCCATATCGGACTCCCGGACGGCCATGGTAAGGTTGGCCTGGTGGTTCAGTCCATCGCTGGCCTTATACATCTGGTGGGCAGTGTGGACATACAGGTATCCGTTCAGCTCCGCACAGCGCAGAGAGCAGGAACGGAAAGGCACCGTGGTGTTGGCCCCCTTGAGGCTCGCTGCCCCCAGGCGTTCCCAGTCCTTGGAGTACTTCACCACCCGGACCACCTCCAGGCCGTCGTTCTGCCCGGGGTTGTCCTGACCAAAGATCAGGAAGTTATAGCCCCCGCCACAGTAAAAGCCTCCGAACTTGCTCAATTCCATGGGGATTCTTTTAGAAGTAAGCAGCTCAAAAGCGGGGCTGTAGACCTCCACGGCCACACCGTCCTTCACGGCCTCCACACGGGTGAGGTTCCCGTCGGAGCGCTGGTACAGGAAGGAGGTCATGGGGGCGCTGGCATAGCTGGAATAATTATTTTTATTCCGGTTTCCGCTGGCCGCCGCCTTGGCGGAAGAGTCCTTGCTCACGGGGGATTCTTTCGTCCCGCCCAGGGCGGCCACGCCCTCGGTTTTCACCTCGCCGCAGACGGAGCACGTCAGCGTCCGGGACCCGGCGCTGTCCGTTCCCGCCGCCGTAGAGCTGGTAACGGTAAACTTATGCTCCAGCTTGGGAACGGGATTCGTGGTCTGCTTCTCGCCGCAGACGGTGCAGGTCTGCACCGTGCCTCCCTCCTCCTTGCAGGTGGGGGCTTTATATTCGCTCTTCCACTTGTGGGCCGTCTTGGGAATCACTCGGGAAACCTGCTCGGTCCCGCAGACGGTACACGTCTGCACCACCTTGCCCTCGGCCTTGCAGGAGGCCTGAGCAGTACTGGTTTTCCATTTGTGGGTCTTGCAGGCGGTCTGGCCGCCGGTTTGATTCCCGGTCTGGTTGCCCGTTTGGTTTCCGGTTTGATTCCCGGTCTGGTTTCCGGTTTGATTCCCGGTTTGATTCCCAGTTTGATTCCCGGTCTGGTTTCCGGAGGACGAGCCGCTGGAGCCGGTCCAGGGAATGGTTTCAACCTTTGTTTCCCCGCACCCCGAGCAGTAGAACTTCCGCCAGCCGTCATTGTATTCGCTGGGCGGATAGTACTCTCTGCCGACGAAGGTGTGCTGGCCGGTCTTGGGGAGAATCAGCACCTGCTTCTCTCTGCACTTCACGCAGGTCTGATACTCTTTGCCGTCCTCGCCGCAGGTGGCCCTGCGAAGCGTGGTCGTTTCCCACACATGGTCGCAGGAGGCCGTCTGGCCGCCGCCCTGACTGCCGGAGTTCGACGTGGAGCCGGACCCGCTCCCGGAGGAACCGGCCCGGTACTCGAAGGTGCTGCCCCCGGGCTGGTGGGTGCCGTCCTCCCGCAGCGGAGGCACGGTCTCAATCACCTTAGCCCAGCAGACCTGGCAGGCCCAGACCTTCCGGCCCTCACGGTCCTCTTGGGCGTACATATTGTCCGTCAGCTTGTATACGTGGGTATGCCCGTCCTCGCCGGTGCTGTCAACGCCGGAGCCGGACCGTTGGTCCGGCGGACGGTTGTCGTCGCCGCAGCGGGAGCAGATGCCGTCGGAGCCGTAGTCGTGACCCAGGGCGCGCCCGCCGTTTTCCAGTTCCCAAGAGCCGATCGATTTGCCTGTAGCGCCGCAAGCGGGGCATTCCAGGTATATATAGCCGGTTTGGGTACATGTAGGCTGAACCGGCGTGCCTTCCATCACGCCGCCGCATCGGGGGCATTCGCTCTCATAGGCCGCCGCCGGGAGAGCGAGGGATACCGACAGCATCAGCGCCAGCGCCGCGGCTGTCAGCCGCTTACAAATTCTGCTTTTCATGTTGCTCCTCCTTCTTCTTTTGGGGCCGCCGCCCTCCCGGAGCCGCGTCCCTCTATAAAAGAAGTACCAATTCAAAGACCGCAGGTTTTATTTTTTTGGGAAAAAATGAGACCATTTTCAGAAAACAGCAAAACGCCGAAAACCACCCGGTTTTCACAGGCAGTTTTCGGCGTTTTGTATGGCACAGGGCGGCTTACAGCCGCTTCAGTTCCGTCCGAATGAAGAACGCCCCCAGGAGGCAGGGCACGGAAAAGCCAATCAGCAGCAGATAAATCCCGCTGATGGGAAATTCCAGCACGGCGAAGACCAGGGACCCGTACACCGCCAGCGCCGCCAGCGCTCCCCGGAGGGGCCTCCCCGCCCCCAGGAGCAGGGACAGCCGCAGGCACTCCCGGAAACTCCGCTCCGTGGCCAGCAGTCCGTAAAGGTACGTGGAGGCCAGCAGGGTCAAAAGAAGCACCGTAGAGCACAGCATAAAGGGCAGGAGCAGCAGCGGCTGGGCCATCGCCCGGCTGAGGTAGAACCACACGCCGCAGCCGGAAAAAACCAGGGGGACCGCCACGGCGAAAAAAGCGGCGTAAGCTCTCCGCCACTCCTTTTTGAAAGCGGCCTTGTAGTGGTACAGCAGGGTCACCGGCTGGTCCAGGACCATCATCCGCGTCACGCGGCTCATGGAGAAAACCGCCGCCGGGATGGTGACCACGGGGAGGCAGCTTACCAAAAACAGCAGGTTCAGCTTCACCAGGGTGACGCACTCAATGGAAAAAATCTCCGCCAGGCGGGACACGCCTGTTTTCTCCGGCTCGTCCCGGTCCACGCCGGGCCCCGGTTTCGCGTAGTCCTTTCGGAAAAACATACCCGTTCTCCTCCCGACCGTTTTCCTCGGTTGATTAAGTTTATACTATATCACACTCCGATTTTCGGCGCAAGGGCGAGAATCTGACCTCCCGGGTAATTTTTTCGCCTGCCTGGAAAATGTCGCGTTTTTACCGCCGCCGTCGGGAATTTACCCTTGCCTTTTTCAGGGCGGCGGTGCTATGCTTTTGCCAAAATCACTGAGGAGGAGTTCCATCATGGCCAGTATTACCTTCAAGCACGTAGAAAAGACCTATCCCGGCAACGTCACCGTCGTCCCCGATCTGAACCTGGAGATTCAAGACAAGGAATTTGTCATCCTGGTGGGCCCCTCCGGCTGCGGCAAGTCCACTACCCTGCGGATGATCGCGGGCCTGGAGGACATCACCAGCGGCGAGCTGTACATCGGCGACCGGGTGGTCAACGACGTGGCCCCCAAGGACCGGGACATCGCCATGGTCTTCCAGAACTACGCCCTGTACCCCCACATGACCGTCTATAAAAACATCGCCTTCGGCCTGACGCTCCAGAAGATTCCCCAGGACGAGATCGACCGCCGGGTCCACGAGGCCGCCCGGGCCCTGGACCTGGAGCACCTGCTGAACCGCAAGCCCAAGGCTCTCTCCGGCGGCCAGCGCCAGCGGGTGGCCCTGGGCCGGGCCATGGTCCGCAACCCCGCCGTATTCCTCCTGGACGAACCCCTGTCCAACCTGGACGCCAAGCTGCGCACCGCCATGCGGGCGGAGATCAGCCGCCTCCACAAGCGCCTCCAGACCACCTTCGTCTACGTCACCCACGACCAGACGGAGGCCATGACCATGGGCGACCGGATCGTGGTCATGAAAAACGGAATCATCCAGCAGAACGACACCCCTCAAAACCTCTACGACTATCCCTGCAACCTCTTCGTAGCAGGCTTCATCGGCTCTCCTCAGATGAACTTCCTGGACGCCGTCATCGCCGAGGAGGGCGGGAAATTCATTGCCAAGACCTGCGGCGCCTCCATCGCCCTGCCGGAGCGGATGGGGAAGGACGTCCTGGGCGCTTACACGGGCAAGACCGTGGTCCTGGGCGTCCGTCCGGAGGACGTGGACCCTGCTGTGGGTCAGAATTACGACCTGGAAGCCACCATTGAGATCGCCGAGCTCATGGGCGCGGAAACCCACCTGCACCTGGACTGCCAGGGAAGCAAGCTGGTGGTCAAGGCTCCCTCCAGCTATCCCGGCCGGGTGGGCGACGCCGCCAAGCTGACTTTGAACAAGGAGAAAATCCATCTGTTTGATAAGGAGACCGAACAGGCCATCGCCCACTAACTTTTCTCGAGAGAAAAGTTAGCAAAAGAGCTTTATCGCGCTCTGGTTGTCCGGCGGAAAACCAAGCTGAAGCGACGGCAACGGAGATTCTTCTTTATCGGCGGCTGTTTAAACGGAGGTTTCGTATGTCCCCACGCGCTCAAGAAAAGCGAGATATCTGCCCGGCGGCCCCGGGCCTCGCCGTCCAGGGGCTGCTGGTCCTGCCTTCCGCCCGTCTTCTGCCCCTCTCCGCCGGAGACCGCATCAACGGATACGGCCGGACGGGAGACTATATCCTCTCGGCGGCGGCGCAGGGAAACCTGACCGTTTCCGCCTACGACCACTATGCCCTGTTGGACGCCGGGCAGGCCTATCTGCTGGCGGAACCCGGGGAATATACCCTCCAGGCCGTCTCCGACGGGTTGTATTTTCTCCTCCAGCTCCGGGGCGAACTGGTGCCCCGGCTGCTGGCGGAGCGGCTGGCGGCGAAAAACACCCTGTTTCACGGCGGAGCGGCGGCGGTCCGGGAGGCGGCCATGTCCCTAGCGGTGCTGGAGGACGAGGGGGGCGAGGTCCCCGGCGAAACCGCCTCTTCCCTGGCCTATTCCATGCTGCTGAAGCTCCAGGCCCTCCCCACCGCCTTCCGTGTGGACGCCGGGTCTCCCCTGGTGGAGGCCGCCGTGGCCATCATTCAGGACGAGTTCCCCTTCCTGGAGGGCGTGGATGAGCTGGCCGAGCGGCTGGAGGTCTCCGCCGCCCACCTGGGCCGGGTGTTTACCAAGAAGATCGGCATTTCTCCCGGGAAGTATATCACCCGGGTGCGGGTGGAGTACGCCAAGCTGCTGCTCCGGGACCCGGACACCACCATCGCCTACGTGGCCGAGGCCTCCGGCTTCGCCAACGCCAACTACTTCGCCAAGGTCTTCCGCCGGGAAACCGGCCTGTCTCCCACCGAATACCTGGCCGGCGCGCCCCGCCGCCCGGAAGAAAATATCCCGCATTTTGGTATATAATGCCAAAACTTGGAATTTGGCAAGAGCCCCTTATAGGGGCTTTTCGCCTATAACTTCCATTTTGCACAAATAAAAATTCACGTATCTGTCAAAAACTAATGAATTTTTTGAAAATATACCCAGATGTCACTCGACTTGCATATAAAATATATTTTCTAGTATTTGGGCATATTTTATAAAATCCAGTCCATTTACAGGACCCCATGGGTAGTATTATGATTTCATTAGATTGAAGGGGCGGAACCCCGGCAAATTTGAAGCAGAGGAGTGGAGTTATGAAAAGATTTTCCCGCGCCGCCGCCATCGCTCTGGCCCTCACGCTGCTGCTGAGCCTGTGCGGCTGCGGCGCCGCCGACGGCAAGACTCACCTGACCTTCCAGATTTGGGACGTCTACCAGCGGGACAGCATGGAGGCCATCTGCGCGGCCTACACGGAAAAGAACCCCGACGTGGTCATCGAGGTGCAGGTCACAAGCTGGAACGAGTACTGGACCAAGCTGGAGGCCGCCGCCGAGTCCAACACCATGCCGGACATCTTCTGGATGCATACCAACCAGATTCTGTACTACACGGAGTTCGGCATGCTGGCGGACGTCACGAATCTCTATGACGATGTGGACCCCAACTACTATCAGGAGCACTTCTCCGAAATTTCCATCGGCAACGCCCAGGGCTTCGACGGAAAAATGTACGGCGTGCCCAAGGACAAAGACAACATCGTCCTGTGCTACAACAAGGAAATGTTCGACGCGGCGGGCGTGTCCTATCCCGACGAGAACTGGACCTGGGACGACATGGTCGCGGCCTCTGAAAAGATTCACGCCGCCACGGGCAAATACGGCTTCATGGCCTATAACGACGACCAGATGGGCTATTGGAACTTTGTCTACCAGGCCGGCGGCTGCATCCTCACCGAGGACAAGACCCAGGGCGGCTTCGACCAGGAGGGCACCCGGAAGGCCATGGACTTCTACATTAACCTGCAGAAGACCGACTGGTGCCCGGATCAGACCTACTTCGCCGAGACCTCGCCTCAGACTGCCTTCTTTTCCGAGATGGGCGCCATGTTCCTGGAGGGCAACTGGAACCTGTGGAACGACATGACCAGCTTCCCCAACATGCAGGGCAAGTGGGACATCGCCTACCTTCCCAAGTGCCCCGCCCCCGCTCAGGGCGACGGACGGGCCACCATCTCCAACGGCCTGTGCTACTCCACCGCCGCCCACGGCAAGACCCGGGAGGCCGCCCTGGACGTCATCAAGTTCTTCGGCACCGAGGAGGCCCAGAACATCGCCAGCTCCTACGGCGCGGCCATCTCCGCCTACGACGGAACCGAGCAGCCCTATTTCGACGCCTTCGCGGGCGCGGGCTACGACCTGGACCTGGAGGTCCTCAACGAGCAGTTTGCATACGGCGTCCAGAGCGTCAACAACTCCGCCCGGCCGAAGTGGAAAGCCCCCGTGCTGGATGAGCTGAACAAGGTCTACAACGGCCAGCAGAGCTTTGAGGCCGGAATGGATAACATCCAAAGCATCATCAATACCGAAACCGCCAAAAAACTGGCGGACCAGTGAGGGGAGGGTTTTCCGTGAACAAGGGAGTAAAAATGTCCGCCGCCGCCAAGCGGGAGCAGAACTGGGCTTACATCATGGTAGCCCCCACCATCATCGGCCTCATCGTGCTCAACCTCTGGCCCTTCATCCAGACGCTGTACACCAGCTTCTGCGAGCACCTGGGCTTCGGCCACTACAAGTTTGTCGGCCTTCAAAACTACATCGACATCTTCCAGCGCCCGGAATTTTGGCGGGCCACCTGGAACACCATCTACTTCTGCATCCTCACCGTGCCCCTGGGACTGTTCCTGTCCCTGCTGGTGGCCATGCTGCTGAACGCCAAGATTAAGGGCAAGGGCGCTTTCCGCACCATCTTCTTCCTGCCCATGGTCTGCGCCCCCGCCGCCGTCACCATGGTGTGGTGCTGGATTTTCAACGGCGAGTACGGTATTTTGAACCAGGCCCTGGGGACCCGTATCGGCTGGATTACGGACCCCAACGTGGTGATGATCGCCTGTGCCGTGGTGGCCATCTGGTCCAACATCGGCTACGACGCGGTGCTGCTGCTGGCGGGCCTCCAGAACATCTCCAAGTCTTACTACGAGGCGGCCAGCATCGACGGGGCCAACAAGGTCACCCAGTTCTTCCACATTACCCTGCCCATGGTCTCCCCCACGCTGTTCGTGGTCATGATTATGCGGCTGATGGCCTCCGTGAAGGTATACGACCTCATCTACATGATGGTGGAGGACACGAACCCCGCCGTCACCAGCGTGCAGAGCCTCATGTACCTGTTCTACCGCGAGTCCTTCGTGGCGGGCAGCCGCGGCTCCGGCTCCGCCATCGTGATCTGGACCGTGCTTCTCATCGGGCTGATTACCATTGTGCAGTTCATCGGCCAAAAGAAGTGGGTTAACTACGACGTGTGAGAAAGGAGGAGTCTTGATGAAAACCACCGCTTCCCTGGAACGGTCCCGCAAAATGACCACGTTCCTCACCTACCTGGCCCTGGTCCTGGGCTCCATCATCATGATCTTCCCCTTTGTGTGGATGATCCTCACCAGCTCCAAGACCATTCCCGAGAGCCTGGCCATCCCGCCCACGATTTTCCCCAAGGAACTCATCCTGGACAACTTCAAGGATGCCATCGCCAGCCTGCCCTTCCTGAACCTGTACTGGAACACGGCGCTGATGATTCTTTTCCGGGTGCTCTGCGCCATCGTGTTCAGCTCCATGGCGGGCTACGCCTTCGCCAAGCTGAACTTTAAGGGCAAGAACCTCCTCTTCGGCATCGTGCTGGTTCAGATGTCCCTGCCCAGCCAGATCTTTATCATCCCCCAGTACCAGATGGTGGCCCACATGGGCCTGGCGAATACGATTTTCGCCCTGGTCTTCCCGGGCCTGGTCAGCGCTTTCGGCGTGTTCTTCCTGCGCCAGACCTACATGGGCATCCCCAATGAAATCGGCGAGGCCGCGTACTTAGACGGCTGCAACCAGTGGCAGACCTTCACCAAGGTCATGTTCCCCCTGACGGGCACCTCTGTGGCCGCCCTGACCATCTTCACCGCCGTGTTCGCGTACAGCGACCTGATGTGGCCCCTGGTCGTGAACTCCGACCTGAAGATGATGACCCTGAGCTCGGGTCTCGCGACCCTTCGGGGCCAGTTCACCACAAACTTCCCGGTGCTGATGGCGGGCTCTCTGCTGGCCATGCTGCCCATGGTGATTCTGTACCTGATTTTCCAGCGCCAGTTCATCGAGGGCATCGCCTCCACCGGCGGCAAATAAGTCCTGCAAGCGGCGTCACTTTTGTGACAGCCCTTCATACATCCACCTTTCTTCCACACAGCCCCGGCGATTTACCCCGCCGGGGCTGTACCTTTCGCCTGCGACACAATGAGGAAATCTTTATGGTACTTTGCGACAAGGGTCTTTTCACCCTGCACACAAACAATACCACCTATCAAATGAAGCTGGGGGCCTGCGGCGTTTTGCTCCACACCTACTACGGCCCCCGGGTGGAGGACTGCGACCTGTCCTATCTCATCCGGTACGCGGACCGCGGCTTCTCCCCCACCCCGGAGGAGGCGGGAAGGGACCGGACCTTCTCCCTGGACGTGGTCCCGCAGGAATATTCCGCCTGCGGCATGGGGGATTTCCGTCTGCCCTCCCTGGACCTGGAGCTGCCCAACGGCAGCCGGAGCGCCGATCTCCGGTACAAATCCTTCCGGGTGGAGAAGGGAAAATACGCCCTGGAGGGGCTCCCCGCCTTCCGGGGGGAGGAGGGCGAGACCCTGATTGTGGTTCTGGAGGACGCCGCAGCCGGCGTCGACGTGGAGCTCTATTACGGCGTGCTGGAGAACTACGACGTCATCACCCGAGCCGTCCGGCTCGTCAACCGGGGCGGGCATACCGTCCGGGTCCGGCAGGCCGCCTCCCTCTGCCTGGACTTCCAGCGGGGAGACCTGGACCTTATCACCTTTGACGGCAAGCACGTCCTGGAGCGCCGCCCCAACCGGGCCCCCTTGCTCCCCGGCGTGCGGAGCGCGGGCAGCGTCCGGGGAAACTCCAGCCACCAGCACAACCCCTTTGTCATCCTCTGCGAGCACGACGCCGGGGAGGACCACGGCCTCTGCTACGGCGCGGCCCTCCTGTACAGCGGCAATTTCCAGGCCGCGGCGGAGCGGTCCCAGTTTGAGAACGTCCGCCTGACTCTGGGCATCCACCCCTGGCACTTCTGCTGGACCCTGGCCCCCGGGGAGAGCTTCACCGCCCCGGAAGCGGCCCTCTGCTGCTCCGGGCAGGGCTTCGCCGCTCTGAGCCACCGTCTCCACCGGGCCATCCGGGAACGGCTGATCCGGGACCCCTGGGCGGGACAGCCCCGGCCCGTCCTCATCAACAACTGGGAGGCCACGGAGTTCTCCTTCGACGCGGAGCGCCTGGCGCGCATCGCTGAAAGCGCCGCCGCCATGGGGATGGAGCTTTTCGTGATGGACGACGGCTGGTTCGGCGCGCGGAACAGCGACGAGGCGGGGCTGGGCGACTGGACCGTCAACCGGGAAAAGCTCCCCGGCGGCCTGGAAGCCCTGGTTCCCCGCATCCAGGCCCTGGGCATGAAGTTCGGCCTCTGGATCGAGCCGGAGATGGTCAGCGAGGACAGCGAGCTTTACCGGGCCCACCCAGACTGGGCCTTCCAGATTCCCGGCCGGGGCAAGGTCCGGGGCCGCCAGCAGCTGGCGCTGGACTTCTCCCGGCGGGAGGTCCGGGACCATGTCTACGGCGCGCTGAAAAAGGTCCTCTCCAGCGCGGACGTGTCCTATGTCAAGTGGGACGTGAACCGGAGCCTGGCCGCCGTCTGGTCCGCCGCCCTCCCGCCGGAGCGGCAGGGAGAGGTCTACCACCGCTGCGTCCTGGGCCTGTACGAGATGCTGGAGCAGATGCGCCGGGACTTCCCCCACATGCTCATCGAGGGATGCGCCGGGGGCGGCGGGCGCTTTGACGCCGGAATGCTGTACTACACCCCCCAAATCTGGTGCAGCGACAACACCGACGCCATCGACCGGCTCCGCATCCAGTACGGCACCTCCTTCTGTTACCCCGTGTGTACCATGGGGGCCCACGTCTCCGCCGTACCCAACGCCCAGACCGGCCGGTCCGTCCCCGTGGAAACCCGGGGAATCGCGGCCATGCACGGCACTTTCGGCTGTGAGCTGGACCCGTCCCAGGTCACTCCGGAGGAACGGGAAATCATCCGCCGCCAGACGGAATTTTTCAAGGAGCGCCAGGCTCTGATTTTCCAGGGAGACTACTACCGCCTCAGCGACCCCTTCCAAAACGGGCCCTTTACCGCCTGGGAGCACGTCTCCCCCGACCGGCGGGAAGCCCTGGTCTCCGTGGTCTGCGGCCCGGCCCAGGGCGCGCCGCCTTTCCTGGCCCTGCGGCTGAAGGGGCTGGACCCGGGCCTGCGCTATCAGGCCGGCGGCGAGGGCTCTTACCCCGGAAGCGCCTTGATGGAGGCCGGGCTGCCCCTGCCCCTGCCCTGGGGGGACTACCAGGCCCGGCAGTTTTACCTGACCGCCCTGTGAGGGCGAAAAAAGTGACCGCCCGAGCGGTCACTTTTTCGTCTGCTGTTTCTGGTGAATCTGGTTTTGCAGCCGCCACTCCCGGGGGGAGACGCCGTAGCGCTTTTTGAAGGCCCGGGAGAAGTGGAGCTGGTTGGGATAGCCGCAGAGGACGGCGATGTCCCCAATGGACTTCCGGGTCCCCTTCATGTAATCGGCGGCCTTCGCCAGCCGGAGGCGGATCAGAAATTCCTGGGGCGGGCAGCCCATGCTCTCCTTGAAGAGCTTGCTGAAGTAGCTCCGGTTCAGCTTGCACACGTCCGCCAGCTCCTCCACGCTGAGCTCCCGCTGGTAATTGCGCTCCATGTAGTTGATGGCCTCCTGGATATAGAAATCCTTGAGCCGGACGCCGTGGAGGGCCCGGCGGGTGGAAGAGGTCTCAATCAGCGCGTCCAGAAACAGAAACAGGTGTCCCATCAGGTGAAGGCTGGACGCGTCGGAGTGCTCCGCCATGTAGAGCATGATGTCCCGCATTTTCTGCCCCCCGGCGGCACTCTGCGGCCGGTAGACCGCCTGGGAGAGGCTCAGCCCGGCGCTCTCTACGTACTCCGTCGCCCGGAGGCCGTCAAACTCCACCCAGACATACTTCCAGGGCCAGTCCTTGTCGGCGATGTAGGTGCTGATTTGGCCGGGGCAGATCAGGAAGCCCTGGTCCGGCCCCAGGTCGTAGTCCCGGCGCACGCCGTCGGCGTCGGTGGCGTCCAGGTGCCCCCGGCCGGAAATCACATAGTGGAACAGGTAGTGATTGCGGATATAGGGGCCGAAGGAGTGCAGGGGCGCACACTGCTCCCAGCCGTATTGGTACAGCCGGAGGTCCAGAAAGTTCTCGTTGGGGAAGACGGAAAAGGAATAATCCTCCACCGGGGCCCACATCCTTTCTTGCCGCTGGAATGATTTGGCACCGATTGTACCATAAAATCCCGCGAAAGCCAAGACAAACCGTGCAATTTCAGGATTGTTTTTCCTCCTGTTCCTCTGTATAATAAGGAGGCAATTCATTTCTCCGGCGCTCCGCCGGAAAACCGATACAAAGGAAGTGCTCGTTATGGACAGACCCAGAGGCCGGGAAAAGCACGTCACCGGCCCGGCGAAGAAAGTGGAAAAACGGGGCTCCGGCCTTGGAACCGGCCCGGTGGGCGCCGGTCAGGGCGGTCAGAGCTCCGGCGGCGGCTCCCGCAGCGGCGGCGGAAAGCGCGCCGGCGGCGGGGGCGGGATGATGAAAATCGTCCTCCTGCTGGCGGTGCTGCTGCTGGGCGGCGGCGGGGGCCTGGGAGCCCTGCTGGGCGGCGGGCAGGCCGGCGGCGGCCTGACGGCCCCGGTCAGTCAAACCTCCTCCGGCCAGAGCGGCGGGGCGGCGGACCTCAGCGCCCTCTTCGGCAGCCTGGGGGGCGGCAGCGTCTCCGGTGGCTGGGAGTCCCCCGCCAATACCGGGAAGCTGGATGAGACCGTGGCTTCCGGGGCCCGGGAAAAGTACGTCCGGCCCCTGGGCAATGGCCGGGACTCCGTCACCCTCATGGTCTACATGTGCGGCACGGACCTGGAGTCCCGCAGCGGCATGGGCACCTCCGATCTCCAGGAGATGCTGGCGGCGGACTTGGGAAAGAACGTGAACCTGCTGGTGTACACCGGCGGCTGCTCGGGCTGGCGAAACAACCAGGTCAGCAGCAAAACCAACCAGATCTGGCAGGTGAAAGACGGCAAGCTGGTCTGCCTGGAAAAGGACCTGGGGGCCGTCTCCATGACGGACTCCTCTACCCTGTACGGCTACATCCGCTGGTGCGAGCAGAAGTTTCCCGCCAGCCGGTACGGCCTCATCCTCTGGGACCACGGCGGGGGCTCCGTCAGCGGCTACGGCTACGACGAGAAATTCGCCTCCACCGGGTCCATGAGCCTCTTCGGCGTGGACCAGGCGCTGAAGGACGCCGGGGTGAAGTTCGACTTCGTGGGCTTCGACGCCTGCCTCATGGCCACGGCGGAGACCGCCCTGATGCTGACGGAGCACGCCGACTACCTCATCGCCTCCGAGGAGACGGAGCCCGGCGTGGGCTGGTACTACACGGACTGGCTCACCGCCCTGGGGAAGAATCCCTCCATGCCCACCATTGAAATCGGACAGAACATCGTGGACAGCTTCGTGGATACCTGCGCCCAGAAGTGCCGGGGACAGCTCACCACCTTGTCCGTCATCGACCTTGCCGAGCTGGAGGCCACCCTGCCCCAAGCCCTGGCGGACTTCTCCCGCTCCACCTCCCGGATGATTGAGGCCAAGGACTATCAGACCGTCGCGGGCGCCCGGAACGGAGCCCGGGAGTTCGCCCAGTCCAGCAAGATCGACCAGGTGGACCTGGTGCACCTGGCCAAGAACCTGGGCACCAAGGAGGGCGAGGCCCTGGCGGAGTCCCTGCTGGGTGCGGTGAAGTACAACCGGACCTCCTCCAACATGACCAACGCCTACGGCATCTCCATTTACTTCCCCTACCGGAAGTCCGCCACCGTAAATCAGGCCGTGTCCACCTACCGGGCCATCGGCCTGGACGACAGCTACAGCAAGTGCATCCGGGACTTCGCCTCCATCCAGCAGGCGGGCCAGGCGGGCTCCGGCGGCAGCGGCTCCCCCCTGGAGGCGCTGATGGGCCTATCCGGCGGCGGCTCCTCCGGCGGCGCGGACGCCGTAGCCTCCCTGCTCCAGGCGGCCCTGGGAAGCGGCTTCTTTGCCGACCGCTCCCTGGATCTGAACAGCGTTTCCGAATATGTGGCGGACCACCGCTTCGCCGGGGAGAACCTGGCCTGGACCACCGGAGAGGACGGGAGGACGGTCCTCCGGCTCTCAGAGGAACAGTGGGCGCTGGTCCACTCTCTGGACCTGAACCTTTTCTACGACGACGGCGAGGGCTTCATCGACCTGGGGCTGGACAACGTCTTCGACTTTGACGGCCAAGGCAATCTGCTGGGAGACGTGGAAAAGACCTGGCTGGCGGTAAACGGGCAGCCTGTGGCCTACTACCACGAGAGCACCGTGGACGATGGGGAACACTATACCATCACCGGCTATGTGCCCGTGCTCCACAACGGCCGCCGGGCGGAGCTGCTGCTGGCCTTCGACGACGAGACCCCCTACGGCTATGTCACCGGCGTCCGGGCCGTTTACAGCCAGGGCGAAACCGGAACCGTGGCCAAGAGCGATTCCGCCCTGCAGGAGGGCGACGCCCTGGAGTTCCTCTGCGACTACTACGGTTACGACGGTACTTATCAGGACAGCTACCTCTTGGGCGACCCCCTGACCGTCCCCGCGGGGGGCCTGACCATCTCCGACGTGCCCCTGGACGGTGAGGTCCGGGCCACGTACCGGTTCACCGATCTCTACCAGCAGAGCTGGTGGACCCCGCCCCTTCCCTGACGGCGGCCTGAAGACAAAACGGCGGCGGAAGCGATGCGCTTCCGCCGCCGTCTGTTTACGCGCTCACTTCCGCCGGACCCACTTGCCAAAGAGGGTCTTCTTGTAGTTCAGCAGCTCCTCCTTGGCCTTGCTGAAATTTCCGGCCTTTTGGAGATACTCCACGCCCTTGGGGATATCCTCCTGGACGCCGCCCAGGCCCCGGGCGAAGATGTAGCCCCGCATGTAGTCCGCCTCCCGGTTCTGCCAGTTTACCTTGTCCAGGAATTGGAGGGCCCTGGCGTAGTCCTGGGGAGTACCCAGGCCGCAGAAGCAGCACTTCGCCAGGTAGAATACGCCCCAATTGTTCCCCTTCTTGTCGTGGGCGATGGACAGGTGGTGGAAGGCCTTGGCGTAGTCCTGAGGCACGCCCTGCCCCTCGAAATAGGCCACGCCCAGGTGATTGTTGGCCCCGGTGTGGAGCGGATCCTTGGCCAGCTCCTTCTCATAGCAGGAAACCGCGTAGGCCATATCCTGCTCCGTGCCCTTGCCTTCTTCGTACATGTAGCCCACCTCGAACCAGTCGTTGGGGTTGCCGCCGTCGGCGGCCTCCTTGTACCAGCGCAGGGCCTCCTCGTAGCGCTCCGCCTTCTTCAGCTCGTCGGCGTAGATGGATTGATGAAGGGGATAGCCCAGCTCCGCGCCGGTCTTAAAGAGGTCCTTCGCCTTCTCCGGCTGAGGAGCGATAATGTCCTCGTCCCCCTTGGTGTAATATTGGTTCAGATTGTTGGCGGCGAAGTAGACCCCGCCCCGGAAGGCCTTCCAGAACCAGTCCTCACACTTGGAAATCTGCTCCTTCAAATATGCCTTGAACTCCGCCTGGCTGGGGAAGGAGTCCTTTCCCTTGTTCTGGATGCGGAGGAAATCCCACCAGAAATAGCTGTTGCCGACGACATACTGGCAGAAGGCGTCCCCGTCCCTTGCCAGGGCCTCCACCTGGTCAAAGGCCTGCTGGAGACTCTCGAAGGGCATCTTCCTCTGGACAGAAGGGGTCAGCTCCCCGCTCCGCAGGGCCACCAGCACCCCCAGGGCGCTGCCCTGCTCCACGGACTTGTGGAGGAGCTTCGTGGCTCTCCGGTCGTCCTCCGGGAAACCGTGACCCCGCCAGACGTACTGATACCCGCACAGGCACCGGGCCAGGACGCAGCTGGCGTCCCCGTCCCCGGCGGCGGAAGCCTTCTCCAGAAGGGCGAACGCCTCCTTTCCCCGGCCCGTGCGGACGTCGTAATAGATGTCCTGAAGGGCCCGTTTTACTTCATCGCTCAA
Source organism: uncultured Oscillibacter sp. (assembly GCA_950097265.1). Lineage (GTDB taxonomy): Bacteria > Bacillota > Clostridia > Oscillospirales > Oscillospiraceae > Oscillibacter. The sequence goes on from CATNDJ010000006.1 coordinate 29,321, forward strand.
AACTGCTGCCATAATGGAAACTCTCCTTTATCTGCTTATTTTGGTTTTTTAACCCGCTTCCAGTCCCGGCCTCCCGGCAGAAACTGTCCGTGGGGATACCCCGTCAGCCACGCCGCCGCCTCTCTGGGCGGCATTTTCGCCATGTAAAAGCCCAGCTCCTCTCCCTCGGGCTTTGTGGCTTCCACGGTGCAGCGGCCGTCCGTCTTGTCCCCCGCCGTCACCCGAATCCACAGATAGCCCGAGGCGTGGGTCAGGTCCACAAGTTGATATGTCCCGTCCACGATGCCCTCCGCCGCCGCTTGGACGTCCTCCGCCGTGAAGTTGGCGTGGTTCTCCGCCGCGCCGCTGGCGTAAACCAGGGACAGTCTCGCCTGAGACTTCCGCTGGGCCTGGGCCGTGCCGGTCCGGGGCGCGGCATAGAGCCGCCGCAGGTCCCAGTCCGTCAGGTCCGGGACCTCCCGGCGGAGCCAGCCCCGCAGGACGTCCCCCGCCCGCTGGGCGTCCGCGCTCAGCGCCAGGGCCAGATTCTCCTCCCCGCCGGAGGGGACCAGTTCCAGCAGCAGCAGGACCTCCGGCTCTTCCCCTTCCCGGACCAGGCAGTCCAGGGACCGGAAGGTCCGGCCCCCGCCCTCCACGGGCCGGGTGGGCGTCAGCTCGAAGCCGGACTCCTCTCCCGCCAGGCAGCGTTTCAGAACCTCCTCCACCAGGGCGGCGGTCACCCGGGAGGTCACTTCGCCGTTCCGGCGCTTCAAAATCATATCCTGGGGCCCCTCGCTGAGAATTTCCCGCTGGGCGGCCTCCGAGGCCCGGAGGTTCTGCCGCTGGCGGAAGTCCCTCTCAAAGTCCTCCCGCTGGCTCTCGTCCATGCTCCAGAAGGCGCTCCACTGGCTGTTGGTCCCCCGCCGGGCCTCGGGGACCCGGAGGGCCAGGCAGTCCGCCGCCGCCCGGAGCTCGTCGGGCTTTTTGAAGTCGGTGATGTTCTTCTGCCAGCGGTCGTCCACCAGCACCAGCTGCAAAACGCGGCTGGTGACGGTACGGCCGCCGCTGCGGCGGGTCCTGGTCTCGTCTACCACAAAAATGCCCCGGATGCGGTCGATCCGGCTGGCCTGCTCTCCCAGGACCCACTCCCGACCGACGCCCAGGCCGTCAAACCACCGACCGTTGGCCCTCAGGTCGTTGTCCACCATGGCGAAGAGCTCCTCCACCGGCGGGGCCTCGTCCGGGTAGGGAAGCTGGCTGCGGATGGAATCCGCCAGGGCGCTCTTCCCGGGGAAGAACGCGTCCCGGGCCCCGGCATAACCCATGTACAGCCCCAGGAGCAGAAGCAAAGCCCCACCCCCGCCGCTGACCGCCAGGGTCACATAATCCGCCGTCTCCCAATAGGCCCGGTCCTGCTGAAGCCCTGTGTGGAACATATAAAACAGCCCCGCCGAGACCACCATCCACAGCAGGCCCCACAGCACCCAGCTGAACCGCTTCCGGGTCCGGGTTAGGCAGTAGCCCTCCTCCACTCCGTGGGGGTTGTTCTTCCGCTGGACCGCCATTAAAATCAGAATGATGGGAATGGCGAACAGCCGGAACACCGCGAACAGCGCGATATAAACCACCACGTTCCAGGGCCAGCGGAGGAAGCCGCCCTTCTTCTCTTTCACAGCCCTTCATACCTCCTTGCGCCCCTGAAAAACGGGGCCGTATCTGTCCTTGATTTTACCAGTCAACCGTGATTTTGTCCAGTCCCGCCAGACGATTTCCCGGACAAAATAAGGCGGGAGCCCGCTCCCGCCTTGCCGTCTTCCTCAGCTTCCAAAGAACAGCCTGACCGCCAGCGCCGCCGCGGCGAAGCCCGTCAGGTCCGCCGTCAGGGCGGCGGGGACGGTGTGCCGGGTCTTCGTAATTCCCGCGGAGCCAAAGTAAACGGCGATGGTGTAAAAGGTAGTCTCCGTGCTCCCCAGCATCACCGCCGCCACCCGGCCCACGTAGCTGTCCGGCCCGTGGGCGGCCATCAAATCGCTGGCCACCGCCAGAGCCCCATTGCCGGACACCGGCCGGACCAGCATCAGCGGCGCGGTCTCCGGCGGGATGCCCAGCAGGTCCAGCGCCGGGGCGAACAGCCCGGACAGCCACTCCATGGCCCCGGAGGCCCGGAACATGCTCACCGCCGTCAGCAGGCCCACCAGAGCCGGGACGATACGCAGCAGCACGGACAGCCCTTCCTCCGCCCCGTGGGTCAGGGCGGCGTACACATCCACCCGCTTCCCCAGGCCGTACACCGCTACCCCGGCCAGCAGCACGGGAATTACCAGTGAGCTGAGGTTCATGGCCGCGCCCTCCCCCGGGAGAGGAGCCAAGCCGCCGTCAGCCCCGCCGTCACCGAGAGGACCGACGCCAGCCACACCGCCGGAAGGATGTCGAAGGGCGTTCCACACCCGGCGGCGGCCCGGACCGAAGCAATGGTTGCCGGAATCAGCTGGATAGAGGCGGTGTTCAGCACCACCAGGCGGCACAGCTCGTCGCTGGCCGCGCCGTTGCAGCCCTTCGCCATCCGCCGGGCGGCCCGGATGCCCAGAGGGGTGGCGGCGTTGCCCAGTCCCAGGAGGTTGGCGGACACGTTGGCGGACACTGCCGCCAGAGTCTCCGGGTCCCGGCTGGCCTCCGGCAGCAGCCTCCGCAGAACGGGGCGAAACAGCCTCGCCAGGCTCTCCGACAGGCCGCAGGCATTCATGATCTCCATCACGCCGCTCCAGAGGCACAGGACGCCCGCCATGGAAAGGCTCAGCTCCACGGCGGACCGGGCCCCCTCCAGGGCCGCGTTCGCCACCGCATCCAGGTTCCCCGAGAGGAGGCCGAAGACCAGAGACAGCGTGACCATCCCCGTCCAAACCCATGCCATTTCCATATTTTCCCTCCATATCTTTACTTTTTTCGCCAAATTATGAATATCTTCTTAATTTTTCCCAGGGAAGAATTGACAAACTCCACACATGTGTGATAAGGTTACACCACCTGTTGGAAGATACCGCGGACATAGGGAAAGGAGGAGAGCTGTGAAATCGACTGGAATCGTAAGAAAGGTGGATGAGTTGGGCAGGATTGTGCTTCCCATCGAGATGCGGCGCACCCTGGACATTGCCGAGCGCGACGCACTGGAAATCTATGTGGAAGGCTCGTCCGTTATACTCAAAAAGTATAAGCCCAGCTGTATTTTCTGCGACGCCACCAAGGACATTACGCTCTTCAAAGGCAAGAGCGTTTGTCCCAGATGTATGAAGGAGCTGTCCCATGTGAACGCCTCCTGAGGCGTTGCCCTTTGCAGCGGACCAGGGCCGGAGCCCCAGGCTTCGACCCGCCCCCCATCGGGTATGCGCCAGGCGGCAAAAACCGAACCTAACGCATAAAAACACAACAGGGACTTTCTCCCCGCCGTGGTGGAAGACGGCGGGGGGGAGTCCCCGGAAGAGCCCAAAAAAGTCACGCGGAAACCGCCGGTTCAGGCTGTTTCCGCGTTTTTTCTTGGTTTTATTATTCTAACCGCCGCTCCTCCCGGCCCCCCAGCGTCAGCAGGACGGAGCGCTGGAAGCCCGCCGCCCGGGCCAGCTCCGCCGCCTGGGCGAAGCCGTAGACGATGGAGTCTGCGCTGTGGGCGTCGGCGGTGAGGATGATTTTCCCGCCCATGGCCCGCCACTCCTTCAAAAGAAACAGCGCCGGATAGGGAACGCTCCGGTAACCCCGGGACATGGCCCCGGTGTTGATCTCCAGCAGCGTCTCCCGCGGGTCCGCGGCGTGGAGGGCCCCCAGGGCGGCGGCGCGGTAGCCGGGGTCTGTCTCATCAAAGAAATACCCGTCCTCGTTAAACTTGGCAATCAAATCAATGTGACCCAGAATCGCCGGCTTTCGCTCCGCCATGCGGCGAACTTCGTCATAATAATACTCGGCCATCATCAGGGAATTACCGGCGAATTGCTCCCGCAGACACCGCTTCAAGGTCTCAAAATCCCAGTCCACAGTATGCCGGCCCCCCTCCGGGCCCCGCATGTGGTGGACGCTTCCAATCCAGTAATCGAAGCCCTCCGCCGTCACGTCGGCGCAGCTGTCCAGCTCGACGCCCAGCAGCACGTCCATCCGCCCGGCGTACGCCTCCCGGAGGCGGAGGACCTCCGCCCGGTAGGCCGTCATGTCCGCCGGAAGCACTTCCCCCTCGTCCTCGGGGATGGGGGTGTGGCTGTGGCCCGAGGCCCCGAAGGAGATACACCCGGCCGCAAAGGCCGCCCGGGCCATCTCCGCTAAGGTGTTCTTTCCGTCGCACATCGTGGAATGGGTGTGGACGGAGCAGACGTTTTTCATTGCATCCGCTCCTGCTTCACCTTGTGGTCCACCACGTGGCGCTTCTCCAGCTCCCGGGTGACGTCCTCCACGGTGATGCCCATTTGAACCATCAGCACCATCACATGGTAGCAGAGGTCGGCAATCTCATAGACCGTCTCCTCTCTGTCCTCCTTCCGCCCGGCGATGATGACCTCGGTGCACTCCTCCCCCACCTTCTTCAAAATCTTGTCCAGGCCCTTCTCAAAGAGATAGGTGGTGTAGCTGCCCTCCTTGGGGCTGGTCTTCCGCCCGGCGATGAGCCGGTACAGGCCCTCGTAGCTAAACCGCTTCAGCTCCTCGGAGAGATAGAGCTCGTTGAAAAAGCAGCTCTCCGCCCCGGTGTGGCAGGCGGGGCCGTCCTTCACCACCTCCACCACCAGGGCGTCGCAGTCGCAGTCGGCGGTGATGGACACCACGTGCTGGCGGTTCCCGCTGGTCTCCCCCTTCCGCCAGAGCTCCCGGCGGCTCCGGCTCCAGAAGCAGGTCCGCCGCTCGTCGATGGTAATGGCCAGGCTCTCGGCGTTCATATAGGCCAGGGTCAGGACCTCCTTGGTGTAGTGGTCCTGAACGATGGCCGGAATCAAGCCTTTCTCGTCAAATCTCAGCTCCAATTTCAGGTTCCTCCCGTTCAATGATATGGAAGCGGCAGTCCTGGGCTCCGTTCAAAATGGTGCCCTCCGGGTCCACGATAAAGCTCCGGTCCGGCCACAGCTCCCGCAGGATGTGCATCACGCTCTGCCGGGAGCATTCGCAGAGCAGGCTGGTGTTGATGTACCCCTGAGTATGCAGGGAGCAGGTGCACTGGTGGAAAATCAGCCAGAACTCCTTCCCCGGCCGCACGATCTCCGTGTCCAGGCCCCCCATCTCTCCCAGGGCCTGGAAAAACTCGTCGATTTCCCCTCCGGTGCGCTCCTGTACGCCCCGGTAGAAATCCAGCATCCCCATCTGAAGGCAGTTTTCCGCGCAGCTTCGGAGCAGGGTCCCCCGCTCCTCTTCCGGCAGGGCGGCCAGCCCCGTCTCAAAGCCCGTGAACCACCAGCGAATCTCGTTATCCATCCGTACGCTCCTTTCTCAAAGCCGCATCTCCACGCCCTTGCCGCGGAGAAACTGTTTCAGGTCCTTGATGTCCACCTGCTTCGTGTGGAAAATGGAGGCCGCCAGCCCTGCGTCCACGCCGGGGCGGGTGAAGAGCTCCGCGAAATGCTCCCGGTTCCCCGCGCCGCCGCTGGCGATAATGGGCACCTTCACTCTGGCCGCCAGAGCGTCCAGCATCTCCAGGTCGAAGCCGCCCTTCACCCCGTCGGTGTCGATGGAGTTCAGCACGATTTCCCCCGCGCCGTCTCCCACGCCCCGGACGGCCCATTCCATGGCGTCGATGCCGGTGTCCTCCCGGCCTCCCTTGGCGAAGAGGCGGAATTTCCCGTCCACCCGCTTCACGTCCATGCTGAGGACCACGCACTGGTCCCCGTAGCGCTTGGCCGCCGCAGCGATGATGGAGGGATCCGCAATGGCCCCGGAATTGACGGACACCTTGTCCGCGCCGCACTTCAGCACCCGGTCGAAGTCCTCCAGCCCCCGGATGCCGCCCCCCACCGTCAGGGGGATGAAAATCTCGGAGGCCACCCGGCGGAGGATGTCCGTAAACAGCCCCCGGCCCTCGGCGGAGGCGGTGATGTCATAGAACACCAGCTCGTCGGCCCCGGAGTCGTTGTAGAACCGGGCCAGCTCCACCGGATCCGCCATGTCCCGGAGCCCCTCGAAGTTGGTTCCCTTCACCACCCGTCCGTCCCGCACGTCCAGGCAGGGAATGATGCGCTTGGCTAACACGTCCCCACCTCCTGAATCACGGTCCGCAGGTCCAGCCGCCCGTCGTACAGGGCTTTCCCCAGGATGGCCGCCCGAACGCCCATGCGCTCCAGCCGCCGCAGCTCCTCCAGGGAGCTCACGCCGCCGGAGGCGGTGACGTCCAGGCCCTCGATCTGGACCAGCTCCTCGTAAAGCTCCAGGTTGGTCCCCTGTCCCGCGCCGTCCCGGCTGATGTCGGTGTAGATGACGGTCCGCACCCCCGCGTCCCGGAGGCGGCGGCAGAAGTCCACCCCCTTTTCCCGGGAAAGCTCTTTCCAGCCGTTGACGGCCACATACCCGTCCCGGGCGTCCACGCCCACGGCGATCCGGTCCCCGTAGGTTTCGGCCATGCGGGCGGTAAAGGCAAAGTCCTTCACGGCGGCGGTGCCCAAAATGCAGCGGCCCACCCCCAGGTCCAGGTATTGGCGGATCCGCTCTTCCGTGCGGATTCCGCCGCCCACCTCGATATAGAGCCCGCCCTGTTTCGCAATGGCGGCGACGCTGTCGAAGTTCGCCGGGGCGCCGTCCCGGGCCCCGTCCAGGTCCACTACGTGGAGGTACTGGGCCCCGGCGGCGATAAACTCCCGGGCCTGGGCGCAGGGGTCCGAGCCATAGACGGTCTCCTGGCCGTAGTCCCCCTGGTAGAGGCGGACCACCTGGCCGCCCCGCAGGTCAATCGCTGGGAAAATCTGCATGCTTCCGCTCCTTTCTCACGGGTGGACCTTGCAGGTCAGCTCCTCGGCGTCCAGGCGGAAGACCTGGGTGCCCTCCAGGGCCGCCCCGCCGATCTCCCATTGATCCCTCCCGGTGACGTGGGCCAAAATGGCCAAAAGGCCCGCCCGCTTTTCCTCCTCCGCCTCCACCAGCGTCACCGGGCCTCCGCCCATGACGCATCGGAAGCGGGAGGTGGTCTCCTGGGCCTCCTCCCCCACGACCCACTCGTGGCCCGTGTCCATCTCAAAGGCGGCCCAGCCGGTCTTCCGGATGAGGTCGATTTTCCGGCCCTCTTTTGCGCCGTGGAAATAGAAGGTATACCGCCCGTCCCGCTCCGCAAAGCCGAAGTCCAGGGGGACCACGTAGGCCCGCCCCTCGTCGCACAGCCCCAGGCGGCAGCAATCACAGGCCGTAATAATTTCCCGGATTTTGACTGAGTCCGTAACCTCCCGGTCTTTTCTTCTCATAGCGTCTCCCCTCTCTCAAAGCTCCGCAAAGGCCCGCAGCAGCCGCAGTCCCGCGTCTCCGGACTTCTCCGGGTGGAACTGGGTTCCCCAGACGTTCCCCCGGCGGACCGCGCCGGTGACGGCCAGGTTTCCGTATAGGGAGACTCCCAGGGTGCTCTCCCGGCAGTTCCGGGCGTAGAAGCTGTGGACGTAGTAAACATATTCGCCGTCCTGGAAGTACTTGAACAGCGGATCCTCCCTTACAAGCTCCAGGCTGTTCCAGCCCATGTGGGGGACCTTCAGCGCCTTGTCCGCCAGGTCCTCCTCCAGAGAGGCCACCTCGCCGGGGATCAGCCCCAGGCCGGGGTGCTCCCCGTACTCAAAGCTGCGGTCGAAGAGGAGCTGCATCCCCAGGCAAATGCCAAGCAGGGGCTTGCGCTCCGCCTCCTCCAGCAGGACCGGGACCAGGCCCGTGGCGTCCAGCTTGGCCCGGGCGTCGCCGAAGGCTCCCACGCCGGGGAGGATGATGCGGTCCGCCGCCCGAAGGCGCTCCGCCTCGCAAGTCACCTCCGCCTCCAGCCCCAGGGCGCGGAGGCTGGAGCCCAGGGAAAATAAATTCCCCACCCCGTAGTCCACGATGGCGGTCATCACAGCACCCCTTTCGTGCTGGGAATCTCGCCCATATGCTTGGGGTCCAAGGACACGGCCTGCTTCAGCGTCCGGCCCATGCCCTTGAAGACGGCCTCTAAAATATGGTGGGCGTTCTCCCCCGCCAGCTGCCGGATATGGAGGGAGCCGGGGCAGTTCCGTACAAAGCCCAGCCAAAACTCCTTGGCCAGCTCCGTGTCAAAGTCCCCCACCTTGGCGGCGGGCAGGTTCACCGCCCAGCCCAGGTAATCCCGGCCGCTGAGGTCACAGGCACACAGGACCAGGGTCTCGTCCATGGGCAGCAGAAACTGCCCGTAGCGGACGATGCCCCGCTTGTCCCCCAAAGCCTCCTGAAACGCCTTGCCCAGGCAGATGCCGGTGTCCTCCACAGAGTGGTGATCGTCCACCTGGGTGTCTCCATGGCAGGCCGCGGCGAGGTCGAAGTCCCCGTGCCGTGCGAAGAGCTCCAGCATGTGGTCCAGGAAGCCGCAGCCGGTAGAAATTTCCGCCTTTCCGGTTCCGTCCAGGTTCAGCGTGAGCCGTATCTGCGTCTCTCTTGTGTCCCGTTGAATACTCGCGGTGCGCATGCGCTTCCCTCCTTATCTCCCGGCCAGAAGCCGGTCAATCTGTTCCGCCAGAGCCTCCATCTGCTCCCTGGAGCCGATGGTAATCCGGCAGAAATCCCGGATGCGGTCCTTGCTGAACCAGCGGACCAGGACGCCGTTTTCCTTCAGCTTCCGGTACAGCTCCCCGCCGGGAATGCGGTCCGATTTGGCGAAGACGAAGTTGGCGGAGGAGGGCAGGACGGTGAAGCCCTGCTTCTCCAGTGCCGCCGTGGTCCAAGCCCGGGTCTTCTGAATGGTCCGGCAGCAGGACTGAAAATAGTCCTCATCCTCCACGGCGGCGGCTCCCGCCAGCAGGGAGAGGCGGTTGACGTTGTAAGGGTTGAAACTGTACTTCACCCGGTTCAAACCCGCGATGAGCTCCGCAGAGCCCAGGGCGAAGCCCACCCGGCCCCCGGCCAGGGAGCGGCTCTTGGACATGGTCTGGGTCACCAGCAGGTTCTCGTACTCCCGGACCAGGGGCGCGCAGCTCTCGGCGCCAAAGTCCACATACGCCTCGTCCACAATCACCACCCGGTCCGGGTCCCTTTCCAGCAGCCGCCGGATGTCCGAGACGGGAACCGCCATGCCCGTGGGGGCGTTGGGGTTGGCAATGACCACGGCGCCGGGGAAATCCAGGTAGTCCTCCACGTTCAGGGAGAAATCCTCCCGCAGGGGGACCCGCTTGGCCTCCAGGCCGAAGAGGGCCGCCTGGGCCTCATAGAAGCCGTAGGTGATGTCGGCGAAGGCCACAAGCTTTCCCTCGCCGCAGAAAGCCCGGAAGGCAAAGGCCAGAATCTCGTCGGAGCCGTTGCCGGAAATGACGTTCCCCGGGTCCAGGCCATACCGCTTGGCAATGGCGGCGTTCAGCGCCGCACAGGTGGGATCGGAATAAAGATAGAGCTTCTCCGCCTCCGTCCGGCTCAGGGCCTCCAGCACCCTCGGGGAGGGCGGGAAGGGGCTCTCGTTGGTGTTCAGCTTGATGTACTGCTGGTCCCGGGGCTGCTCGCCGGGGGTATAAGGGTCCAGCCGCAGGGCCTCGGGGGATAAAAACCGGCTCATAAAAACACCGCTTTCATTCAAATTTTCTCCGGCTCTCCGCCGACCGGGCGTGGCCCTCCAGGCCCTCCCGCCGGGCGAAGTCCGCGATGCGGTCCGCGCAGGCACTCAGCGCCGCCCGGTCATAGCAGAGGAAGCTGGACCGCTTCATGAAGTCGTCCACTCCCAGGGGGCTGGAGAACCGGGCGGCGCCGTTCGTCGGCAGGGTGTGGTTCGGCCCCGCGAAATAGTCCCCCAGGGCCTCCGGAGTCGTCCGGCCCAGAAAAATACTCCCGGCGTTTTTGATTCGGGGCAGCAGGGCGAAGGGGTCGTCCACGCAGAGCTCCAGGTGCTCCGGGGCGATGCGGTTCACCGCCTCCACCGCCTTGTCCAGACTGTCCGTGACGATGATTTTCCCGTTTTCCTCGATGGACCGGCGGGCGATGTCCTTCCGGGGCAGAGTCTCCAGCTGAGCCTCCACCTCCGCCTGTACCTGTTCCGCCAGCTCCCGGCTGTCCGTCACCAGCACGGCGGAGGACAGTACGTCGTGCTCCGCCTGGCTGAGGAGGTCCGCCGCCGCCCATTGGGGATTCGTCTTCCCGTCCGCCAGGACCAAAATCTCGCTGGGCCCGGCAATCATGTCGATGTCCACCCGGCCAAAGACCTTCCGTTTCGCCGTGGCCACGAAGACGCCGCCGGGGCCCACGATCTTGTCTACCCGGGGCACGGTCTCCGTGCCGTAGGCCAGGGCCGCCACGGCCTGGGCCCCGCCGATCTTGAAAACCTCCGCCGCCTCCGCCAGCTCTGCCGCCATCAGGGCCTCCGGGCTGACGGAGCCATCCGGCCGGGGAGGCGTTACAATGACGATATCCCGCACTCCGGCGATCCGGGCCGGGATGACGTTCATCAAAATAGTGGAGGGAAACGCCTCCGGGCTCCGGGGCACGCAGATACCCACCCGCTCGATAGGGGTCCACCGCTGGCCCATGACAATGCCGGCCCGGTCCGTGAGGACGAAGTCGTTGTGCCTCTGCCGCTCGTGGAAGCGCCGGATGTTCTCCGCCGCCGCCCGCAGCGTCTCCATAAAATAGGGGTCCACGGCTTCCCGGGCGGCGTCAAACTCCTCCGCGCTCACCCGCAGATCCTTCAGCTCCGCGCCGTCGAAACGGCGGGTATAGTCCCGCAGGGCGGCGTCGCCCCGCTTGCGAACGTCCGCGATGACCGCATCCACGGCGGCGGATACGTCCTCCAACCCCTGAATGTCCCGGTTCAAAAAGTCCTCTGGGGAGAGGGCGTCAAAGTCCAGAATTTTCATCATACCCCCGTCACCTCCGTCAGCTTCCCCAGCAGAGTCTCAATCTCCCGGCGCTTGAACTGGAAGCTGGCCCGGTTGGCCACGAACCGGGCCGAGATGGGCATGAACTCCGCCAGCACCTTCAAATGATTCTCCCGCAGGGTGGTCCCGGTCTCCACGATGTCCACAATCACATCGGAGAGGCCCAGGATGGGGGCCAGCTCAATGGACCCGTTCAGCTTGATGATGTCGATATCCCGGCCCTGGGCGGCGTAGTAGGCCTTCGCGATGTTCACGAATTTCGTCGCCACCCGGAGAGTCCGGCCCGGGTCGTCGGCGAAATCCTCGGCCCCCGCCACGCACATACGGCACTTCCCAAGGCCCGTGTCCAGCAGCTCGTACACGTCCGCCCCGGACTCGGCCAGGATGTCCTTGCCCACGATGCCCACGTCCGCCGCGCCGTGTTCCACATAGATGGCCACGTCGCTGGGCTTCACCAGGAAATAGCGGACGCCCGCGGCGGGGTTCTCCACCACCAGCTTCCGGCTCTCGTTGTAGTCCTCGGCGCAGCCGTAACCCGCGCCGGCCAGGAGGCTGTAAACCTTGTCCCCCAGGCGGCCCTTGGGCAGGGCGATGTTCAGCATGACCCTCTCCCCCGCCTTGGGAACGGCGTCGCTCAGGCGGTCCAGCTCATCCAAGTACAGGGCGAAGCCCACGGCCCGGGCCCCGGGGCGGAACTGCTCCGCCAGGGGGTCGTAGCGCCCGCCCTTGAGCACCGCCCGGGGAAGGCCCGCCACATAGCCCTGGAGAACCAGGCCGTTGTAATACTCCATGTCGTTGACCAGGGACAAATCCAGCCGCAGGCTCTGCCCCTGGGCCTCCAGGGCGGCGCAGAGGGTTCTCAGCTCCGCCAGGGCCGCGCCTGCGGCGGCGTTGAGGGCGATGGGCTCCGCCTGGGCCAGCACCGCCTTCCAGTCCCCCGCCAGGACGTCCAGGCGGCAGAGGGCGTCGGCGCCCTGGCGTGACAAGCCCGCCTCTTCCGCCGCCGCTCTCAGCTCGTGCAGGTTCCGGTCCCGGATACAGCTGAGCAGCCGGGGCCGGGCGGTCTCCGGCGCGCCCACTGCGTCCAGCAGTCCCGCCACGAAGCCCATGTGGCTGGCCTCCAGCACGAAGTTCCGGCCCGTCAGGGCCAGACTCTTCCCCGCCAGAAGCACCGCCTGGGCGGTGGTCTCGTCGTCCACCGCGCCGATGCATTCCAGGCCCATCTGACTGATCTCCTGGAAGGTGTGGCTCTCCTGGCTGGGGCGGTAGACGTTCTCCGCATAGTAGAACCGCCCGCAGCCCCCCTCCCCGAACTGGGCGTTCTTGGCGATGGAAAGGGTCACGTCGGGCTTCAGGGCCAGCAGCCGCCCGTCCAAATCCGTGAAGGTGATGACTTGGTCGGAGGCCAAAAAACGGCGGTTCTGCTGGTAGAGGCCGTACTCCTCGAAGCGGCCCATGCGGTACTGCCGGAAGCCCGCCTGCTCATAGAGCAGGCGGAGCCGGAGGGACAGCCGCTCCTGGGGCCGCAGCATCTTCAAATCCAATTCCATGGGGTTCCTCCTTGCGGGGCAGCGCCCCGGTGATGGATTACAGTATACTCCGATTTTTTAGCATAGTAAAGCGCTAATTCGGTAGTATAATAAATTCTCCGTTTTTTACAAACATGCACCGCCGCCCGGCTAACGGTTTATACCATCTTTTCCGGTTTAACAGTTTCATCAAACTCCTCCGCCGTCAGCAGGCCTAGGGAGAGGACGGCTTCCTTTAGTGTCGTGCCGTCGTGGAGGGCCTTCTTGGCGCACTCCGCCGCCTTCTCATAGCCGATCTTCGGTGTCAGGCAGGTGACCAGCATCAGGGAGTTGTTCAGGTTCTCCTCCATCCGTTCCACGTTGGGGGCAATTCCCTCCACGCAGTGGACCCGGAAGGAGTCCATTACGTCCGCCAGCAGCCGGGCGGAGAGCTGGAAGTTATAGGCCGAGACGGGCAGGAAGACGTTCAGCTGGAAATTGCCCTGAGAGGCGGCGAAGCCGATGGCCGCGTCGTTTCCCATCACCTGCACCGCCGCCATGGTGACCGCCTCGCACTGGGTGGGGTTCACCTTCCCGGGCATAATGGAGCTGCCGGGCTCGTTCTCCGGGATGCGGAGCTCGCCCATGCCGCAGCGGGGACCGCTGGCCTGCCAGCGGATATCGTTGGCAATTTTCATCAGGTTCGCCGCCAGGGCCTTCAATGCCCCGTGGGTGAAGACCAGGGCGTCCTTGCTGGTCAGGGCGTGAAATTTATTCGGGTCCGGCTGAAAGTCCAGCCCCGTCAGGGCTCGGAGCTCCTTACAGACCATCTCGTCGTAGCCCTTGGGGGCGTTCAATCCGGTGCCCACGGCGGTGCCGCCGATGGCCAGGCGGCAGAGCTCCTCCAGGGCGGCCCGGAGCATCCGGCAGGGGGCCTCCACCAGCTCCCGCCAGCCGGAGACCTCCTGGGCGAAGCGCAGGGGCGTGGCGTCCTGGAGGTGGGTCCGGCCAATGCGGATGAGGTCCGGGTAGGCGTCCTCCAGCCGTTTGAAGGCCCCTGCCAGCCGCTCCGCCGCCGGGAGGACCTCGTTTGCCACGCTCAGCGCCGCCGCGATGTGGAGGGCGGAGGGGTAGGTGTCGTTAGAGGACTGGGAGGCGTTTACGTGGTCGTTGGGGTGGAGGGACACGCCCCGGTCTGCCGCCAGGTGGGCAACCACCTCGTTGACGTTCATATTGGTTTGCGTGCCGCTGCCCGTCTGCCAGACCACCAGGGGGAACTCCTCGTCCCGCTTTCCCGCCCGGATTTCCTGGCAGGCGGCGGCGATGGCGGCGGCCTGTTCCGCCGTCAGCTTGCCTGCGGCGGCGTTGGCTCTGGCGCAGGCTTCCTTCAGGTAGGCAAAGGCGGCTATGATTTCCTTCGGCTGGCGCTGGCCGCCGATTTTGAAGTTTTCCAGGCTCCGCTGGGTCTGTGCGCCCCAATGGCGCTCCGCCGGGACGGCGATTTCCCCCATGGTGTCGTGTTCGATGCGGGTGGCGTTCATAGCGCTTCCTCTCCTTTATCTTTATTATGGCGCTTATTATAGCCGCAAAGGGCGGCAAAAGCAAGGCCGTCTTTTCTCCCTCCTGAAAACGGGAATCCGTCTTGACGAACGCCGGAAGAAAATGATATCCTAGCAGAAAAACCAAGGAGGCCAATTACAATGCAGGGATTGCCCAATGAAGAGCGGCAGCGTTTGGGGGCGCTGCTGGACCATACCTCCCAGGCGGAAGTCATGGCCATGATCCCCCAGTTTTCCCAGGCGGAAATCCACAACCTGGCCCCGGCCCCTTCGGAGGTCCCGGAGGCCCTGGGCACGCTGGTGTTCAACATGGAGCGGGGCGTGTGCCTGGAGGAGCTGGGTGACTTTCTGGAAACCTGCCCGGAGGCCCGGCCCTTCGACGTGATTTTGGCCAACGAGCTGGACGACGGCTGCATCCGCTCCGGCGGGAAAAACACCACCCTGGAACTGGCAAAGCGGCTGGGGATGAACGCGGTCTTCGGCCTGGAGTTCATCGAGCTGGTGAACGGGGCGGACCCCAAGGGCTTCCACGGCAACGCCATCTTCTCCCGCTGGCCCATCCGGCGGGCCAAGGCAGTCCGCCTGCCGGAGCAGTACAACTGGTACTTCGACCGCCAGCGGCGCATCGGCGGGCGGCTGGCGATTCTGGCGGAGCTGGACGTGGCGGGCGCGCCGGTGGGCGTGGGGACCATCCACCTGGAGAACCGGACCCACGGCCCGGGCCGCCGGGCCCAGCTGGAGGCCGTGCTGGCGGAGGCGGAGGCCATGTTCCCCGGCATGCCGGTCATCCTGGGGGGCGATTTGAACACCAACACCTTCGACGGCCGGGACAAGGACGCCATCCAGGCCGTGGCGGGAAGCCCCGCGCTTCAGCGCCGGTGCCTGGAGGACGTGGCCACCTGGGAAGCGTGCCTCCCGGCGGCGGAGGCGGCGGGCTACCGCCTCCTGCCGGAACAGGCCGTCCCCACCCGGCGCAAGCCCCTGCCGGGCGGGGGACACCTGGACCTGCGGCTGGACTGGCTGCTGGTCCGAGGGCTGGAGGCGGGAGAGAGCCGCACCGTCTCCACCCGGAGGGAGGACTGCACTTTCGCCCCGGCGGGCTCCGCCCTGGCGGCCTTTGCCGGGGAGGAGCTCTCCGACCACAATGCGGTTTGGGCTTCCTGCGCCTTGAAACGATAAAGAGAGAAACGAACCGCCTGGGCCGGTCCGGCATGGACCCGCTCAAGCGGTTTGTTATGCATGATCCGGCGGCTTCCGCCGCCCGGGCAAGCCCTATTGGGTCAGCAGGACCAGATTCCGGTCGGTGATGAAGTTCGGCACGCTGTACACCACGGCGATGGCGTCCAGGCCGTTCTCCTCCGCGTATTTCGCGGCGGAGTAGCGGTAATACCGGGGGTCCAGCAGGTGAACCTCCTCAAAGTGCAGGGCCAGGAAGGGGGCCATGGAATCCGCGTAGGAATCCCGGATGAGCAGCAGCTTCCCCGTTCCCTCGGGGTTGCGGATGACGCAGAGGGGCTGGTTGCCCCCCAGGAAGGCGGAGTATTTGTCCTTGGTCTGGAGCTTGTTCAGGTCGTACAGCGTGGACCACTTCGAGGAACCGTCCCGCCAGGAGGTAACCTCGAAACCCACGTCCGGCACCCAGAACTCGATAGCGTCCGACGGAAGCCAATGGATGCCGGACTGGGAATACAGCGTCCCCTGAAACTCGTCGGAGTGATACTCAATCCAAGGCTCAAACGCCTCCTGCTCCAGGACCTCGTCTCCCCGGCCCAGGGACTCCATCAGGGCCGCATATCCATAGTAAGCCCCCAGGGTGGTCCAGTGGTGGTCCGTGCGGTAGAAAATGCTCTCTCCAGCGTGAGCGGCCAGCGGGGTCAAAAAGTCGACGGGCTCCACGCCCTCCAGCTCCAACCCCCGGGCGATAAAGGCCGCCTGGTCCCAGCTTTCCGCCCCCTTGGGCAGATCGTCCTTGCGTATCTCCGCCGCCGAGGGGATGAGGCCCAGGTACACCGGGACCTCCGTCCGCTCCGTCAGACGGGAAACATAGCTCAAATTCTTCTCCTCCAGGCCGTCCCTGGGAGGGTCCACCTTGGCGATCAGCGCGTCGCCGCAGAGGTAGACCCCGTTGAACTCCCGCTTGCCCAGGACCTGCTCCGTCCGGGCCTTGAGGCCCGTCCACTGGTCCCGGAGGGGGAACTGGTCCGCAAAGTACTCCTCCACGCCCTCGGTAAAGCTGCCGTCCTTCAGAGCCTTCCAGGAAAATTCCGGAAACTGGGCCAGGGTCCGGTTCTCCACGTCGGACCGCTCCCGGTCCGGCAGGAGGACGTGCCACGCCAGCAGTCCCCCCAGGAAGAGGCAGAAGAACGCCGACAGGAAGCGGCTGTATCTCGTTGTCATCTTACCGCCTCCTTAAAACCGGAAATACAGGAAGGGGTTGTAGCTGCCGTCCACCAAATAGGCGGTGGAGAGGACCAGCCCCAGGGCCATCAGCACCGGGGCCAGCATCTTCCGGCCCCGCTCCGGGATTTTTCTCCACAGGTCCGCCGCCAGGGTGGTGGACCCCAGAGCCAGCAGAAGCAGGACCACGGCCCAGCTTCTCAAACGATAGCCGTCCGGGGCGGACCACAGCGGCCCGCCGCCAAAGCACACTCTGAGATACCGCCCGCAGACCCCCAGGTCCTCCATGGCGAAGATTCCCCAGCCCACGAACACCACCAGCAGCGTGTAAGCCCGCTTCACCCAAACCGGCGTCCGGACCAGGAGGCCCTTAAACACAAACCGCTCCAGAATCAGCCACAGGGTGAAGTACAGCCCCCACAGAATGAAGTTCCAACTGGCCCCGTGCCAGAAGCCGGTGCAGAACCAGACAACGACCAGATTGCGCAGCGTCCTTGCCTTCCCCGCCCGGCTGCCCCCCAGGGGGAAGTACAGGTACTCCCGAAACCAGGAGGTCAGGGACATATGCCACCGCCGCCAGAACTCCCCCACGGAGGTGGAGAGGTAGGGGTGGTCGAAGTTCTCGCCGAACCGGAAACCCAGGATGCGTCCCAGGCCGATGGCCATGTCGGAGTAGCCGGAGAAGTCGAAGTAAATCTGGAAGCCGAAGGCCAGGAGCCCCGTCCAGCCCCCCGCCACGGTCAGCGCCCCGGAGCCCTGGGAGGCAAGGCAACTCTCCCACAGGGCCCCGGCGGCATTGGCAAGCAGCACTTTTTTTGCAAGGCCCGCTGTGAACCGGCAGGCCCCCTCCGCGAAATCCACCGGCGTGACGGTCCGCCGAACCAGCTCCGCCGCCACGGTTTTGTACTTCACAATGGGCCCGGCGATGAGCTGGGGGAATAACGTCACGTAGGCCCCGAAGTCCACGACGTTTCGCTGGACCGGCGCGTCCTTGCGGTAGACATCAATCGTATAGCTCATGGTTTGGAAGGTAAAGAAGGAGATGCCCAGGGGCAGGGGCAGCCCCAGCCCGGGCAGGTCCACTCCCGGAAGCAGGGACAGGTTCGCCGCCAGGAAGTCCCAGTACTTGAAAAAGCCCAGGAGCAGCAGGTTGAACACCACCGACTGTCCCACGAACCACCGGGCCAGCCGGTCCCGCTCTCGAAACCTCTCCACCAAAAGGCCATGGGTGTAGTCGATAAAGATGGAGAGGAACATGACTCCCACGTACACCGGCTCCCCCCAGCCGTAGAAAAAGAGGCTGACGAGGAGCAGCACAAAATTACGCCGCCGAAGCGGCGTAAGGAAGTACAGGGCCAGCGTCAGCGGCAGATACCCAAATAAAAACGTCAGGCTGCTGAAAACCATGGAATCCCCCTCACCGGAATTGGAGGCCGAACTGCTCCTCCAGGGCCTCCTGATGCGCCCCAGAGGCAATCAGCGCCGTATAGGTCCCCTCCCGCAGCACCTTGGCCCTTTTCCAGGCCTCCAGGCTCTCGGGGTACCAGGCTCCGCCCTCCGCCTGGCTGTCAATCCGGTCCTGGAGAATGGCGGCGGCGGCCTCCGCATCCTCCTCCGTCTCACATTGGATGAGCACGACCTCGTTCACGTCGGAGCTCATGGCGGGCACCCTGGCGATGAGCTGCTTGGCGGGGATTTCGGAGAGGCCGGGGTAATAGCCCTCCAGCAGTTCCCCCTCCACGTCCGCCATGTAGCCCTCTTCCCAGCCGCACGCCTCCGCCATACCGGCGTACAGGCTGTCCAGGGATACCTCCGCCGTTTCCGGCCCGTCCTCCTCCATCTGCCCTCCGCAGCCGGCGGCCAGCAGCAGCAAAGCCGCCAAAACCCATACCGCTCTCTTTTTCAAGTGCATCTCCTCCCGCTCCTCCGGCTCCCCCGCCGGGAAAAATTTTCTGTTTCTGTTCCTTGTTTTTATACAGGATTCGCGCTATAATTTCAACATCAAATCTGTAACATTCCGTAACAGTTCTCTGCCGCGGTTGTTACTTTCTGGAGGTTCGCCATGTACAGTTTCCGCAACGACTACAGCGAAGGGGCCCACCCCAAGGTATTAAAGGCCCTCACCGAGACCAATTTCGAGCAGACCCGGGGCTACGGCCTGGACCCCCGCTGCCAGCAAACCCGGGAGCTCATCCGTGAGCTCTGCGCCGCGCCGGAGGCGGACGTCCACTTCCTGGTGGGGGGCACCCAGACGAACCTTTTGGTCGTCGAGTCCATGCTCAAGCCCTATGAGGCGGTGATCTCCGCCCACACGGGCCACGTCAACGTCCACGAGACCGGGGCCATCGAGGGCACGGGGCACAAGGTGATCGCCGTCCCCAGCCCGGACGGGAAGCTCACCCCCGCCATGATCGAGTCCGTGCCGGAGCTCCACAGCGACGAGCACCAGGTGAAGCCCGCCATGGCCTACGTCTCCAACACCACGGAGATCGGAACCGTTTACTCCAAGGCGGAGCTGACGGCCCTCCGGCAGTGCTGCGACAAGCACGGGCTGATCCTCTTCTTGGACGGCGCCCGGCTGGGCTCCGCCCTGGCCTGCGGGGACATGACCTTCCCGGATTACGCGGCCCTGGCGGACGTGTTCTACATCGGCGGCACGAAAAACGGCGCCCTCTTCGGCGAGGCCCTGGTCTTCGCCAAGGCCCGGCCGGATTTCCGCTGGCACATGAAGCGCCGGGGGGCCATGCTGGCCAAGGGCCGCCTCCTGGGCATCCAGTTCCAGGCCCTGCTGGAGGACGGCACCTATGTGGAGGCCGCCCGGCACGCCAACGAGCTGGCCCTCCGGCTCCGGGACGGCGTGGCCGCCCTGGGCTATCCCCTGCCGGTGCCCTCCCCCTCCAACCAGCAGTTCCCCGTCCTGCCCAACGAGGCCATCGCAAAGCTCCAGGCCATGGGCTACGAGTTCGAGGTGGACCACGCCGCGGACCCGGAGCACACCTGCATCCGCCTGGTCACCAGCTGGGCCACGCCCGAGCGGGCCGTGGAGGACTTCCTCCGGGACCTGGCCTCCTGCAAATAACGCTCCCGACGCGCCCCCTCCGGTCAACCCGGAGGGGGCGTTTCGCGCTTACTGGATGTGCTCTTCGGGAAAATTGTCCAGCACCCGGAAGCCCATCTCCTCGGATGTCGCCAGTGGGTACTTGTAGATAGAATCCGGGTCCTGAATGGGGCAGATTCTCTTTTCCGGCTCCAGCCGGAGAAACGGCTTGCCATCGTCAAGGTTATTTACCGCGCGCCTGTCCTTTGACATGAAACATCACCTCAGAGACAGCATGCGCCGAAAGCCGGGAACTATGCCGGAACTTAATGCAAATTCATCAGGCGGATGCCCGCTTCCTTGTCCCCGGCCACGATGATATGGGCGTCGTCCCGGAAGCGGTAGTTGGGGTCCACCAGGGGGACCACCACGTCGCCGCTCTTCACGCCTAAGATGTTCACGTTATATTTCTGCCGGACTTCCAGTTCCACCACCGTATGTCCTTCCCACTCCTCGGGGATCTCCAACTCAAAAACGGCGAATTTCGGCGTGAGCTCAAAGTAGTCGAAGACATTCTCGGCGGAGAAGCGGATGGCCGCCCGGCGGGCCATGTCCATCTCCGTGTGGACTACGAAGTCCGCCCCGATTTTCCGCAGGAATTTAATCTGCCGCTCCTGGTCCGCCCGGGCCACCACGAACCGGGCCCCCAGCTCCTTCAGGGCCGCCGTGGCCTCCAGGGAGCACTGGAAGTCGTCCCGGACGCAGACGAAGCAAATGTCGAAATTCCGCACCCCCAGGGACTCCAAAACCTGCTCGTCCTGGCAGTCCCCCACACAGGCGGCGGTGGCCATGTTGGCAATCTTCGCCACCTTTTCCTCGTCGCGGTCCAAAACCATGACCTCGTTCCCCAGCTCCAGCAGATACCGGGTCAGGTGCCGCCCGAAGCGGCCCAAGCCGATGACCAAAAAGGATTTCATTCCCTGTCCTCCCCTCTCAACCGATCAGAATTTTCTCCGGCACATAGCGCAGCCCGTTCTGCGCCGCCCGCCCGCGGGTCACCGCCATGGCCACGGAGATGCTGCCCACCCGTCCGGTGAACATCAGCAGAATCACCACCCATTTGGAAAGCAGCGGCAGGGACCCCGTCAGGTTCCGGCTGAGGCCCACGGTGCTCATGGCGGAGAAGATCTCGTACAGCGCGTCCGTCAGCTCCGCGCCCTGGACGCACAGCACCATCGTGCCCAGCGCCGCCCCAAACAGGTAGACGGCGGCGGTGGAATAGGCCTTGTGGATGTCCCCGCCGTCCAAGCGGCGGTGGAAGACGTTTACGTCGTCCTGCCGCCAGATCCGCGCCCGGACTCCCAGGGCCAGCACCGCGAAGGTGTTCACCTTCACGCCGCCGCCGGTGGACCCGGAGGCCGCGCCCACAAACATCAAAAGCAGCATCAGCAACACGCCCCCCTGGCTCAGGGCGGTCTGGTCCACCGAGGCAAAGCCCGCCGTCCGGGCCGTCACCGACTGGAAAGCCGCCATCAGCGCCCGTGTGGGGCCGTCCGCCCCGGCGAAGGCACAGTCCGCCTCCAAAAACCAGAAGGCGATTCCGCCCCCGGCGAAGAGGAACAGGGTCACGGTAAAGGCCATCTTGGAGTGGAGCCGCCAGCGGCGGAAATGCCGCCCGTGGGTCAGGATGTCGTCCCACACCAGGAAGCCCAGGCCCCCGCAGATGATGAGGGCCATCAGCACGAAGTTCAAAAGGGGCTCCCCCGCCTCCGCGGTGATGGACGCGCCGGTACCCAGAAGGTCGAAGCCCGCGTTGCAGAAGGCCGAGACGGCGTGAAACACGGCCATCCAAAGCCCCCTCCCCAGTCCGTACCGGGGGCAGAACCAGAATACCAGCAGCGCCGCCCCCAGGCCCTCGCACAAAAACGTCACCAGCAGGGCCCGCCGGGCCAGGCGGACCACGCCCCCCAGCTGCAGGGCCCCCACGCTGTCCTGGAGCAGGGCCCGCTGCCGCAGGCCCACCCGCCGCCGGGCCAGCAGCGCCGCCGGAAGGGAGGCCGTCACGAAGCCAAGGCCCCCGATCTGGATGAGCAGAAGGAGGACCGCCTGGCCGAACGCGCTGAATTGGGTGGCGGTGTCGTACACCGTCAGCCCCGTGACGCAGGAGGCGGAGGCCGCCGTAAACACGGCGTTGGTCCAGGAGATACCCTCCCCGTTCCGGGAGGCGGCGGGCAGGGACAAAAGGCACGCCCCCGCCAAAATCAGCAGGGCGAAACCCAGGGCCAGGGTTTGAACGGCGTTTGGTCTGCGCATGGGCGGGCCTCCTAAAATATGGTTTCCACTGCTATTATACCCCGTTTTTTCCCATTTGCAAGGGGGGTCATTCCAGCAGGAGCAGCCGCTTCAAAAACTCCACGCCCCGGGGCAGCACGGCCTCGTCGTCGAAGCAGAACTCCGGGGAGTGGAGCTCCGGCGTGTCTCCCACTCCCAGCAGGAAAAACAGGCCCGGCACCCGCCGCTGGTAGAAAGAGAAGTCCTCCGCCGTCAGCATGGGGGCCTCCAGAGACAGGGGCGCGGCCTCCCCCAGGGCGGACTGGACCGCCTTATAGAGCCCCTCGTGGTTCCAGACGGCGGGATAGCCCTCGCTCAGATGAACCCCCGCGCCGCAGCCGGTCTCCGCCGCGATCTCCCGGCCGATCTCCTCCAGCCGCCGGCGGCAGAGGGCCTGAGTCTCGTCCCGATAGGTCCGAAGGCTCCCCTCCAGCACCGTCCCGCCGCTGACGGCGTTGCGGACCGTGCCGGAGACCATCTTCCCAAAGCGCAGCACCACCGGCTCCTCCCCCGGCAGGGTTTCCAGCATGGCGTAAGCCCGGCGGAGGTACTCCGCCCCCGCCGTCATGGCGTCAATTCCCTCCGCCGCCCGGCCGATGTGGACGCTCTTGCCGGTGAGCGTCACCGTCACCTCGTTGGACCGGGCCATGATGGGACCGGGGCGGCAGTAAACCCGCCCCCGCTCCAGCTTGGGCCACAGGTGCAGGGCAAAGACCCGGGCGGCATGGTACCGCTCCAGGATTCCGGTATTGCAGAGCTTTTCCGCCCCGCCGGTGGTCTCCTCGGCGGGCTGGAAGAGGAAGAGGACATTCCGGGGCAGGGCTTCCCGGCGGGCGGCGGCGTACTCCGCCAGGGCCAGGACCATGGCGGTGTGCCCGTCGTGGCCGCAGGCGTGCATGGCCCCGGCGTGGGCCGAGGCGTAGGGGAGGCCCGTGACCTCCTCCACGGGCAGCGCGTCCATGTCCGCCCGGAAAGCCACAGTCTCCGCCTTCCCCGCGTCCAGATAGGCGCAGACGCCGGAGGGGATGGGGGAAAACGCCTCCAGGTCAAAGCTGGCCAGGGCGGAACGGACATAGGCGCAGGTCTCCGGCAGGCGGTCGTCCAGCTCCGGGATGCGGTGCAGGGCGCGGCGGTATTCGACAACAGGCTGCATGGTTTCGGCCTCCTTGCGTTCGATTCGGTAAACCTCAATATAGCATGTTCCGGCGGCCCTGGGCAAGAGGCGGCGGCGTTTTCGTCGGTTTCCACAAGGACTTTTTGCGCCTACCCTCTTGCAACCGGGTTTGGAAGATGATATGATAGCCAAAAATGAGATAGAGGCGCGGAGACGAAGAAGTCGCGGGAGCCGGCAGGCTGGGAACGCGGCGGAGGCAGCTCCGCCGAATCCTCCGCCCAGGCGTGGGCGGGAGATGGGCCCGGGGGGAAGACCTCCGGGACTGTCCGCAGCCCAAAGCTGCGGGGGCGCTATCCGCTTACAGAGCCGTCACGCCGTCCCGGCGTGAACACTGTCGGTAGGAGCGCGGCCTCTACCGGCTTTTTTATATCAACCGCCACCACCCCGACTATACAAACATCTGGAGGGCACTCAAATGAAATTCAACAACCCAACCGGCTCCATCGTCGCCATGATCACCCCGTTTCACGAGGACGGCAGCGTTAATTTCGACGTACTCACCCAGCTCCTGGAACGGCAGATCGCCGGCGGGACCGACGGCATCCTCACCCTGGGCACTACCGGCGAATACCCCACCATGAGCCACGAGGAGGACGCCTCCGTGGTGGCCCACACCATCAAGGTGGTAAACGGCCGGGTCCCCGTCATCGTAGGCAGCGGCTCCAACTGCACCGCCACCCAAATTGAGAAAAGCGTGGAGTACCAGGACATGGGGGCCGACGCCCTGCTGCTCATCGCCCCCTACTACAACAAGGCCAACCCGGAGGG
Source organism: uncultured Oscillibacter sp. (assembly GCA_950097265.1). GTDB lineage: Bacteria > Bacillota > Clostridia > Oscillospirales > Oscillospiraceae > Oscillibacter. The sequence goes on from CATNDJ010000006.1 coordinate 53,086, forward strand.
CATGTACCGCCACTTCGCCGAGACGGCGGACAAGGTGCACATCCCCTGCCTGCTCTACAACGTGCCGGGCCGCACGGGCTGCTCCATTCCCGTCTCCGTGGTGGAGAAGCTCAGCAGGCACCCCCAGATCTGCGGCATCAAGGAGGCCAGCGGGGACATGTCCTACGCCATGAAAATCGCCCACTGCGTGGGCCCGGACTTCGCCCTCTACTCCGGAAACGACGACATCACCCTGCCCCTGATGAGCATCGGAGGCAGCGGCGTCATTTCCGTCTTTGCCAACATCTGCCCGGACGTGTGCCATGAGATCGTGACGGACTACGCCGGAGGGAATCAGGCCCAGGCCCTGAAGAACCACCTGAAATACCTGAAGCTGATGAACGACCTCTTCATGGAGGTGAACCCCATCCCCGTCAAGTCCGCCATGAACATGATGGGCCTGAACGCGGGCCCCCTGCGCATGCCCCTGTGCGAGATGAGCGCCGGGCACAGGGAGGCCCTCCGGACCACGCTGGAGGAGGCGGGTCTACTGTGAAATACATCCTGATCGGCCGGGGCAAAATGGGCCGCCTCCTCCAGGAGACCGCCCAGGCCGCCGGGGATGAAGTCGAGGCCGCCTTTGGGCGGGCGGACCTGGACAGCCTGGGGAAGCTGGGGAAAACCGCCGACGTGGTAATCGACTTCTCCCGGCCCGAGGCCCTGCCGGAAATCTGCTCCTACGTCCGCCGGACCGGGACGCCCCTGCTCTCCGGCACCACCGGCTACACCGCCGCCCAAATGGCCCAGCTGGAAGCCCTGGGGGTCTCCGCCCCGGTGCTGTGGAGCGCCAACTTCTCCCTGGGCGTGGCCGTGCTGGTCCGGGCCCTGAAGGCGGTCTCCGGGGTGCTGAAGCCGGACTTCGACGTCGAGCTGACGGAGACCCACCACAGCCAGAAGGCCGACGCCCCCAGCGGAACCGCTAAGCTGCTGCTGGAGGCCATCGACCCCGCCCACGCCCTGACCCCGGTCTACGGCCGGGAGGGAAACACCGGGAAGCGCCGGAAAGAGGAAATCGGCGTCCACGCCCTCCGGGGAGGCACGGTGGCGGGGACCCACACCGTCCACTTCTTCGGCCCCGGCGAGGAGCTGGAGTTCACCCACCGGGCGGCCAGCCGCCAGATCTTTGTCAACGGCGCGCTGCACATGGCCCGGCTGCTGCCGGGGAAGCCCAACGGGGTCTATGATTTGCAGAAAATTCTATTTGGAGAGTGACGCCTATGAACGCACAGGAGATCATCGACTATATCGCAAACTCGGAAAAGAAAACCCCGGTCAAGCTCTATGTCAACACCACCGCTCCCGTGGACTTCGGCTCCGCCAAGGTCTTCGGCTCCGGAAACAGCTTCACCGTCTTCGGCGACTGGGCGGAGCTGGGCCCTATTCTGGAGGCCAACCGAGGCAGCATCTCAGATTTGGTTATTGAGAACGACCGCCGGAACTCCGGCGTGCCCCTGCTGGACCTGAAGGGCGTGAAAGCCCGCGTCGAGCCCGGCGCCGTCATCCGGGAAAAGGTGGAGATCGGCGAGGGGGCCGTCATCATGATGGGGGCCGTCCTCAACATCGGCGCGGTAGTGGGCCCGGGCACCATGATCGACATGGGGGCCGTGCTGGGCGGCCGGGCCACGGTAGGGGCCCGCTGCCACATCGGCGCAGGGGCCGTGCTGGCCGGCGTGGTGGAGCCCGCTTCCGCCACCCCCGTCATCGTGGAGGACGGCGTGCTGGTGGGGGCCAACGCCGTGGTCATCGAGGGGGTCCATATCGGGAAAAACGCCGTGGTGGCCGCTGGGGCCGTGGTCATCGAGGACGTGCCGGAAAACGCCGTGGTGGCCGGAAGCCCCGCCCGGGTCATCAAGATGAAGGACGAGAAGACCGAGGGCAAGACCGCCCTGGTGGACGCGCTCCGCAAACTTTAAGATAAAAGAGACCGCCTGGAAATTTCCAGGCGGTCTCTTTTTACCACACCAGCGTCGCGAAATAGTCCTCCAGCGTCTCCGCCCGGCGGATAAGCTCCACGCTTCCGTCCTCTCGGAAGAGCAGCTCCGCCGAGCGGAGCTTGCCGTTATAGTTGTAGCCCATGGAAAAGCCGTGGGCCCCCGCGTCGTGGATCACCAGCAGGTCCCCCATGTCCACCTTGGGCAGCATCCGGTCCACGGCGAACTTGTCGTTGTTTTCGCAGAGGCTCCCCGCCACGTCGTACTTGTGGTCGCAGGGGGCCCCCTCCTTCCCCATCACCGTGATGTGGTGGTAGGCCCCGTACATGGCGGGGCGCATCAGGTTACAGGCGCAGGCGTCCACGCCGATATACTCCTTGTAGATGTGCTTTTCATGGATGGCCCGGGTGACCAGATGGCCGTAAGGGGCCAGCATGTAGCGGCCCAGCTCCGTGTACAGGGCTGCGTCCCCCATGCCGGCGGGGACCAGGATTTCCTCGTAGGCCTTCCGCACGCCCTCGCCGATGACGGCGATGTCGTTTTCCGGCTCCTCCGGGCGGTAGGGCACGCCCACGCCGCCGGAGAGGTTGATGAAGGTGATCCGGCACCCGGTCTCCTCCTGGAGCTCCGCCGCCAGCTGGAAGAGGATGCGGGCCAGAGCGGGGTAATAGTCGTTAGACAGGGTGTTGGAGGCCAGGAATGCGTGGACGCCAAATTCCTTAACGCCCAGGTCCCGCAAACGCCGGAACGCCTCGCTGAGCTGGGGCCGGGTCATGCCGTACTTCGCGTCGCCGGGGGTGTCCATCACCTGCACGCCGTCCCGGCTCTCCCCCAGGGTGAAGACCCCGCCGGGGTTGTACCGGCAGCAGACTTTCTCCGGGACCTTCCCCAGGGCGCTTACCAGGGTGTCGATGAGGGTAATATCGTCCAGGTTGATGATGCCCCCCAGGCGGGCGGCGGCCTGAAACTCCTCCTCCGTGGTGTTGTTGGAGGAAAACATGATCCCCGCTTCCCCGGTGATCCCGCAGCGCTCCGCCAGGGCCAGCTCCGCCAGGGAGGAGCAGTCGCAGCCGCAGCCCTCCTCGTGGAGGAGCTTCAAAATGGCGGGCGTCGGCGTGGCCTTGACGGCGAAGTACTCCCGGAAGCCGGGGTTCCAGGCGAAGGCGGCCTTCAGCCGCCGGGCGTTTTCCCGAATGCCCCGCTCGTCGTAGATGTGGAAGGGGGTGGGATGCCGGGCGGCGATAGCCTCCAGCTTCTCTTTTGTGACAAAGGGTGTTTTCATAAAACGACCTCGCATCTTTTGTACTTTGATTTTCTCATTGTAGCCGCCCCCTGACCGCACTGTCAAGGACTTTTCCGAAATCCCCGCGATATTCTTTTCAAAAAATAGCCCTTGCCTTTCGCCGCCCCCGGCGGTACAATGATGAGGACAACACCCGCCCCCGGGCGGAAAACGGAGGTATGGAGATGAAAACAATCGTTGTGAACGCCGTAGGCGAGCAGTGCCCCATCCCGGTGGTGAAAGCTACCCGGGCCCTGCGGGAGATGACCGGGCCGGGAATCTTAGAGGTCCATGTGGACAATGAAATCGCCGTGCAGAACTTGACCCGGATGGCCTCCGGCCACAAGCTGGCGGCGAAATCCGAAAAGCTGAGCGAAAAAGAGTTCGTGGTCGCCATGGAGGTGACAAATCCCGCCGGAGAGGCCCCTCTGGAGGAGCCCCCTCTGGCCTGCGCCCCGGACCAGCGGGGAAACCTGGTGGTCGCGGTGGACAGCGCCGTTATGGGCCGGGGCTCCGACGAGCTGGGGAAGGCGCTGATGAAGGGCTTTCTCTTCGCCGTGGGCCAGCTTCCCGAGCTCCCCAAAACCATGCTCTTTTACAACGGCGGGGCCTATCTTACCTGCCGGGGCTCCGACTCCCTGGAGGACCTGAAAAGCCTGGAGGCCCAGGGGGTGGAAATCCTCACCTGCGGCACCTGCCTGAATCACTACGCTCTGACGGAGGAGCTGGCGGTGGGCAGCGTCACCAACATGTATTCCATCGTGGAGAAGCTGGCAGGAGCGGGCAAGGTGGTCAAGCCGTGATTTACCTGGACAACGCCGCCACCACCCGCACAAAACCCCCCGCCGTGGCCCAGGCCGTGATGGAGGCCCTGTCTTCCTACGGCAACTGCGGCCGGGGGGGACACGAGGGGGCCCTGTCCGCCGCCCGGACCATCTACGAGACCCGGGAAAAAATCGCCATCCTGCTGGGCTGCCCCCGGGTGGACCACGTCTGCTTCACCCAGAACTCCACCCAGGCGCTGAACATTGCCATAAGCGGCCTGCTGGGCCCCGGGGACCACATTCTCTCCACGGACCTGGAGCACAACTCCGTTCTGCGTCCCCTGTACCGCCTCCGGGAACAGGGCGCGGCGGTGGACTTCGTCCCTGCGGATAAACGAGGCCGGCTGGACTACGGCGCGTTTGAGCGGCTGCTGCGGCCGGAGACCCGGGCCGTGGTCTGCACCCACGCCTCCAACCTGACGGGGGATGCGGTGGATATCGCCCGGGTGGGCCGTTTTGCCAAGAAACACGGCCTCCTTTTTATCCTGGACGCATCCCAAACAGCGGGGGTCCTCCCCATCGACATGACGGCCCTGGGCGTCGACACGGTGTGCTTTACGGGCCACAAGTCCCTCCTGGGCCCCCAGGGCACCGGGGGACTGTGCCTCCGGGAGGGGCTGGAAATCCGGCCCTTCGCCGTGGGGGGCACCGGGGTCCAGAGCTACTCCGAGTCCCAGCCCGCCGAATACCCCACCCGACTGGAGGCCGGGACCCTCAACGGCCACGGCCTGGCGGGGCTGAACGCCGCCCTGGACTTTTTGAACGAGGCCGGCCTTGAGGCCGTCTGCGCCCGGGAGGACGCCCTGGCCCGCCGGTTTTACGAGGGAGTCAGGGACTTGCCGGGGGTGACGGTCTACGGGGACTTCACCGCCCCCCTCCGGGCCCCCATCGTCACGCTGAACATCGGGGACTGGGATTCCGCCGAGGTCTCCGACGAGCTGGCGGAGCGTTTCCAAATCGCCACCCGCCCCGGGGCCCACTGCGCCCCCCGGCTCCACCGCGCCCTGGGGACGGAGGACCAGGGGGCCGTCCGGTTCTCCTGGTCCTGCTCCAGCACGGAGGAGGAGACGGACGCGGCGGTGGAAGCGGTCCGCATCCTGGCCCGGGAGGCGGCGGAGGCATGAGGCAAAAGACGGAGAAGTGCGTGGTGACCTTCCGCACCACGGTGGGGGCCATGGCCATGGAGGCCGCCTGCAAGGCGGAGGGTCTGCCCGGGCGGCTGATCCCCGTGCCCCGGAGCATTACCGCGGGCTGCGGCCTGTGCTGGGCCGCGCCGCCGGACAGCCGGGAGGCCCTGGAGGAGCTGGTGATGGAACGGCGTCTGAACGTGGACGGCATTTACGCCGTCATTTTCTGAAAACGGAAGCGTCGAAAACGGTTGAAAACCGCCGCCGCAAATGGTATGATCTTCTTATCTTATAAGAGATGCGGGTGAGTGCGTTGGCCAATATAACGTTTTCGGAAATCATGGACTTTTATCCCGAGCACAACCGTTCCGTTTACGAGGATCTGAAGCGGGACTGCCAGGCCGGGCGGCTGATCCCCTTTGTGGGAGCGGGTCTTTCGGCCTTCTGCGGCTACAAGGGGTGGACAGCCGTACTGAGGGACCTTGCGGGGTACATATTCGCCGACGGCATCCGCGACGGCGTCCAGGAGCTGATTGAAAAAGGAGAGCTTCTCCAGGCCGCCCAGGACATCTACGACCACTATCCCCGGATGCTAAAGGAGCTCCAGAAAATCTTTGATTACCGCAACATTCAAAACTGCGATCCCGCCAAGCTCTCCGCCTCCGCCGCGTACGTCCTGCCGTACCTGTTCCACAGCGGCCTCGTCATGACCACCAATTTCGACCGGGTGCTGGAGGAGGTCTACGACAAGGGCCGCGCGAAATTCGGCAACGTCCTCACGCCTTACGACTGCGCCCTGCTGACCCAGGCCCGGCAGGGAAATCCCCACTGCCTCTTCAAGCTCCACGGCGACATCGGGCCGGAGGTCCACGACATTGATCGCCTGGTGCTTACGAAGAACCAGTACGACAAGGCCTACGCCGGGCCCCTCATGCAGGAGCTGCCCCAGTGGTTCCAGAGCAAGCGGCTGCTGTTCCTGGGGTGCAGCCTGGCCTCCGACCGGACCATGGAGGTCCTCCGGCAGGTGACGGAGGAACAGCCCGGCCTGGACCATTACGCAATCCTTGGATGCCGCCCCGAAGACGTCCAGAGGCGGTGCGTCGAAATGGGGAAGCTGGGGATTTCCGCCGTTTTCTACCCCAATACACATTACGAAGCGGTTCGCGTCATCCTGGAGCGGCTGCTGGAGGAAACCGATTCCGCCGCCTATCAGGAACTGAACCTCGGCGTGAAAAAGTCCGCGCCCAGGGCGGAGCGCCGCTTCATGTACGACTCCGGCTACATCCCGTTTGTCGGGCGGAAGGAGGAGCTCACACAGTTGGAGGCCTTCTGCGAGGCTCCCGGGCCGGTCTCCTGGTGGGCCGTCTCCGGTCCCGGCGGCATGGGCAAGAGCCGCCTGGTCTATGAGTTTACAAACCGGCAGAGAGACGGCGGCTGGAAAGTCCTCTGGCTAAAGCACAGCAACTACGGCGAGCTGACCCGTCAGCCCCTGCCCGCGGACCGCTGCATTATCGTGGCGGACGACGTTCAGGCCCATTTCCAGGCGGTGGGAAGCTGGATCGCCTCCGTGTCGGAGCGCCCCCGCAGCGAAAAGCTGAGGATTCTCCTGCTGGAGCGGGACGGGAAGGACCTGGACTCCGCCAAGTGGGCCGAGCTGCTGCTATCCGACTCCCCCTATGAGGACACCATTTCCTCCAAGTGCTACCGCCCGGATTTCCTGGACCTGGGGCCCCTCCAGGACAACGAGCTAAAAGCCATCATGATGGATTTCGCCCAGGCTTCGGCGAAGCCCCTGGCGGGCGAGGAGCACGCGGACCGCCTGCTTCAGGCGCTGAAAAACATCGACGGTGAGCTGCAGAGGCCGATTTACGCCCTGGCCATCACGGACGCCTGGTGCGGCGGAAAGGACCCCACCCACTGGAACAAGGAGCAGGTCCTGGACGCCCTCATTAAGCGGGAATTAAAGTTTTACCACGACCGGCTCCGAGCCCTGTCCGCCGACAGCGTTTCCAAGGAAATGCGCTCCGAGCTGGAAAACCTCTTGGCCCGCGCATGCTCAAGGTCCTTTCTGCCCCTGGATGAAATCGCGGACGGCGAATACCCAAAGCTTCGCAAGCGGGCCGACAAGCTGGATCTGACGTTCCGGGAACTGCTTCAGCAAATAGGCGCCGCCCACAAAATCGAGGTCCATGTCATCATGACTGGTCCGGGAAATCCGCCGGAGGAAATGAAAATCTTAGAGGCGGTGGTCATGGATTGCCCGGATCTGGTCAAAGAGTATCTGGTTTTGTGGCAGGTTTTCGGGAAGGGGCAAACCGGGCTCCTGCTGCCGGAAAATTGGGACAACGATCCCATGCAGCTCCTCTTCCTTGGAAATGTTCTCCGAGACTACCCGGAAAAGCTGGCGGAACGCAGTCAAATCCTGGACGTCCTCTTTACGGGCCAGCCCAGTTCTGTATTTATGGCCGCCTTTTACGGCAAGCTTTTGTATGATATGACGGAACAGCTTCCCAAAACGACGGAGCAGGCGCTGGACCGACTGGAAAAGCTGTATGACCAGTTTTCCGGGGAAGAAGCCATCGCTGTTGAATATGCAAAAGCGCTGGTCAACCTGTCGGTCAAACAGTCTCCGACAGACTGCGTCTCCACTGTAGAAAAACTGGACTCCCTGCGCAAACAATTCCCGGAAAATGAGGGCTTTGTGGTGACCTATGCAGCCGGTTTAGCCGCTCCTCTTGAAGATCAAACTATGGAAGAACGCCTTCAGGCGATAGACAGCGTGAGGCTTCTGCATGAGCAGCTTCCAGAAAACTTGGGAGTTGCGGGCATATACGCAATCAGCTTAGTCATCTTAGCAAGTAAGCAGCCGCTGGAAGGACAAATTTGCTGTATGGACAAAGTACGGCTTCTGCATAAGCAGTTTTCAGAAGATGAGCAGTTTGCCTCCGTATATTCCGACGGCTTGGTGAACTTGTCTTTTATGCAGACCGAAGAGGGCAAAACCCGAGAGAACGTAAAGCAGTCGGAAGAACTGTTCACACGGTATCCTCAGAACGTAGAAATACAGGAAAACTACGCCAAAACCCTGTTCAATCTGACGCTGAAGCAGGAGCCGGAGGCTCTGCGGCAGACGGTGGCGGAGCTCCGGGAGTTTCTCTCGGCCCATCCCGAGGCAAATCAAGATTTCCAGGCTTCCCTGGATAGATATCTTGAGGAGCACCCGGAGCACGCGGAGCGTTACGCGGCCCTCAGGCTCTAACGCCCAAGTCCCGGGGAGCGCGGACCCGGCGGGCGGGGCAAAACTGAACGCGCCCCAAAGAGCGCAGGAAAAACCGTCCCCGCAGGTTACATGCGGGGACGGCTTTTTTACTCCCGCCCCATGCCGCAGGCCGGTCCGGAGAGGCCGGGGGAAGGTTCAATTCCGCCATTCAGCGGCAAAAGAACACATTCTCCGCCATAGATTTCCGCCGCCTCCCCGATGTACGATAATAGCAACATGATGGGAGGCGGATGCCATGGAGTATGGACATTTTGACCAGGCAAAGCGGGAATACGTCGTCGACCGGGTGGACGTGCCCGTGTCCTGGACCAACTACCTGGGGGTAGAGGACCTGGCTGCCGTGGTGAACCACACCGCCGGGGGCTACCTCTTTTACAAGAGCCCGGAGCACCACCGGATCACCCGTTTCCGCCCCAACGGCGTGCCCATGGACCGCCCGGGGCACTACCTCTACCTCCGGGACGACGACACGGGGGAATACTGGTCCGTATCCTGGCAGCCCTGCGGAGGACCGCTGGAGCACTACCGCTGCCGCCACGGCCTGAGCTACTCCGTCTATGAGTGCGCCCGGGGTGGAATCCGCGCCGCCCAGACCCTGTTCATCCCCAGGGGGGAGGCGGCAGAGCTGTGGGACCTGGCGCTGGAGAACGTCTCCGGGCGGGAGCGGCGGCTGAGCGTATATTCTTACGCCGAGTTCTCCTACCACCAGATCCCCATCGACAACCAGAACTTTCAGATGTCCCTCTACTGCGCCGGAAGCGGCTGCGAGGACGGGATCATCGACTACGAGCTGTTCTACGAGCACGCCCACCAGTTCATGGCGGCCTCCTTTGTCCCCGACGGCTTCGACTGCCTCCGGGACAGCTTCCTCGGCCCCTACCGCACGGAGTCCAACCCCCTGGCGGTGGAGCGGGGTGAATGCTCCGGCTCCTTCGAGAAGGGCGGGAACCACTGCGCCGTGCTGCAAAAGCGCCTCACCCTGGCCCCCGGCGAAAAGGCCCGGCTGGTCTGGATGCTGGGGGAGGGCGGCCGGGACGAGGGGCGGCGCATCCGAGCCAAATACAGCGACCCCGCCGCAGTGGACGCGGCCCTGGCCGGCCTGGCGGACTTCTGGGACCAGAAGCTCTCCAAGTTCCAGGCGTCCACCCCGGACCCGGACATGGACGTGCTGCTGAACACCTGGACGCTGTATCAGAGCGAGATCAACGTGATGTTCTCCCGCTTCGCCTCCTTCATCGAGGTAGGCGGGCGCACGGGGCTGGGCTACCGGGACACGGCTCAGGACGCCATGACCATTCCCCACTCCAACCCCGAGGGCTGCAAAAAGCGGATTATGCAGCTGATGCAGGGACTGACCTCCACGGGCTACGGCCTCCACCTCTTCGACCCGGCCTGGTTCGGGTCCCAGCGGTCAAAGCCCGCCTTCAAGTCCCCCACCGTCATCCCCACGCCGGACCGGGCTTCCTTCGTCCACGGGCTGGCCGACGCCTGCGCCGACGACGCCCTGTGGCTGGTGTCCGCAGTCGTAGAGTACGTCCGAGAGACCGGGGAGCTGTCCCTTTTCGACGAGGTCGTGGGCTACGCCGACGGAGGAGAGGGGACCGTTTACGAACACCTGAAGAAAATCCTGGACTTCTCCGCCGCCCAGGTGGGGCCCCACGGCATCTGCAAGGGCCTCCGGGCGGACTGGAACGACTGCCTGAACCTGGGGGGCGGGGAGAGCGCCATGGTGTCTTTCCTCCACGTCTGGGCCCTGGGGCACTTCACGGACGCGGCCTGGGCCCTGGGCCGGACGGAGGACGGGTCGCATTACGAAGCCATGCGCCGGGGCGTCATAGAGACCTGTGAGCGGGAACTGTGGGACGGGAGCTGGTATCTCCGGGGCATCACCGCCGATGGGCGGAAAGTCGGAACTCACACCGACGCCGAGGGCCGGGTCCACCTGGAGAGCAACGCCTGGGCGGTGCTCTCCGGCGCGGCGGCGGGAGAACGGGCCTTCCGGGCCATGGACGCGGTGGACCGGAATCTCTACACGGAATACGGCCTGCGGCTCAACGCCCCGTCCTATACCAGGCCGGACGACGCCATCGGCTTCATCGCCCGGGTGTATCCCGGCGTGAAGGAAAACGGGGCCATTTTCTCCCACTCTAACCCCTGGGCCTGGTGTGCCGAGGCCCTGCTGGGCCGGGGAGGACGGGCCATGAAGTTCTACAAGGCCCTGTGCCCCGCCGCTCAGAATGATAAAATTGAGATTCGCCAGAGCGAGCCCTACTCCTACTGCCAGTTCGTCATGGGCCCCGACCACACCGCCTTCGGCCGGGCGCGGCACCCCTTCATGACGGGCTCCGCCGGGTGGAGCTACTATGCCGCCACCCGGTATCTCCTGGGCGTGCGGCCCCAGTTCGGCGGACTGCTGGTGGACCCCTGCGTCCCGGCGGACTGGAGGCGGTTTGAGATTACCCGCGTCTGGCGGGGGACTGTGTATCATATTACGGTGGAAAACCCGGACGGCGTGGAGAAAGGCGTGGCCTCCGTCACCTGCAACGGACGGACCGTGGACGGCCTTATCCCGGTAAAACCCGCCGGGAGCGTCAATGAAGTGATTGTCACCATGGGAAGGAGAGAGCCTGCATGAGCATCCAATTCGGAACCGGCGGCTGGAGGGCCGTCATCGGCGACGGCTTCACCAAGGCCAACGTCCAGCGGCTGGCCGCTGCCCTGGCCCGGAAGATGAAAGACGAGGGCGCGGCCCAGCGGGGCTTCCTCATCGGCTACGACCGGCGCTTCCTCTCCAGGGAAGCCGCCCACTGGGCCGCCGAGGTCATGGCCGGGGCGGAGGTGCCCTGCATGGTGGTAGAGCGGGAGGCCCCCACCCCCCTCATCATGTTCGCCGTGAAGTACTACGAGCTGTCCTACGGCATGGCGGTGACGGCCAGCCACAACCCGGCCCTGTACAACGGCGTGAAGGTCTTCACCAAAGGGGGCCGGGACGCGGACGAGTCCGTTACCCGGGACATCGAGGACTATATCGCCGCCCTGCCGGACGGGGAGATCCCTGCGGTCCCCTATGAGGAGGGGGTGCGCACCGGAAAAATTCAAATTGTGGACCCCATGAACCCCTACATTGACGCCATCATCCGGTCGGTAAACATGGACGCCATCCGCTCCCGGGGGCTGAAGGTGGTACTGGACCCCATGTTCGGCGTGTCCAAGACGGCGCTGAGCACCATCCTCATCACCGCCCGGTGCGACGTGGACGTGATCCACGAGCGGCGGGACGCCCTGTTCGGCGGCCGCCTCCCGGCCCCCAACAGCAAAACCCTCATCGGCTTTCAGTCCTTCGTGGTGGAAAACGGCTGCGACATCGGCATCGCCACCGACGGGGACGCCGACCGGCTGGGCATCATTGACGACCGGGGGAAGTTCCTCCACCCCAACAAGATTCTGGTGCTGCTGTACTATTACCTGCTGAAGTACAAGGGCTGGCACGGGGCGGCGGTGCGGAACCTGGCCACCACCCATCTGCTGGACGCCGTGGCGGCGGAGTTCGGCGAAGTCTGCTACGAGGTGCCCGTGGGCTTCAAGCACGTGTCCGGCAAGATGCTGGAGACCGGGGCGGTCATCGGCGGGGAGAGCTCCGGGGGCCTCACCGTCCGGGGCCACATCCAGGGCAAGGACGGCATCTACGCCGCCGCCCTGCTGGTGGAGATGCTGGCCACCACGGGCCGGAGCCTGTCGGAGCTCTACCGGGAGATTACGGAGCGCTGCGGCGCCTTTGAGATGGTGGAGCGGGGCTACCGCTTTTCCCGGGAGGAAAAGGAGCGCATTCACCAGCAGGTCATGGCGGACAAGCTGCTGCCCGACTTTGGCCGGGACATCCAGCGGGTGAGCTACGCCGACGGCTGCAAGGTCTGCTTTCAGGGCGGCGGCTGGGTGGTGGCCCGGTTCTCCGGCACAGAGCCCCTGCTGCGGGTATTCTGCGAGATGTCCGGCGAGCGGGAGGCGGCGGAGACCGCGGCCTGCATGGAGCGCTTCCTGGGCCTGGAGGGCCGGAATATCGAGTGACGGAAAGGGGGCTGCCGCGCAGCCCCCTTTTTGTCCTGGAAGGCTCTGGAAATCCGGAGGCCCGCGTGGTATCATGGATCTGAACGAAAGGAGGGCTGTCCCATGGAAGCCGCGAAGCGCTCCCTGCGGGGCAAATGACCTTTATCATTCTGCTGTGCTGGCTGCTGCCCATGCTGCTGGCGGCGGGGGCCCTGGGGGGCTACCTCAGCTTTGGCCTGGGCCGCCAGTCCCGGCGGGCCGTGGCCCAGCAGTTCCAGCTCAATCTCCAGATGGGGGCCGACCGGGTGGAGAGCGCCGTGGAGGCCAGCCGCCTGCCCTCCTACGATCCGGAGCTGCGGGAGGCCTGGACCCAGTACCGGCAGGAGGGGAATTACGCCCTGCTGTACCGCCGCTGCTCCTCCCTGTTCACCCGGCTCTACCAGTCGGACAGCCGCTTCCGCTACGCCGTGTTCTGTTTCTCCGACGACCCGGAGGGCCGGGCCATCGCCGTGGTCAACGGCAGCTCCGGCGCGTCGGAGCGCCAGGTGCGGGAGCGCTGGCGGGGCGATCTGCCCGCCGTGACGGAGCTGGCCTCCGGGCTGGACACCGCCGTGGGCTTCCTGGAGCGGGACGGTCAGATCTATTTGGTGCGCAACCTGCTGGACTCCGGCTACCAGACCATCGGCGTGCTGGCCCTGGCGCTGAACCAGCCTTATTACTTCGAGGACCTGTCCCTGCTGAGCTGGGCGTCGGCGGTTTCGGTGGAGCTGGGGCCGGACACCCTCTTTCCCGTCAAGGGGGAGACCCCGCCGGAGGCCGGGGAAGGCGTGCTGGAGGCGTCGGTGAATAAGCGGGACTTCCTTCTGCGGGGCCGGGCGCTGGCGGACTACGACGCGCTGCTGGCGGGCTTCGGGGCCTACCGCTACATGCTGGGGGCTATGGCCCTGTCCCTGCTGCTGCTGCTGTTCACCTTCCGCTTCTTCCGGCGCAAGATCTCCCGGCCCATTCAGGCGCTGATGGCCGGGGCGGCGGACATCCAGGGGGGGCAGTGGGGCCGCCGGATCGACTGCCGGACGGGCAGCCGGGAATTTGAGTACCTCACCGCCTCCTTCAACCAGATGTCCGCCCAGCTGCAAAATCAGTTCGACTGCCTCTACCAGGAGGAGCTGGCCCGGCGTGACGCCCAGATCAAGGCCCTCCAGTCCCACATCAACCCCCACTTTCTGAACAACACCCTGGAGACCATCAACTGGCAGGCCCGGATCAGCGGGGACGCGAACGTCTCCAAAATGATCGAGGCCCTGTCCACCGTGCTGGACGCCGCCCTGGACCGGAAGGGGCGTCCCGAGGTTCGGCTCTCGGAGGAGATGACCTACGTCAACGCCTACCTCTACATCATCTCCCAGCGCTTCGGCAAGCGGCTCGCCGTGGACATTGACCTGCCGGACGCGCTGATGGACTGCATGGTGCCCCGGCTCATCCTCCAGCCCGTCATTGAGAACGCCGTAGAGCACGGCATCGGCCCCGGGGGCACAGGCCGGGTGGCCCTGCGGGGTTATCTGAAAGAGAACTTTCTCATTTTAGAGATTGAGAACAACGGCGGCCTGTCTCCGGAAGATGAAGCCCATATCGCCCGGCTCCTCTCCCCGGACCACGACATGGCGGCGGAGCCCTCGGGCAACATCGGCATCGCCAATGTGAACCAGCGCCTGCGCATCCTCTACGGGCCGGCGTGCGGCCTGTCCATTTTCCGGGGCGAGGGAAGCCTCGTCACCGCCCGCCTCACCGTGGCTCTCCCCCGGGAGGAGGGCGACGCCCGGGCTCCAGGCGGCCCTTCCGCCCCCTCCGGCCGGGAGGGATGACCTTGCCCTTTTTTGCCTCCGGTTGTCCCGCTCCCCTGCCTCTCCCCGCTTCCTCCCAAGAATATGCAAGAAATGGCAATTCCGGCTATTCGCCCCGGGCCCAAAAGGGTGTATGATGATATTGCACAAATGGAAGCGCGGAACGCGCGATGAATTATGGAGGTTTTGCTATGAAACAGAAGAGATTTCTTGCCCTGCTCCTCGCCGCCGTGATGCTCACCGGCCTGCTGGCGGGCTGCGGTGGAAAATCGGGAGGAAGCGATTCCAGTTCGGGGAGCTCCGCGCCCTCTTCCGGCGGCCAGGACGCCGCAGAACCCGCCGCCGCCTCCGTGGAGCTGAACGTGGTCACCTCCTACGGCGGAGACGACGGCCACCGGAAGGACTATGAAAACGCGGTCAAGGGCTATGAGGAAGCCACCGGGAACAAAATCCTGGACGCCTCCGCCACCTCCAACGAGGAGTGGAAGGCCAAGGTGCTGACCGACTTTGAGACGGGCACGGAGCCCGACGTGCTGTTCTTCTTCACCAACGCCGACGCCGAGCCCATCGTGAAGGCGGGCAAGGTGGTGGACATCGCCACCATCCGGGCCGACTACCCCGACTACGGCTCCAATATGCGCGATTCCATGCTGGCTGTGGCCTCCGACGGCAAAAACTACGCCGTCCCCTCCTCCGGTTTCTGGGAGAACATGTTTGTTAACACCAAGGTCCTCTCCGACTGCGGCGTGGCCGTCCCCGGACCGGACTACACCTGGGACCAGTTCCTGACGGACTGCCAGGCCATCAAGGACAAGGGCTATACCCCCATCGCCTGCTCGTTGTTCGAGGTGCCCCACTACTGGTTTGAGTTCTGCGTGATGAACAACGGCACCCTGGCCAATCAGCTGGACCTGCCCGCCTCCGCAGACGACGCCGCCGGGCAGAAGTGGGTGGCCGCCCTCAACGACATCAAGGACCTGTATGAAAAGGGCTTCTTCCCCGCCAACACCCTGACCGCCACCGACGCCGAGACCGTCCAGCTCTTTGGAGACGGCGAGGCCGCCTTCCTCATCGACGGCTCCTGGAAGGTCACCCACTTTGTGGATAATTACCCTGAGCATCTGGATGAGTTCGCCATCTCCTATGTCCCCGCCAAGGGGGAGCGGAAGGCCAGCGAGGCCATCGGCGGCATCTCCATGGGCTACTTCATCACGAAAAAGGCTTGGGACGACCCTGCCAAGCGGGAAGCCGCCGTGGAATTTGTCAAGCACATGACCTCTGACGAGGTGATGAGCACCTTTGTCACCACCGAGGTCACCGCCCTGAAAAACGGCGCCTCCCCCTCCGGCCTGAACGCGCTCCAGCAGTCCGCGGCGGACGCCAACGCCAACATCACCGGCGTGGTGGGAGCCGTCCAGGACACGGTGTCCAGCGAGTGCAAAACGGACCTGTTCGGCAATGTGCAGAACGTGGTCACGGGAGCCATGACCGCCGAAGACGCCGTCAACTCCGCCATCGCGTTGAACTGATTCTTCGCTGAAAGGCCCCGCCCGGTGGGCGGGGCCTTTTTCCAAAACTACGGCAAAGGGAGTGACCGCGCATGAACTCCAGCTCGACCCTGTATAAAAAGAAAGGCCCGCTGGTGGTCTTTCTGGTCCCGGCCTTCGCGTTTTTGATCCTGTACCTCTACTATCCCTTCCTGCAAAACATCGTCAACAGCTTCTCCGACATCACCGGCCTGGGCACCCCCGCCCAGGGGCTGAACGACCCCTGGTGGGCCAACTACACGGAACTGTTCACGGACCCGGCCCTGCGCACCGCCCTGAAAAACACGATGATTCTCACAATCTGCACCGTGGTCTTCCAGGTGGGCGTCGCCCTCATCCTGGCCCTGCTGGTGGACTCCATCCGGGTGGGCGCCCAGCTGTTCCGCACGCTGTACTTCTTCCCCATCGTCATCTCCGCCACCGCCCTGGGTTTGATGTTCAATTTGATCTTCCTGTACAACGGCGGCATGCTCAACCAGCTCTTAACGAACCTGGGATTCATCTCGGAAAACGTCGACTGGAAGGACACAAACCACTTCCTGGCCACCATGCTCACTCCCGTCATGTGGCAGTACGTGGGCTTCTACTTCGTCATCCTGGTCACCGGGCTGAACAACATCCCCTCCGACCTCTACGAGGCCGCCGCCCTGGACGGCTGCGTGGGACTGGACAAAGTGCGCTACATCACCCTGCCCCTGCTGCGCAATGTGCTCTGTACCTGTCTGGTGCTGGCCATCACCGGGGCGCTGAAGGTGTTCGACCTGCCCTGGGTCATGTTCGGGGCGGGCATGCCCCAGGAACAGGGCTGGCTCACGGGCACCTACATGTATCACCAGACCTTCAACCGGGGCAACGTGGACTACGGCTCCGCCATTGCCATGCTGATCGTGGTGCTGGGGGTCGTGCTGTCCAACGTGGCCAACCGGGTGTTCAAGCCTCAAAACGACCTGTAAAGGGGGAAAGCGCCATGAGAAAAAAGATAACGCCCGCCAAGGCGTGCACCTACGTCGTGCTGACCGCCTGGGCGCTGACCACCCTCTACCCCTTCGTGTGGGTCATTTTGAACTCCTTCCGGGAAAAGGGGCTCATCCGAAAGGACTCCTTCTCCGTCCCCCTGCCCGGGAAGGGCTTCACCATGGGGAACTACGCCAAGGCCATGGACCGCTTCGACTTTGGAAACGCCTACTTCAACAGCCTGATCGTATCCATCTCCGTCACCATCGCCGTGGTCATTCTGGCGGGGCTGGCGGCCTACGGGCTGGTGCGCTACCGCTTTAAGCTGCGGGGGCTGTGCTACAGCCTGATTATGGCCGGGATGATGTTCCCGGTGTTCTCCACCATCATTCCGGTGTTCCGCATGGAGGCCGCCTGGGGCATCGCCAGCAGCGGCAGCCGCTGGCTGAGCCTGCTGGCCGTCATCCTGCCTCAAATTGCGGGCAATCTGTGCTTCGCCACCATCGTGCTGATGGGCTTCATCGAGTCCGTGCCCATCGAGCTGGAGGAGAGCGCCTACATGGACGGCTGCCACGTGTTTCAGGTGTATTTCCATATCATCATGCCTGCGGCCAAGCCCTCCTTCGCCACGGTGGCCATCTTCTCCTTCCTGTGGAGCTACAACGACCTGTTCACCCAGAATTTCTTCCTCCGGGTACCCAGGGAAAAGACCATTACCCTTCTGCTCAACGAGATCAGCTCCCAGGCGGGGGTGGACTACGGGCTGATGGCCGCCTCGGTGGTGCTGATCGTCATTCCAGTGATGGTAGTGTATGTCCTTCTGCAAAAGCACATCATCAAGGGTTTGACGGCGGGGGCCATCAAGGGGTAACCCTTGCGTTCCCAGTTCTTTCCTGCTATGATGAAGCCAGGGGGGGTGAGGACCGTGTATAAGGTGGTGCTGGTGGACGACGAGGCCCTGATTGTAGAGGGCCTTCGGAAAGTGGTGGACTGGGCGGGCCATAACTGCCTGGTGGCCGCCGCCGCCTCCGACGCCGTATCCGGCGCCCGGGCCATCCGGGAACACCGCCCGGATATCCTGTTCACAGATATCAAAATGCCCGGGGAGGACGGCTTGACCATGCTGGCGGGGCTGAAGGGGGAGTTCCCCCGGATGCAGATCGCGGTGCTCACCGGCTACCGGGACTTCGAGTACGCCCAGCGGGCCATCCGGCTGGGCGTGGCCCGATTCCTGCTCAAGCCCTCCAAAATGGATGAGCTGGAGGAAGCCCTGGACTACATGACCGGCGTCCTGGACCGTCTGCCCCAGGGGAAGCGGGAAGACGCCCCCCAGGAACAGGGTGATATATGCTCTAAGCGACTTGTTAATTCACTGATTTTTCGGTGATAGACGAGGGCAGCTTAGAGCATATTTCATTTTGAGGAGGTCTGTGCTATGGCAAAAACCAAGATTGCGCTGCTGTACGAGAGGTTGAGCCGTGACGATGAACTGCAAGGGGCGAGTTTTTCAATCCAACCAACGATCTATGGATTCTCATTCTACTGGAAAAAACTGCTGGAATATGCAGAGGAACGCCAAGCTGAGTTTTTCACAGTGGCATTGGGGGAAGATTTCCTGAAAGAAGTGTGCCATATTGATGTAACTGCGGAAGAAGAGGCGCCAGGGCTGCCAAGATGGAAAGTCAATCCACCGAAGCGAGCTGTCTATCTGCTGGCGGATTTTCAAAGCAGCGGCAGCGTTTTGCGAAAGGGGAAAGGAAAGTACACGCCTGTTCCAGCCTGCTTTATGGAAATAACGGAACATTTTTACGCCGCGTGCAGGAGCCGCTATAATGGGGAACGGACGATAAAGTCCAAAAAATTTACAGTAGAACGGTTTTTACTGCACCTGGAGCAGAAAGGGATACAGAAGATTGGAGAAATGCAGGACGCGGATATAACCAGCTTTCTGAGTACGATGACGGGGTGGTCTCCAAGGACCGTTGCCACATCAATTACAAATCTGCGGCAATTTTTGGGATTTCTCTACCAGGAAAAGTATACCAAAAACAATTTCTCGAAATTTATTCCAACGGTTTCTCATGGAAGAGATGGACGTCTGCCCAATGTGTGGTCACAGGAATCTGTGCAAAAAATGCTGGATTCCATTGACCGGGCAAATCCAATCGGCAAACGGGATTACGCTATTCTGCTTATGGTGACACAACTCGGACTGCGTGACAGCGACATCCAAAATCTGAAATTTGAGAATTTACTTTGGAAAGAATGCCGCATCCGCCTCATCCAGACAAAGACAAGGCGTACTTTGGAGTTGCCGTTAAGCGAAGAAATTGGTAGCGCAATCATTGATTATCTGAAGTATGGGCGTCCAAAGCAGGATTCCTCAGATTATGTATTTGTCCGTCACTGCGCTCCATATGGAAAATGCGGCAACTACTACCACATTATGAGGAGACGTTTAGCAAAGGCTGGCGTCCCATTCGACCGGGATAAGCCCCGTGGCCTGCATACGCTGCGTCATACATTGGCCACCCGTCTGCTGGAACAGGATATCCCTGTGCAGACCATATCTGAAATTTTAGGACACGCCCATGTCGGCTCAACGAAGGTTTATTTGCAGGTGGATCTGGAGGGGTTGCGGAAATGCGCAATGAACCCCGATGAGGTATTTGCCGATGCTGACGAGTAAGAAGGAACAGGAATTTTGTTTCACAGGCCCCCTTGCCGGAGTTATATCACATTTCTTTGAAGATATGAGGTTGTCTGGACGGGTATATAACGCTGAAGGATATTTTTTACGGCATCTGGCTCATGACGCTGAGAAAGCAGGCCTTGATACAAACTGCATGACAAAAGAATTTGTGGAAGCATGGTGCCAAAAACGGGAATATGAAAGCCACAAGACTTGGAGCAACCGGGTCATTGTGATCCGTAAACTTGCGGATTATATGGATCTGCGGGGGATGAGCGTTTACAAACCTTCCATTGTGATTCCGGCAAAGCCATCTGATTTTACACCGCATATCTACACAACTTTTGAATTAAAACGGATTTTTGAGCAGGCCGATTTGCTCCCATTTTATACAAACTGTCCCAACAGAGGTCCCGTTGCCTCACTGCTGTTCCGTATGCTTTATGGCTGTGGACTGCGAATCTCTGAGGCGTTGGGTCTGACCATGCGGGATGTGGACTTGGAGAGCGGCGTTCTGACTATATGCAACAGCAAATTTGGGAAAAACCGCTATGTACCCATGTCCCCAACACTGACCGAACGATGCAGACAGTATGCCGCGTGTACCAGAAATGGTGTGCCGGAGAACGCTCCGTTTTTCCCAGCGCCGGATGGCGGACACTATTCCAAGAGAGCGATCCATGGCACATTCCGGCGTATTCTTGAAAATGCCGGGATTCCCTGCACCGGGCAGGGGCCTCGTATCCATGACTTCAGACACACATTTTCCGTTCATTGTCTCAAAAAATGGATATTGGCCGGGAAAGATATGAATGCTGCCCTCCCTGTACTTTCCGCCTATTTGGGACATAAAGATCTCAGCGGGACTCAGGGTTATTTGAGATTGACCGCGGATATGTACCCCGACATAATAAGGACAATGGAGCTGCGGTTTGGCGATGTTGTGCCAGGAGGGGAAACCGATGAAGAAAGCTGACTTTCCCAAGGCAGTTTCGGATTTCCTGAGTGTCTACCTGCCATCCCAGCGCAATTTCAGCAAAAATACAATCTCTTCCTACTGTGATACGATGAAGCTGTTCCTGCGCTATTGCGTGGAAGAAAAAGGCTGCGCCATTGAACGGCTCACCCTGAAACAGGTAAACCGTGCTTTCGTTCTTTCCTTTATGACCTGGTTAGAGAGGGCACGTCATTCGTCCGCATCCACTTTGAACCAACGGCTTGCCTGCATCCATACCTTCTTTCGATTTGTACAGATGTCCTACCCGGAAGTGCTTGACCAGGCCCAGCAGATCCTGTCCATCCCGTTTCGAAAAAAAACTGTCCCCGCCATTGGTTATCTCAACGCTGACGATATTAAAATCCTCCTGTCTCAACCGAACAGACACACCCGCAGCGGACGGCGTGATCTTGCGCTCCTTAGCCTCCTGTACGATTCCGGCGCCCGTGTCCAGGAGCTGGCTGACCTGACAGTTGCCTCCATACGGCTGGAGGCTCCAGCCCAAGTAACTTTGCTGGGAAAGGGAAGCAAAGTCCGTGTGGTGCCATTGATGAAACATACAGTTCAGCTTCTCCAGGGCTACTTTGCCGAAAATCACTTGGATATGCCCCACAAGCTCCAATATCCTCTGTTTACAAACCAGCGGAATGAAAAACTCACCCGCGCTGGAATCTGTTATATCCTGAAAAAGTATGCGATACTGGCAAATAAATCTCATGAACACTTCCCTGATCCAAAATCCGTTACACCCCATATTTTGCGCCACTCAAAGGCGATGCACCTTTTGGAAGCCGGCGTTAATATTATCTATATCCGTGATATTCTCGGCCATGTCGATGTTTCCACCACCGAGGTCTATGCCCGCGCTAACATGGCCATGAAGCAGGCGGCTCTGGAGAAGGTGTCCCATATTTCTTCCTGTGAACTCCCTTCTTGGGCTACTGATTCCTCTTTGCTCGACTGGCTGGATTCCTTTAACAAGTCTCTACGCTGATTTATTATGCGAAGTGATTTCTTTATTTGCTGCTCTCTTATGCCATATCTAAGACTTCACTTCGCATAACCTTTCTCTTTTCATAATCGAACCCACGGGCGCCCCCAGCCCCATAAAATCGGATGCCCCTGTCAATCAGGCCGGTGATCGTGTCCTCCAGCTTCACGGCAAGCTGCTCTCGCCCCCATATCGGCAGCTCCCGGTGGCCGGTAAAGCAACAGGTCTGCTCCCGCACTCCGCTCCCTCCTTATGCCCTTCTGTTGCTGTATTATATCATTGTATTGCCATAAATGGCAATCCCCATCTATAAATAAATCTGCTGGAAAGTGATACCCTTTTAGCAGGAGGGGCGATGCTATGGAAACACAATACCGGGAGCAGTACATCCGCTTTGGGCTGAAGGTGCAATACTACCGAAAATTGCAGGGGCTGACGCAGGAGGCATTTGCGGATAAGATCGGCAAGTCCTGGTCGTTTGTCGCCAAAGTCGAAAGCCCCACACGGGCCTTTGGCGTGTCGATGGAAACGATGTTCAAGATCGCCGAGGTGCTGGAAGTCCCTGTTTCAAAACTGTTTGAGGAATAAAAATCACCCTGGACGAACTGTTTCCAGTCAGTCCAGGGCGTATTTTTTTGTTCAAGGCCGAAACTCGGCGGCTGTGGCCGGGTCACAGAGGTGGGAGGACACGACCCCCAGCTGCTCGCTATCCCCGTGGACAGGGATAGTTCTGTCGCTCCTGGGATGTGGGAAGCGGGTGGGGTCGGCTTCTTTCTGAGGAAGTGTGCTGAGAATATTTTCTCGCAGTTACGTTTGGCCCGTCCCCATACCTGGGCTATGGCATCATAGGTGATGCCATTCTCATAGATTGCCTGCACAAAATTGGCATCACCCATGATGCCATGCAGAGATGACGGCACATGACGTCAAAAATGCCGTCATGATTCAGTTGAAGCCAATTAAGTGACGGCGACTTGCCGTTACGCTGTTTGCCGTTTTCTCCGAATGGCGTTCCTGCCCCCGTTCAGCGGCGTTATCTCGCTCGCTCCACGGCGGAGGTCATGGCAAAGTATCCCATTCAGACGGTCATTCAGTTGTCAAAAGCAAAAAAGAAGCCGGTACACCAAAACCAGCCCCAGCAGAACTTTTGTTCCGCTGAAGCAAGTTTGATGTACCGGCCTTGTATTTCACAAGCGCCAAAAGGGATGTGCTTATATGTTATTCATTTGGCCCACTTACATGGGAGTATAGTTTACCATATAGAACTGATGTTTGTCAACAGCGCATTGGCAGATTTTGTGGATTGCTCTGGAAAAATGCGGTTGCGTATGCTATACTGTGCAAAAGGGGTGTTGATGATGGCATCTGAAAACCTGTCGAGGGCAAAAGCGACAAAAAATGATGAATTTTATACGCTTTATGACTATATTCAAAAAGAAATCAATGCTTATCTGGAATTTGATCCTGATGTGTTCCGAGATAAAGTCGTTCTGCTCCCCTGTGATGATCCAGAGTGGAGCAATTTCACCCGTTTCTTCGCCCAAAATTTTGAGAACTTCGGATTGAAAAAGCTCATCAGTACCAGCTACGCCGCCGACAGCAAGCCAGAATTTATTCCCTATCAGATCTCTCTTTTTGAAAGCGAGGCCCCGCAGTTCGATGAAAGCAAGACCCGTAACCACGGTAAAATATTTACGCTGACACGGGATAAAAACCAGTCTGGGAAAATCGACATTGACGATTTGGAGTGGGACTACCTGGAGGGAGATGGTGATTTCCGAAGTAATGAAATCAGGGTGCTTCGAGATGAAGCCGATATCATTGTGACAAACCCGCCTTTTTCCAAGTTCCGAGATTTTCTTGCATGGATTGTGGAAGCGAGCAAAAAGTTCCTTATTATTGGAAATATGAATGCAATCACCTACAAAGAAGTGTTTTCTTTAATCAAAGAAAACCGGCTGTGGCTGGGAGCGACCTGCAACAGCGAGGATATGGTCTTTGCTGTTCCAGAGGGGGCTGTTATTGCGCCGCAGGACAGAGAAAAGGCCGCAAGGCTCGGCTATGTGGGCAACTATACCCGTTTGGGCAACGCTTGTTGGTACACAAACCTGGATCATGGGCGGCGTCATCAGCCTTTGAGCCTTATGACTATGGACGATAATATCAAGTTCAGCAAGCATAAGGAAATCCGGGGAAAAGGTTATCTCAAATACGACAACTACGATGCCATTGACGTGCCATTTACTGATGCGATTCCAGCCGATTATGAGGGCGTGATGGGCGTACCAATTACCTATCTGGACAAGTACTGCCCGGAACAGTTTGAGATTCTCGGTCGAAGGGGCGACTTGGTATGGGCTGAAACAGAGTGCGATTTTTATACACCACCACCTCCTGAGATACAGCAGAAATACAAAGCTATGAATAAGACGTGGCGTGTTCAAAACACATATATATTGAGTGAGGACGGCATTCCCCTGATTACCTATGGCCGAATTTTTATTCGAGTAAAAAAGGATGTGGATAAGTTATGATTACTACTCTGCATACTGACTGGACTGTGGCAGACATCTGCCAAGGTTTCGTCTACAACGAATATGAGGGCAAGGGGCTTTTCGGATTATCCGGGAAATTGGTAATCCAGCCGGAGTACCAGCGCAATTACATCTATGCCGACGGGAAAAAGGATGTGGCGGTAGTTCAATCGCTTCTGAACGAGTACCCTCTGGGCCTGATTTATTTTGTCAAAGTAGCTGAGGACAAATATGAGGTGCTGGACGGCCAGCAGCGGATCACCAGCTTCGGACGCTTCGTGACGGGCAAATTTGCCATCCCCGGCGCAAATGGTGTGCCGCAGTATTTCGGCGGGCTGGCGGAGGATTTACGGGAACGCATTTTGAGCGCCAAACTTACCATCTATGTCTGCGAGGGCGAGGAGAGCGAGATCAAGGCGTGGTTCAAGACTATCAATATTGCGGGTGTTCCCTTGAATGAGCAGGAACTGAGCAACGCAATCCATTCCGGCCCCTTTGTCACCAAGGCAAAGGAGGAGTTCAGCAACAGCCAAAACGCCAATGTCCAGAAATGGAGCGCCTATATCGCCGGGGACGTGCTGCGGCAGGACTTTCTGCGGACGGCGCTCAAATGGGTCAGCCAAGGAGATATTGATAGCTACATGAGCCGTCACCGCTACGATGATAATATCAACGAGTTAAAGGCATATTTCAACAGCGTGATTGATTGGATTTCCAGCATCTTCGAGGACACTGATAAAACGATGCGGGGCTTGGAGTGGGGTGAGCTTTACGAGAAGTACCACCGCCAAGCCTACAATTCCAAAGCGGTTTCTCAAAAGGTGCGGGAGCTGCTGGCGGATGAAGCTGTTTCCGACCATAAAGGAATTTATGAATATGTGCTGGGCGGGTGTCAGGATACCCGTTTGTTGAATATCCGCCTTTTTGACGAGCGGACAAAAAAACGGGTCTATCTCAAGCAGACAGAGCAGGCCAAGGCAAGCGGCGTATCAAACTGTCCTCTCTGTGCTATGGCCGGAGGAGCGGATAAATGCCGTATCTGGAAACAGACGGAGATGGATGCCGACCACGTTTCCGCTTGGAGCCGGGGCGGGGCTACGGACGAGGAGAACTGTCAAATGCTCTGCAAGACGCATAACCGAGTCAAGGGAAATAGGTGACAGATATGCTCATTCGGCAGAACAATAAGACCATCATGCAGGCAGAAGGGTTTGATGTAGCTACCACTGTCGAGACAAGTTGCGTGGCGGAGCTGATGAGGATGTATCGGAAGTTAACGGAAAATCAGCGGAATTGCGAAACGTGAACAAACCGATGCGCAATGGGACGAAGCAGAAACGAAAACGGAATGCATCGCAGGAAAAAGTCCTCAAATAACTATTGCACATTTGCTGATATCATGTTATAATCAGAAAGCAAAGGAGGCGCGAGTGATGTCTATGTTAGAGGGCTTTTCAGCTTTCGATTTTTCGGAAGGTGTCCCGTATGCTTCATTTACGCAAAATGGCATCACCTTCAACAAATCTGTTACCCTTAAACTTGGTGAACCAGAATATGCAAGATTCTTAATCAATGCTGACGCAAAACAGGTTGCGGTTCAAGCGTGTGAAGCAGGCGAAAAGAATGCAACGGTGTTTTATCGTCCTAAAGCATCTGGCGCATTATCTGTCCGTTGGAATGCAAGAGACTTACTCAATACATTAGAGCGTATTATGGGCTGGAATTTCAAAGAGGTCAGCTATCGTGCCGATGGCATACTATTAGAAAATGAACATGCTATTGTGTTTGATCTCTCCAAAGCATCTACTCTCACCTAATTTGGTGCCCCCCGGTTTTTTTACCGGATGACATAGAAAAGGAGCCTTAGTTGAGTAGCAGCTCAACCAAGGCTCCACCGAGAAAAGTTCAGGCGACCAAACCGCCCGTGTACTTTGCTCATGAACAAATTAAAGTATATGGGTCGTCTCTACTTTTTTCAAGGGGTTTCAGAGATACGTTCGCAATAAATCTTTTCTGTATCTCTGAAAAATACTTGAAAGGAGAATGAGATGTGAAAAGCAATAAGGCTAACTCCGCGCCGAACGATTCTTCTGTAGCATACATTTTTCGGCCGTATATCACACTTCGCGATGGAACACGTCTTTACGCTAAATCCAAAGGGCTTAAAGCGTTTCCTATCCCTGTCCACGCCAATAAGCAGTAATTAACCACCTTGGGGGATGTTGGCGGTTTCATCCTCCTGTCTAAAAACTAAGAAAGGAGACCGCAGATGGCTGTTCACCATGGTGGAAAGGTAGGAAAAGCAGGTCGTCAGCTTGCTTCTAAAACTACTTCCAAAAATACGAAAAGCAAAGCTGGTAAGGTTCTTGCCGACCACAAAGCAAAGCAACACTAAGTCAAAATAGGATATAACCGGGGGATATGCTTCATGCCATATCCCCCGGTTTTTAGATTGATAACTCTCAGGTATAGATTAGTTCGTTGTAGACCACTTCTTCTACTCTATTTCGGATATTGTTCATTCGTCCAACCCACTCCATCTGATTGTCGTCTTTGAGTTGCTCTGTAACACCCTCCTGCTTCGCTATCTGCTTGACCAACTGAAAAAACACGGCTTCTGCTTGGGCATCAATTTCAGACAGATGGCTGTCCAGTTTACGGCTGAGAAGCAAGGCGGTATAGAGCGGCCCTCTATGCTCCCTCAGATACCGTTTCCGCCGTTGGCCCCAGATACCTACAGGCGTGCTTTCTGGCGCAGTGAGGTTAGGGAGAAAGTAGTCACCTTCTTGGCGATAAGTTCCGCCTATTTGCTCAAACATTGACTTTTCCATAATATGTACCTCCGAAGTATTGGATTTCCCGCAATTCAATCACATTCGGTTGACCTGACAAAAAGTTTGAGAGCCACTTCCTTACGAAGCGGCTCCCAAGTGCGGGATTTTTGCCTACATCTCGTTTGTCAACGAAACTTGGAGCTAGTGGGGTGACTCGAACACCTGACCTGCTGATTACGAATCAGCTGCTCTACCGACTGAGCTACACTAGCATTATTGGAGGCCCTCTCTGCCCCTTCCAAAAAAGGCGGCAGCCTCCGAGCCGTTTGGTATCATACCATAAAAAAACGCCTCCGTCAACCTCCTTTTCAGATTTTCCCGCCGTTTTTCGATTACTTTTCGTATTATCGCAGGAAATCCTGCATTTCTATTTTGAGCATTTTGTCGATTTTTGACGCAGCCTCCAAAAATGGCGCCTAAAATGAAAGCGCCTCTTCGTATTTCACTGCCGCCCTTTTCCCATTTTTCCACACGTTTCTCCCGCTTCTCCTTCCCTTCCTCCAAACTCCCTCCGCCGGTTTGGAAATTTACATAAGACCGTTCATAAAATCCTTCTACGAAGAGTTATCCACACTTTCCACAGGGTTTTCCACATGACGTTTTCTTGGAAATTCAGGCCTTCCCCGCCAATTCTCAAAAGAGGTCTCCCCTTTTCCGGGCTTCTCAGCGGAAAACTCTTCCGGATATGGTTTACATAAATTTTATGCGTGCGAAAATTTCTCCACCGCCTTCCCAAACTTTCTCTGGACAAGCAGATTTTTTGTGGAAAAGGGGGAAGTTTCTTTCCAGAGGAAGCGGGCGGTGAAGGGTATCATGCAAAGAGTCCGGGCGGAGCGACCCCGGCTTTTGCATATACTGCGTGACAAAAGGCCGGAATTGTACTATAATAAGGGCCGCGAAACGCAGAATAAAACGGGAGGTACACCATGGCAGAGGACAACAGCGCGCTGATTGCTATGAGCGGCGGCGTGGACAGCTCGGCGGCCGCCTATTTGATGCTGAAGGAGGGCTGCCGCTGTCAGGGAGCCACCATGCGCCTGCTGCGGTCGGACGACGGACAAAACGCCGCCGACGCGGAGGCCGTCTGCCGGAGGCTGGGCATTCCTTTTACGACGCTGGATTTGACCGGGGAGTTTGAGGAAGCCGTCATCCAGAAGTTTATCCGGGTCTATCAGGCCGGAGGCACTCCTAACCCCTGTGTGGACTGCAACCGCCGCATGAAATTCTCCCGGCTGCTGGAGGCGGCGGAGGCGGCGGGCCTCCGCTGCGTAGCTACCGGGCATTACGCCCGGATCGGCCGGGACCCGGAGACGGGCCGCCTGCTTTTGAAAAAGGCCCTGGACGCGGGGAGGGACCAGAGCTATTTCCTTTACACCCTGACCCAGGAGCAATTGGCCCAGGCCCGGTTTCCCCTGGGGGACATGGAAAAGCGGCAGGTCCGGGAGCTGGCGGAACGCCTGGGCTTTGTCAATGCCCACCGGAAGGACAGCCAGGACATCTGCTTTATCCCCGGCGGCGATTACGGCGCGTTTATCGAAGCCTACACCGGCAAGTCCCTCCCCTCCGGGGACTTCCTGGACTCAGAAGGCCGGGTTGTGGGACGGCACCGGGGCGCGGCCCGCTATACCCTGGGCCAACGGAAGGGCCTGGGCCTCTCCATGGGCGAGCCGGTGTACGTCTGCGGGAAGGATATGGCGGCCAATACCGTCACCGTGGGGCCTGAGCGGGCCCTCTACGCCCGGGAAATTCTGGTGGAGGACTTGAACTGGATTGCTTTGGAGGGGCTCTCCTCCCCCCTGGGGGTGAGCGCCAAAACCCGCTCCCGCCAGAGGGAACAGCCCGCCCTGATTTGCCCGGAGTCCGGCGGCCGGGTCCGCCTGGCGTTTGACCGGCCCCAGCGGGCGGTGACGCCGGGACAGGCCGCAGTGTTCTACCACGGGGACGCCGTCGTGGGCGGCGGGACAATCACGGAGGTCCTGGAAGAAAAGGAGGGCCGCTATGAGCTGTGAGAACTGCAAAAGCGGATGCGGCGGCTGCGGGAACCTGCTTCTGACGGAGGCGGAGCTGGCGCTGCTGCGCCGCCTGGGAGAGACGCCCTTCCTCCCCGCCGCCGCGGCCTTCGACAGGAAAATGCCCGTGTACCTGGAGGAGCGGGACCGGCCTCCGGAGGAATACGCCGGGGCCATCCTGGGCCTGGCGGGAAAAGGGCTGATCCGGCTGGACTACGACATCCCCCTGGAGAACTTCGACTACGCCGCCTACCGGGCCTATCCCCTTCACGGCAGCATCGCCCTGACCGGGCGGGGGCAGGATGTCCTGGAGCAGATTGAGATTCAGGGAATCGAGGAGTGAGGAAATGCTGGACCAGTTTTCAAGAACGGAGCTGCTGCTGGGCCGGGAGGCCATGGAGCGCCTGGCCCGGGCCCGGGTAGCGGTGTTCGGCCTGGGCGGCGTGGGGGGCTACGCCGCAGAGGCCCTGGCCCGCAGCGGCGTGGGCGCGCTGGATTTCATCGACAGCGACCGCCTGAGCCTGACGAATCTGAACCGGCAGATTCTGGCCACCCACGGGACCCTGGGCCAATACAAGGCCGAAGCCGCCCGGGACCGGGCCCTGTCCATCAACCCGGAGGTCCGGGCGCGCGCCTGGAACCTCTTCTACGGGCCCGACACCGCCGGGGAATTTGACTTTTCCCAATTCGATTACGTGGTCGACGCCATCGACACCGTCACCGGCAAGCTCGCCCTAATTCAGGCGGCCCAGGCGGCGGGAACCCGGGTCATCAGCTGCATGGGGGCCGGGAACAAGCTGGACCCCGCCGCCTTTCGGGTGGCGGATATTTACGAGACCTCCGTCTGCCCCCTGGCCCGGGTGATGCGCAAGGAGCTGAAGCGCCGGGGCGTGAAGCGGCTGAAGGTGGTCTACTCCCAGGAGCCCCCCCGGGAGCCGGAGGGGGCGCTGTATCAGGAGTCCCTGGCCGGAGAGGTCCGGAGGCAGGTCCCGGGAAGCGTGGCCTTCGTGCCCGCCACCGCCGGGCTGATTCTGGCAGGGGAGGTCGTCAGGGACCTGGCCGGGGAAATCTAGCGCGCCGAACGAGCAGGGGAAGCGATTCCCCTGCTCGTTTCCGGTTTTCTTATCTTTCCGGCTTCGCTGCCGATATATGGTATATAGCGGAAAGCGCATTCAGGAAAGGGGGCGTCCCTATGGGCGAGCTGACCATCCGCAGGGAACGGGGCATCACCGGGCCCCGGTATCAGGCGGCGGAAAAAACGGAAAAAGCGGCCTCCGCCGGAGAGAGCCGCCCGGCGGCCAAGACGCCGGGGGCCACCGTCTCGGAGACTCTCCGGCGGCTGATGACCACCATCGGCCAGGCGGAGAACCACACTCGGGAGAGCCACCGGACCCTCCAGATGGGAGAGGCCGTGCTGGCGGAGGTTCAGGACAGCCTGAGCCGCATCGCCAAGCTGGCCGAACGGGCCGCCGGAGGCGGGGACCGGGCCGCCCTTCAGGCGGAGCTGGAGCGGCTGGCGGAGGAGATCGACCGTATGACCGCAGGGGCCTTCGCCGGGGACGCCCGGCTCTTCCTGGACGGGGACCCGGAGATTGAGGACGGCGCGGAGCCGCCGCCGGACGCCGCCCTGGAAGACGAGGGCCCAGGGGGCGTGCAGAAGCTCCCCAACTGGCTCTTGAAGGGCATGGCCCAGAGCGGCCTGGCCCCGGAGCGGGTGCTGGACCTGCTGGGGCTGGACAAGACCTCCTGCCTTTCGGACATTCTGGCGGCCATCGCCGGGAAGTCTCTGAACAACAACGCCGCCGCGGGCTACCTGGCGGCGCTGTACCTGGGCGGCGTCATCGCCGGGGGCTCCGCTTCCAAGGCCGTGGATTTGAAGGAGGCCCTGGAGGGCCTGCGGCAGCTCCTGGAACGGGTGTCCCAGGGCTATTCGCCGGACGAGGCGGTGGACACTTTGACGGGCGGCCTGTTCTCCAGCTTCGCGGACCTGGAGGCCCAGTTCACCGGCGGCACGGCCCCGGGGATGGAGGACTTTCTGTCGGTCATCCTGCTGGAGGGCGGAAGCGCCTCCGCCTTCCTGTCCAACGCCTCCATGCTGACCCTCCTGGCGGGGCTGGAGGGGATGAACCTGGAGCTGATGATGGGCCTGCTGGCGGCGGTCCAGGCCGCTGCCGCCGGGCCGGAGGCCGGACTGGCCGCCGGAGAGGAACCGGCGGCGGCCCCGGAAAACGACTCTCCGGTCCCCCTCTCTGCGATGGAATTTGGGGACCTGAAGGCAGCGGGCCGGGATCTCTCCGGCGTGTCCGCGGACGCTTCCACCGGAGAAATCACCGCCGGCGGGCAGGCGGACGTCTCCTTCCGGGGAACCGGAGAGGAGGGACGGGCCCTCCTGCTCACCGGGTCTGGGACGGTGACCCTCCGGGAAGCCCGCATTCCGGTGCTCACCGCGGCTTCCCCCGGCGCTCAGGTATTCAGCCCCGGGGAAACGGTGCTGGGCGAGCTCCGTTTTCGCCCCGGCGCGGCCCTGACCCTGGGGGGCGGCGGGACGGTCCGCATCGGCGCGCTCCGGGGCGGCGAAAGCAGCGTCCTGCGCCTGACAGGCGGCGCGGTCCTCGTGGCGGGCGGCGCAGAGGGCACGGAGGGCACGGAGAGCGGGGGCATGGGTTCGCTGAGCGTCCCCGTGGTCATCGACGGGCCCGTCCTCCTGGCGGCCCAGGCTCCTCATGTGACCGACGGAAGCGGAAAGCCCATGGCTCCCTTCGACATCGTCTGGCGGACGCTGCTGCCGGGCTGGAGCTCCATCACCGCCCTGGCGGTGAACGAAAGGCACGGGCGGGCCCTGCTTTTGAGCGGTGAACCCGCCCGGCTGTGGCTCCAAAAGGGCGACCAGGGCTCCCCGGCGGTTCACACCGTGGTCCTCCGGGGAAAGGATCAGGCGGGGCGGCCCAAGGTCCGCTACGCCTATCTCCGCTGGAACGAGGGCACCGGGGCCTTTGAGGAGACTGTGCTTTACCCGAACCCCTTCACCGTCACCGGCGGGGAGCCGGGGGTGGACTGGGTTTATGAGGAGGAGACCCACACCCTGCGTATTTTGACCGGCCGGGTTACCGCCGTCTCCGGAGGCCCGGGAACCGACGCCAACGACGAACCCTTCAGCGGGCGGCTGGCTTTGGCGGACGGCATCGGAAAGCTGGAGCTGACCCTGGGGGGCGTGGTCTGCCGGGTGCCCGAGGGCGGGGCCTTCGACCTGGGCCGGGAAAACGACGTGACGCTGCTCCTGCGCAGCGGCACGGAAAACCGCTTTGAGAGCGGCCCGGGCCGGGCGGGCGTCTCCCTGGGGGACGGCACCTCCCTGCTGGTGGACTGCCCCGAGGCCCGGGAAAACGGCCGGAATCCCGCCGGGACCTTGTCGGCCTCCGGCGGCGCGGGGGGCGCGGGCGTCGGACGGGACAGCGGCGTGGGCCGGGACCGGACCAGCCGCGTCCAGATCCGGGGCGGCAGCGTCACCGCCGTGGGAACCGGCGGAGGCGCGGGCATCGGCGCAGGACGGCAGGGAGCCATGGGCCCCGTGGACATCCTGGGCGGCCTGATTGCCGCCACCGGGGAGACCGGAGGAGGCGCGGGCATCGGCGGGGCCCTGGGCGCGGCGGTGGGAGACATCACCATCCGGGGCGGCAGTGTCACCGCCTTGGCCATGGGCCACGCCGCCGCCATCGGCGCGGGGGCCCAGGGGCCCTGCGGCGACATCCTCATCACCGGCGCCGCCCGCATTCAAAAGGCCCTGGGCGGTGACCCGGGGGCGGACATCGGGGCCTGCCTCTTCGGCGGCTGCGGGAAGGTCCAGATTACCGGCGGCGCGGACATCGGCCGGGCCCGGCTCTGGACCCGCTCCGGGGTCCCCCTCCAGATGGGGGCGGAGACCGTGACCCTTCCCCAGTTCCGCCTGTCCTCCCGGGCCCTGGGCCTGGACCGCCTCAGCGTCGCCACCAGGGAGGCCGCCAAAGCCGCGCAGGCCATCATCGAGCGGGACCGGCGCTGGGTGGCCCAGATTCAAAACGCCTACAACGTGCTGTACCACCGCCTGGAGCGAAGCTGGGACGGCCTTCTGGGGGTCCGGCAATACCTGGGCCCGGTGCGGGACGCCGGAGCGGCGGGCTCTCTGCTGGCGGACGCCCGGGAATCCATCTCCCTTCCCTCTTCCCACGCCATGCAGACCCACGGCAAGCGGAGGAAGGACGACGTGCGCCAGCTCTTCCGCTGAGATGCAAAGATCAAAGAGGAGGTCCCTTCACGGGGCCTCCTCTTCCTCTATTTCCGGCTCATCAGGCGCTTCATGGCCCGTTCCAGCCCCTCGGCGGTGAGGTCGTACATGGGGAACATGTGCCCCAGCTGCCAATGAGTCTGGCCCCAGTAGTCCGGCCGCTCCGGCATGGGCTCCGGGTTCAGCCAAACCAGGTAGGGGTACTGCCGCTTCATCCGTTCCAGCCACTCCAGGCCGGAGGGACCGTAGGTCCGCCGCTCCCAGTCGTAGTGCTTCTCCCGGAGCTCGTAGGGGCTCATGGCGGCGTCTCCCACGATGAGGACCTTATACCCGCCGTCGAAGTTGGAGAGGACCCAGTCGGTAGGCACCTCCTCCTGATAGCGGAGGGCCGGGCCGGTGTACAGCTCCGAGTAGACGCAGTTGTGGAAGTAATAGGTGTGGAGCTCCTTGAAGTGGTTGGACTTCCGAGCGGCCTGGAACAGCCGGGAGCAGAGCCCGGCGTAGTACTCCATAGAACCGCCGGAGTCCATCAGCATCAGGACCTTGACGGCGTTTTTCCGGGGATGGGTCTTCCGGATTTTCAAAAGCCCGCCGTTGCCGCAGGTGTCCCGGATGGTCCCGTCCACGTCCAGGACCTCCTCGCTCTCGTCCGCCTGGCTGGAGAGCTGCCGCAGCAGCCGGAAGGCCGTCTGAAACTGCCGGGTGTCCAGGGTGTTGTCCTTCCGGAAGTCCCGGAAGCGCCGCTCCCCGGCCACCATCATGGCAGTGCGGCGGCGGCCCTGGCCGCCGATGCGGATACCGTTGGGGCGCCAGCCGCTGTTGCCGAAGGGAGAGCGGCCCTGGGTGCCCACCCAGTAGCTGCCGCCGTTGTGCTCCTCCGTCTGCTCCTTCAACCGCTCCTCCAGCAGGCGCAGCAGCTCCTCCGCGTTTTCCTCCGAAAATCCGGCCCGTTTCAGCTCCTCCAGGGTCCGGCCCAGGTCCTCCGTCGGGCGGTTCAGCCAGTCCAGCAGCTCCTTTGGCAGTTCACCGTTCCAGGGCACGTCCCGGAAGAACTCCAAAAACGCCTGGTCGAAACGGTCGAAATCCGCCTCGCTCTTCACCAGCACCGCCCGGCAGAGCCTGTAAAACCCCGTGAGAGACGACTGGTGCAGCCCCCGTTCCAGGCCCTCCAGCAGGGTCATCCACTCGTCCGGCGTCACGTCCAGCCCCTGGGCCCGGAGGAGGTAGAAAAACTCCAGAAACATGGCGTCAGCGGCCGCCCCGCAGGGTCCGCAGGTCCTTGTCCTTCTTCAGCAGGACCCCGGCAAAGGGGATTTCCTTCCGGATCCGGGCGGGGTCCACGCCCCCGGCAATGAGGGCCCGAATCCAATCCACCAGCTCCGAGGTGCTGGGCTTCTTGTCGATGCCCCGGAGCTCCCGGAGCCAGTAGAACGCCGCCATGGCCTGGCGGAGCAGGTCTTCTTCCAGGCGGTCGAAGTGGACCCGGAGGATGCGCTCCATCTGCTCCTGATCCGGGAAGTCGATATAGTGGAAGATGCACCGGCGCAGGAAAGCGTCGGGCAGCTCCTTCTCCGCGTTGGAGGTAATGATGACGATGGGCCGCTTTTTCGCCCGGACGGTCTCCCGGGTCTCCGGGATGTAAAATTCCATCTGATCCAGCTCCCAGAGGAGGTCGTTGGGAAACTCCAGGTCCGCCTTGTCGATCTCGTCGATGAGGAGCACCACCTGCTCTTCGGAGGAGAACGCCTCCCCCAGCTTGCCCAGCGTAATGTAGCGGGCAATATCGTCCACCCCGTGGGTCCCGAACTGGCTGTCGTAGAGCCGCTGGACCACGTCGTAGACGTACAGGCCGTCCTGGGCCTTGGTGGTGGACTTCACGTTCCAGATAATGAGCTCTTTCCCCAGCGCCTGGGCCACGGCCTGGGCCAGCATGGTCTTGCCGGTGCCCGGCTCGCCCTTGATGAGAAGCGGCTTTTCCAGCGTCACGGCGATGTTCACCGCCGCCATCAGCTCGCCGGAGGCCACATATTGGCCGGTTCCCGAAAACAGTTCTTTCATACGCTCACCTTCGCCTTGCGTTTTCTCTATGCCCGCGAATGCGGGTACGCCCTATAAGATACCAGAGCCGGGCCCATTCCGCAACCGTCAATTTCACATTTTTTCCGCCGCCTCGGAAAAAAGCCTTGCGCTGGGCCGGAGGGCGTGTTATAATCACCCTACAAACTACATAAGATCGTGAACTGGGGAGCTCGCGCCAGCGGGCTGAGAGGAAGCGCACGCTTCGACCCACAACCTGATTTGGGTAATGCCAACGTAGGGAGCCGTCATGAACCGCCATGCTTTTTTCCGCATGAGGAACAGCCCTCCCGACTTCGGGAGGGCTGTTTTTGATTGCCGTCAGTTTCGCGGTCGGAACAAGGAGGAAATTTCCCATGCTGTCTCTGTTCATCAATGGCGAAGGAGGCCTCACCGCCGCCGGGTACGCGCTGAGCGCGGTCCTGCTGGTCCTGAGCCTCCTCGCCGGCCTGTCCCTGGCGGACCGGGGGGAGAAAAAGGGCTTCGCCGCCCGGCAGCTGGCCTACTGCGCCATGGCCGTGGCCTTGGCCTACGTCACCAGCTTCATCAAGGTCTTCAAAATGCCCTACGGAGGGTCCGTCACCCTGCTGAGCATGCTCTTCATCGTGCTGGTGGCCAACTGGTACGGCGTCAAAACCGGCATGCTGGTGGGCTTCGCCTACGGCATCTTACAGTTTTTGCAGGAGCCCTATTTCCTGTCCCTCTTCCAGGTCTGCTGCGACTACGTGCTGGCCTTCGCCGCCCTGGGGCTGGCGGGGCTGTTCCAGGGGAAGAAAAACAGCCTCCTGACCGGCTATATCGTAGCGGTGCTGGCCCGGGGCGTGTTCCACTCCGTCGGGGGCTATCTCTACTGGATGGACTACATGCCGGAGAACTTCCCCCAGGCCCTGC
>CATNDJ010000007.1 GCA_950097265.1 uncultured Oscillibacter sp.
TTTCCCCTTGCCCGCGGGGACCCGGCAGATGGTCTTGCAGCTCTTGCAGGTGAAGTATTTGTGCTCCTTGTCGGCGTGGCGGGCCCGGGCCCCGGCGCTGCGGTTCTTGACCCCGCAGTACCAGTTTACCCACTTCTGGTTTTCCAGCCGCCTCCGGGAGAGGTTCTTGGAAAACGAGCGGAACAAAATGACGATCATCAAAAAGAGCAGCACGCCCTCCAGCGCCCGGACGGCCAGGTCCTTCTTCATAAAGAAGCAGATCAGCTCCGCCGCCCACAGGACGAGGTAGCCCCGGAACAGCGCCTGATTCAGCTGGTCCCATCCGTTGCGCCCATACATGAAGCGGGCGAGCGCGCCGCCGATTCTCTGGAAGATGCCCATACTCGAACTCCTTTGCCGGTCCTGTCGTTTTTTGATACCCTACATTCTACTCGCAACCGGCGGGACAAACAACCGCTTTGGGCGGAAATTTACAAAATGGTCATTTATTTTCCATGGGCCCTGTGCTATATTTTAGAGTTGTTATAAAATATAAAGAAGGAAGGGTATCCAAATCATGGCAAAAAAGCAGTTCAAGGCGGAATCCAAGCGGCTCCTGGATCTAATGATCAACTCCATCTACACCCACAAGGAGATTTTCCTCCGGGAAATCATCTCCAACGCCAGCGACGCCTGCGACAAGCTGTGCTATCAGGCCCTCACCGACAGCGCCGTGGGCATGGACCGGGGGGATTTCAAAATTGAGATCACCGCGGACAAAGCCGCCCGGACCCTGACGGTCTCCGACAACGGCG
This sequence comes from uncultured Oscillibacter sp., assembly GCA_950097265.1. Taxonomy (GTDB): domain Bacteria; phylum Bacillota; class Clostridia; order Oscillospirales; family Oscillospiraceae; genus Oscillibacter. The sequence goes on from CATNDJ010000007.1 coordinate 795, forward strand.
TGGGCATGGACAAGGCGGACCTGGAGAACAACCTGGGCGTCATCGCCTCCTCCGGCTCCTACAAGTTCAAGCAGGAGCTGGGGGACGACGCGGGGGAAACCGACGTCATCGGCCAGTTCGGCGTGGGCTTCTACTCCGCCTTCATGGCCGCCGACCAGATCACCGTGGTAACGAGGAAGTACGGAGCGGAGAGCGGGTACCGGTGGCAGTCCTCCGGGGCCGACGGCTATACCATCACGGAATGTGAAAAAGAAACCGTGGGCACGGATATCATCATGCACATCAAGCCGGACACGGAGGATGAGAAATACGGCGAGTTCCTGGAAGGCTGGAAGCTCCAGGAGCTGGTGCGGAAGTACTCCGACTACATCCGCTTCCCCATCCGCATGGAGGTCTCCAAGACCCGGAAGAAGGAGGACTCGCCGGAGGACAAGCCGGAGTATGAGACCTATACCGAGGTGGAGACCTTAAATTCCATGGTCCCCATCTGGCAGCGGGCCAAGAGCGAGGTTACCCAGGAGGAGTACAATAAGTTCTACCGGGATAAGTTCCACGACTACGCCGACCCCCAGCGGGTGGTTCCCGTCTCCGTAGAGGGCAGCGTCACTTACAAGGCTCTGCTCTTCGTCCCCGGGGCCGCGCCCTTCGATTACTACACCAAGGAGTTCGAGAAGGGCCTTCAGCTCTACTCCAACGGCGTGCTCATCATGGATAAGTGCGCCGACCTCCTGCCGGAGCACTTCCGCTTCGTCCGGGGCGTCGTCGATTCTCCGGACCTGAGCCTGAATATCTCCCGGGAGCTCCTCCAGCACGACCGGCAGCTGAAGGTCATCGCCTCTAACCTGGAGAAGAAGACGAAGGCGGACCTGGCCAAATTCCAGGCGGAGGACCGGGAGGTCTACCTGACCTTCTGGAAGAACTTCGGCCGCCAGCTGAAATACGGCGTGGTCAACGAGTACGGCCGCCACAAGGACCTGCTCCAGGACCTGCTGCTGTTCTACTCCTCCACGGAGAAAAAGCCCGTCACCCTGGACGAGTACGTCTCCCGGATGAAGGAGGACCAGAAGTATATCTACTACGCCGCCGGGGAGACCGTGGACAAAATCGACAAGCTCCCCCAGACCGAGGGTCTGCGGGACGCGGGGACGGAAATCCTCTACTTCACCGAGGAGGTGGACGAGTTCTGCGCCCAGACCCTGCGGACTTACAAAGACAAGGAGTTCCGCTCCGTCCTGGACCAGGAGCTGGAAGAGGGCGCCGAGAAAAAGGCCGGAGAAGAGGCCGAAGCCCACAAGGGGACCTTCGACTTTGTGAAGGAGGCCCTGGGGGACAAGGTGAAGGAGGTCAAGGCCAGCGCCCGGCTGAAGTCCCATCCCGTCTGCCTCACCGCCGGGGAGGGCCTGAGCTTCGAGATGGAAAAGTACTTCCAGGCCGTCCAGCCCGACGCGTCCATCAAGGCGGAGCGCATCCTGGAGCTGAACGTGGAGCACCCGGCCTTCCAGGCCCTGGAGGCCGCCGTGGAGGCGGACCCGGAAAAGGCGAAGACCTACGCCGCCCTGCTCTATAACCAGGCTCTGCTCATCGCGGGCCTGCCCCTGGAGGACCCCTCCGGCTACACCGATTTGGTGTGCGGGCTGATGAAGTGAGCGCATGAATCAGAAAAGCGTAGACCTGGGCAGCGGGAAGGTGAGCCGGCTCCTGTTCTCCCTGGCCCTGCCCACCATCACCTCCCAGATTGTGAACATGCTGTACAATCTGGTGGACCGGGTGTACATCGGCCACATGAGGCCCGTGGACACCGTAGGGGCCCTGGCCCTCACCGGCGTGGGAGTCTGCCTGCCCGTCATCATGATCATCTCCGCCTTCGCGGCGCTGGTGGGCATGGGCGGCGCGCCCCGGGCCTCCATCCAGGAGGGCCGGGGGGACCTGGAGGGCTCCCAGCGCATCATGGGCAACAGCTTCACCCTGCTGGTTGTCACGGCCCTGGCGCTGACCCTGGTGTTTCAGAAGTTCGCCGAGCCCCTGCTGCTGACCTTCGGGGCCAGCGAAAACACCATCGGTTACGCCAGGGACTATATGCAGATTTATTCCCTGGGCACCCTCTTCGTCCAGGTGACCCTGGGGATGAACGCCTATATTACCGCCCAGGGCTTTACCACCGTCAGCATGAAAACCGTCCTCATCGGCGCGGGGCTGAACACGCTGCTGGATCCCATCTTCATCTTCGGCTTGGGCCTGGGCGTCCGGGGCGCGGCCCTGGCCACCATCCTTTCCCAGGCGGTTTCCGCCGCATGGGTCCTTCACTTCCTCACGGGGCCCCGGACCAAGTGGCGGCTGCGGAGGGAGTACCTCCGCCCCCGGCCGAAGGTCTTTCTGCCCTGCCTGGCCCTGGGCCTGTCGCCCTTCATCATGCAGTCCACGGAAAGCCTCATCGCCGTGTGCTTCAACTCCTCTCTTTTGAAGTACGGCGGGGACGTGGCGGTGGGGGCCATGACGGTGCTGACCAGCGTGATGCAGTTTGCCATGATGCCCCTTCAGGGCCTGAGCCAGGGGGCCCAGCCCATCGTCAGCTACAACTACGGCGCGCGGAACGCCCAGCGGGTGAAGGACGCGTTCAAATGCCTGCTGAAATCCTGCGTGACCTATTCGGCGGTGCTCTGGCTGCTGGTGCAGGCGTTCCCCCGGCTGCTGGTGCAGATTTTCAACAACGACCCGGCGCTGGTGGACTACGCCGCCTGGGCCCTGCGGATCTACATGGCCACCGGGTGCATCTTCGGCATCCAGATTGCCTGCCAGCAGACCTTTGTGGCCCTGGGGAACGCCAAGACCTCCCTGTTTCTGGCGGTGCTGCGGAAGATCATCCTGCTGATTCCCCTTATCTATATCCTGCCGAACTTCTTCGCCGACAAGGCTTTCGCCGTCTTCCTGGCGGAGCCCGTGGCGGACTTCCTGGCGGTGACCACCACCGCCTCCATGTTCGCCGTCCAGTTCAGGCGGAGCATGGCGGAGCTGGAACAGAGTTGGCGCTGAAAAGCCGGGCCGGTTGGCCCGGCTTTTTTCCTCAGGCGTTTTCCTCCTCCTTTTTCCGGCGGTACTGGCCGATGAGGCCGTCGTACTTCCGGCCCGTGAACCGGAAGTAGACGTCAAAGCCCAGGGTCATGACCAGGAAGATGAGGAAGAAGATCCCGATGAACAGCGCCCAGGCCCCGGCCCGATCCGCGGGAAACCACCCGGTTTTCCAGGCAATCAGGGACAGGGCCGGCAGGAAGAGCAGCACGAAAAGCAGGCTCCGCCAGGTATAGCGCAGCTTTTTGATGAGCCAATCCGAGAAGCACACCGCCTGAAACAGCGACCCGGCGGCGCTGGCCCAGAACAGGCCCCACAGCGTGGAGGTGTATACCTGATGGGTTCCGTAGAGGAAACAGAAGAACAGGTAGAAGAACACGGCGGCGGTGAAGATGGCGCAGGCCGACAGCTTCCACTCCACAACTCCCTTGAGAAAATTTTTCATTGGAAAATGCTCCTTTCCGCTTGCTGCAATTTTTCCTTCAGCTCCCCGGCGTACTGGCGGGACACCCAGATCTGTTCGCCGTTGTCCATGGTCACCAGCCACCGCCGCCCCAGCTCCGGGCGGACGGAGCGCACCCGGCGGAAGTTGAGGATGGCGGACCGGCCCGCCCGGAAGAAGTCCAGCTCCTTCAGCGTGTCCTCCAGCTCGTACAGCCGCAGGGCGCTTTGGAAAACCTGCTTCTCTGTGTAGAGAAAGGTTTTCTTGTCCGCCGTGTCGATGTAGAGGATGTCCTTCACGTCCAGCAGGTGCCGCTCCCCGTCCAGGATGCCCACCAGCTTTTTCTGGCAGACCCGCAGCATGGCGATCAGCCGCAAGATGTCCTCGTCCGCCTGGGGGCAGTTGATGATGATTTCCGTCTCGCCAAAGGACGGGTCCTGGTTCAGCGTAATCTTCATGGCTTCCCTCCTCTCGGGTCTATTTTAACAGAGGGGATCGAGATTACAAGACGCTTAGGTCTCTGCGGCCGTTTTTCCCCGCTGAGCGGTACGTTTTCCGGAATGAAAAATTCTGCCACCATTTTTTGGGTTTTCAGCAACAATTTCGGCGTTCTACCCAAAGATTTTGCCTATATATTGTGATAAAATCCAAGACATTCGGATAGAGCAAAATTTTTTGCAGAAACTACTTGAAAAGCGATAACGAATCGTGTAATATAGTTTTATAAACTAGATTATATGATATTGACAGCGTAAGCTGAGGAGGAGCGCCATGGAGGCTGTTTTGACGAAGCGGGAATTGCAGAGGGCCCGCCTGCGGGCGGTCCGGCGGGCGAAGGTACAGGCCCGGAACGAGCCCCCCCGGCTGACGGCGGGGGAGGAGTCCTTCAACGCCGTGAGCCATGGGCTGGGGGCCCTGGGGGCGGCGGCGGCGCTGGCGATGCTGCTGCTCCGCTCCCACGGGGCCATGGAACTGCTGGCCTCCTGCGTATATGGAATCAGCATGGTGATGATGATGTTGATGAGCTGCGTCTACCACGCCATGCCCGCCGGGTCCGGGGCCAAGCGGATCCTGCGGCGGTTCGACTACACGTCCATTTACCTGCTCATCGGCGGCACCTTCGCCCCCATTCTGCTGGTGTACCTGGGGGGTCCCCTGGGAGTGACGCTGTTCTGCGTCCAGTGGGCGGTCATCCTCACCGGCGTGACGCTGGTGATGGTCTTCGGCCCCGGCCGCTGGCCGGCCCTGCATTTCACGCTGTATTTCCTCATCGGGTGGAGCGGGCTGATGTTCCTGCCCCGAATGTACCTCCACAGCCGGACCCTGCTGTGGTTCATCTTTGCGGGAGGGCTGGCCTACACCCTGGGGATGATTCCCTTTGCCGGAAAGAAGAAGTACGACCACTGCATCTGGCACGTCTTCGTCCTGGCGGGGGCGGTCCTCCACTGGATCGGCATTTACACCCAGATTTACGCCGCCGGATAAGCTCAGGCGGTCTGAAAGTCCGGACTCCGCCCCTTGACGGGGCGGGGCCGGGCTTTTGCTTTTTCCCCGGTATCAAGGACGCGTTAAAATTTGGGCCGGGAAGGGATTTGCGTAAGTGCTTTCCCGCTTGAAGCGCTTGACTTTTTTGGAGGAGTTACTATAATCAAACCGTAACGAATACGCTCCCCGCGCCCGCCGGCCTGGACCCGGGGAAGCGACCGAGAGAAGGGATGCCAGATGAAAGAACACAAAAAGGGCCTGGCGCTGTGGCTGGCGGCGGTTTTGCTGCTGCTGGCGGGCGCTCTGCTCGTGGGGTCTCCCGGCCGGACGGAGACCGTGAAGGAGGCCATGCGGGACGCCGTGCTGCACGACGCCAACCGGATCAGCCTCCTTGGGCTTAAGGAGGTGAACCCGGGGCTGATCTCCGCATTTACGGTGACGCTGATTCTGCTCCTGGCCGCCGCCTGTATCCGGGTTTTCGTCATTCCCAAGTTCCGGTATGTGCCGGGGAAGTTCCAGATGCTGCTGGAGGAGGCCGTGGGCCTGTTCAGCGGCATGGCGAAAAATAACAGCCCCCACCGCTGGGGCTTCCTGGGGGCCTATGTTTTCGCCGCCGGGGCCTACATCTTCGTGGGGACGCTCTTCGAGCTGCTGGGGCTCCAGGCCGTCACGGTTCACGGGCACCCCATCACCCTGCCCGCGCCGCTGTCGGATGTGAACGCCGCCATTGCCATGGGGACGCTGTCCTATCTGGTGATTCTCTCCGGCGGCGTGGCGGAGAACGGCATAAAGGGCGTGGGGAAAACCCTGAAGGAGTTTTCCCTGCCCATTTCCATGAGCTTCCGGCTCTTCGGCGCCCTGCTCAGCGGCCTGCTGGTGACGGAGCTGGTCTATTACTACGTGAGCATGAGCTTTGTGGTTCCGGTGGTGGTGGGCGTGATGTTCACCCTGCTTCACGCGCTGATTCAGGCCTATGTGCTGACCATGCTGACGGCCCTGTACTACGGCGAGGTGTCCGAGCCCTCCCCGCCGAAGGCAAAGAAGAAAAAGCAGGCCGCCTGAGCGCGGCCCGATTCCTGAAGAAGAACATACTGGGAGGTTTTCTGTGATGAACAAGTTTGTAAAGAAGCTGTGGATGCTGGGCCTGGCGCTGGTGCTGGCGGTTTCCCTGGCCGTGCCCGCCCTGGCGGCGGGGGAGGAGGCGGGAGAGCCCGCCGCTCAGGAGGAGGCCCAGGAGGAGTCCTCCGGCGGAAAGACCATGGCGTCCGCCGTGGCCATCGGCCTGGCGGCCCTGGGCGGCGCCTTGGGCATGGGCCTGGCCACCGGCAAGGCGGCGGAGAGCATCGGCCGCCAGCCCGAGGCCGAGGGCAAAATCCGGACCACGCTGATGCTGGGCCTGGTCTTCATTGAGACCGCCATCATCTACGCCCTGCTGGTGGTCATCCTCATCATCTTCGTGTTGTAAGGCAGGTGGAGGCAGTGAATATCCCCCTGAATGTCGACTGGCAGCAGATTCTGCTGCACTGGATGAATTTAGCAATTCTCACCGGCGGGCTGTACTTCCTGCTCTACAAGCCGGTGAAGCAGTTTATGGAAAAGCGGGAGAACTACTACCGGGGACTGGAGGAACAGGCCGCCGGGAAGCTCCGGGAGGCGGAGGAGCTGAAGACCTCCTACCAGGCCAAGCTGGACGGGGCGGAAGAGGAAATCCACCAGGCCCGGGCCAAGGCCCAGGCGGCGGTCCAGCAGTCCGTGGAGGAGCAGATGGCCCAGGCCAGGCAGATCGTCGCCAAGGCCAAGGAGGAGGCCGCCAGCAGCCGGGAACAGATCATCCGGGAGTCTCAGCGGGAGCTGCGGGAGCTGACGGTGGCGGCGGTGAAGAAGCTGACGGTGAAGGCCGACACGGACCTCTTCGACCAGTTCCTGAATCTGGCGGAGGGAGGAGACCCCCATGAGGACCACTAGAGGCTCGCTGACGGCGGAGCTCCGCAGCGCCGTCAAGCCCACGGAAGAGCAGCTCCGGCGCTTTGAGAAGTTTCTGGCGGACAAGTACAAGCGGAAAATCCCCCTGCGCTGGGAGGAGGACCCGGCCCTGAAGCAGGGCTTCCGCCTCCAGGTGGGAGCGGACATGTACGACTGGACCATGAAAGGCCGGGTCCGGCAGTTCCGGGACTACCTCCGGGGACTGGAGAGCGGGTCCAACGACATCCTGCCCCTGATGCGCCAGGCGGTGGAGGACTGGACCGTGGCCGTGAACCCGGAGGAGATCGGCGAGGTGGTCTCCGTGGACGGCGAAATCGCCGTGGTCAAGGGACTGGACCACGCCCAGTACGGGGAAATCCTGGTGTTCAACTCCGGGGTCAAGGGCATGGTGCAGGACCTGCGCCGGGACGGCGTGAGCTGCATCCTTTTCGGCAGCGGCGAGGAGGTCTCCGCCGGAGGCATGGTCCGCCGGACGCTGAAGACCGCCGGCATGCCGGTGGGCGAGGGCCTTTTGGGCCGGGTGGTGGACGCCCTGGGCGTCCCCATGGACGGCAAGGGAAAAATCCGGGCGGAGGCCCACCGGCCCATCGAGGCCCCGGCCCCGGGCATCCTGGACCGCCAGCCGGTGAACACCCCCATGGAGACAGGCCTGCTCGCCATCGACTCCATGTTCCCCATCGGCCGGGGACAGCGGGAACTCATCATCGGGGACCGGCAGACCGGCAAGACGTCCATTGCCCTGGACACCATACTGAACCAGAAGGGGAAGGACGTGGTGTGCGTCTATGTGGCCATTGGGCAGAAGTCCAGCTCCGTGGCCCAGATCGTGGAGAACCTGAGCCGCCGGGGAGCCATGGAGTATACCGCCGTGGTCAGCGCCCCGGCCAGCGCCTCCGCGGCGCTCCAGTATATCGCCCCCTACGCGGGCTGCGCCCTGGGGGAGCACTTCATGCGCCAGGGCCGGGACGTGCTTATCGTCTATGACGATTTGAGCAAGCACGCCATTGCCTACCGGACGCTGAGCCTTCTCTTAGAGCGGTCCCCGGGGCGGGAAGCCTATCCCGGCGACGTGTTCTACCTCCACTCCCGGCTCCTGGAGCGGGCGGCCCACCTCTCCGACGAGCTGGGGGGCGGCAGCATGACCGCCCTGCCCATTGTGGAGACCCAGGCGGGGGACGTGTCCGCTTATATCCCGACGAATATCATCTCCATCACCGACGGCCAGATTTTCCTGGAGAGCGATTTGTTCTTCGCGGGCCAGCGGCCCGCCGTCAACGTGGGCCTTTCGGTGTCCCGGGTGGGCGGCGACGCCCAGACCAAGGCCATGAAAAAGGCCGTGGGGACCCTCCGGCTGGACCTGGCCCAGTACCGGGAAATGGAGGTCTTCACCCAGTTCTCCAGCGACCTGGACGACGCCACCAAGCGCCAGCTGACCTACGGCCAGGGCTTGATGCGCCTGCTGCGCCAGCCCCGGTACGCCCCCCTGTCCCAGCACCAGCAGGTGACGGTGCTGGCGGCCGCCATGGCCCACGTGTGCCAGGACGTGCCCCTGGAGGAAATGGATGCCTTCCGGGCCCACCTGCTGGCCGAGGTGGAGGCGGAAGCCCCGGACCTCTGCGGCCGGATCGGCCGCACGGGCCAGCTGGCCCAGGAGGACCGGGAGGAGCTGGTGGCCCTGGCGAAGCGGGCCCTGGAGAGCTTCGCCGGAAGAAAGGGCGGCTGACATGGCGGGGACCAAGGAGATCAAGACCCACATCGAGAGCGTGGGGGAGACCCGGAAAATCACAAACGCCATGTACCTCATTGCTTCCACCAAGCTCCGCCGGGCCCGGCAGGAACTGGACCAGACCCGGCCCTACTTCGAGGCCCTCCGAGGGGAGATCCGGCGGATTTTTCAGACGGCCTACAACGTGGACAGCCGCTTTTTCTACCCCGTGGGGGACGACACGCCCCTGAAGGGGACCTACGGCTGCCTGCTCATCACCGCCGACAAGGGCCTGGCGGGGGCCTATAACCAGAACGCCATCCGGGTGGCCCAGCAGCTTTTGGAGCGGCACCCGGACACCAAGCTCTTCGTGGTGGGGGAATACGGGCGGCGCTTCTTCGACCAGCGGAAAATTCCCATTGAGCACAGCTTCCTCTACACCGCCCAGAATCCCACCATGGCCCGGGCCCGGGAAATCAGCGCCCTGCTGCTGGACGGCTTCGACCGGGGGGAGCTGAAGGAAATCTACGTCATCTACACGGACATGGAGAGCGGCATGAGCTTCCAGGCCCGTTCCGCCCGCCTGCTGCCCTTTCAGCGGACCCACTTCGCCGGGACCCCGGCGGGGGAGGGGGCCATGACGGAGCGGTTTGAGTTCTATCCCGACGTGGGAGCCGTGCTGAACAACGTCATGCGGAGCTATGTCACCGGCTTCATCTACAGCGCCCTGATCGACAGCTTTTGCTGTGAGCAGAACGCCCGGATGACCGCCATGGACAACGCGGACCGGAACGCGGGAAAGCTGCTGGGGGAACTGTCCCTCCAGTATAACCGGGTCCGGCAGGCGGCCATCACCCAGGAAATCACGGAGATTTCCGCCGGGGCCAGGGCCCAGCGTCAGAAGAAGGGAAGGTAACCGATTTTGGAAAGAGGGATTATCGTACAGGTGTCCGGCCCCGTGGTGGACGTGGAGATCCAGAGCGGTGAGCTTCCCCGCCTGCGGGAGGAGCTGACCGTGGAAAAAGACGGCGGCGTCCGGGTGATGGAGGTGGCCCAGCACGTGGGAAAGCGCACCGTGCGCTGCGTCATGCTGTCCCCCAGCGAGGGCCTGGCCCGGGGCCTGGCCGTGGACGTGCCGGACCGGACCATCGAGGTCCCCGTGGGCCAGGCCACCCTGGGGCGGATGTTCAACGTCCTGGGCCAGCCCATCGACGGCGGCGGCCCCGTGCCGGAGGGCACGCCCACTAAGAGCATCTACCGCAAGCCCCCGGCCTTTGACGAGCAGAGCCCGGCGGTGGAAATCCTGGAAACGGGCATCAAGGTCATCGACCTGCTGGAGCCCTATCCCCGGGGGGGAAAAATCGGCCTCTTCGGCGGCGCGGGCGTGGGCAAGACCGTCCTCATTCAGGAGCTCATCCACAACGTGGCCACGGAGCACGGCGGCTACTCCATCTTCACCGGCGTGGGAGAGCGAAGCCGGGAGGGCAACGACCTCTGGCGGGAGATGCGGGAGAGCGGCGTGTCCGAGAAGACGGCCCTGGTCTTCGGTCAGATGAACGAGTCCCCGGGCGTCCGGATGCGGGTGGCCCTGGCGGGGCTGACCATGGCGGAGTACTTCCGGGACAAGGAGCGCAAGGACGTGCTGCTCTTCATCGACAACATCTTCCGCTTCGTCCAGGCGGGCAGCGAGGTCTCCACCCTCTTGGGCAGGATGCCCTCCGCCGTGGGCTACCAGCCCACCCTGGCCAACGAGATGGGGGAGCTTCAGGAGCGCATCACCTCCACGAAAAACGGCTCCGTCACCTCCGTCCAGGCGGTCTACGTCCCCGCCGACGACCTGACGGACCCGGCCACCGCCACCACCTTCGCCCACCTGGACGCCACCACGGTGCTGAGCCGGAAGATTTCCGAGCAGGGCATCTACCCGGCGGTGGATCCCCTGGCCTCCTCCTCCCGGATTCTGGAGGCGGACGTGGTGGGGGAGCGGCACTACCGCGTCGCCCGGACCTGCCAGGAGATTCTGGAGAAGTACATGGAGCTGCAGGACATCATCGCCATCCTGGGCATGGACGAGCTCAGCGAGGAGGACCAGAGGACCGTGGCACGGGCCCGGCGGCTCCAGCGCTTTTTCGCCCAGCCCACTACGGTGGCGGAGAAGTTCACCGGCATCCCCGGGGTCTACGTCCCTTTGCAGGACACCCTGGAAAGCTTTGAAAAGCTGGTGAACGGCGAGCTGGACCAGTACCCGGAGGCGGCCTTCTACAACGTGGGCACCTGGCGGGACGTGGTGGAGAAGGCGAGGAAACTGGAGGCGGGCGAGGCGTGATGGAAGTCTTTCAGGCCCACATCCTGGCGGCGGACCGGAGCTTCTACGAGGGGCCCTGCGTCAGCCTGACCGTCCCCACCAGCGACGGGGAACAGGGCATCCTGGCCCACCACAGCGATATGATCGCCGCCGTGCTGCCGGGGACGTTGCGTTATCAGGTCCCGGACGGTCCCGTCCAGCTTGCGGCGGTGTCCTCCGGTCTGGTGAAGATTGAGAAAAACGAGGTCCTGGTCCTAGTGGACTCCGTGGAGCGGCCTGAGGAGATCGACGCCGCCCGGGCCCGCCGGGAGGCCGACGAGGCCAGGGAAGCCATGCTCCAGAAAAAGAGCCGGCAGGAGTACCAGCTGGCCCAGGCCACCCTGGCCCGGGCCATGAACCGGCTTCGGGTCAAGGGCATGGAAATTCGATGAATAAAGCCGAGATGATGATTCCCCTGCTGAACGGCGTGGCGGTGAGCGTGTTCGGCGGTCTGCTGGGCGCCTCCTTCTGCGATGACCTGAAGGCCCGGCGAAAGCGCCTGATTTTCTGGCTGGGCATGGCGCTGATGCTGATGCTGCAGGGGGCGGTGTATTTCCTTTCAAACGCGGGCGAGACGTTCACACGGCAGATCTATCCGCTTACATTTCACATCCCGCTGGTGATTCTGTGCCATATGCTGGGGGGAACGTGGCTATGGTCGGCAATCTCCATCCTGTCAGGTTATCTGTTCTGCCAGATGCGGCGCTGGCCGGCGCTTCTGGTGGCGGCGCTGCTGCCCGGGGTGCCGGCGGCGCAGGAGCTGGCGGAGCTGGCTTTCACCGTGCCGTGGCTGGTGATTTTGCTGCGCTTTGCCTCCCCCGCCGTCCGGCAGCTGATGGAGTATCCGGCGGGAATGCAGTGCCAGTTCGGCCTGATCCCGGCTCTGTACTGCGGAAAAGACCGGAATCGAAATGGACGTGCGGGGAGCGCTCCCCGCTGTGATCTCCGTTGGGGACTGCGATCTGTGCGTCATCCTCTCCAATGCGCTGGAAAACGCGTTTCACGCCTGCCTGCTCCTGGCTGAAGCGGGAACGGCCTGCACCATCGGCGTGAAATTCTGGCTTCAAAAGCAGAATGGAAGACTCTTCTTGCAGATTGTCAATCCCTGCCGGGAAGAGGTCCGGTTTGAAAAGGGTCTGCCGGTGTCCGACCGCCCCGGCCATGGGATCGGGGTGCAAAGCATCCAGTCCCTTGTGAAGAAGTACGGCGGCGGGTGTACCTTCCTGGCGGAAAACGGTCAGTTTACTCTGCGGCTGTTTTTGTAATAGGATCATGATCCTGTACATCTAAGGCAAAATTCAAACGTCCCCTCCCGAAAGGAAGGGGACGTTTTTTATGGGGAAAGGGGCAGACACACCACCAGCTCGAACCGCCCGCCCCCGGACCGGGCCTCCAGCGAGCCGCCCAGGCGCTCCGCGATCTCCCGCATCCCCGTGAGACCGAAGCCGTGGGCGGCCTTGTCCGCCTTGGTGGTGGCCAGGTCCGGGGCCAGCTCTCCGGCGTAGGCGTTCTCCACCCGGAGCATGAAGAGGCCCTTTTCCGCCCGGCAGCGGAGGAGCACCGTCTTGTCTTCCGCCCGCTCCGCCGCCTCCATGGCGTTGTCCAGAGCATTGCCAAGCAGGGCGCACAGGTCCGCGTCTCCCAGGGGAAGGCTTTTCGGCAGGGAGACGGCAAAGTCCGCCGTGAGCCCTGAGCGGCCCATGGCCTCCGCCTTGGCGGAGAGGACGGCGTTGGCCGCGTCGTTTTCGCACAGCCGCTTCCCGCCCCGGAGGGCCGGGGAGTCCGCCAGCTGGTCGATGTACTGGAGGGCCTGGCCCTCCTTTCTGGCTTCCACCAGGCCCCGGAGGGCCGTCAGGTGGTTGCGGAGGTCGTGGCGCAGGGTCCGAAGCTGGCGTTCCTCCCGCCGGAGGCCCTGATAGTAGCTCTCCCGGAGGGAGGCCAGCTTGTCCGCCTGTTCCAGGCGCTCGTGCTCCTCCAGCACCAGGATGGCGTACAGCAGGGCCAGGGCGGTGAGGAACACGAAGGGCAGCACCGCCACGCCCAGGTTCATGGTCAGGCTGTGGGCGGCGGAGTTCGTGCCGATCCCGCCCTCAAAGGTCAGCAGCACCACTGCAAGCAGGGCGCTGAAGGGCATGGCGGCCAGCAAGAGCACCAACCTCCAGAACCGGGGGGAGAGCTGGGGCGGGGTTTGCGGCAGACGCTTCCGGATGCCCAGGTACAAGCCGCCCCAGACGGCGAGGCGGATGAATTTTTCAGAGCAGTAGTACACGTCGTCCAGCCCGTAATGGGCCATGATGGGGGCGCAGTAGGTGTCCAGGGCGGCGTTGACGGGCATGATGAGGCAGAAGAAAATGACGGTGACCGTCAGCCGCCCCGCCCGGTCCCCTCTGGAGGCCAGCAGGAGCACGGGGACAAAGGCCAGCAGGGAAAACAGCAGGTTCGGGTCCCCCAGCCAGATGATCTGCCCGGAAATCACGCCCAGGAACACCGTCAGTCCGGCGCGCCAGCCCCGCCGGGGCTTCACCGGCAGAAAGGCGGAGACCAGCCGGAAGAGAAAGAAGCCGCTGGCCAGCACCAGGAGGAACCAGAACCAGTGCCGGAGGGAGAGGAGTATATAGGACAGCACGGTTTCCACGGCCTAGCCCTCCAGGGCCGACCGGGCCAACGCCGCCAGGGCGGCGGACCGGCAGGCCCGGCTGACGGGGATGGCCGCGTCCCCCACGAAGACCTGGCTGCCCTCCATCCGGTCCACGGAGGCGGTCCGGACCAGATAGCGCTGGTGAACCCGGACGAAATCCTCTCCCACGTCCCGCTCCACGTCGTCCAGCTTGCCGTAAAATACATAGGTCCGGTTGGCGGCGACGCAGGTGACCTGCCGCCGGTCGGAGGCAAAATAGAGGATGGTTTTCTTGGGGATCCGGTACAGGGTTTCCCCGCTGCGGCAGAGGAAGGCCTTGTCCCCCTCCCGGAGCCGGGCCTCCGCCGCCCGGTCCAGCACCCGGTCCAGCTGCTCCGGTTTGGGGGGCTTCATCAGGTAGCCCAGGGCCCCCACGGAATAACCGTCGAAAACGTAGTCCGTGTACCCGGTGACAAACACCAGCCCCAGCCCCTCATCGGAGGAGCGGAGGCGGCGGGCGGTTTCCATGCCGTCCAGCTCCCCCATTTCAATGTCCAAAAACACCAGGTCCAGTTCCCCGGCGTGGCTGCCCAGCCAGCGGAAAAGCCCTTCCCCGGAGGAGAACTCGAAAAAGGACGCCTCCCCGCTCCGCCTCCGCTCCAGGGCCCGTTCCAGCGCGGCCCGGAGGGCGATGCGGGCGCCGGCGGCGTCGTCGCAGATGCCGATTCGCAGCATGGCCTCATCTCCTTGCGGTTTGTTACGGCTATTATAGCACATGGGCCGGGATTCGCCAAACCAAATATGCCGGCAAAACCGCCAAAGATGACATCGGATTTCTTAGCGCCTCCAAACTTTACAGCAGACCCGTCAAAGTGAGCGGCCCCGTTTGCGGGGGCCGCTTTTCCGCGCTATTCTGGCTATGGAAGCGGAAGTGAAGAATTTTCCAAACGGCTTCCGCATCATAAATATCACCGGATAAAGGAAGTGCTTGTTATGAACTGGACCAGCCTCCGCGCTGCCCTGACAACTCCCACAGAGGTCCCCCGGCGGGGGCCCCGGCTGCAAACGAATCTGGACACGGACCTTTTGAAGCTCATCGCCATTGTTTCCATGCTCATTGATCACGTGGGCGGGGCTTTCTTCCCAGAGGTTGGGCCCTTCCGCTGGATTGGGAGGCTGGCCTTCCCGATTTTCTGCTACTGCATGACCGTGGGGCTGCTGTACACCCATGACGTGAAGCGCTACCTGGGCCGCCTGGCGGTATTTGCCGTCGTCTCCCAGCCCTTCTACGTCCTGGCCTTCCACCCCCATGACTGGATGGTGGATTTGAACTGGACCAACTGGAACATCTTCTTCACCCTGTTCCTGTCCCTGCTGGCCATGGCCGGGCTGAAGGAGCGGAAGTGGTGGCTGTTCCTGGGGGCCTTCTTCGCGGTAAGCTGGTGGAACTTTGACTACTCCGGCATCGGGATTCAATTGATGCTGATTTTTTTCCTCTGCCGGAACCATCCCAGAATTGGCGCGGCGCTCTATGTGCTGATGTATCTCCCCTGCCTCTGGAGCGGCTATTTGGAGGATCCGCTCGCGTTGAAGCTGGGCGGCTTTGCCGTGGACTGGGCTGTCTTCGCCCTGCTGGCCGCGCCGCTGATTTTTATTCCCACCCGCTCCGGGCTGAAGATTCCCAAGTGGTTCTTCTACGCCTTCTATCCCGCTCATCTGGCGGTCATCGCCGCCCTTCGATTCATGCTGTAAGAAAGGAACGATTGCTATGCTGACTGTGGAAAACCTGCGCAAGTCCTACCAGGTGGGAAAGACCTCTTATGAGGTCCTCAAGGGGGTCTCCCTCCACGTGGGGAAGGGGGAGTTCGTGGCGGTTATGGGCCCTTCGGGCTCCGGCAAGACCACCCTCTTAAACTGCATCTCCTGTTACATCCCCGCGGACTCCGGCCGGCTGCGCCTGGGTAAGACCGAGCTGGCCCGCCTGGACGAGGACGCCCTGGCGGAAGTCCGGAACAAGCAGCTGGGCTTCGTCTTCCAGGACTTCCTCCTGCTGGACGGCCTGACGGTGCGGCAGAACATCCTCCTGCCCGCCATCATCGGGGGAACCGTTTCCGATATGACGGAGGCCCGAGCGGACCAGCTCTGCGAGGTCTTCGGCATCTCCGGCATTCGGGACAAATACCCGGCGGAAATCTCCGGCGGCGAGAAGCAGCGCACCGCCGTGGCCCGGGCCCTCATCAACCACCCCCTGCTGATCCTGGCCGACGAGCCCACGGGCAACCTGGACTCCAAGTCCACCCGGGCGGTCATCCGCTCCTTCGAGCAGGCGAAGAGCGCCCTGGAGGCCACGATTTTCATGGTCACCCACGACTCCTACGCCGCCTCCTTCTGCGACCGGGTGGTGATTCTCCGGGACGGCGTGGTGTGGAGAGAGCTGAAGAAGGGGACCACGGACCGGGAGAACTTCCAGGACCATCTCCTGGACGCGGTTCGTGAGATGGGGAGGGAATGACCATGCGCCATTTTTCCGAGGTCTGCGCCCTGATGCGCCGGAGGAACAAGAAGCAATACGCGCTCCTCTCGGGCTGCTGCTTTTTCTCCGTGCTGCTGATTACGGCCTACGTCTGCATGATGCGGGCCCCTACGGTGCTGAACGTCCTCCCCGAGGGGGGCGACAGCCGCAAGCAGGTGATGATGATTTTCACCCTGGCGGTTATCGGCTGCGCCGTGTTCACCACCTACGCCTCCGGCCTCTTCTTCCGGCAGAAGTCCCGGGAGACCGGCGTGTTTCTGGCCCTGGGGGCCTCCCGAGCCCAGGTCCGGGGGGAGCTCTACCGGGAGCTGGGGGTTATTTCCCTGGGCTCCTGCGCCGCAGGGGCCGTCCTGGGCGGGCCTTTGGCCTGGATTTTGTGGCAGTTCTTCCGGCTGGCCGTGGTGGACACGGAGGAGATGCGCCTGGTATTCAACCCCTATGCGTACCTGTTTTCCCTGGCCTTTTCCGCCTTTGTCATCGTTATGATGTTCTTCCTGGGAAGCCGGTCCGTGAGGAGGACCAACATCATCGACATCGTCCAGGAGTCCCACAAGTCCGAGCCCATCCGGGACGTGCCCCGGTGGTACGGGCCCGTCGGTATCGGTCTGCTGGCCCTGGGGGGCTTCCTGGGCTATATGTCCTCCGGCTTCTTCGTTCAGGTTCTCCACTGGTATCCCCCCGAGGGATTGACCGCCGTCTTTTACGTCCCCGCCTTGATTGGCCTCTACATGATTCTCCTGCACACGGTGGTCAACGGCTGGAACGGGAAAAAGAAGCTGTACAAGGATCTTATCGCCACCAGCCAGATGCGCTTCCAGGGCCGCCAGACGGTGCGGAACATGCTGGTGATGACCCTGCTCATCGCGGGGGCGTACTTCGGAAGCTTCTACACCCCCATGCTGGGCACCGGGGCCATGATCGGCTACGACCAGCGGCCCGTGGACTACGTCTACAACTTCCGGGCGGACCAGGACGTCCCCATGGAGGAGGAGGTGCGGGCCTTGGCGGAGGAATACGGCGTGACCATCACGGACTTCGCCGCCGCACCCATGGTCCGCCTGGCGGTGGACGGCGAGAACCGCATCGAGGAGGAGGGCCCCATGGGCGTCACCTGGCGGGAGGAATACGAGGAGGTTATGCAAAGCGAGCTGTTCCTCTCCGCCTCCGGCTACGAGGCCCTGACGGGGGAGCGGGTGGACCTGGCCAGTGGCGAGATTCGGGGCATCCTCGACGCGGAGGGGAGCAAACTGCTCTTCGACCCCAGCAAAGGCCTCGTGACCAACTACCTGACGAAGGAGCGGCTCCCCGTCACGTCCCTGGAGTCCCTGCGGTACGACAGCCTCTTCGGACTCAACGTCATGAATGACGAGGACTTCGCCCGTTTGGGGGCGGGCCTCCCGGAGGAATGGCGGGAGACCCAGGTGTGCTTTAACGTGGAAAACTGTGAGGAGACCTACGATTTCGCCAAGGCCCTGTTTAACGAAATCGTGGACCGCTCCACCATGGAAGTGGCCCAGTACGACAGCTGGGACCCCGTCGTCCGGGACCGGGACATCGCGAAGGAGGGCTTCTACTTCCTGGACCCGGAACACCTGGAGGAGCAGGGTTTCACCGAGATCGACTACGCCAAGCGGGACAGCTCCTCCTTCCGGTTGGGCTGGCAGTATATGCCCGAGTTCCGGGTTCTGGACAAGGCGGACTTTGTGAAGACCGCGGCAGTGTTTTTGATCCTATTCGTTTTCATCGCCGTGGTGTGCTTCGCCGCCGTGTTCGTGATTGCCTACACCCGGTGCCTGACCATCGCCCTGACCAACCGGAAGGTCTACGACGACCTGCGGCATTTAGGAGCCTCCAACGCCTACCTCCGCCGCTCCGTCCGGGGGCAGGTAAAGCGGGTGTTCCTGGTGCCCGCCCTGGCGGGCACGGGGCTGATCTACGCTTTCTATGTCATGGTCATGTACTTCAACGGCAGTCCCCCGGGCATCACCTACAGCGAGGCGGCGGGCCTGATGACGACCCTGGCGGTCATCGCGGCGGTGAGCGCCCTGATGTACGGCGTGTACCGCCTGACCCTGGCCCAGGTGTGCCGGGCCTTGGATATCCGGCGGTGACCTCTCTGGAAACGGCAAAGCGGCGCGGGACCAAACGGTCCCGCGCCGCAAAGTTCATCATTCAGAAAACTCAGGCGCTCTGCTTGGCGTGTAGCGCCAGGGACTGCCGGGGGGTCATGGCGAAGTAGTCGTAGCTGATTTCGCTGCCGCTGTCCCCCCAGGTGGCGTCAATGTGGTATTCCGTTCCGTCCAGGACGGCGACGGTCCAGATGTGGTCCCCCTGGATATAGGTGGAGCAGGGGATGCCCTCCAGCTTCAAGAGGAGGTTGTAGGCCCCGGTGTAGCCGTCACAGACGGCGGAGCCGTTGGCAAAGAGATTGTAGGGGATATGGCTCAGGGAGTCGTCCCCGGCCTGGTAGTCGTAGGTGCAGTTGGCGCAAATCCAGTCGTAGTAGACCCGGGCCTTTTCCAGGTCCGTCATATCCAGGCGGAGGACTCCTTCGTCCCAAAGCCGGTCGTGGACGGCGGCGGCGGCCTCCATGGCGGCGGCCCGGTACTCCTGGGTACGTTTGCCCGCCCCGGCGGCGGAAAAGCTCAGCGTCACCAACCCCGCTCCCCGGGTGCAGAGGACCTCGTTATAGCCCTGCTCGCAGTAGGCCTTCATGACGGCCAGGGATTGGTCCATCAGCCGGCGGGCTTCCGGCTCGGAGAGGCTGGGGTAGTAAAACATGATTTGGTCCTCGCCCTGGGCCAGCATGTAGCGAAGGGAGCTCTCCAGCTCCTCCGCCGAGGCGGGAGCCAGGCTGTAGGTCCCCGGCTCCACCAGGTCCGCCAGGGTGGTCCCGGCGGCGCTGTAGAGATGGCTGAGGTCCCACTGGGGCCGGACCCGCAGGGCGGGATCCAGCATCCGGGTCAGCATGGCGGCCAGGGCCCCCCGGGTGATGGGTTCATTGGGCAGGAAGGACCCGGCGGCGTCGCTGCCCGCGGAGACGCCCTTCCGGTAGAGGTCCAGGATGTCCCGGTAATAGGGGGTGTACTCGTCCACGTCAGGGATGAAGCGGCGGGAGGAATGGCCCACGGTGACCAGCTCGTCGTGAACGGAGGGCAGGGCCTCCTCCGGCAGAACGCCCGCCAGGACGTGGGCCACCTGAGCCCGGCTGGCGGGCTCGTAGAAGTCCATGTAATCCTTGACAAAGTCCGCCTCCAGCACGCCCTCCGCCTGGAGATAGCGCAGGTAGGCCAGGGCCCCGGGGGTGGTCTCATGGCGGTAGGCCAGGGCGGTCTCCGCGTCCCCGGTGCGGTAGAGGCCCCGGACGCGCCCGGCGAAGATGACGGCCTGTCCCAGGGTCACCGGGTCTCCCAGGCCGAAAGAGCCGTCGTCCTTTCCGTTGGAGAGGCCGTACTCGTAGAGGGCGGTCACATTGTCATAGAAGGGGGATTCCGGGGTCAGGTCGGAGAACTCCCCGGCGTAGGTCCGGCCTCGGGTGAAGCCGGTCTCCTGGGCAGCCTGGGCGGGGGGAACCGTCAGCAGCAGGCAGACGGCCAGCAGCAGGGCGGAGAGCTTTTTTTTCATATCGCTCCTTTCGGATGGGGGGAGGTCACGTCAGGATGTTCAGGTCCTCGGCGGTGCGGTCCTCGGTGTAGGGGTTCAAGTACTGGTTCACCATGGCCAGGACCTCTTCTTGATTCAGATAGATATAGGGGGATTTCCAATCTCCGGGCAGGGTGGCGAACTCAATGTTCTCCATGCCTATTTTGACGGCCTCGCCGCCCATCCAGCCCAGGTTGCCCACGGTCAGCTCCGTGTCCACGTAGTTCAGGAAGATCTGGCAGAACTCGTCCAGCTTGAGCAGAGAGGCGGGAGTCATCAGCTTCTTGGCCACGGCCTTCAGAAAGTCCTGCTGGGTCTGCATCCGGCCGATGTCCTGGGAGGCGTAGCCCTCCCGGAAGCGGACCACCTTCAGCGCCTCGGCTCCGTTCAGGTGCCGCATGCCCTTGGAGAAGTGGATGGAGAGATCCTGATAGGGGTCCTCATAGTCCATGTCGACGGGGATGTAGAAGTCCACGCCGCCGATGGCGTCCACCAGGGCCTGGAAAGCCTTCAGGTCCACCAGCACCGTGTAATCCACCGGGATGCCCAGTTGGTCCGAAACCGTGTCCGCCAGCAGCTCCATGCCCCCGGCGTTGTAGGCGAAGTTGATTTTGTGGTTTTTCCCCTGGATATAGGCCTTGGTGTCCCGGGGGATGCTGACGCCGTAAATGTAGCCGTTGGGCGAGTCCAGGGCCACCAGGATGTTCGTGTCCGTGCCGCCGTTGTCGTCGTCCCGCCCGGAGATCAGGATGGTGTAGAAATAGGGCTTGCGCTCGTAGTGGGAGCGCAGGGCCTCCGCCTCCTCGTCGGAGAGGTCCTCGGAGATGACGGGACCGTTGACCCGCTGGATCATGACGGAGTCGTCGGCGGTCTTCTGGTCCGGGGCCCGGAAGTAGACCCGGACGACGGCGTAGCACAGACCGATGAGGATGAACAGCAGCAACAGGGTTACGAGCCAGGGACTGCGCTTCCGGCGGCGAAGTCTGGATGCCATGGGAAACCTCCTGTGCGCCCCCGTGAGGCGCTTATTGTCTAAAGTAGGCGCGGGGCGGGCCCGTCCAAAACCGGGCGTCCGACGGTGCGTCTGCTTCATTATAAGGCGGCCCCCGGAAAAAGACAAGAGAAAAAATAGCGGCATCGCCGCTATTTTTTCTGTCAAAATTTCGCCGTTTCTGTCATTTCTTACAAGGGATTTAAAATATTTTCAGAAAGTTTACAACTTGGACAAATTCTCTCCACTCTTTTCCTGCTCCGCCGGCTTTTCCGCCGCCGGAGGAGCCGCCGTCAGAGTTTCCAGCAGGGTCTTGATGTCCGCCAGCAGCTGGTTTTGATAGGACAGGGCGCAGCGGATATAGTGCATCGCCGGCTCCGGCGCGGGGGAAGAGGGCGAGTCCTCCAGGGGGTGGGGCCAGCGGCGGACCTCCGGTTCCGTATAAACGGGCGTGCCCTCCCCGCCCCGGGCCGGGGACCGGGAGACGGGTACGGTCCGGGCGGCCCGCCCGCCCGCCGGGGTCCGGGGCCGTCCGTGTTGACGATTTGCCATAAGGGGTTCCTCCTTCCGCCGGCGTCAGCCGCCGCGGTATTTTTTGCGGGTGGCGATACCGCCCCGGATGTGCCGCTGGGCCTTGTTCACGTCCAGCACTTCCTTGACCTGCAGGTACAGCGGGCGGTTGAACAGGGGCAGCCGCTCGGAGATGTCCTTATGCACCGTGGACTTACTGATGCCGAACCTCTGGGCGGCGGCCCGGACCGTGGACCGGTTCTCTATAATGTAAAGAGCCAGGCGCTCCGCCCGCTCCTCCATGTTTCCCTTCAAAACATCCTCACTCCCTGCCTCTTGTTGGTCCATCCTATGCGCCGCGCCGCCGGGAAATGCGAAAAACTTCTTGACATGGAGTGGGCTCCACGTGTTATGCTGGAGGACGGACAAGTGAGAGAACAAGGAGGTACATGACATGCAATATCGTACGCTGGGCCGCACCGGCCTCCGGGTGGGCGAAATCGGCGTGGGCTGCGAGGGCTTTCTGGAAAAGACCCCGGAGCAGGTGAGGGAATGGCTGGACGTGTGCGAGGCGGCGGGGGTCAACTGCATCGACCTTTACGCGCCCAATCCGGACTT
The DNA here is from genome assembly GCA_950097265.1 of uncultured Oscillibacter sp. Taxonomy (GTDB): domain Bacteria; phylum Bacillota; class Clostridia; order Oscillospirales; family Oscillospiraceae; genus Oscillibacter. Next base: position 22,731 of record CATNDJ010000007.1, read on the forward strand.
CCGCTCCAGCCTGGGGCGGGCCCTCCGGGGACGGCGGGAACAGTTCGTCCTCCAGGCCCACCTGTGCTCCGTTTGGAAGGACGGGCAGTACAAGCGGACCCGGGACATCGCCGAGGTTCGGGAGGGCTTTGAAGACCAGCTCCGGCGGCTGGGGACGGACCGCGTGGAGATCGGCATGGTCCACTACGTGGACTCCCTGGCGGACTGGGAGGAGGTCAAAAACGGCCCCGTGATGGCGTACGCCCTGGAGCTGAAGGCGGCGGGAACCATCGGCTGCGTGGGCCTCTCCAGCCACAATCCCCAGGCGGCTCTGGCGGCGGTGGAGAGCGGCCTTGTGGACGTGCTGATGTTCAGCGTGAACCCCTGCTACGACCTCCAGCCCGCCAGCGAGGACGTGGAGGAGCTCTGGGCCCCCAAGAACTACGCCGCCCCCCTTTTGAACATGGACCCGGAGCGGCAGAGGCTGTATGAGACCTGCCAGCGCCTGGGGGTGGGCGTTACCGTCATGAAGGCTTTTGGCGGCGGAGACCTGCTCAGCGATTCCCTCTCTCCGGCGGGGAAGGCCCTGACGGCCTTCCAGTGCCTCCAGTACGCCCTGGACCGGCCCGGCGTTGGCTGCGTCATGTCCGGGGCCCGGAGCCTGGAGGATTTGAAACAGAGCATCGCCTTCGAGGAGGCCCCGCCGGAGGAGCGGGACTACGCCGCCGCCCTGGCGGCCCTGCCCAAGATCAGCTGGAAGGGTCACTGCATGTACTGCGGCCACTGCGCCCCCTGCCCCCAGGGCGTCTCCGTGGCGGACGTGACGAAATTTTTGAACCTCTCCCTGGCTCAGAGAAGCGTCCCCGAGACTGTGCGGGAGCACTACGCCGCCCTGCCTCACGGGGCGGGAGAGTGCGTCCAATGCGGGGCCTGTGAGGCGCGCTGCCCCTTCGCCGTGCCCATCCGGGAGAACATGCGTAAGGCGGCGGAGCTGTTTGGGAGGTGAGGGTATGAGCCGTATTCGCACGGTTTTGGTTCTGGACGGCCAGGGCGGCGGCGTGGGAAGCCAGCTGGTGAAACAGCTGAAGCCCCGGCTGCCCGGGGACTGCCGTCTGCTGTGCGTGGGGACCAACGTGGCGGCCACCGCCGCCATGCTGAAGGCCGGGGCCGTTCAGGGGGCCACGGGGGAGAACGCCGTGGTGTATAACGCTGCCCGGGCGGACCTGATTCTGGGCCCCATCGGCATGGTGCTGGCCAACGGCATCCTGGGGGAGGTGTCCCCCGCCATGGCCGCCGCCGTCTCCGGGTCCGGGGCGGTAAAGATTCTCATTCCCTCCTCCTCTTGCGGCGTGCGCGTGGCGGGAGCGGAGGAGCTCCGCCTGGAGGAGTATCTTCGCCGGGCCGTGGAGCTGGCGGCAGGGGAGCTGGAGCTGTGAGCCGGGACTTTCTGGCCGCCGCCGGGGAGCACTGGGCCCGCTACCCCCTGATGGAGCCCCAGGATTTCGCTAAGCTGGCCTATCAGAGCGAGTTCGGCCCGGCCCACATGGCGCAGAGCCCGGATAAGGTCCTGGCGGCCCTGCTGGCGGAGCGGAAGGAGGCGGGGCCGGAGCCCCTGCCCCCGGAGCCCATCGGGAACGGCCTCTGCCGCCTCCACATCACCGGGGCTCTCTCCACGCTATGGGAGCTGCCGATGATTGGGCGGATGTTCCGGCGGACCATGGCTTTGACGGAGGGCACGGCGGCGGGACTCTCGAAGAAGCTGGAGGCCCTGGCCTCCCTCCCGGTCCCGGGCATGGGGGAATATCTGGAGCTCTGGCGGCGGGAGGGCTGCCCGCCGGTGCGGCACAGCGAGACCTACCGGAGGGCCTACAACCCCCATTACCGGGTGCTGCGGGCGGACTGCGCCTGCTTCCTCCCGGCGCTGATTCCCCTGGAGAAGCTGGCCCGGGAGGACGGGCCCGCCGTCATCGCCGTGGACGGACGGTGCGGCAGCGGCAAGTCGGGCTTTGCCGGTCTGGCGGCGGGCGTGCTGGCCCGGGCGGCGAATCTGGTCCATATGGACGATTTTTACCTGGCGCCGGAGCGGCGGGGGGCGGACTGGATGGAGGTCCCCGCCGGGAACATGGACCTGGAACGCTTCCGGGAGGAGGTTCTGCGCCTCGCCCGGGCGGGCCGCCTGGAGGCGTACCGTCCCTATGACTGCCGGGCGGGCCGCCTGGGGGAGCCGGTGGAGCTGGACGGAAGCTCCCTGACCATCATAGAGGGCACCTACTCTCAGCACCCGTCTCTGAAGAAATACTACGACTTAAAAGTTTTCCTCACCTGTGAGCGGGAGGAGCAGACCCGCCGCCTCCGGGCCCGGGAGGGGGACTACTACCCCACCTTCGACCGGGTGTGGCGGACTTTGGAGGAGCGGTATTTCGCCGCCTGCGGCACGGAGGAGGGGTCGGACCTGGCGGTGGACACCACCGGATTTTTCCATTGAAAAAGGGACTTGGCAAACGCCAAGCCCCTGTGGTATACTTTACAGGAAGCAACCCGCCGTCAGGAAGGCGGCGGACTGTCAGAAGACGGAAAAACTTATTTGAAGGAGTTTTTCCCATGAACGAAACCAAGACCCAAAGACCCGCGAAGAACCTGGCCGCAGCCGCCATGCTCATGGCCGTGGGCTTCATCCTGCCCTTCTTCACCGGGCAGATCCCCCAGATTGGAAGCATGCTCTGCCCCATGCACCTGCCGGTCCTGCTGTGCGGCCTCCTCTGCGGCTGGAAGTACGGCCTGGCCGTGGGCTTCGTCCTGCCGCTGCTGCGCAGCGTCACCCTGGGGATGCCCCCCATGTTTCCCACCGCCATCGCCATGGCCTTCGAGCTGGCGGCCTACGGCTTCCTGGCGGGCTTCCTCTACGCCCGGTCCCGCTGGCAGTGCGTCATTGCCCTTTACCGCTGCCTGATCGCCGCGATGCTGGGCGGGCGGCTGGTCTGGGCCCTTGTCCGGATCATTCTTTCCGGCGTGTCCGGCCAGGCGTTCACCTGGCAGATGTTCCTTTCCGGCGCGTTTCTGACCGCCATTCCGGGCATTATCTTACAGCTGGTCTTTATCCCCGCAGTGATGGTGGCCCTGGACCGGACCGGACTGGTCCGCTTCCGCCGGAGCGGGGAGACGGTTCAGGCGGTTTGAGTCAGCGGGTCAGGAAGACCTCGCTGAGCAGCGCTTCCGCCTCGTCCAGCCGTTCCGGGTTCAGCCCCGCGTAGTTCACCACCAGCGTGTGGTCATAGGCGGGGTTGGGAACGGCGGCGTATTCCGACAAAAAGCCTAGGCGCACCCCCAGGCCCTCCGCCCGACGGCGGAGGGCCTCGTCGTCTTCCTCCGTGTTCAGCCGGAGGAGGAAGTGAAGCCCCGCCCCCCGGTCGGTGAGGGAGGCGGCGAAGGGACAGAGGGCGAAGCGCTCCAGTACCGCCTCCCGCCGGAGGCGGTATTTTTTTCGGGTACGGGAGAGGTGCTGCTCATACCATCCGCCGCCCAGGAAACGGGCCAGGACCTGCTGTTCCAGGGTGGGGACGGTGGAGGCGTAAAAGCCCAGCTCCCGGCGGCAGCGCTCCAGCAGCCTGGGCGGAAGGACCATGAAGCCCACCCGCATGGAGGGGGAAATGGTCTGAGAGAAGGTGTTCATGTAGACCACCCGTCCCCGGGCGTCGATGCTTTGAAGGGTGGGTATGGGCCGCCCGGTGAAGCGGAACTCGCTGTCGTAGTCGTCTTCGATGATGATTCCATCCGCCTCCTCCGCCCAGCGGAGGAGGGCCTGGCGGCGGGCAATGGGGGTGACGATGCCCGTGGGGTAGTGGTGGGCCGGGGAGAGGTGGGCCGCCGTGGCCCCGGAGGCGTAGAGGGCCTCCGGATCCATGCCCTGGCCGTCCAGGGGGATAGGGCGGCAGGCCGCGCCCCACTTGCCGTAGACCTGGCGGATTTTGGGATAGCCCGGGTCCTCCAGGGCGATGACCGCTTCCCGGCCCAGGAGCTGGGCCAGGAGCAGGTACAGGTATTCCGCCCCCGCCCCCACTACGATCTGTTCCGGGGACACCGTCATGCCCTTGAAGTCCCGGAGGTCCCGGGCGATGGCCTCCCGCAGGACGGGGAGGCCCTGGTGAGGCGCGGGAGCCATGTGGCCCCCCTCGGAGAGAACCTGCCGGGTGAGCCGGGCCCAGAGGGCGGAGGGGAAGAAGGAGGGGTCCGCCTGGCCGCTCTTCAGGTCCAGCCGCCAGGAGCGGGGGGGCTCCTCCGCCGGGACGGGAGCTCCCTCCGGGGCCGCCGCCAGGCGGCGGTCCACCGGGGAGACGAAAAAGCCCAGCCGGGGCCGGGCGTCCACATAGCCCTCCGCCTCTAGCTGCTGGTAAGCGCCCTCCACGGTGACCACGGACACCCGCAGGTGCTCCGCCAGGGCCCGCTTGGAGGGCAGACGCTCCCACGCGGCCAGGGTCCCATTTAAAATGTCGTCCCGCAGGCGGCGGTAGAGGTACTCGTACAGCGGCAGACCCTCCCGGGCCTCTAAGTCATAGGTCAGCATGGCTCCGTCCTCCTCTGGCCTGGTGAAAATTCGGAATTGCCGGATTTCTATCATATCACGTTGACGCCGCCGTGGCAATAGAGCTCCCGGGTCCGGCGGGTAAAGGTGTGGCGGGAAAGGCCCAGTTCCTTTCCCGCCTGGACGGCGCTGATCTCCCCATCCCGCCACCGGCGGGCCACGGCGTCAAAGCGCTCCGGCACCGGCAGGGGCCGCCGCCCGAACCGGACCCCCTTTTCCCGGGCGGCGGCGATGCCCTCCGCCTGGCGCTGGCGGAGGAACTCCCGTTCCGTCTGGGCCACGTAGCTCAAGAGCTGTAAAACGATGTCCGCCACCAGCGTCCCCGTCAGGTCCCGGCCCTCCCGGGTGTCCAGCAGGGGCATGTCCAGGACGACGACGGCCACCCGCCGCTCCCGGGTCAGGAGGGCCCACTGGGAGAGGATTTCGTCATAGTTCCGCCCCAGGCGGTCGATGCTCTTTACCACCAGCACGTCCCCGGGGCGGAGGCGGCTCCCCAGGCGCTGGTACAGGGGCCGCTGGAAGTCCTTTCCGGACCGCTTTTCCACCACGATGCGGTTCTCTTCCACGCCGAAGCTCCGCAGGGCCGCCACCTGGCGGTCCTCCTTCTGCTCCCGCGTGGACACCCGGGCGTAGCCGAATAATCTCTCTGACATTCCTGGTTCCTCCTCATTTGTAGAATGGCAGAATTGTAAAACAGATTTGCCTTCAATACAGCACCCGAAGGCGGTTTTATGTTTCCACCCGTGCAACTTTTTAGAAGCGGCTTTGGAAAATTTGGGATAATACACAAAAGGGAGCGCTCAGAAGGTATACTTTCTGAGCGCTCCCTTTTGAATCCGTTCACCTATGTTATCGGTTGCGTTTTTTCAAAATTAAGCGGGTTTTGAAAACTTTTTCTTCTTTGTGCAAATCTGCTCAGAAAGTATACTTTATGAGCATCCCGCGGCGGCTAAGGAGGAATGGAACATGCTGGTGCTGGCTGTCAAGCAAGGGGACTATCTGGTCCTTGGCGAAGACGTGGTGGTCCAGGTGGCCGAGATTGGAAACGTAATCCGCCTCGCCATCCAGGCCCCGAAAGATATGCCCGTCCTGCGGGGCGGGGTCTACGAGGAAACCTATCCCACGCCGCCCTGCGTCGTCCGCCAGCGGCGGAAGCTGGCGGAACGGCAGGAGGAAGACCGCTTCTGGTATCTCAGCAAGTAACGGTTTCACTCTCCCGGCGGTGCGGTACCAACCGCCGGGGGATGAAATATACGGCACGGGTGAAGGATTACCCGTATTATTTAAAGGAGGAACCTAAAAATGCGTATTCAACACAACATCATGGCGATGAACGCCTACCGGAACTACAACAACAACACCGCGGCCCTGGCGAAAAACCTGGAAAAGCTGTCTTCCGGCTATAAGATCAACCGGGCGGGCGACGACGCCGCGGGCCTGGCCATTTCCGAGAAGATGCGCGCTCAGATCACCGGCCTGTCCGCCGCCCGGAAGAACGTTAAGGACGGCATCTCCCTGGTGAAGACCGCCGAGGGCGCGATGCAGGAAATCCAGGACATGCTCAACCGCATGGACTACCTGGCCACCCAGTCCGCCAACGGCACCTATGACGACCCCGTGGACCGCAAGAACCTCCAGAAGGAAGTCGACGCCCTGAAGACCGAAATTAACCGCATTGCGGATTCCGCGAACTTCAACGGCATCCAGCTCCTGGACGGCTCCCTGGCGGGCACCAGCTCCAGCTCCACCACCGCGGGCATCAAATAGTATGACCTGAGCGGCATCAACTCTAAGCTGACGGTTTCTACGAACGCGGGTCAAAAGGGCCAGTTTACTACCGCTGCGTTCTCCAGCGCTTCCGCCCTGGACGGCGCGGGCAAACTGGTGGAAACCACTGTGGTCAACGACGACACGATCACCGTGAAATTTGACCTGACCGGAGCCGACGGAACCCGCCAGACGGTCGAAGTCAACCTGAAGGTCACCGGAGACGAGGACGCCCCCGCCACCAAGTTGGTGGACCAGTACGGAAACGAGACCTCTATTTCGAACGCCAGCGTGACCAGCGCAAATATCAGCGAAGCTGTGGCGGCTGCCCTGAAAAAGAACGACTTTGTCAACCAAAACTTTAAGGTCACCGACCAAACCGGCAAAATTCAATTCGAGAGCAAGGAAAAGAGCGCCGTCGCGGGGCTGAACGGCGTTTCCATGAGCTCCAATCTGGCCCAGGCCGCGCACACCAATACGAACTACAACCTGGGTGCGATTAAAGTGGACCGGGCCGGTGCGGATAACTTCAAGTATGTCAACCTCGCCGGCGCGGCTCTGGGCTGGGACGGCACGGCTTCCAAGCTGGAAGAGAATATCCTGACCGTGGACGGCAAGAAGTTCCTGTTCATTGACGGTTCCAAGGTCAGCGCGGCAAGCGACAAGAACTCCACCGCCGCCGGAACGGACGGCATCCCCACCTTTGACTATGCTCTGAAGCTGGCGAAGGAAGCCGGCATTGATATTGGGAACATCGTGTTCACCAAGGGCGATACCGCCGATTCCTCCGAGGTGGCACAGATGGCCGCTACCATCGCCAGTAAGACCGGCCTGAGCGTGGAGCGCGGCGACGACCCGACTAACACTGCGGGTGGCTGGGTCTCCACTGTCGGCGGCGGCACCTTTATCGCCATCAAGATGGGCGGAAGCACCACCACCTCCACCAGCGGCGGCCTGCGCCTCCAGATCGGCGACACGGCGGACGCCTTCAACCAGATGAACGTCCGGGTGGGCGACATGCACACCAAGGCTCTGGGAATCGACGGAATCGACATCTCCAACCAGGAGGGAGCCGCGGCGGCCATCAAGACCATCAAGGCGGCCATCAACAGCGTGTCCGAGGTCCGCGGCGACCTGGGCGCCATCCAGAACCGTCTGGACCACACGGCCAACAACCTCTCCGTCATGCAGGAGAACATCCAGGACGCCGAGTCCACCATCCGGGACACCGACGTGGCGGAAGAGATGATGGCCTACACCAAGAACAACATCCTGATCCAGTCCGCTCAGGCGATGCTGGCCCAGGCCAACGCTGTTCCTCAGGGCGTGCTGCAGCTCCTCGGTTAATTCGCCGGAAGGTACGCACGCTAAAAAAGCAATCCCACACATGGGGCGGGCGCAAGCCCGCCCCGTTTCCCTGCCCGAAGTCCGGGCATGAAAAATCCCCAAGGCTCCAGCCCTGGGGATTTGCTTTTTATCCGAGTCCGTCCGGGGCGTTCCACCCGGACCAGGAATCGGCCTGGGGCGGTTCCGCACCCCGGCCCACGCCGGAGGTCCGCTTGGCGGTTTCGAAGTAAGCGAGCTGAACGCAGATGTAATTGGGGAAGTAGAACAGGGCCACCAGGAGCTGCCAGAGGCCGGAAATGGCGTTCAGCGCGAAGATGGGAAGGCCGAAATAGGTCTCCGGGGCGGGGACGCCGTAAGCCATCAGCATGAACAGGTCCCGGCTCATCTGGAAGCTCAGAAGCAGGGCGGGGGCGGCGGCCAGCAGGTTCCAGCCGATGTAGCTCAGGTCCAGGACGAAGAGCTGGGACTTGTAGCCCAGGGTCTGCCGCTTGCTCATCTCCAGGGCCTCCATCACACCGATGCCGGGGTCCTCATAGAGGTTGTAGAAGGCGAAGCTGTAGCGGTAGGCGGCAATAATGCCGGGGATGAGGAACAGCAGGGACCAGAGAAAGATGAAGAGGTCCAGCACGATGCTCAGCAGAATCAGCTTTCCCACGAAGGAGAACCCGTCGAACAGGGTCAGGAACTCCGCCCGCTCTCCCCGGCGGACGGCCATGCAGTACAGGGAGAAGCCCGCCGCCAGGACGGTGCCGGTCAGGGAGACCAGGATGGTGATGAAGACGCTGAAAAACCCGGTGTCCGCCAGGGCGGAAAACAGGTTCAGCACAATGAGCAGGGCCATATACAAGGCGGTCATGGCCTTGGGGGAAACCTGGGCCTCCCGCAGGAGCTCCGCCGCCTCTTGCTTGCATTGCTTCCGGTCGATGTATTCAAACGTCATGATAGGGCCTCCTGAATAAATGGTTGTATCCTTTCCTCAGTGTAGCACAATCCGGCCCGGAAGGCAAGCGGGAAAACGGATCCGCCTCCTGGGCGGATCCGTCCTTTTCATGCCAATTCCCCCTGGGGGGCGTCCAGCAGGTCCAGCTCCTGGAAAATCTGGTCCTCCAGTTCCTCGTAAGCTCTGGGCCCCCGGGAACGGCGCATACGCCCCCCCAGGCGCTGGCCGTTTTCAAAAAGATGAATCAGGTAGAACCAGACCTCCTTCATCCGCTGGGAGGCCGGGGCGGCCTGCCCGTCGGGGGCGGCCTGGGCGTAAAACTCCTGATACGCCTGATAGAGCTCCCGGGTGAAGGATTGCAGTTCCTCCTTCGTGGCGGCGGGCCCGCCCTGGAGCCGCCGGAACAGCGCCGGGTCCGCAATGGCCCCCCGGCCGATCATGGCGGCGTGCAGATTGGGAAACCGGGTCTCCAGGGCCCGGACGCTTGCAACAGAGGTCAGGTCCCCGTTGTAGCAGACGGGGTTCCGGCTCTCTTCCATGGCTAGGGCGAACTGATCCATGTGCACCGCGCCCCGGTACTTCTCCGGCCGGACCCGGGGGTGGACGGTGAGACAGGCGATGGGGTAGCGGTTGAAGATCTCCAGCAGCCGGGGGAACTCCTCCGGGACGTTGTAGCCCAGCCGGGTCTTCACGGAGACGGGGACCCTGGTGCCGGAGAACACCTGGTCCAGAAAGCGGTCCAGGCGGTCCGGGTCCATCAGCAATCCGGAGCCCTTGCCCTTGGCGGTGACGGTGCCGGAGGGACAGCCCAGATTCAGGTTGACCTCCTCATAGCCCATGTCCGCCAGGGCCTCCGCAGCCCAGACGAAATCCGCCGCCTGTTTGGCCATCACCTGGGGGACCAGGGGGAGGCCGTCGCTCTCCAGCTCCCGGCGGTCCCGGGGGGTGATGACGTGCTGGTCGGTGGGGGAGATGAAGGGGATAAAGCAGCGGTCCGCCCCGCCGAAACGCGCATGCCACACCCGGCGGAAGACCCGCTTGGTGATGCCGTCCAGGGGGGCGAGGTCAAGGCGGGCGATCATCCCAGCTTCTCCTCCCACTCCTGGGGCTTGAAGCCGGTGAGGACGAAGCCGTCCCCCACCAGAATGGGCCGCTTCACCAGCATGCCGTCCGTGGCCAGCAGGGCAAGTTGCGCCTCCTCGTCCATGCCGGGGAGTTTGTCCTTCAGGCCCAGGGCTTTGTACTGAAGGCCGCTGGTGTTGAAAAAGCGCTTCAGGGGCAGGCCGCTGGCCTGATGCCACCGGCGGAGCTCTTCGGCGCTGGGGTTTTCCAGCTTGATGTCCCGGACCTCCAGGTCCAGGCCCTTCTCGTCCAGCCATTTTTTCGCCTTCTGGCAGGTGGTGCACTTGGGATACCAGAGCAAGAGCATGGGGGATACCTCCTTTTAGAGAACCATCAATTCCTTGGGGGCCCTGGTGAGATTCCGGCGGCCCTCCGGGGTAATCAGAATCACGTCCTCGATGCGGACGCCCAGCTTGCCGGGGATATAAATGCCCGGCTCCGCCGAAATCACCGCCCCGGCGGGGAGGGGCTTTTCGTTGGAAGAGGCGGCGTTGGGAGCCTCGTGGATCTCCACGCCCACCCCGTGGCCGAAGCTGTGGGTGAAGTACTCCCCATAGCCCGCCTCCGCGATGACGGCCCGGGCGGCGGCGTCCACGTCCTTTCCGGGGACCCCGGCCCGGGCAGCGGCGATGCCCGCTTCCTGAGCGGCCAGGACGGTCCGGTAGACCCGCTCCATCTCCTCCGTCACGGACCCCACCGCCACGGTGCGGGTCATGTCGGAGCAGTAGCCGCCGTAAATGCACCCGAAGTCCATGGTGACGAACTCCCCGGACCGGATTTCCTTTTCCGACGGCACGCCGTGGGGCAGGCTCCCGTTTGGTCCGGAGACCACGATGGGGTCGAAGGACATGTCCGACGCGCCGTAATGCAGCATCAGGTATTGGAGCCGGGCGGCGATTTCCTTTTCCGTCACCCCGGGACGGAGCTCCTTTAAAATGTCCTCCAGGGCCCGCTCGGCGATGCCCTGGGCGGCCTCCATGGCTTGGAGCTCTTCGGGGTCTTTGGTCTGCCGGAGCTTTAGTATGGGCTCGGAAGCGCCGGCCAGCTCGCAGGGGGGATGGCCCTCCTCGTCCAGGGCCTTTTCCAGCCGCCGGAAGGACTGGACGGGCATCACCGCGTCCTCGATCCCTAAGCGGCGGATGCCCTTCAAAAACACCAGCTCCTTGAGCTGGTCCATGAGGCCCTTCCCGGGCTTCACCTCCCGGAGCTCCGCCCCGTCCAGGCGGCGGGCGGCGGCCTCGGTGTACCGGGCGTCGGTGAAAAACACCGCGTCCTTCCGGGTGACGAGAGCCGTCGCGTCCGCGCCGGGGGTGAAGAAGCCGGTGGCGTAAAAGCGGTTGGCCTCCCCGGTGAGCAGGACGGCGTCCAGGTTTTCCGCCTCCAGGGCGGCGGAGATGGCGGGGTAGTGATTCATAGAGCAACAGTCCTTCCGGTTTTGAACTGGGCGGGGAAAGTCCCCGCCCGGTTTGATTTATCCCATGGACCCGCTGCCGCCCATGAGGGCGGTCATCTCCTCAATGCGCTCCAGCGGGAAGGGCGGGGCGCACAGGGGCTTCATGGCGATGCTCATGAGCTTCATGGGATTGTCGTCCGCTGCTACCCGGTTGGAGCTCAGGCTGCCGCAGCGGCGGCAGCGGTGGACAATGGCCCACTCGCCCCCTTTGCGGACCCACACGGCGATGGGGTCCATGACTCCTCCGCAGTCCGCCGCCCGGTCCCCGGGATCCACGTCCAGGTGGACGCTGGAAAGGCAGTTGGGACAGTGGTTGCGGTGGTCCCCGCCCGCCCCCGCCGGGGTGACCAGGCGGCCGCAGACCCGGCAGGTGAAGGCGTCGTTACAGGGGTGGGTTTTGTAGTAGCCTTTTTCGTATAGCTTCCGTTTATTCTCACGGTTCATGATGAAGTTTCCTCCTGAAGATGGTTCCTATCTTCCGGGAGGAATGGCGGAATGTGATTTGCCAGCCTCCCGGTCAGGAGACACTTTCCGCCGCAAAGAAGTTCAGTTTCATAAGCGGTTCCTTTTTTATTATTCAGCAGGGTGCGGCACCTCGTCTGGTTCCCAGGGGCGGCAGACCTCCCAGGCGGGGAAGCTGCCCTCCGCCCAGTACTGGGTCTCGAAGACGTAGAGCACGTCCGGGTCCGCCGGGTCCTGGAAAACCTCCCGGCCCGTCAGGGTGTGGCCGAAGCTGTCGCCCATGCCGTTGCACTCCAGGTTGGCCTCCGGCAGGGTATCTTCCCCCACGTATCGGAGGGTTCCGGCGGACACGCAGCCCTCCGGCAGTTCCTCCACGGGAGCGTCGCGGCCAATGGGAATCTGGAACAGCCGCCCGTCCCAGGCGATCAGGTTTTCCCCCAGATCCTCGCTCTCAAAGCGGACATAAGTATCCGTAAGCCAGTCGGTGGTGAGGTGGACGTAGATTACCAGGGGCCGGTCCGGATTTGTGAACACAACGCCGCTGGCGGCGAAGCCCGCCTGCATTTGAAGATCCTTTTCCGGCGGGTCCTTGGTGACGGGGCCCAGATCCCCGGCGGCCTCGTAGCCCTCGGGGAGATAGGTGGGGAGGATCAGGCCGTTCTCCGTCTCCAGAGGGACGCCGGTGCCGTTTAGCCGCGCCCAGCGGTAGAGGGCACCGTCCATCATCAGCACGGGCTCGATGCCGCCGGGCATGGTACCGCAGCCGCCCTCCCCCGGGGGCTCACTGCACGCTGTGAGGAGCAACAGGCAGAGAAGCGCCGCCGGGATACGCCGTTTCACCTCAGTCCACCCGCGCCGCCGAAGCCTTCACGAACCCATAGAACAGGGGGTGGGGCCGGTCGGGGCGGCTCTTGAACTCCGGGTGGAACTGGACGCCCACGAACCAGGGGTGGTCCGGCAGCTCCACGATTTCCACCAGGTGCCCGCTGGGGGACAGGCCCGCCAGGACCATCCCCTTGGCCTCCATCTCGGCGCGGTAATCGTTGTTGAACTCGAAGCGGTGGCGGTGGCGCTCGGAGATTTCCGCCGCGCCGTAGAGGCGGCGGCTCTCGGTGCCCTCCTTCAGCTCGCAGGGGTAGCGGCCCAGGCGCATAGTGCCCCCCTTGTCGGTGACGTTCACCTGATCCGGCATCAGGGCGATGACGGGGTGGGTGGTGGTCTCGGAGAACTCGGAGGAGTGGGCGTCGGCGTAGCCCAGGACATTCCGGGCGAACTCGATGACGGCCATCTGCATTCCCAGGCACACGCCGAAAAAGGGAATCCTGTTTTCCCGGGCGTAGCGGACGGCCTGGATCATCCCCTCGATGCCCCGGTCGCCGAAGCCGCCGGGGACGATGACGCCGGCGCAGCCCCCCAGTTCCTCCCCGACGTTCTTTTCCGTCAGGGTCTCGGAGTTTACCCAGCGGATGTCCACGACCACGTCGTTGGCGGTGCCCGCGTGGTTCAGGGATTCCACCACGGAGAGATACGCGTCGTGAAGCTGGACGTACTTGCCAACCAACGCGATTTCCACGTGCTTGCAGGCGTTCTTCTCCCGCTGGACCATGGCGGTCCACTCCCGGAGGTCCGGCTGATGGGTGATGAGGCCCAGCTTCCGGCAGACCACCTCGTCCAGGCCCTCCTTGGCCATCAGCAGGGGGACCTCGTAGAGGGTCTCGGCGGTGGCGTTCTGGATGACGCAGTCGGATTCCACGTTGCAGAAGAGGGCGATTTTCCGCCGCACGTCGGCGGTGATGGGGGTGTCGCAGCGGCAGACCAGGATGTCCGGCTGGATGCCCAGGGAGAGGAGCTCCTTAACGGAGTGCTGGGTGGGTTTGGACTTCAGCTCCCCGGAGCCGGGGATTTCCACAATGAGGGGCACGTGGATGAACAGCACGTCGCCCTGGGGCCGCTCGGCCCGGACCTGGCGGATGGCCTCCAGGAAGGGCTGGGACTCGATGTCGCCCACGGTGCCGCCGATTTCACAGATGACCACGTCCACGTTTTCCCCGGCCATGGCATAGACCCGGCTTTTGATTTCGTTGGTGATGTGGGGGATGATCTGGACGGTGGCCCCCAGGTAGTCCCCCCGGCGCTCCCGGTTCAGCACGGACCAGTAGATCTTGCCGGAGGAGATGGAGCTGTTGCCGGACAGATCCTCGTCCACGAAGCGCTCGTAGTGGCCCAGGTCCAGGTCGGTTTCCGCGCCGTCCTCGGTGACGAAGACCTCGCCGTGCTGGTAGGGGCTCATCGTGCCGGGGTCCACGTTGATATAGGGGTCGAATTTCTGGTTCCGCACCCGGACGCCCCGCTGCTTCAAAAGCCGCCCCAGGGACGCCGCGCAGATGCCCTTGCCCAGGCCCGAGACCACGCCGCCGGTGACAAATACGTATTTCGTTGCCATACCGCTCTCCTATTCTTTCGTTCTGTCCGTCCGCCGGACTGCATATCCATTTCATATTAACATTTGCGGCACGGCTTGTCAACGGCGCGCCCCGGCCGCCGGCTCCCGAAATGCGGGTTTCTCCCCCCGGGGGGAATTTTTTATTTGGCCGGGCGCTCCAGCCCGCTCAGCTCCACACGGGTCCCGCCGATGTCCACCGCCGTCACCACGGCGGGGTCGATGGGGTAGGGGAAGCTCTGGCCTAAGTGACCTGTAATGGGATCCCCATTCGTCTCGGTCATTACGCCCTGAATCGAAAAACCGGAACAGGTCACATATTTGCCCTCCTTGGTCCAGACGCCCTCCAGCCGCATATCCAGGTCCTTGTCCATGTCGAGGTTCGTCGCCCCCGGCACGGGGTCCTGTCCCCGGTGGATCACGTTCACCGGACCCTTCACGTCCAGGGCATAGCCGGCGCTGATTTGAGTGGGGGAAATGCTGGCGGAGGTGATCCGCACGGGCATCTTTTTGATGGCCGCCTGGAGGTCTCCCTCGTACTTCACAGACGAGAGCACCTTATCCAGCGTGAAGGTGAAGTCAAACGGCCCCTTTAACAAGTATTCGCCCGACCTGGTGCCGGGCTGCTCCGTGCCTTGGCCCGTAATTTCCACATTTTCAATGTGCAGCGTGATCTCCGGCTTTTCCAGATAGGCATCCAGGAGCATCGACGCCGAAAGCTGGACGGCGTCTCCCTCCCGGCTGACAAGGTGGAGACTCGGGCGCAGTTCTCCCGTCTGCCCCTGCCCCTCCTTCAGGTACTGGAACCACTGGTCCCGCTTTTCCTTGGAGAGACCGGCGGACTCGCTCTCGACCTTGTTTTCCGCGTAGGCCTTCCACTGCTCCTCCGGCATCCTGGCGGTGCACCCTTCCGAGCTGAGCCAGGTATATTGGCCTGCCTCCTTTGGGAAGTTCGGGCTCTTGGCGGTGAGAGACAACCGCACAGAGCCCCCGTCCCACACCGCGGCGTTCAGGGTCAGCGTCTCGCCGCCCACGGTTTTCGTCTGCTGGATGGCCGTGCCCATCCGGGCCAGGACGGCCTCCGACGCCTCCGGATCCTCCGGGTTCACCCCCATACCGGGGAACCACTGGGAGAACTGCCCGGCGGGCTTGGGGGCTTCCTTCTCCGTTTTCGCCTCCGCCGCCAGGGCGGCGCAGCTCAGAGAGGCCAGCAGGACCAGGGCGAACAGCCCGGACGCCAATCGTTTCCAAGTTTTCATAGGGAATACCTTCCTTTCTTTTCCGGCGGGAAGGGAGAAGCCCTCCCCGCTCCGTTCTGCCAGGTAAACGGAGGGGGAGGGCTTCGCATTTCATTCTTTTGAAAATTTCGGAAAAATTTTTTTACTCGTCCAGGCGGGTCAGCTCGCTCAGCTCCACCCGCTTCCCGCCGATGTCCACCGCCGTTACCGCGGCGGGGTCTACCACGTGGCGCGGCGAGCTGTACATCTCCCCGTCGGCCCGTCCGTCCGGCAGGGGGCCCATCGTCGCGCCGCCGAGGCATTCCACGTATTCGCCGTCCTCCGTCCAGAGGCCGTTCAGGCTCATGGCGAGGTTTTGCTCAAAGCTGATGTGCAGCTTGTCCGGGTCCTCCCCGGTGAGGTCTACCTGGTCCAAGACCTCAAAGTTGGCCCGGATCTGGAAGGCCATGACGGTGATTTTTGAGACCCGCAGGGGGATATTCTCATAGGTCGCGTCGATATCTCCCACATAGCTGATGGGCGAGAGCTTCTTGTCCAGGGTGAAGGCGAAATCGAAGGGGCCCTTGAGAAACGGCTCGTTCAGCTCCTGGTCGGTGGTGACGGTTCCGTCGGGGCCAATCTGCGAGGTGAAGACGCGGAAGGGTTCGTCACTGTCCTCCTCTTTGTAGGTAGCGAGGTTTTCCACATGCAGCGTCAGCTCCGGCTTTTCCACAAAGTCGTACAAAGTCGCATACACCTGTATGATAAGGGTCCCGTCCTCCTGGCGGGCTGCCCGGACAGCCGAATGGATTTCGGGCTCATAGGGGTCCTCCAGGTAAGACCGAACCAACTCCTCCAGTTCCTCCTCGGTGAGGTCTAAGTGGCTGTTGGCGTGGGTCTGGACGATTTCCTTCCGCAGGTACACTTCCCGCTGGTCCTCCGCCAGGGTGAGGCGGCACTCCAGGTCGTAGAACGGGGCGTCGGAGCTGAAGTCTTCCGGCAGGTCTGGGACCTCCGCCGTCAGGGACAGCCGCAGCTCCTGCCCGTCCCACACGGCGGCGTTCAGGGTCATGGACGCGCCGTCCACGGTCTGGGGCTCCCCGATGACGGTGCCCATGCGGCTTACGATTTCCTCCGAGACCTCCGGGGCCTTGGGGTCCATCCAGATTGTGGGGAACCACTGGGCAAACTGCCCCGTGGCCACGGCGTAGGCGCAGGCAGAGAGGAGCAGCAGCGCCGCTGCAATGGCAATCATCCGCCAGTCCAGCCGTTTCCGGCCCCCGGACCGCCGCCGTTCCCAACCCTGGGGGTCCGCCAGCACCCGCGTCCGCTCCCGGAGATACCCGGGGGAGAACTCCGGCTCCCGGGCCTCCGCGCTTCGGAGGGCCCGTTCATACTGCGCCAGGTTGGCGTCCATCAGCGCCCGGCGCAGGAGAATGTCAAACTGCGTCATAGGTATACCCCTCCTTTTCCAGGCGTTCCTTCAGCAGGGTCCGGCCCCGCATCACCCGAACCCCCACGGTGGACTCCTTGAGACCCAGCCGCCGGGCAATCTCCTGGTTGGTCTGCTCCTCCACCAGCTTGAGCTCCAAAATCCGGCGGTAGTTCTCCGGCAGGGACCGGATGAGGGAGACGAGGTAGTCGTACTCCTCCTGGCGCTCCTCCTGGGCGGGCGGGTCCCAGTCCTCGGGGAAGGCGACGGTTTTCCGCTCCGCCCGAAGGATATCCAGGGCGCAGTTCTTGGCCACGGTGACCACGTAGCCCTCCGTCTCCCGCCAGGGCAGGGCGGACACCCGGTCCCAGTTCTGTATGAGCTTGAGCCAGGTCTGCTGGGCGGCGTCCTCCGCCCTGTCCGGGCTTCCCAGGATCCGGAGGGCCACCGCGTAGATTTTTTTCTCGTGAGCCTCGAACAGCCGCGTGAACCGCCGCTGGTCCTGTTCGGTTTCCAGCATGGCGAGGTAAATCGCAAGCATGAAAGGTCTCCTCCTTCTTTGTTGAATTGGCGCCGATTCACTTGGTAAACGGCGGGAGGGCGGAAAGTATTACACGGCTGAAAAAAGTTTTCAACTTTTTTGCGGTACGGTATAACGGTATATTTGTAGCACACAGAGGGGAAAAAGGCAACTCCGCCTCCCCGCGGCCTGTGACATCCGCCATTGACATTTCCGCGCCGTTTTGCCATAATGCCTTCATCAAAGCACATCTGCACGAAAGGAGGCGCTGGGGATGAAGCCGACCGACGAACTGGAACAGGAGATTCGGGAGGCCGGTTCTCCCTCTTCGCTGGCGGCGGACGGGTTCGGCCTGCCGCCGCTGCCGGAGTATCTGCGGGGCCTGCTGGCGGAGAAAGGTGCCACCGTGGGAGATATCATCGTCCGCTGCGGCCTGGACCGGAGCTACGCCTACCAGCTCTTCAACGGCACCCGCCGTCCCACCCGGGACTTTCTGGTCCTGCTGTCCCTGTCCCTGGGCCTGGAGGAGGCGGAGGCCCAGCGGCTCTTGAAAATCGCGGGCCGCCCGCCCCTCTACGCCCGGGACCGCCGGGACGCGGCGGCGCTCTACGCCCTGAGCCACGGTCTGTCTCCGGAGGAGGCGGACGGCCTCTTCCGGGACCTGGGCCAGGAGGGCCTGTTTTGACCGGCGCGCCTCTGGAGGACCTGCCGGACCGGCTCTCCCTGGCTTACGAGACGGAAGCCTGCCTCTCCTCCCGGGAGGGGCGGAGCGTCTGGCGGATGCGCCGCCGGGCCGACGGGGAACCCTTCGTGCTGAAGCTCTCCCTGGAGGGGACGGAGGATCTGGCGGAGGAATTTCAGCTCCTGAAGCGCCTGGCCCGGCGGCTCCCCGGCGCGGTCCCCGCCCCGGTGGACTATTTCCGGGAGGACGGGACGGACTACCTTCTGCGCGCCTGGCTGCCCGGCGAGACTCTGGAGCAGTACCGTCTGCGGACCGGGGGCTGCGGGGCGGGGCGCTGCGCGGAGATCGGCCGGAAGCTCTGCGCCCTGCTGGGGGCGCTCCACGGCCTGGATCCGCCCATCATCCACCGGGACGTGAAGCCGGAAAATATCATCCTCCTCCCGGACGGCGGCGTGGGGCTCATCGACTTCGGCATCGCCCGGCAGTACAAGCCGGAGCAGGATCGGGACACCCGGCACCTGGGCACCCGGTCCACCGCCGCGCCGGAGCAGTACGGCTACGCCCAGACGGACTGCCGGACGGACCTCTACGGCCTGGGCATGACGCTGATCTGGCTGCTGACGGGGGACTACGACCGGGACGGCCTGGACCAGGCCCCCCGGGTCCCCCGCCGGCTGGGGCAGGTCCTGAAAAAGGCGGCGTCCTTTGCGCCGAAGGACCGCTATCAAAACGCCGCCGACTTCTCAGCGGCCCTGGCCGGACCCGGGAGGCGGAAATGGCTGCTTCTGCTTCCTCTTCTGCTGGCGCTGGCGGCGGGCCTTTGTCTCCGGGCTTGGGGAACGGGGAGCCGGGAGGTGCCCTTTGCCTCCCGGAGCCTGGAGCTGGCGGTGCGGGCGGAGCTGAACCGGCCCTCCGGGCCCATCGTTTACCGGGACCTGGAACAGATTGAGCGGCTGGCGGTGGTGGGGACGGTCCCCTTTTCCCGGGAGGAGGACTTCGACTACCGCATCGCCTGCTATATCGGCCGGGACTACCAGGGGGACGCGCCCTGGGGGGACGCCTCGGACCTCTCCCTGCTGGCCCGGATGCCCAACCTGCGGGAACTGTACCTCTGCCGCCAGGGGATTGAGGACCTGTCTCCCCTGGAGGGACTGCCCCTCACCGCCCTGGCCCTGTGCGAGAACCGGATTTCCGACCTCACCCCCCTGGCGGGCATGACGGGGCTGGAGACTCTGTACCTGGGGGGCAACCCCATTGCGGACTGCGGTCCGCTGTCCGGCCTCACCGGGCTGCGGCTTTTGAACCTGGACGGCACGGTTACCGGCCCCGCCGCCCCGGAGAGCCTGGGCTTTTTGAACGGGCTGGCCCTCCGGGAGCTGAGCCTGGGGCGCGTCCTCCCCCGGGACGGGGACTGGTCGCCCCTGGCCGTGCAGACGGGCCTGGAGACCCTCTCCCTCTGGGAGCCGCCGAAGACGGCGCTGGGGGAGGCCGCCTCCCTGAACCGCCTCCGGGTGCTGAAAATCGGGAACATCACCTGCCCGGATTTGACGCCCCTGTCGGGCCTGGAACATCTGGAGGTGCTGAGCGTGTACTCGGGCCTGGAGCGGCTGGACGGCATCGGAGGGATGAAGCGCCTGCTCACCCTGTCGCTGGGGCAGAGCGAGGTATCGGACCTCACGCCGCTGAAGGAGCTGGAGAGCCTGAACTGGCTGCACCTGACGGAAGTCGCCGTGAAGGACTTCTCCCCCCTGGCGGAGATGCCCGCCCTGAACGATGTTCTGGTGGACGGGGACCAGGTGGAGGCGGTGGAGGCCGCCTGCCCCGGGCACGGCTTCCGGCTGGAGCGGAACGGCTGACAATTTCACAGGGAAAGTGTGCAGCCCTGCACACCAAAAGGGACCGAAGCTGTGATACACTCAGCTTCGGTCCCTTTCTTTAATTGCCGGGAAGGGTCGTCAATTCCAGGACCCGGTCTATGACCTCCCGGACCACCTGGAACTGTTCCGGGGGAAGCTGGCGCAGGCGGACGGCGATAGACTCCACCTCGTTGTCCCCCAAACCGCCGTCCATCAGAAGCGTGTCGCTGGGCACCGAGAGGATCTGACACATCCTCCTGAGCACCGTCAGCGATACGCCCGCCAGCCCCCGCTCCACACAGGAGACATTCTGGGGCGAAATGCCCACCAGCTCGGCAAAGCGCTCCTGGGTCAGCCCGGCGGCCTCCCGGGCCCGGCGGACCCTGCGTCCTACCTCGATGTTGATTTCCTTTTTTTCCCGCAACGCCGCATCACCTCCCGCACTTAGTTTATCCAATGCGGGACTTGACGAAAACAATACGTTGCATTATAATAACTAAATGCAATACATGAATTTGGCAAACAGCCACACAAGAGAAATGGAGGAACGAGAATGAAACAAGCGAGAAAATGGCTGGCGGCCCTGCTGTCGGCGGTGCTGATCCTGGGCGCTCTGCCCATGGCGGCCCTGGCGGAAGACGTCTGGGCCGGCGCGGCGGACGTCTCCAGCTTCCAGGAGCTCCAGGAAGCCCTGGCGGACGACGAGGTGAAAAGCATCCTGATTGTCGGCGACGTCACGGTCACCGGAGGCACGATGGAAGCGCCGCTGGAGGCGGACAAGCCCATCCTGGTGACGGAGGAGGGCAGTCTGAGCCTGGCCCCCGGCGCGGTGATGACCAGCGACGTGCCCATGGGACAGTTCTCCTATGAGAGCGAGTACCAGGATCTGATATGGACCATGATCGCGCATGGAATGGACACCTTCCTGCTGTGGAATAACGGCGGGAGCTGCCACCGTCTTCTCTGCGGTTCCAGGCCGGCTGATCTGGAGGAGCTGCTGAGCTCCAATGAGTACGGCGCTTTGTCGACGGTCATCCTGAACGGAGCCCTGACGCTGAACAGCGCGGTTTCCGCGGATATGCTTCTGATCTTCGGCGAGGGCATCAGCCTGACCCTCGCGGAGGGCGCCGATCTGACGGTAAGCGGCTTCATGATGGTAAACGGCGACGTGACGGTGGAATCCGGCGCCGGCCTGACGAACCGCGAATATCTTTCTGTGTATGGTGACCTGACCGTAGAAGACGGCGCTTCCCTGGGGCTGACCGAGGGCTGGGCCGAGGGCAACATCAACCTTTTGGACCCCTCCATGTCCCTGCCGGAGGGGGTGGAATGCGACGGCGTCCGGGGCTATACCCACCTGGTGGTCCGCTGGGACGACGAAAATTACAGCGACGAAATCGTCATGACCCCCTATGACGAATATGAAATCACCTTTGCCATGATGGAGTACAGCGGAGGGAGCTGGACCTATCGCGACGTGACTCCCACGGCCTCCGCGCCCCTGGTTTACGGGGCCAACGAGGACCATGAGGGGCGGCAGACCCTGACGGCGAAAAACGCGGCCTGGGGACGGACCTACACGGTTACCTGCGACGGGTATTCCCTGCCCGTGCGCATCGAGCTGCCGGAGCTGGGCTGCTACAGCACCCCCAGCGCCACGACGGACGGCTATCTGCCGAACCTGCCCGCCTCGCCCCTGAAGGACAGTGAGTTTTACGTGTGCGTCAATCCGGAGGCCTGGTTCATGCAGGATGAGCGCTGGACGGTCTCCTCGGACCTTGCCTGCATGGTCAGAGATGGCAGAGGCAGCGTTTCAAGCCAGTCCGCCGGGAAGGGCGTCTGGAAGGTGACGGCGGAGGGCTGTGAGTTCGGCGCGGAATTCCGGACGGAGGCGTCCAGAACGGATCGCGATTACAGCTTTGAGATTGGGGCCGGTATCTGGATTTACGCGGAGGAATGGCTGGTTTGCAGCGACGCGCCCCTGGACGCAGAGGACAACGGCTGGGGCATCCCCTGGAAGAACAGCTACAAGTCCACCCTGCGGGACACCCTCTCCCTGAAGGCTGGAGACAGCAAGGACCTGGCGCTGTATCTGCTGGTGTACCACTCCGAGCCGGAAGATGGCAGGGCCTCCGGCTGGTACTGCGAGCCCGTGAGCGTCAGCCAAATCCGGGCCGAGGGCGTGACCATCGCCCAGGGCAAAGAGGACGACGACCATGTCATCCGCGTCACCGCCGGGTCCGCGGGGACCCATAAGGTGATTCGGATGCAGGAAGAGGAGCAGGGACCGGACAATTGGGTCCTCGTTCCCGGCACCACTCGGGGCGTGCCCCTGACGGTGACCGTCACCAGCTCCGGCGGCTCCTCCGGCGGCGGAAGCTCCAGCGGAGGCGGCAGCAGCTCCGGTGGAAGCTCCTCCGGCAAGCCCGCCGGAAATTCCAGCTACGATATTTCCGCACCCTCCGATGTCCTGGGCGGAACGGTGTCCGTCCAGCCCCAGAACGCCAAGCAGGGGGAGACGGTGACCGTCACCGTCCGCCCCGAGGAGGGCTACGCGCTGAAAACCCTGAGCGTCACCACCGCGGCGGGCCGAAAGATTGAGACCGCCGAGGCCGGAGACGGCCGCTACACCTTCACCATGCCCGGCGCCAAGGTGACGGTGCGGGCCTCCTTCACCAAGATCCAGGCGGAGACCCTGGCGGGGAGCTTTGCGGACGTGGCCCCCGGCGCGTATTACTACGACGCGGTCCAGTGGGCCGTGGAGAAAGGGATTACCGGCGGCACCGCCGCTGGCAGCTTCAGCCCCGACGCGCCCTGCACCCGGGCCCAAATCGTGACGTTCCTGTGGAGGGCGGCGGGCTCCCCGGTTCCCTCCGGCAAAGAGAATCCCTTCACGGACGTGGCCCCCGGCGCGTATTACCATGACGCCGTGCTGTGGGCCGTGGAGCAGGGGATTACCGGCGGGACCTCGGCGAAGACCTTCAGCCCCGAGGCCGTTGTAACCCGGGGCCAGACGGCGGCTTTCCTCTACCGCGCGGCGGGCTCTCCCGCGGCGGGCGGCTCCGCCTCCTTCACGGACGTGCCCTCCGGCGCGTATTACGCGGCGGCGGTTCAGTGGGCCGCGGAAAAGGGCGTTACCGGCGGCACCGGCGGCGGGCGGTTTGACCCCGGCGCGCCCTGCACCCGGGCGCACATCGTGACCTTCCTGTACCGGGATCAGAAGAGCTGAGAGAGGCGAGAAAAAAGAGCAAAAGAGCAGCCGGCCGATTTTCGGCCGGCTGCTCTTTACTTTAATTGCGCCAGGTTTGCTCAGGGGGGCCTCAGCACTCCAGGCTTCCGAAAGCCACGCACTTGCCGCTCTTCCGGTCGAAGAGCATGATGTTGTCCCCGGAGATGTCCACGTGGACCTGAGTCCCGATGGTGAACAGCGTGCTGCCGAACACCACGCCGGTGAGCAGGAAATCCCCGATGCGGACCTTGATGGTGGATTCCATGCCGGTGGGCATGGCGCCGTAGATTTCCCCGGCCAGGGCCCCGCTGTCCGCGATGCCAATGAACTCCGGGCGGATGCCCAGCACCAGGTCCTCGTTGGTCAGCACCGGCTCCTCCTGCAGGGAGAGGTCCTCTTCCTCCACCTTGGCGATGTGGTAGCGGAAGGTCTCGTCCTTGTTCCCCTTTTCCACGAAGCCCTTTTCCGCGGATTTCTTTTTGTGCTCCTCCGCGAGAAGCGCGTCGTGCTCGTCCCGGGCCTGGAACCAGCCGGGGAGGTCCAGGGGCTGGGCGGGCTTAAAGACCGCCTTCTTGTCCCCCAGCAGGCGCAGCTCCACGGCCCCGTCGGGGCGCTGGGCTCCCTTGGCCTCCACAAAGTTGATGGAGGGGTTGCCCACGAAGTCGGCCACGAACAGGTTTTGGGGCCGGTTGTAGACGGTCAGCGGCGCGTCGTACTGCTGCAAAACGCCGTTGTTGATGAGGCAGATTTGGGTGGCCAGGGTCATGGCCTCCATCTGGTCGTGGGTGACGTAGACAAAGGTGGACCCGGTCTCCACGTGGAGGCGCTGAAGCTCGTAGCGCATCTCCAGGCGCAGCTTGGCGTCCAGGTTGCTCAGGGGCTCGTCCATGAACAGCACCGAGGGCTCCGGGGCCAGGGTCCGGGCGATGGCCACCCGCTGCTGCTGGCCGCCGGAGAGCTCCGCCGGGTAGCGGTCCATGAACATGCCGATTTTCACGATGCGGGACACCCGGCGGACGGAGAGGTCGATTTCTTCCTTGGTGAGCTTCCGGGTCTCCAGGACCGCCTGGCCGTCCCGGACGGCCTCAAAGCTGTCGTTGAGCCCCTGGGACTTTTTCGCATTCTCCGCCTTCTCCCGGAGGGCGGCGGCCTCGGCGGACATGTCCTTCCCGGATTCCAGATGGTAGCCGTAGAGCTTTTTGGCGGTGTACATGGAGATGGTGAAGGCGTCGATGAGCTTGATGTAGGCCTTTTTCTCGTCGATTTTCCCGGTCTTGTCCCGGCAGTCCTCCAGGACCTTCACCACCTCTCCGGGGGCCTCCAGAATCTCCGCCAGGCGGGCGGCGTTTCTGGCCTCGAAGTCCACCTTGGGCAGGGGCTCCTTGATGTTGGAAAGGCCGAAGGAGATGTTTTCGTAAACGGTCATGTTGGGCCACAGGGCGTAGTTCTGGAACAGGAAGCCGACTTTGCGCTTGTTGGCCGGGATGTTGATGCCCAGGGCGCTGTCGAACACCACCTTGTCCCCGATGGTGATCCGTCCGCTGGTGGGAGTCTCCAGCCCGGCGATCATCCGCAGGGTGGTGGTCTTGCCGCAGCCGGAGGGGCCCAGCAGGGTGACGAAGGAGTTGTCGGCGATGACCAGGTCCAAATCGTCCACGGCGTAGAACTTGCCCCACCGCTTGGTCACGTGTTCTAATCGGATTTCAGGCATAATTTAACCTCCAATTCCCTTGTCCAGGCTGGCGCCGGTGACCTTGTTGACCAGCGTGTTGCAGACCAGGATGGTGATGATCAAAATCAGGTTGATGCCGCTGGAGAAGGCGTACAGGCCCATTTCGTCGAAGTAGTCCAGGGTGGTGGAGAGAATGAAGCCCTGGGTGCACAGGAGCATGAACAGGCTCAGCTCCCGCAGGCAGGTCATGAAGGGCAGCAGGTAGCCGCTGATAATGGACGACTTCTGAATGGGGATGATGATGCGGGTCATCCGTTTGATCCAGGGGATGTCCTGGATAATGGCCGCCTCCTCGATCTCGCCGGAGAGCTGAAGCATGGAGTTCAGGGAGCTCCGGGAAGCGAAGGGAATGTATTTGATGGTGCCGGTGATAATCAGCAGGGTATAGGTGTTGAAGAGGTTTACGTACTGGTTGGAGAACAGGATGAAGAAGGCCACGCCCACGGCGATGGAGGGCATCAGATATGGGAGGAAGGCCACGCTGTTGACGTAGTTGGCCCATTTACTTCGCCGGTTCTTGGAAACGGCGTAGCCGATCAGGGTGCCGATGGTGCCGGCAATCAGGGAGCAGCAGACGCTGACCCAAATGGTGCCTTTGAAGGCCCGCCAGATGGTTTCGTTGTGCAGGATGCCCTTTTGCCCGTACATGCCGTTTTCCGAGACGTTCTCGTCCGTCACCCACCATTTGGTGGTAAGGTTGTCCGCATCGCCGGTGTAGAGGAAGGAGTAGTCCCCGGGGTTGGGCAGGAAGGTCTCGAAGGCGAAGGAGACGATGGGGAAGATGCTGGTGAAGAAGGTGATGATGACCAGCGCCAGGGCGATGACGTACTTTCCCGCCCGGCCCAGGTTGATCTTGGAGATTTGACCGGACTTGCCGGTGACGGTGGTATAGCTCTTCCGGCTGGTGAGGGAGAGCTGGTTTAAAAGCATGATGGCCACGCCGAAGAACATCATGATGATGGCCAGGATGCTGGCTTCGCCGGTGTACTTGGAGTTCAGGGAGACGTACTTGGTGGACAGGGTGGTGAGCCCCAGGTAGTGGGGCACGGGGTAGGAGCCCATAGAACTGCCGAAGACCAGCAGGATGGTGGAGAGAATGGCGGGCTTCACCATGGGCAGGGTGACCTTGGTCATGATGCGCCATTTCGGGGTGTCCAGGATGGTAGCGGCCTCCTCCAGGTTGGCGTCCATGTTGCGGAAGATGCCGCCGATCAGGATGTAGGCGAAGGGCGCGTAGTGCAGGCCCAGCACCACCAGGCTGGGGAAGAGGCCCTGGCACCACCAGAGGGGCATGTTGATCCCCGCCGTGGCGGCCAGAAGGCCGTTGGACGTGCCGGTGACGGCGTTGGAGTTGAAGAGGTTCTGCCACACCACGGCCAGGGTCCACTGGGGCATGATGTAGGGGAAGATGAAGATGGAGCTGAGGTACTTCCGCCAGGCCAGGTTGGTCCGGGTAATCAGGAAGGCGAACACGCCGCCGAAGAGAATGGACACCACGCAGGTGCCGACGGCCAGCAGCACGGTGTTCAGCAGGGGGGTCCAGAGGTTGGTTTTCGCCAGGCGGCTGGTGAAGAGGTCCACGTAGTTGACCACGGTGTAGCCCGCCGCCTGTCCGGTGAGGTGGGCGTCGATGGTGCCGGGATGGATTTTAAAGGTGTCCTCCACGATGGCCACGATGGGGGCCACGGTGGTCACCGTCAGCACGATGCCCATCAGCACCAGAATGACGTTGTGGGGCTTGGAAAAAAAGGTTTTGACCTTATTGAAGAAGATGGTGGACTTGCTGGCCTGGAGGGCGGTGGGTTCATTCATGATAAGCTCTCCTCCTAACGTTCCAGGGTATTAAGAGAGGTCCGGGGCGCGCGTCCGCCCCCCCCGGACCTGCTTGGGCCGTTTGCTCAGGGATTCAAAACTCTCGTCTCCCGTATCTCCCGCCGCAAACCAGCGCAGCGTTTGCGGCGGGAAGAGCCGGAGGAAACGGAGCGGCAGAAGGAATCGGCGAAGCCGGTTCCGACGTAAGCGTAGTTTTCGACGGCTTAACCTGCACTGTACTTGGTCAGCATTTCAACCCAGCTGCCCACGGTGAAGGCCACGTCGGCGCAGTACTCGGGATCCTCCAGCACCAGCTTGCCGTCGGTGGTCCACCAGTCGTAACCCCGGTCGTTCTTGGCCTCAAATTCCACGGTGGTTCCGTCCTCGGCCATGCCGCCCTTGGAGTGGCCGTACTGGGCCTCGGTGCCCTCGGCCACGGTGGGGTTGGAGGAGTAGCCGCCCATGTCCTTGCCCCAGGCGGAGAAGCCGTCCACGGTCTCGGTCATGTAGGCGATGAAAGCGCAGGCGGTCCAGGGCAGGGGCGAGTTGTCGGTGACAAACAGGTAGTGGCAGTAGCCATAGCCGCCGATTCCGGTGTACCCGTCGTCATAGGCCGCCACATTGATGTTATTCACGGAGACGGAGCTGGACTCCTCCACGGAACGCAGCTTGGAGTACACCAGCAGACCGAACTGGTCGGTGGCGGACTTGTCTACCAGGGTGTTGCAGATGGGGCCGTCGTCGGTCTGGGCATTGTAGGACTCCACCCACAGCTTGATCCAGGCCAGGGCATACGCGCCGTCGGCACCCAGGCCCAGATCGGCGGCCTCAGACTCCATGGCCTTGATGGTGGGCTGGAAGTAGGCCTGCTCGTCGGCGGAGAGGGCGTTGAAGGCGTCCTTCAGCCAGCCGGCGTAGGTGTCCTCGGTGAGCATGTACAGGAAGTTCTTGCCCACGATTTCGGAGTCGATGTCCATGTACAGGCCGTGCTCGCCCTCGGCTACGAAGTCCCAGCAGTTGTCATAGGACTTGGAGCCGGTGTTGTTGTACATAAAGACCTTGTTCAGGGTCTGGAGGGCCAGATAGCCGTCATAGGCGTCGGGGGAGGTTCCGTTGGCCTCGGCCCACTCCTTGGGGATGAAGGTGTCCAGAATCCCGGTCTGGACCATTTTGCTCTCAATTTGGTTGCCGTCCTGAATCAGGGTCATGGCAAAGGTTCCAGTGTCCTTCAGGGAGTCGGCGGTGAGCTGGTCGAAAATCTTGTTGTTCTTGGGCTGCTGCCACTCGAACTCCATGCTGTAGCTGGAGTCGATGGACTGTAAGTACTCGATGAACAGGGGCAGGGCGCTCTTGCCGCGGCTGGAGTTGCCCACGCCGTAGAACATCTTGCCGTTGGATTCCTCGATGGCCTTTTTGGCCAGCTCCTCCAGGCTCATGCCCTCGGCCTCTTTGATGATTTTCTGCGTCTCGGTCAGGTCCGCGTCGTCCGCGGGGGCGGGCGTCTCGTCCTTGGGAGCCGGGGCGGCGTCTCCGCCGGTCTGGGCGGGAGGCGTGCTGTCGGCAGGGGGCGTGGCGCCGCCGTTTCCTCCGCCGCAGGCGGTCAGGGCAAACAGCATGACCAGGGTCAGCAGCAGTGCAGAGATTCTTTTCATGTCTAGTCCTCCTTCGGTATTTTTGACAAAACCCGGCGCATCCAATCCTGCGCCATTGTCTTTATTGTACAGGCGGATGGCAGAAAATAACAGGGGGCAAATCTGCGTTTTTTTGTTTCCCTCTGAGATTTTTGTCAGATTTAGATGAAACCGTCCCGCCGGATGTGGTATACTGTAAGCCAAGATGGACAAAGGCAAGACGCCCGGAAAGGAGGGACCGCGGTGAAGAGAAAACGCCTGGCGGCGCCGCTGTGCGCCCTGCTGCTGCTTCTGGCGGGCTGCGGCGCGGAAGCGCCGGAAACCGCCGCCTACGCTCCGGCGGAGGAAGAGCGGCTGGTGATTTACACTTCTCATAAGGAGGAGGTCTACCAGCCCATTGTCAAGGAGTTCGAGGAGCGCACCGGCATTTGGGTGGACGTGGTGGCCGGAGGGACCAACGAGCTTTTGGAGCGCATCCGCTCGGAGGCGGACCACCCGGCGGCGGACGTGATGTTCGGCGGCGGCGTGGAGAGCCTGGCGTCCTATCGGGACTGCTTCGCCCCCTACGCCTGCGAAGGGGCGGAGAGCATCGAGGCCCGCTTCCGGGACGGGGAGGATTTGTGGACCCCCTTTTCCGCCCTGCCGGTAGTGCTGGTCTACAACACCAAGCTGGTGCGCCCCGGCCGGGTGACGGGCTGGGGGGACCTGCTGTCCCCGGAGCTCCGGGGGCGGATTGCCTTTGCGGACCCGGCGGTGTCCGGCTCCGGCTTCACCGCCCTGGCCACCTTCCTGCTGGCGGCGGACGGCGGGGAGGAAGCGCTGCTCCGGGCTTTCGCGGAGAATCTGGCCGGGAAGCAGCTGGAGGGCTCCGGCGAGGTGCTGGGAGCCGTGGCCGGGGGCGGGGCCCTGGTGGGCGTGACCCTGGAGGAGACGGCCCTGAAGCGCATCGCCGCCGGGGACGACGTGGCCCTGGTCTACCCCGCAGACGGCACCAGCTGCGTCCCCGACGCCAGCGCTTTGATCCGGGGGGCCGCCCATGAGGAGAACGCCAAAGCCTTTTTGGATTTCACCGTCAGCGAGGCGGTGCAGCGCCTGCTGGCGGAGCAGTTCTGCCGCCGCTCCGTCCGGGGGGACGTGGAGCCCGCCGGGGAGCTGCCCGCCCTGGAGGACATTGCCCTAGTGGACTACGACGTGGAACAGGCCAGCGGCCGCCGGGACGGGCTGCTGATGACCTGGGCCTTTTACCTGGGAGAGGAGGAGGAGAAATGAGCCGCGTGGCGAGGCCCTCCTTCCGCCGGAGGCTGTTTGCCGGGTTCCTGGCGGCGTCCCTGATTCCCCTGCTGGCCTGCTCCGCCATGCTGCTTCAAATCTTCCGCCTCCGCCTGGCGGCCGACGCGGAGCGGGAGACGGCGGAGCAGCTGGATCTGGTTTCCCGGTCCCTGGACGGGGCCTTCGACGCCTTTTCCCAGGCCGCCGGGCGGCTCCGGGGAAATCCCATCATCGCAAGGGCCCTGGCCGGAGAGGCCGGAGAGGATACCCTGGTGAACAACGAGCTGTTCAACGCCGCCGGGGAGGCCCGGAGCTATGGGAGCTTCGCCCTGTACGACCTCCAGGGGGCGCGGCGGTACTCCACCCGGCGGGATCCCTTGGAAGAGCAGCTGTCCCCGGAGTGGGGGGCTCTGTACGCCGCGCCGGAGGGGGGCGTGCGCTTCACGGCCTGCGAGGACGCGGGGAGTTCCGGCGGGCCGCTGCTGCGGGGCGCGGCCCGGCTGAGCGACGGCATGGGCCGTCCGGTGGGCTATCTTTTAATCAGTATGTACTACGACGATTTCCGCCAGCTGCTGGAGGGCAAGTACGGCGCCCGGAACGAGCTGATAGTCCTCAGCCCCTACTGGCGGCCGGTGTACTGCGCCCAGCCCTCCCTGGCGGAGTCCCTGGCCCCCCGGCTCCGGAGCCGCCTGCTGGCGGGCCGGGGGCTGGACGACTCGGAAGAGGGCTTCCAGTACGCCGCGGCCCGCCACGAGGCCAGCGGGCTGTGCCTGATTCTCCAGAGGCCCCGGACCTTCACCGGGGAGACTATGCGGCTTTTGTACACCGTCAGCTTCGGCTGCGCGGTGGTGTGCGTGGCCTTGTCCGTGCTGATGAGCTTCAAGCTCAGCCGCCAGATGTTCCGGCCCATCCAGCGGCTGCGCCAGGGCTTCGGCGAGGTGGGGCACAATAACCTGGACATCTGCGTCCCGGCGGAGCGGGAGGACGAGCTGGGGGAGCTGGCCCGGCGGTTCAACGAGATGGTGGAGGCCCTGAAGCGGAACCAGGAGGCTCTGGTGGCCAACCAGCGGGAGCTGAACCAGGCCCAGATTCGGATGCTCCAGGCCCAGCTGAATCCCCACTTCCTCTGCAACACTCTGGACACTATGAAGTGGATCAGCAAAATCAACAAGGTGCCCCAGGTGGCGGTGATGTCCACCAATCTGGCAGACATCCTGCGCTTCTGCATCTCCCCGGAGGAGTTCGTGCCCCTGGGGCGGGAGGCGGAGATTTTAGAGCGGTACATTGAGATTCAGAAAATCCGCATGTCCGGGGCCTTCTCCTTCCGGGTGGACCTGCCGGAGGAGCTGAGGGACTGCCTGATCCCCAAGATGATCCTCCAGCCCCTGGTGGAAAACGCCGTTCTCCACGGCCTGGAGGGCGTGGAGAACGGCGCGGTGGAGGTGACGGCCCGGGAGGAGGCCGGGATGCTCCGCATCACGGTGCGGGACAACGGCTCGGGGCTGCCCCCGGAGCTGGCGGTGGGGCGCTACCGGAGCCGGGGGGGTAAGCACCTGGGCCTCTACAACGTGAACACGATTCTGACCAAGTACTACGGGGACGGCTGCGGGCTGTTCCTGGAAAATGAGCGGTCAGGAGCTGCGGTGACAGCGGCCCTGCCCATCCGCCGGGAGGAGGAAGAGACATGCTGAAGGTCCTGGTAGTGGAGGACGAGGAGATGATCCGCAAGGGCATCGTCCTGGCGGTGGACTGGGCCGCCCTGGACTGCGTGGTGGTGGGAGAGGCCGCCAACGGCCTGGAGGCCCTGGACGCCGTGGAGCGGCTGGACCCCTCCTTGATCATCACCGATTTGAAAATGCCTCAGATGGACGGCATCGAGATGCTCCGGCAGCTGCGGGAGCGGGGGAACAACGCCTACGTCATCATCCTCACCGCCTACG
Organism: uncultured Oscillibacter sp.; assembly: GCA_950097265.1. Lineage (GTDB taxonomy): Bacteria > Bacillota > Clostridia > Oscillospirales > Oscillospiraceae > Oscillibacter. The sequence continues at coordinate 54,140 of CATNDJ010000007.1, forward strand.
ACAGTTTTACCTATGCCCAGAGCGCCCTGCGCCTGGGGGCGGTGGATTTTCTGCTTAAGCCCTTTCACGACGGGGACCTGGAGCGGGCGGTGACCGCCCTGCGGCGGCGGATGAGCCCCGCCCCGGGGCTCGGGGAGGCGGCCTTCCCGGGGCTGAAAAAAGGGGACAAGAGCAAATATGTGCTGGAGGCCATGGATTACATCGGGGAGCACTACAACGACCCCAATATCGGCATCGGGGCCATCGCCCAGCACCTGGGGCTCAGCGAGGGGCATTTGAGCCACACCTTTAAAAAGGAGACGGACTACACCCTGCTGAACTACCTGACCCGCTACCGCATCCACAAGGCCATGGAGCTGCTGCGGGACTGCCGGGTGAAGGTCTACGAGGTGGCGGAACAGGTGGGCTACCGGGACATTACCCATTTCTCCGCCACCTTCAAGAAGCTGGCGGGGATGTCTCCCTCGGAGTACCAGGACACCTGCCGCTGAGGAGGGGCCGTATAAGAGCGGGAGGCCCGGCTTTTCAGCCGGGCCTCCGTTTTTCCTTTTTCAATGGGGCCGCCGGGCGGAGCCGATCATGTAGTCCAAAAACGCGGGCACGTCCCGGGCGTCGGACAGGCTGATGCAGAGCCCCTCCTCTTTGGGGCGCATGGCCCGGAGCATCTGGCGGGCGGTGTTGTCCCGCTTCAGGTCGCACCGGCTGTTGTCCGGCAGGTGGAGCAGCACCTGTCCATAGCTGCGGGCCACCACATTCAAAAAATTCTCCGCGTCGGGAAGCATCATAATCTGAAACATAAGCGTCCTCCTTCTCAAAAACCGGGGGTTCCCCCTTGCGCGCCGCGCCTCTTTCTGATAGGATGATACCATCAAAAACGCAGAGGCGGTAGAAGGAAAGCGCCAGCTTTCCAGTACAAAACCGTCAGAACGGAGGAAGCCATGGCTTTGAGCATCTGCCGCTCCACCACGGACGGGCGGAGCCGGGAGCTGGTCCGGCACGGCACGCCGCCCTTTCCCCTGGCCTGCTACCGGCACGACGGAGAGACGGTGAACGCGGTCCCCTGGCATTGGCACGACGAACTGGAGACCGTGCTGGTCCTGGAAGGGCGGATTCGCGTCTCTGTGGAGGGCGAGAGCCGGGAGCTGGGCCCCGGGGAAGGCTGCTTCATCGCCGCCGGAGCCCTCCACCACGTCTGGCGGGAGGAGGAGGGGCCGGTGGAGCTCCACTCCATGGTCTTCCACCCCCGGCTGGTGGGCGGCAGCGTGGAGAGCGTCTTCTGGCAGGACTATCTGCTGCCCTTGCTGTCCGCCAACCGCCGTGTATGGCTCGCGGAGGCCGTCCCCTGGGAGCGGGAAGCCCTGGAGGCCATGGAGGCGGCCTGGCGGGCCTGCGGCGGGAAGCCGCCGGGCTTTGAGTTCCTGGCCCGGGAGGGTTTGTCCCGGCTGGTGTTCCTCCTCTCCGCCCACCGTCCGGCGGAGAAGAAGCCCCCCTCGGAAAAGGCCCTCCGGGACGGGGAGCGGATCAAGACCATGCTTCGCTTCATCCAGGAGCACTATTCCGAGGAGCTGACGGCGGCCCGCATCGCCGGGAGCGCCGCCGTCAGCGAGAGCGAATGCCTCCGCTGCTTCCGGGGCATGGTGGGGACTACGCCCATGCAGTACGTGAAACAGTTCCGGGTCCAGCGGGCGGCGGAGCTGCTGGAAACCACGGAAGAGAGGGTGTCCGACGTCGGCGAAGCCTGCGGCTTCCAGGAGATGAGCTATTTCGCCCGGACCTTCCGGGCGCTGAAGGGGAAAAGTCCCAGGGAGTACCGGCTGGAGCGGCGGGCCGCATCCGGCTGAGTCCCGGCGGAAAAACCCGCCGCGGTCAGGCCCTGTGCCGCCGCCGGTACTCCAGGGGGCTGACGCCCTCCACCCGGCGGAAGCACTGGGAAAAGTAGCTCAGGGAAGAAAAGCCCAGGGTCTGGGCGATGAGGGACAGGGTATGGTCCGTCTCCCGGAGGAGGAAGCGGCTCTCCTCGATGCGGCGGGAGATCAGATAGTTGATGGGGGACACGCCGAACTCCCGGCGAAAGGCGTGAGCCAGGTAGTATTTGTTCAGATGGGCCAATTGAGCCAGCTGGTCCAGGCTCAGGTTCTCCTTGAAGTGGTTGTCGATGTAGCGCCGGACCAGGGCGCACTCCTGGCTGGACCGGGCGCCGGAGGACTCGCCGGAGAGGGCGGCGTCCTGCTGGCGGTTCAGCCGGACCAGCACCACCTCCAGCAGGCTCCGGCAGACCCGCTCATAGCCCGGCAGGGCCCCTTCCGCCTCCTGGAGCATCAGCCGGAGGCAGCCCATCAGCTCCTCCCAGCCGGTGTGGAGGTGCAGCAGGGCATAGCCCTCGGCTCCGGCCATGGTCTCCAGGCCCTCCACCCCCAGGACGGTGTATTCCAGGGGGCTGTCCAGCTGGCTGACCTCCGTGTGGGGTACGTTGGCGTTGACGATGACCGCGTCGTGGATGGCCACGGGGAACTCCTCCTCCCGGGTGCGGAAGCGGCCGTGGCCCCCGGTGATGAAGAACAGCTCGGCACAGCCGTGGGTGTGCAGGCTGGAATTCCACTCGCTGCTGTACTGGGCCCGGGAGACGTAGGCCAGCCGGGGCGGCCCGCCGGGCGGGGCGGCCTCCCGCTGAAAGGCGTACTGGCGCTGGCTCATGGACATTCCTCCTCCCGGGGCGCAATTTTTTGAAAATTGGCAGCACCCCGGCCTGTTCCCCATTATAGCGCCTCCGCTCCGGCGGCGCAACTTCCTATAAAATATTTTTCCCATCCCGCCGGGATTTTGTCGAGGAGACGGGAACCGGGAAAGGGGAAACGGTGAAATTATTAGTTTTGCCCAAAACCCGGCGGGGTATCCCCTGAAAATTGGGATAAAATGCAAATAGAGCAAGATATCTAAAAAGTTCCGCAAGAAAGGGATTGCTTTGCCAGCGGCTAACTCGCTATACTAAATTTTACAAGGCCGGAAACCGGCCTGCGGAAGCCCCTATATTATAAGGAGGTAGACTTATGAAGAAGTTTTTCAGTCTCTTGCTGACTCTGGCGCTGGTGCTGTCTCTGGCCGCCTGCGGCGGCGGGAACGGCGGTTCCGACGCCGGGACCACCGCCCCGCCCCCTGCCGACTCCGGCAGCAGCGATACCCAGACCCCGCCGCCCGCCGAGGATGTGACCATCACCGTGGCCGCCCTGGCCTCCGGCTATGAGGAAGCCTATCCCGGCATGTGGCAGGAGGTCTGCGACGCCTTCACCGCCGAGACCGGCGTGAAGGTCAACCTGATCTGCGACAAAAACCTGGAAGACGTCATCGGGCCCTCCATGCAGGGCGGCGACTTCCCCGACGTGATCCACTTGGCCACCGGCCGTGAAAAAGGCCTCACCGAGCAGTTCATCAAGGACCGCAACATCGCCGAGCTGACGGACGTGCTGTCCATGACCATCCCCGGCGAGAGCGCCAAGGTTTCCGACAAAATCGTCGGCGGCTTCACGGACACCTCCGTGACGAACCCCTATGGCGACGGCGTGACCTATCTGGCCCCCATGTTCTACTCCCCCTGCGGCCTGTTCTACAACGCGGGCCTCTTCGAGGAGAAGGGCTGGACCGTACCTACCACCTGGGACGAGATGTGGGAGCTGGCCGAGAAGGCCCAGGCCGAGGGCAGCTACCTCTTCACTTATCCCACCACCGGCTACTTTGACGCCTTCCTGTACGCCCTGATGTATTCCGTGGGCGGCGCCGACTTCTTCAACAAGGCCACTACTTACGCCGAGGGCATCTGGGACACCCCTGAGGCTCAGCAGTGCTTCGACATCATTGCCAAGCTGGCCTCCTACACCAACCCCGTCACCCCCGCCCAGGCCAACGACCAGGACTTCACCCAGAACCAGCAGCTGGTCCTGGACAACAAGGCCCTGTTTATGCCCAACGGCACCTGGATCGTCGGCGAGATGGCCGAGGCTCCCCGGGCCGAGGGCTTCAAGTGGGGCATGACCGCCCTGCCCGCCGCCAAGGCCGGCGGAAACGGCGCCAGCTACTGCTGGCTGGAGCAGGCCTGGATTCCCGCCGCCGCTCCCAACCTGGACGCGGCCAAGCAGTTCGTGGCCTTCCTGTACTCCGACGCGGCCTGCGCCATCTTCGCCAAGGGCGGCGCGGTGCAGCCCGTTCCCGGCCTGACCGACAACCTGGAGGGCGACAACAAAATGTTCTACGCCATCTATGACAACGGGGCCGACGCGGCCATGGGCAACTTCGCGGCCTACAACGCCGTGGCGGGCCTGGGCACCGTCCGCGAGGTCTTCCTGGATCCCGTCAACGGCCTGGTGAACGGCTCCCTGACCAAGGACCAGTGGGTCTCCGACGTGAAGGCCGCCAGCGACCAGATGCGGGCGAACATTATGGGATAAGCGCCCCGCAAAAAACCGCATAGCTCCTAACCCGGCGGCGGCGAGCAGGAACCTGCCCGCCGCCGCCTCCGAATTTGTGACCCGCACCCGAAAGGAGTGATTCCATGCGCAGCAGCAAGAGCCGGGGGCGCTTCCTGGCCCTGTGCGTCGCCCCGGCGGCGATCCTCTATTTCGTCTTCATGATTCTGCCCACCCTGAACGTCTTCCGGATGTCCCTCTTTGAGCGGGGGGCCTACTCCCCCACGGAAACCTTTGTGGGCACGGCAAACTTCAAGGCGCTGTTCAGCGATGTGAAGTTCATCACGGCCATGCAGAACACCATCCTGCTGATTGTCACGGTGACCATCATCACCTTTTTCTTCGCCATTGTCTTCGCGGCGATTCTGACCCGGGAAAAAATCAAGGGGCAGAACTTCTTCCGCATCGTCTTCTACATCCCCAATATCCTCTCCGTGGTGGTCATCGCGGGCATTTTCTCCGCCATCTATAAGCCGGAGAACGGCATGCTGAACAGCATTCTCTCCTTCTTCAAGGGGGAGACCGTCATGGTCCTCTGGAAGGACCAGCCCATGGTCATCGTCAGCGTGATCATCGCCATGGTCTGGCAGGCCATCGGCTACTACATGGTGATGTATATGGCCTCCATGTCCGCCGTGCCCGAGAGCCTCTACGAGAGCGCCGGGCTGGACGGCGCGGGGCGGCTGACCCAGTTCTTCCAGCTGACCCTGCCCCTGATTTGGACCAACATCCGCACCACGCTGACCTTCTTCATCATCTCCACCATCAACATGGCCTTCCTGTTCGTCAAGGCCATGGTGGCCAAGGGGATGGCCGACGTGGGATTGAGCTTCATGTACGCCCAGAAGGACGCGGGCCTCTACGGCTATTCCATGGCGGCGGGCGTGGTGATCTTCCTGTTTTCCTTCCTGCTGTCCGCCCTGGTGAACTGGGTGACCCGGCGGGAAGTCCTGGAAATGTAAGGGGGCGAGGGTATGACGAAAGAAAAGAAAGGCATGTCCGGCGAGACCCTGTACAAGATTTTCATCTACGTGGTGCTGATCACCCTGGCCGTGGTCATCCTCGTGCCGGTGGCCTGGGTCTTCCTGGCCTCCATCAAGCAGAACAGCGAGTTCTACGGCAACCCCTGGGCCCTGCCCGCCGGCATTTACTGGCAGAACTTTGTGGACGCCTGGAACTCCGCCAGTATGGGAAGCTACATGCTGAACTCTGTCCTGGTAACGGCCTTGTCCCTGCTGCTGCTGCTGGTGATTGCCCTGCCTGCGGCCTACTGCCTGGCCCGGTTCCGGTTCCGGGGGAGCCGCTTCCTGAACACCTGCTTTATGGCGGGACTGTTTATCAACGTGAACTATATCGTGGTGCCCATCTTCCTGATGCTCCGGGACGGGGATATGTGGCTGAAGAACCTGATGGGGAACGGCTTTTTGCTGAACAACCTGGTGGTCCTGGCGGTGGTGTACGCCTCCACGGCCCTGCCGTTTACCATTTACCTCCTCTCCGGCTACTTCGCAACGCTGCCCCACGACTTTGAGGAGGCCGCCTACATCGACGGCGCGGGCTATGGGCAGGCCATGATCCGCATCATCTTCCCCATGGCCCAGCCCTCCATCATCACCATCATCCTGTTCAACTTCCTCTCCTTCTGGAACGAGTACATTATCTCCATGACGCTGATGAGCAATGCCCAGGGCCAGAAGACCCTGCCCGTGGGCCTTTTGAACCTGATGCAGGCCCAGCAGTCCTCGGCGGAGTACGGCATTTTGTACGCGGGCCTGGTGCTGGTGATGCTGCCCACGCTGATCCTCTATATGTGCGTGCAGAAGAAGCTGACCCAGGGCATGACCGTGGGCGGCCTGAAAGGATAAGGTGACGGCATGAAATTTTGGAAAGAGCACACCGGCCTCCGGGCGCTGTTTATCGCGGGCTTCTTTTTCCTGGGGCTGTTCCTGGTGATTGCCGGCTGGAAGCAGACGGGGCAGCTGCCCGGCCTGGGGCTGATGATCCTGGGGGTCGTCCTGCTGCTGGCGGCGCTGATGATTTACAACAAGCCCTTTGAAGGAGATAAAGGCCCCGGGCTCTAAGGAGTGTAACGCATGACAGATTTACAGAACAAGGGCCGGGTGACCATCCCCACGGACGTGGACGTGGTCCCCGAGACCCTGGCCCTGCTGGAGCGCTGGGGGGCGGACGCCATCCGGGACTGCGACGGCACAGACTACCCCGAGGAGCTGAAATCCGCCGACGCCAAGGTCTACGCCACCTACTACACCACCCGGAAGGACAACGCCTGGGCGAAAGCCAACCCCGACGAGGTACAGCAGTGCTACATACAGACGTCCTTCCACACGGCGGCGGGAGGCCCCCTGACCATCCCGCTTTTGAAGGGGGTCAGCGGGGAACTGCTGAAGGTCAACGACCGGGACGACGTGAAGCGCTGGTGGGAGGTCATGGACCGGACCACAGGCCGGCCCCTGGACCCGGGAGCCTGGGACTACGACGCGGGACGGGGTTCCGTGGTCATCCCTGCGCCGGAGGACTTTCACGACTACACCGTCAGCTTCCTGGCCTACCTCATCTGGGACCCGGTTCACATGTACAACGCCGTCACCAACGGCTGGAAGGACTTCGAGCACCAAATTACCTTCGACGTACGCCAGCCCAAGACCCGGAAGTTTACTATGGAGCGGTTGCGGCGTTTCATCCAGGAGCACCCCTATGTGGACGTGATCCGCTACACCACCTTCTTCCACCAGTTCACCCTGATCTTCGACGAGCTGCGGCGGGAGAAGTACGTGGACTGGTACGGCTACTCCGCCTCCGTGTCCCCCTATATCCTGGAGCGCTTCGAGAAGGAGGCGGGCTACAAATTCCGGCCGGAATTTATAATCGACCAGGGGTATTATAACAACCAGTATCGGGTTCCCTCCAAGGAGTACAAGGATTTCTGCGCCTTCCAGCGCCGGGAGGTGGCGCTTCTCGCGAAGGAGATGGTGGATCTCACTCATGAGCTGGGCAAAGAGGCCATGATGTTCCTGGGGGACCACTGGATCGGCACGGAGCCCTATCTGGAGGAGTTCAAGTCCATCGGCCTGGACGCGGTGGTGGGCAGCGTGGGCAACGGGTCCACCCTGCGCCTCATCTCCGACATCCCCGGGGTGAGGTACACCGAGGGGCGCTTCCTGCCCTACTTCTTCCCGGACACCTTCCACGAGGGAGGGGACCCGGTGGGAGAGGCCCGGGAAAACTGGGTCACCGCCCGGCGGGCCATCCTGCGCAAGCCCATTGACCGCATTGGCTACGGCGGTTACCTGAAGCTGGCCTGTGGGTTCCCGGAGTTCGTGGATTACGTGGAGTCCGTGTGCCGGGAGTTCCGGGAGCTGTACGGGCGCATCGGCGGGGCCAAGCCCTACTGCGCCAAGACGGTGGCGGTGCTGAACTGCTGGGGCCGGTCCCGGTCCTGGGGCTGCCACATGGTGCACCACGCCCTGTACCAGAAGCAGAACTACTCCTACGCCGGGCTGATCGAGGCCCTGTCCGGTGCGCCCTTCGACGTGCGCTTTTTGAGCTTCGACGACCTGAAGGCCAACCCTCAAGCCTTGGACGGCGTGGACGTGCTGCTGAACATCGGCGGTGGGGACACGGCCCACACCGGCGGGGCCGTCTGGGAGGACCCGAACGTGTCCTCCGCCGTGAAACGGTTCGTCTGGAACGGCGGCGGCTTCATTGGCGTGGGCGAGCCCTCCGGACACCAGTACCAGGGACGCTATTTCCAGATGGCCCCCGTACTGGGAGTTGAAAAGGAGACGGGCTTTACACTGGGCTACGACAAGTACAACTGGGAGGAGCACCCTGACCACTTCATCCTGGCGGATGCGGAGGGGCCCGTGGACTTCGGCGAGGGCCAGCGGAGCGTCTACGCCCTGGAGGGGGCGGAAGTGCTGGTCCAGCGGGACCGGGAGGTCCAGCTGGCGGTGAACGCCTTCGGCTCCGGCCGGGGGGTGTATGTCTCGGGTCTGCCCTATTCCTTCGAGAACTGCCGCCTGCTCCACCGGGCCATCCTGTGGGCCGCCCACGGGGAGGCGAACCTGGAGAAGTGGTTTTCCTCCAACTGCCGCGCGGAGGTGCACGCCTATGTGGAGAGCGGGCGCTTCTGCGTGGTGAACAACACCTACGAGTCCCAGAGCACCACGGTCTTCCGCGGAGACGGGTCCGGTTTCCCCCTGGAGCTGGCCCCGGGGGAAATCTGCTGGTACGAGATTTGACGGCCCGCCCGGCGTTTCCGATTTTGGAAGCGCCGGGCGGTTTTGCGCATAGCCCTTGTAAAAGGCCGTCGCCTGTGGTAGAATAGAAGAGAAATTTTGAGAGGAAGCGGTGGCCCTATGGAAAATTATTCCTTTAAAAGCGTGGCCTTCGGCGGGTTCGATAAGCAGGACGTGGTGCGGTATCTGGAGCAGGCTTCGGAAAAGTCCGCCGCCGCCCAGCGGGAGCTGGAGACGGAAAACAAGACCCTGCGCAAACAGGCGGAGGAGCGGGCGGAGGAGCTGGAGCGCCTCCGGGCCCAGGTGGAGGAGCTGACTGCGGAGCGGGACGGGCTCCGGGAGAAGCTGGAGACGGAATCCGCCGCCCGGGCGGATCTGGAGCCCCTGCGGGCCCTGGAGCAGGACGTGGCCCGGCTGACTGCGGAGCGGGACGCCCTGAGGCCCGACGCGGAGAGCTACGCCCGGTTTCGGGAGCGCCTGGGGACCATCGAGTGCGAGGCCCGGAACCGGGCCGACGACCTGGAGGAGGAGGCCGCCGCCCAGACCCGCCGGACGCTGGCGGAGTTCCAAAGCCGCTATCAGCGGCTGATGAGCGCTTTCGAGTCCACTGCCGGGCACGTGAACGGCGAGCTGCGGAAGATTGAGGTGACCCTCAGCCAGCTCCCCCGGGCCCTGGACCAGACGGGGGCGGAGCTGAACGAGCTGGCCGCCCGGCTGGAAAAGAAGCCGGAGGAGAAGGGCCGGGAATGAAAAAGCGCGCCCTGGGAAAGCTACTCCAAACCTTTGGAAGGAGAGATTCCCATGGCACATTTGAGCACTTATTTTTCCCTGGAGAACGCCGGGGACAAGCACGACGAGAAGCTTTTAAAGCAGGGGCTGGACATGCTGCCCGGCGTCACCTCCGTCAGCCTCAGCGACCGGGGCTGCGTGGCGGTGGACTACGATTCCACCGGCGTGCGCCAGGAGCAGATCCGCCGGAAGGTCGAGGAGCTGGGCTACCAGCTCAAGGCCGAAGACTGAAAAAACTTGACACGGCGGACAAGTCCTGCTAATATACTGAGAGAGTCAAGTGAATAACTGCGATGATCGGAAAGAGTAACGGTCACCCCGAAGAACAGAGAGGGCGCGTCACCGGCTGCAAGCGCGCCTGCGGAGGGAGCCGTGAAGTGCGTCCGTGAGCGAGAGGGGGAAAGCCCCTCCGCCCGGCCCCCGTCAAGGGCCCCTTGAGTGATAAATGAGAGTGGAACCGCGATTCGTCGCCTCTCGTACTTCGGTACGGGAGGCGCTTTTCACTTCCTCCCGGCCCGGCAAGGAGTGATGTTGGATGTATTTGACTCGCCTGGGGGGCCTGCTGGCCGCCTACCAGCGCCGGGACCCCGCGGCCCGGAGCAAGCTGGAAGTTTTTCTGCTCTACCCCGGGGTGCATGCGCTGCTGTGGCACCGGGCGGCCCACTGGCTGTATCTCCGCCGCCGGTATTTCCTGGCCCGCTGGATTTCCCAGCATGCCCGGAATAAGACCGGCATCGAAATTCACCCCGGGGCCACCATCGGGCGGCGGCTGGTCATCGACCACGGGATGGGCATCGTCATCGGCGAGACCGCCGAAATCGGGGACGACTGCCTGCTCTATCAGGGGGTGACCCTGGGGGGCACCGGGAAGGACCAGGGAAAGCGCCATCCCACCCTGGGGAACAACGTAATGGTAGGGTCCGGGGCCCGGGTGCTGGGGCCCTTCAAGGTGGGGGACAACGCCCGCATCGCCGCCGGGGCGGTGGTGCTGCGGGAAGTGCCCCCGGGGTCCACCGCCGTGGGCGTTCCGGCCCGGATTGTCCGGGTGGACGGCTGCCCCGTGTACTACGCCGACGACGTGGACCAGATCAGCGTCCAGGACCCGGTACGGGAGGAGCTGGAACGGCTGGCCCGGCAGGTGGAGAAGCTGGAGCGGTCCCTGGAGGGCCGAAAGGAGACCGGCCGGAAGCGGCCCGCGTAGCCAACGGTAAAAAGAGGGCCGCCGGAAACGGCCCCATAAAATGGAGGATGAAACCATGTATCTATACAATTCCGCGACCCACAAAAAAGAGGAGTTTAAAACCCACACCCCCGGCCGGGTGGAGATGTACACCTGCGGCCCGACGGTTTACCACTTCGCCCACATCGGGAACCTCCGGAGCTATATCATGGAGGACGTGCTGGAAAAATACCTCCGCTTCGCCGGGTACGACGTGAACCGGGTCATGAACATCACGGACGTGGGGCACCTCTCCAGCGACGCCGACACCGGAGAGGATAAAATGCTCAAGGGCGCGAAGCGGGAAAACAAGACGGTGATGGACATCGCCAAATTTTACACCGACGCGTTCTTCGACGACTGCCGGAAACTAAACATCAAGACTCCCGACGTGGTCCAGCCCGCCACGGGGTGCATCGGCGAGTATATCAAAATCATCTCCAAGCTGGTGGACACCGGCTACGCGTATCTTGCCGGAGGGAACGTGTACTTCGACAGCTCCAAGCTGGAACGGTACTACATTTTCAACGACCACGACGAGGAGGACCTGGCCGTGGGCGTCCGGGAGGGCGTGGAGGAGGACTCCAACAAGCGGAACAAAAACGACTTCGTCCTCTGGTTCACCAAGAGCAAGTTTGAGGATCAGGCCCTCAAATGGGACTCCCCCTGGGGCGTGGGTTACCCCGGCTGGCACATCGAGTGCTCCGGCATCTCCATGAAGTACAACGGGGAATACCTGGACCTGCACTGCGGCGGCGTGGACAACGCCTTCCCCCACCACACTAACGAAATCGCCCAGTCGGAGAGCTACCTGGGCCACCCCTGGTGCCCCCACTGGTTCCATGTCCACCACCTGAACGACCCGGCGGGAAAGATGTCCAAGTCTAAGGGGGAGTTTCTGACCGTCTCCCTGCTGGAGGAGAAGGGCTACGACCCCTTGGCCTACCGCTGGTTCTGCCTCCAGAGCCACTACCGGAAAACGCTGGTATTCTCTTGGGAGAACCTGGACAATGCCGCTGCCGGCTATACCAAGCTCCTCAGCCGCATCGCGGCGCTGAAGCCCGAGGGAGACGTGGACCAGGCGGTGTTCGGCGAGTGCCGGGCGAAGTTCCTCCAGCAGGTGGGGAACGACCTGAACACCTCCATGGCCGTGACGGCGGTCTTTGACGCGCTGAAAGCGAAGACCAACGACGCCACGAAACTGGCCGTCATCGGGGAGTTCGACAAGGTGCTGTCCCTGAGCCTGCTGGAGAAGGCGGCGGCCCTCCGGGAGAAGGCGGCCCAGATGGTCCAGACCGGCGGCGGGGATTACGTCATCACCGGCGAGGGAGACCCGGACGTCGACGCCAAGGTCCTGGCCCGGTACGAGGCCAAGAAGGCCAAGAACTTCGCCGAGGCGGACCGCATCCGGGATGAGCTGAAGGCCCAGGGCATCGAGGTCACCGACGTGAAGGGCGGGGCCTCCTGGAAGAGAGTGTAAGCGAAAATAGGAGCGCCCCCGTCGAAAGACGGGGGCGCTTTTTTAGTTTCGTCCAACCGCTCCGGCGGAGTCCTTGAGGAGCACGTCGTGGGCCCCTCCCTCCACGATGGAGACGGAGCTGACCAGGGTCAGCTTGGCCTTCTCCCGGAGTTCGGGGATGGTCAGCGCGCCGCAGTTGCACATGGTGGAGCGAATCTTGGCCAGGGTGGTGGCCATGCCGTCCGCCAGGGCGCCGGCGTAGGGGACGTAGGAGTCCACGCCCTCCTCAAAGGAGAGCTTGGCCGCGCCGCCCAGGTCGTAGCGCTGCCAGTTCCGGGCCCTGGCGCTGCCCTCACCCCAGTACTCCTTCATATAGCTGCCGCCGATGAGGATTTTGCTGGTGGGGGACTCGTCAAACCGGGAGAAGTACCGGCCCAGCATGCAGAAGTCCGCGCCCATGGCCAGGGCCAGGGTGATGTGGTAATCCTGGACGATGCCGCCGTCGGCGCAGATGGGGACGTAGACGCCGGTTTCCTCGAAGTAGCGGTCCCGCTCCGCCGCCACGTCGATGACCGCCGTGGCCTGGCCCCGGCCGATGCCCTTGGTCTCCCGGGTAATGCAGATGGAGCCGCCGCCGATGCCGATTTTCACGAAGTCCGCCCCGGCGTCCGCCAGGAAGCGGAAGCCCTCGCCGTCCACCACGTTGCCCGCGCCCACCTTCACTGTGTCGCCGTAGCGGTCCCGGATCCACTTCAGAGTCCGGGCCTGCCACTCGGAGTAGCCCTCGGAGGAGTCGATGACCAGCACATCCACCCCGGCGTCCACCAGGGCGGGGACCCGCTCGGCATAGTCCCGGGTGTTGATGCCCGCGCCCACCACATAGCGCTTCCGGCTGTCCAGCAGCTCCAGGGGGTTGCCCTTGTGGGAGTCGTAGTCCTTCCGGAAGACGAAGCTGACCAGGCGGCCGTCCTTGGAGACGATGGGCAGGGCGTTGAGCTTCCGATCCCAGATGATGTCGTTGGCCTCCTTCAGGCTGGTGCCCTCCGGGGCGTAGATGAGCTTGTCAAAGGGAGTCATGAAGTCCGTGACGGGAGTAGCGGGGTCCAGGCGGCTGACCCGGTAATCCCGGCTGGTGACCAGGCCTAAGAGTTTTCCCGTGCCGGTGCCGTCGCCGGTGACGGCCATGGTGGAGTGGCCGGAGCGGGCTTTCAGGGCCAGCACGTCCGCCAGGGTGTCCCCAATCCGCAGATTGGAGTCGCTGGTGACGAAGCCCGCCTTGTAATTCTTCACCCGGCGGACCATCTCGGCCTGCTGCTCCACGGGCTGGGAGACGAAGATGAAGGCGATGCCGCCTTCCCGGGCAAGGCCGATGCCCATCTGCTCGCCGGAGACCGCCTGCATGACGGCGGAGACCATGGGCACGTTCATGGTCAGGGGGCACTCTTCGCCCTTCTTGAACTTCACCACCGGCGTTTTCAGGGTCACGTTGGCGGGGATGCACTCGGCGGAGGAGTAGCCGGGGACCAGCAGATATTCGCTGAAGGTGTGGGAGGGCTCGGAGAAAAAGTAGGCCATGGCGGACACCTCGTTTCTATAAATTTTAGGCAGTATACAGGATATCAAAGAGATTGTCAACCCCTGATTTTATGAGCTTTTCGTTGCCGTCGTTTTGGCTTGGTATATTACCAGGCGCCAGAGCGAGTGAAAGTTCTTTTGGTTACTTTTTTTTCAAGAAAAGTAATCCTTTGCGGATTCAAAGAGATGGAGGTCGTAATTACCGGGAACGTTCCGGTACAGCCCGGGTCCCACCCGCTCGGCGTGGCCCATCTTGCCGAAGACCCGCCCGTCGGGGGAGGTGATGCCCTCCACGGCCCAGGCGGAGCCGTTGGGGTTGAAGTCCGGATTCATGGTGGGCAGGCCGTCTGGTCCCGCGTACTGGGTGGCAATCTGGCCGTTCTCCGCCAGCTTTTTCAGCAGCGGCCGCGGGCAGAGGAAGCGGCCCTCGCCGTGAGAGATGGGGACGGCGCAGACCTCTCCGGGCTGCACCCGGGCCAGCCAGGGGGATTTGTTGGAGACGATGCGGGTGCCGACAATCTTGGACTGGTGCCGCCCGATGACGTTAAAGCTCAGGGTGGGGCTGTCCTCGCCGCAGTCCACAATCTCGCCGTAGGGCACCAGCCCCAGCTTGACGAGGGCCTGGAAGCCGTTGCAGATGCCCAGGGCCAGGCCGTCCCGGTTCTGAAGAAGGTCCATGACGGCCTGGGAGGTCTCCGGGCCCCGGAGGAAGGCCGTGATGAACTTGCCGGAGCCGTCGGGCTCGTCGCCGCCGGAGAAGCCGCCGGGGAGGAAGAGAATCTGGCTCTGCCGGAGCTTCCGGGCAAAGGCGGCGGCGGACTCGGCCACGTCCCGGGCGGACTGGTTGTTGATCACGAAAATCTCCGTCTCCAGGCCCGCTCGCCGGGCGGCCCGGGCGCTGTCGTACTCGCAGTTGGTGCCGGGGAAGACGGGGATGAGGATTTTGGGTTTCGCCGCGCCGGTCTTGGGAACAGGGCGGACAAAGGCGGGGCAGTCCAGGACCGGGGCCTCGCCCTCTACAGGAGCGCGGTTGGGATACACGTCCTCCAAAACGGCCTCGTTCAGGGACAGGAGCTCGTCAATGGAGGCGGAGTCCTCGCCGATGGTAACGGTGGGTTCTAATGTGGTGACGCCGATGCGCTTGGCGCAGGGGAAGTCAACATCCTCCGTCAGCTCCGCCACAATGGTGCCCCGGTTCAATCCATACCAGCGGTGGGGGACGGCGGCGCCGGCGGCAAAGCCGATCCGGTTGCCGAAGGCCATGTTCATGACCGCCTCCGCCGTGCTGTGCTCCACCGCCCAGGCGGCTTTGACCCTGCCGCTTTGGGCCAGCTCATGGAACGCCGCCCAGGCGGCTTTCAGGTTCTCGGCATTGTTGCCGCCGAAGCAGTACACCGGGTGGCCGGCCTCCTTGAACTCCGGCGTGACGACCTCGCTGGCCTTAATCGGGGCGATGGCAAAGGAGATCAGCGTGGGGGGCACGTCCAGGTCCAGGAAGGAGCCGGACATGGAGTCCTTGCCGCCGATGGCCGCCGCGCCGAAGTCCATCTGGGCCTCCAAGGCTCCCAGGAGGGCGGCGAAGGGCTTGCCCCAGCGGTCCGGGTCCGTCCGCAGCTTCTCGAAGTACTCCTGTAAGGTGAGGTATGCGGCCTTGTAGTCCGCGCCGGAGGCAACCAGCTTGGCAAGAGAGATCACCACGCTGCTCCGGGCCCCGGTATAGGGGTCCTCGCTCATGATTTCCGGGTCGAAGCCCCAGGCCATGACGCTGGCCTGTTCCGTCTCCTGACCGGGAAGCACCGGCAGGAGGGCGGTCATGGACTGGGCGGGGGTCCGCTGCGTCCTGCCGCCGAAGGGCATGGTGACGCTGCCCGCGCCGATGGTGGAGTCGAAGCGCTCCACCAGTCCCCGGCGGGAGGCGCATTTCAGGCTGGAGGCCGTCTCCCGGAGGCTGCCGGGATCGCCGATGGGGAGAGTGCGCCGGGCTTCGGGGACGGAGACCTTGGCGTGCTTGACCGCGCCGTTGGAGTCCAGGAACTCCCGGCTCAGGTCCACGATGGTCTCTCCCTGCCAGCGCATGACCATGCGGGGGGATTCCGTGACCGCGGCCACTTGGTAGGCCTCCAGGTTCTCGGCCCTGGCGGCGGCGATGAACTTGTCCGCATCCTGGGGGGCCACGACCACGGCCATGCGCTCCTGACTCTCGGAGATGGCCAGTTCCGTGCCGTCCAGTCCGTCGTACTTCTTCCGCACCGCGTCCAGGTCGATAGTCAATCCGTCCGCCAGCTCGCCGATGGCGACGGACACGCCGCCCGCGCCGAAGTCATTGCAGCGCTTGATGAGGCGGGTAACGTCGCCGTCCCGGAAGAGGCGCTGAATCTTCCGCTCCTCCGGGGCGTTGCCCTTCTGGACTTCGCTGGCCATGGTTTGGAGGGATTTCTGGTTATGGCTCTTGGAGGAGCCCGTGGCTCCGCCGATGCCGTCCCGGCCCGTGCGGCCCCCCAGGAGGATGACCACGTCGCCGGGGGCGGGGCGCTCCCGCCGGACGTTCTCCGCCGGGGCCGCGCCGACAACCGCGCCCACCTCCAGGTGCTTGGCAACGTACCCCGGGTGGTAGACCTCGGCAACATGCCCGGTGGCAAGGCCGATCTGGTTGCCGTAAGAGCTGTAGCCCGCGGCCGCCGTCTGGCAGAGCTTCCGCTGGGGGAGCTTGCCGGGAAGGGTTTTCTCAATGGGCGTTCTGGGATCGCCGCAGCCGGTGACGCGCATGGCCTGGTGGACGTAGGCCCGACCGGACAGGGGATCCCGGATGCAGCCGCCGATACAGGTGGCCGCGCCGCCGAAGGGCTCGATTTCCGTGGGGTGGTTGTGGGTCTCGTTTTTGAACATCAGGAGCCAGTCTTGGACTTTGCCGTCCACCACCGCCGGGACGTGGATGGAGCAGGCGTTGATCTCCTCGCTCTCGTCCAGCTCCGGGAGGAGGCCCCGCTTTTTCAGGGCCTTCGCGGCGATGGTGGCGACGTCCATCAGAGTCTCGGGCCGGGTCTCGGCCCGCTCACCGTATACTTCCCGGCGGAGGGCCTGATAGCGCTCGTAGGCGGCTTGGACGGCGGGGTCGGAAATCTCCACACCGTCAATATGGGTGGAGAAGGTAGTGTGGCGGCAGTGGTCGGACCAGTAGGTGTCCACCACCCGGACCTCGGTGACGGTGGGATCCCGGCGCTCCGTGTCCCGGAAGTAGGCCTGGAGGAACTTCAGGTCGTCCAGGTCCATGGCCAGGCCCAGGCGGTCCAGCAGGGCGCTGAGGGCCGCCTCGTCCATGGCGGTGAAGCCTGCCACCGTGTCCACGCGGTCCGGAAGCGGGTGCTCCTGCACCAGGGTCTCGGGCTTCTCCGAGGAGGTCTCCCGGCACTCCACGGGATTGATGAGGTGGCGGCGGATCTTCTCCTGGTTCTCCTCCGTGAAGGGGAAGGGATCCTCCCCGGCGCTCTCGAAGAGGTAGACTGTGGCGGCCCGGACCAGGGGCCGCTCGCCGCCGGTCATGAGCTGGATGCACTGGGCGGCGGAGTCCGCCCGCTGGTCAAACTGGCCCGGCAGGGCCTCCACCGCCAGGGACCACTGGGGGCGGTCCCCGGAGACGGGGACCGTCTCGTCCCAGACAATATCCACCTGGGGCTCGGAGAACACGGTGCGCCGGGCCTCGTCAAAGGCGGCGCCTTCCAGGTTCTCCACGTCGTAGCGGCGGAGGATCCGCACGCCGGTAATGCCCCGGATGCCCAGGAAGTCCCGCAGGTCCGTCAGGAGCCCGCCGGCCTCGGGGCTGAGGCCGGGGCGCTTTTCCGCATAGATACGCCGTACCATATCAACCCTCCATGGCGGCCAGCGCCCGTTTCCCGATGTCGCGGCGCAGGTATTTTCCCTCAAAGCCGATTTCCTCCGCAGCGGCGTAGGCGTCCTTCAGGGCGGCCTCCAGGGCGTCTCCCACGGCGGTGACCCCCAGGACCCGGCCCCCGCTGGTAACCAGGGTTCCGTCCTCCGCCAGCTTGTCCCCGGCGTGGTAGACGGTGACGTTTTCCGGGAAGGCGGCGGGCAGGGAGATGGCCTTGCCCTTCTCATAGTGCCCGGGGTAGCCGCCGGAGGCCAGGATGACGCAGGCGGCGGCTCCGCCGTGCCACTCCACCTTCAGGTCTCCCAGGGTTTCGTTCTCCACCGCCTGCATGACGGTCAGCAGGTCCGTCTTCAGCAGGGGGAGGACCACCTGGGTCTCCGGGTCGCCGAAGCGGCAGTTGTACTCGATGACCTTGGGCCCGTCGGGAGTAAGCATCAGGCCGAAGTACAGGCAGCCCTTGAAGGGGCAGCCTTCGGCCCGCATGGCGGCCAGGGTGGGGAGGAAGATGTTCTCCATGCACTCCGCTGCAACTTGCGGCGTGTAGCAGGGATTGGGGGCTATGGTGCCCATGCCGCCGGTGTTCAGGCCCGTGTCGCCCTCCCCGGCCCGCTTGTGGTCCATGGAGGAGACCATGGGGGCGATGGCGGTCCCGTCGGTGAAGGCAAGGACGCTGACTTCCGGGCCGGTGAGGAACTCCTCGACGACGATTTCGTTTCCGGAGTCTCCGAAGGCCCGGTCCTCCATGATGGTCTTCACGGCGGCCTCGGCCTCCTGAAGATTCTGGGGGATGAGCACGCCCTTGCCCAGGGCCAGGCCGTCGGCCTTGACCACGATGGGGAAAGAGGCGGTTCTTAAATAGGCCAGGGCCTTGGCGGGGTCGTCAAAGACCTCATACCGGGCGGTGGGGATGCCGTATTTTTTCATCAGGTTCTTGGAGAAGACCTTGCTGGCCTCGATGCGGGCGGCTTTCGCGTCCGGCCCGAAGCAGGGGATTCCGGCCTCGTGGAGCCGGTCCACGCAGCCCAGGGCCAGGGGGTCGTCCGGGGCGACGACGGCGAAGTCAATGGAATGGGACTTGGCGAAGTCCACGATTTTGCCGATGTCCTTGGCCCCGATTTCCGGGACGCAGACCGCGTCGGCGGCGATGCCGCCGTTGCCGGGGAGGGCGTAGATGGTCTCCGCTTGGGGATTCTCTTTCAGTTTTTTGATGATGGCGTGTTCGCGGCCTCCGCCGCCGACAACGAGTAAGTTCATGGAAGCCTCCTCAATGATGGAATAAGCGCATTCCGGTAAAGCACATGGTCATCCCGTATTTATCGGCGGTCTCAATCACGTGGTCGTCCCGGATGGACCCGCCGGGCTGGACGATGCACTGGACGCCGCTTTTCCGGGCCCGTTCCACGTTGTCCCCGAAGGGGAAGAACGCGTCGGAGCCGCAGGTGACGCCGGTGAGCTTGGCGATCCAGTCCTTTTTCTCCCTCTGGCTCAGGGGCTGGGGGCGTTCTTTGAAAACCCGCTGCCATTCGCCGTCCGCCAGCAGGTCCTCCCACTCGTCGGAGAGGTACACGTCGATAGCGTTGTCCCGGTCCGGGCGGCGGATGTTGTCGATAAAGGGCAGGGCCAGCACCGCCGGGTGCTGCCGCAGCCACCAGTTGTCCGCCTTGGTGCCCGCCAGACGGGTGCAGTGGATGCGGCTCTGCTGGCCTGCGCCCACGCCGATGGCCTGGCCATCCTTCACATAGCAGACGGAGTTGGACTGGGTGTATTTCAGGGTGATGAGGGCCACCATCATATCGGTCTTCGCCGCGCCGGGCAGGTCGTGGCA
Source organism: uncultured Oscillibacter sp. (assembly GCA_950097265.1). GTDB lineage: Bacteria > Bacillota > Clostridia > Oscillospirales > Oscillospiraceae > Oscillibacter. Next base: position 73,609 of record CATNDJ010000007.1, read on the forward strand.
GCGGGTGACGATGTTGGTCAGCAGGGACCCGTCGATTTTGTACTCGTTCCGGCCCTGCTGGAAGGTGACGCCGAAGACGTCCTTGTACTCCTGGGGGGCGGGTTTGTAGTCCGGATCGATTTGGACCACGTTGTAGCCGCCTTTTTTCTTGGTTCTCAGAATCTCCAGGGCCTCCTCCGTGTAGCCGGGGGCGATGATCCCGTCGGAAACTTCGGCCTTGAGGTATTGGGCCGCCGCCGCGTCGCACACGTCGGAGAGGGCGGCCCAGTCGCCGTAAGAGCAGAGGCGGTCCGCTCCCCGGGCCCGGATATAGGCGCAGGCGATGGGGGAGAGGTCCGCGTCCGGGTCCACGAAGTAGAGCTTCCGGTCCGTCTCGCTGAGAGGCAGGCCCACGGCGGCCCCGGCGGGGGAGACGTGCTTGAAGCTGGCGGCGGAGGGAAGGCCCGTAGCGGCTTTCAGCTCCCGGGCCAGCTGCCAGGAGTTCAGGGCGTCCAGGAAGTTGATATAGCCGGGCTTGCCGTTCAGGACGGCCAGGGGCAGGTCCCCGCCGTCCTTCATGAAGATGCGGGAGGGCTTCTGGTTGGGGTTGCAGCCGTATTTCAGTTCCAGCTCGTTCATGATCCGCGCTCCTTTATAGGTTGATTCGGGTCCTCCGGGACCCGTTAGTTTTCCGTCAGCTCGAAAGGCTCCGGACGGAATTTCCCGTCCTCCCCCCGGACGAAGGCGCTCCGGTAAGGGGCGGCCAGCAGGGGGATGATTTCAGGATCCAGGTTGCAGGCGGTGTTCAGATCGTAAATTCCGGTGTGTCCGATGTCGGCGATGTATTCCTCGCTTTCGTCCCCGGAGAAGAAGCGCCAGCCGCTGTCGGGGAAGCTGGTCTCCGGCTCCTCCCGGTAGCACCAGCCGATTTCACAGCCGTCCACGGCGACGCGGTCCGTGAGGAAGCAGCCGTTGGGCCCCTCCCAGTCGGGGAGATACAGCTTCATCTCCGAGGGCCAGAGGCGGTATTCCTTTTCCCGCCTGGGGACGTACCAGAAGCCGCTGTCCCAGGCGGCGTCGTTGGCCAGCAGGTTCCGCACCAGGTCCATCCAGAGCCGCTGGGCTTTCCGGAGCTCCGGCAGAGGCGTTCCCTGGCGGAAGTCCCAGTACAGCGCGCCGCAGACCAGGCTGGCGGCGTACTCCTCCCAGCTTCCAAAGGCCTGGGCCTGGATGATCTGTTCCTCTGCCAGCCGGTCGAACTCCTCCCGGGTCAGCAGGCCGCAGGCCAGCGCCGCCCGGAGGTGGCCCATGCGCTCGCTGATATCCCAGGCCAGGTAGCCGTGATGGCCCACCAGGGGGTAGAACTGGGCGGAGAAGTCCCGGGCCTGGGCGAAGAATCCGGCGGCCTCGGGCTTCAGGGAGGCGGCGTCAAAGAGGGGGCGGCCCTCCCAGACGGCCTCGAAGTCCAGGTAGTGGTCCTGGCAGCGGAAGTGCCGGCCGCAGAAGTCCAGGAGGCTGTCCTGATCCTTAATGCCGTAAGTGGTTTTCAAATGCGCCCGGCAGAGGGCGGCGTCCGCCTCGGAGGCGCAGAGGGGCAGGGTGGTGAAATAGTCCGCCCCCTTGATCTCCGGGAGGCCGGGGGTCTTCCGCAGGGCGGGGACGCCCGCCAGCAGGGCGATGAAGGCGTCCCGTTCACAGGGCCGCCGCTCCCGGCGGGCCCGGGACAGCAGGGCCTGGACGTCCCGGTCCAGGCCGCCGGCGTAGGGGTGGAAGTCGTGGAGTTGAGAGCGGTCCATCATAAAGCGTTTCCTTTCTCCGTCAGCCTTTGGGCGGTCAGCTCCGCCGCCTGGGGCAGCAGCAGCCATTCCGCCTGTTCCATCACCCGGCGCTGGAGAATCTCCGGCGTGTCGCCGGGGAGGATCTCCACCGCTTTCTGGAGGAGGATTTCTCCTCCGTCGGGAATTTCATTTACGAAGTGCACCGTGGCCCCGGTAACCTTCACTCCCCGGCGCAGGGCCTCCTCGTGAACCTTGAGCCCATAGTACCCCTTGCCGCAGAAGGCGGGGATGAGGGAGGGGTGAACGTTCAGAATGCGGTCCGGCCAGCGCCTCACAAAGTCCTCGGAGAGGATGGAGAGGAAGCCCGCCAGGACGATCATGTCCGCCCGGTACTCAGAGAGCTTTTCCGTCAGCCCGGCTTCAAACTCCTCCTGGGTGCTTCCCTTCCGGGGGACGGCGAAGCCGGGGACGCCGTGGTTTTTCGCCCGCTCCAGGGCGTAGGCCCCGGGATTGCTGGCTAAGACCACCACGATCTCGCCGTGAGGGATCTTGCCCGCCTCCTGGGCGTTTAACAGGGCCTCCAGATTCGTTCCGCCGCCGGAGACCAGGACGGCGATTCTAGCCTTGCTCATGGGACAGGGGGGCAAACTTCCGCGAAGGAGACACCGGCGTCTCCCCGGACCACATGGCCGACCTCCGCCGCGTCCGCCTCTCCGGCGGCGCGGAGCAGGGCCAGGGCCTTTTCCGCTTCCGCCTGGGGCACGGCCAGCACCATGCCAAGGCCCATGTTGAAGGTGTTGTACATGTCGTGGTCCGAGATGTTTCCCCGCTTTTGGATGAGGCCGAAAATGGGCTGCTTCGGAATCGCGCTGGGTATGATCCGCGCGCCCAGCCCCTTGGGCAGCATCCGGGGCACGTTTTCGAAGAAGCCGCCGCCGGTGATGTGGGACGCGCCGTGGAGGTCCACGCCGCCGTCCAGCAGGGTCTGGACGGCCTTGACATAGATTTTCGTGGGGGCCAGCAGGACCTCGCCCAGGGATTTGCCCTCCAGCTCGTCCATGGGGGCGGTCAAACCGGCGTGCTCGATGTCGAAGACCTTCCGCACCAGGGAGAAGCCGTTGGAGTGAACGCCGGAGGAGGTCAGGCCGATGAGGGCGTCCCCCTCATGGACGCGGCTGGGATCCATCATTTTCGGCTTGTCCACCACGCCCACGGCGAAGCCCGCGATGTCGTAGTCCGACCGGGCCATGACCCCGGGGTGCTCGGCGGTTTCGCCGCCGATGAGGGCGCAGCCGGACTGGACGCAGCCTTCCGCCACGCCGGAGACGATGGAGGCCACCTTTTCCGCCTCGTTCTTTCCGATGGCGATGTAGTCCAGAAAGAAGAGGGGCCGGGCCCCGCAGCAGATGATATCGTTGACGCACATGGCCACGCAGTCGATTCCTATGGTGTCGTGTCTGCCCAGCAGCTGGGCCAGGCGGAGCTTGGTGCCCACGCCGTCGGTGCCGGAGACCAGGACGGGCTCCGTCATGCCCGAGAAGTCCGGGGCGAAGAGCCCGCCGAAGCCCCCGATGCCGGAGACCACGCCGGGAATTTTGGTGCGCTCCACAAAGGGCTTCATCAGCCTCACGCCCTCATAGCCGGCGGTGATGTCCACCCCGGCGGCGGCGTAGGCGGCGGAATGGGAGTTTTCCATGGTGTACCTCCTGTGTTATTCTTTTCCGGTCCAGCAGTAGGTGCAGATTTTATCCTTGTCAATGCCGATGGCCTCCAGCAGGCCGTCCAGGGACTGGTAGCCCAGGGAGTCGAAGCCCATCTCCTGGCAGATGGTTTTCAGCATGCACTGTCCCCGCTTCGTGGAGGCGTCGGCGTACTCCTCCAGGTGCTGCTGCCCCTCGTCCCCCTCCAGGGCCTGGATGGTCTTCCGGCTTAAAAGCTCCATGTCGGAGTTGCTGCGGGAGAAGTTCAGGTACTTGCAGCCGTACATAATGGGGGGACAGGCGGAACGCATGTGGACCTCCTCCGCGCCGGACTCGTAGAGAAATTCCACCGTCTCCCGGAGCTGGGTGCCCCGGACGATGGAGTCGTCCACGAAGAGGAGCTTCTTTCCCTTGATGAGGTCGTGGACGGGGATCTGCTTCATTTTGGCCACCTGGTTGCGCACGTCCTGGCTCTCGGGCATGAAGGACCGGGGCCAGGTGGGGGTGTACTTCACGAAGGGCCGGGCGAAGGGCTTGCCGCTGCGGTTGGCGAAGCCGATGGCGTGGGGCAGGCCGGAGTCCGGGACCCCCGCCACGTAGTCGACTTTCGGGAGCTGGCCCCGCTGGACCTCGTCCCGGGCCATGATCTCGCCGTTGCGGTAGCGCATCACCTCCACGTTCATCCCCTCGTAGCAGGAGTTGGGGTAGCCGTAGTAGGTCCAGAGGAAGGCGCAGATGCGCATGTCCTTCCCGGCGGGGGAGAGGGTCTCCCAGCCCTCGGGGGTGATCTTCACGATCTCCTGGGGGCCCAGCTCGTAGGCGTCCTCGTAGCCCAGCTTCTGATAGGCGAAGGACTCAAAGGACACGCAGCAGCCCTCGCCGTTCTGCCCGATGAGCACCGGCAGGCGGCCCAGGCGGTCCCGGGCGGCGTAGATGCCCTCCGGGGTGAGGATGAGGATGGTCATGGACCCCTCAATCTGCTCCTGGGCGTAGCGGATGCCCGCCACTAAGTCGTCCTTCTGGTTGATGAGGGAGGCCACCAGCTCCGTGGCGTTGACCTTGCCGGAGCTCATGGCCATGAACTGGTGCCCGTGGTCGGAGAAGTACCGCTCCACCAGCTCCTCGGCGTTGTTGATAATGCCCACGGTGGAGATGGCGTACAGCCCCAGGTGGGAGCGCATCAGCAGGGGCTGGGGATCCGTGTCGCTGATGCAGCCGACCCCCGCGCAGCCCCGGAACTCCGCCAGGTCCTTCTCGAACTTCGTGCGGAAGGGTGTATTTTCGATGTTGTGAATCTGCCGGTGGAAACCGGCTCCGGCGTCACAGACGGCCATGCCGCCCCGGCGGGTGCCCAGGTGGGAGTGGTAGTCCGTGCCGAAGAACACGTCCAGCACCACGTCCCGTTTCGAAATCGCGCCAAAAAAACCGCCCATTACAGCGCCTCGTTCATCCGGCGCATGACCTCGGCGTAGGCGTCCTCCACGCCGCCCAGGTCCCGGCGGAAGCGGTCCTTGTCCAGCTTCTCGTGGGTCTTAGAGTCCCACAGGCGGCAGGTGTCGGGGCTGATCTCGTCTGCCAGGACGATGGTCCCATCCTCCAGGCGGCCGAACTCCAGCTTGAAGTCCACCAGGGTCACGCCGCAGGAGGCCCAGAAGTCCTTCAGGAAATCATTGACCTGGAAGGCGTACTTCTTGATGGTCTCAATCTCCTCCGGGGTGGCCAGCTTCAATGCCAAGGCGTGGTAGGCGTTCAGCAGGGGGTCCCCCAGATCGTCGTTTTTATAGGAGAACTCGATGGTGGGCGCGTCAAAGACAATACCTTCCTCCACACCGTAGCGCTTGGCGAAGGACCCGGCGGAGATGTTGCGGATGATGACTTCCAGGGGGACGATGGAGACCTTTTTCACCACGGTTTCCCGCTGGCTGAGCTCCTCCACGAAGTGGGTGGGGACCCCGGCCTTTTCCAGCTTGGCCATAAAGCGGTTGGTCATTTGGTTGTTGATGACGCCTTTTCCCACGATGGTGCCTTTTTTCAGCCCGTTGAAGGCCGTGGCGTCGTCCTTATAGTCCACGATGTACAGATTGGGGTCGTCGGTTTGGAAGACCTTTTTGGCCTTGCCCTCGTAGAGCTGCTCCAGCTTCTGCATATTCAAATTCCTCCGTCAAGTAAAATATGGATTACGAAAACATCAGGTCAGATTTCCGCCTGCAGGGCGGCATCCTTCTCCTCTATCTGAGCGGCCATGTCCCGGCGGGCGGCGTCCAGCCAGGAGGCCAGGTTCTGGTCCTCCACCGCCAGAATCTGGGCGGCCAGGATGGCGGCGTTTTTGGCCCCGTTCAGGGCCACTGCGGCCACGGGGATGCCGCTGGGCATCTGGACGGTGGCCAATAAAGCGTCCAGCCCGTCCATAGCGCCCCCTTTCATGGGGATGCCGATGACGGGCAGGGTGGTGTTGGCGGCCACGGCCCCCGCCAGGTGGGCGGCCAGGCCGGCGGCGCAGATAATGACGCCGAAGCCGTTCTTCCGGGCGTAGGAGGCGAACTCCGCCACCTGGGCGGGAGTGCGGTGGGCGCTCATAATGTGGGCCTCATAGGGGATGCCGAAGGCGTCCAGCTGGGCGCAGGCGGACCGGACCACCGGCCAGTCGGAGTCGGAACCCATGAGCACGGCTACTTTTTTCATGGTAAAATCTCCCTTCCAATTACAATTTCTTTCGCAAAACCGTGTGGCGGAAAATGCCGTCGGCGAAGTATTCGGCGGAGCAGAACACCGGCTTGCCGTCGATGTCGAAGTCCACCTCCTCCATGTACAGCAGGGGCGCGCCTACGCCGACCTGGAGGAGCACCGCCAGCTTCTCGTCGGCCGGGACGGCCCGGAGATCCGTCAGGTCCAAATAGGGGTACACGCCGCAGGACTGCTGAAGGAAGTGGAAAATGGGGGGCTTCAGGTCCTCCTCCGTGTAGTCCTCCCGGATGAGGGCCTTTTCGATCACGTCCTCGCAGTAAATGGCGGGGCGGCCGTCGGCGGTGCAGAGGCGGGAGACCCGGAGCATGGGGGTCCCCTCCGGGAGCTGGAGCTGAGCGGCGGTCTTCTCGTCCGCGGGCTCCTCCCAGAAGCGGATGGAGGCCACCGCCGGTTCAAAGCCGTTCTGCCGGATCATGTCCAGGAACTCCACCTCAATGTCCATCCGGGTGTGGACGTCCAGTACGTGGCGGTTGATGATGGTGCCAACGCCGTGGCGGCGGGTGATGAAGCCTTCCCGCTCCAGGGAGGCCAGGATGTCCCGGAGCTGGGTGCGGCTGATGCCCAGCTTGACGCAGAGCACGCTTTCCCGGGGCAGGCGCTCCCGGTGGGCATACTCGCCGGTGCGCATGTCCGCCAGGAGCTGGGCGCGGATGGCCTTGGTGTGGGAGATGTGACTGTTGTTCATTCCAAGCACCTCGTTGTGTAAGAAGAGTCCGGGAAAAAGGCTTCCCGCCCGGCTGCGGGATAGGTCATACCTATTGTATCGGTTTCCGGGCCGGACCGCAATTGACAAAATTGACAGTTCCCAGGGGAGTTCCGCCCCCGGTTTGTGATGGATTCGCAAAGCGGTTCCAGGAACAGGAAAAGCCCCCGGCTTTTCAGCCGGAGGCCTTCGCAGAAATCACTCCAGAATGTAGACGGTGCAGGAACGCCTTCCAAACTGGATGCACTCGTCGTAGGTGTCGTAGTAGAGGTCGATTTTGTTGCCCTTGACCCCGGTATCCTCCGCCACGGCCAGGCCGTAGACCACATTGCCCCCGGCGACGATATACATCCGGGTGCCCAGGGGGATAACGCTCTTGTCCACGGCCACGGAGCCCACGTGGACTGCGGTGCCGCTGGCGGTTCGGGTGCCCACGCCGCCGTGTCCCGTGGTGTAGGCCGTAGCCGTCATGGAACGGACGCCGGAGTAGTTCAGCACCGTGCCGTCCTTCAGGGTCAGGGTTCCGCTGCCGTCGGCGTTTTCCGAGACGTTGGCGATTCCGCCGCCGGTCTCTCCGTGCTCCGCCAGGATGCTGTCCGGGTCCTTCTTGACCTCGGAGGGCTTCGGCTTGGGCTTGGCGGTGCCGTATTCCACGATTTTGTCCACGGCGGTGGTGTCCAGCTCTTCCACGAACTGGCGGGAGAGCTGGGCCCCGTTGGACCAGACCACCTCGTAGACGGAGGAGCGCACGCCGTCGGCCCCCTCCTGGACCACCTTTTCCTCGCCTTCCAGCATATCGGGGTTGGCTACCCGCTGGGTGGAGAAGGGGGCGGTTTCGGTGACGTAGTCATAGTAGGTCAGCTCGGAGGCGACGTTGATATCCACGCCGTTCCCCGACAACTTTACGCCGATCATCTCCAGGGGACTGGGGTAGACGTGGAGCCGGGAGAGAAGGGAGGAAATGCTTTCCTTGTGGGACTGGACGGTGACGACGAAGCCCTCGTGCCGGACGGTGACGGTGGTATCTTCCTGCAGGGTGATGTCATAGCCTTTGCTGCCGTTGGAGACATAGACCATCTTGGAGGACAGGTCCGGGGGGTCCTTCTGCTTGGGGTCCAGGATGATGGCGGCCTCGTCCTCCGTTCCAGTGATGAGGAACAGGGAGTCGGCCCAGCCGGTGGCCGAGAGGCCGGTGACGGCGGCGACAAACAGGCAGAACAGCATCATGCCGCCTCGTCTGCACAAACTGTATAATACGCTTGGTCGTTGGTCGGTGTTCACTTGGATACCCTCCTATAAGGTGATTTCACGGCGCGCGAAAAGCCCAGGCCCCGGGCCGCGCCCGGGAAGAGGCGGAAGAGCGCCGTGCTGGTCCCGCGGGGGAGTATTGGGCGGCCGCCTCCGGTGAAAAGGCGGCTTGTAACTTTTGTTACCAATCGGAAACTGCGCTTAGTATACACCCTTAGCCCCACTTTTGTCAAGCCTTTTGGGCTCTGTCGGTACAATTATCCCCACTTTTGACCCATTTGGACAAGAATTGACTGGAAAACATTCGGGAAGCGGGGCGGGAAAAGGTTACAAAACGGTAACGGAGGAGGGGGCGGCCCTGTCGTTTTCTGTGGGATTTCCCACTTTGAAAAGGCGGAAGTGGACTTTTTTCGGAAGCTGTGCTATGATGCAAGGGCAAAAGGATTTTCCGGGAGAGAGGAGCCATGGCCTATGAACATTGGAAACGTGTCCATTCCCTCGAAGCTGGCGCTGGCCCCCATGGCGGGCGTCACCGACGCGGCCTTCCGCCGGCTCTGCGCGGAGCTGGGGGCGGGCTATACCTGCACGGAGCTGATCTCCTCCAAGGCCCTCTGCTACAAGGACAAGAAGACCTTCTCCCTCCTGCGGCAGTTCCCGGGGGAGCACCCCGCCGCCGTGCAGATTTTCGGCAGCGACCCGTCCTGCATGGCGGAGGCCGCCCAAATCGCCATCGAGCACACGGGAGCGGATATCCTGGATATCAACATGGGCTGTCCCATGGGGAAAATTGTCAACAACGGAGATGGCGCGGCGCTGATGCGGGACCCGGAGAAGGCGGGGCGCATCGTGGAGGCCGTGGTGAAGGCCCTTCCCGGGGTCCCGGTGACGGCCAAGTTTCGCCGGGGCTGGGATTTGGGGAGCTGCAACTGCGTGGAGTTCGCCCGGGGCCTGGAGCAGGCCGGGGTTTCCGCCGTGGCGGTCCATGGCCGGACCCGGGCCCAGGTTTACGGCGGGGAGGCGGACTGGAACTGCATCCGGGCCGTCAAGGAAGCGGTGTCCATTCCCGTCATCGCCAACGGGGACGTCTGGAAACCGGAGGACGCGGCCCGGATTTTACAGCACACCAAGGCGGACATGGCCATGATCGGCCGGGGCTGTTTCGGGAACCCCTGGATTTTTCAGCAGGCCAAGGCCCTGCTGGAGGGCGAGCCGGTCCCTCCCGTGCCGCCCCTGGCGGAACGGTGCGATTTGGCCGTGCGCCAGTTCGAGCTGGCGGCGGAGTATAAGGGAGAGCGGCTGGCCGTCCTGGAGGCCCGGCGGCATTACTGCTGGTATCTCAAGGGCGTGCCCTACGCCAATTATTATAAGGAACAGATCGTCCGGATGAACACATTAGAAGATGTATACCGGGTGACCCGGGGCATCAAGCGGGACCTTCGGGACGGAGAGGGGGGACGCCTGTGACGGATTTGCGGGAACAGAAGTGGATCGCCGCCGCCCGGGAGGGGGACCAGGGGGCCTTCGAGGAGTTGGTCCGGCTCTATGAAAAGCGGGTGCTGGCCCTGACCCAGCGGATGTGCCGGAATCCGGAGGACGCCGCCGAGGCCGCCCAAGAGGCGTTTTTCGCCGCCTGGCAGGGGCTGAAGAGCTTCCGGGGGGACAGCAGCTTTTCTACCTGGCTCTACCGGCTGGCCTCCAACGCCTGCGTAGACCTGCTCCGGCGGGAGGGGAAGCGGCAGGCCGACGTCTCCCTGGACGGCGAGGATTTGAATCTGGACCTTCCGGCCTCCATTCCCTCTCCCCAGGAGGAGGCGGAGCGCCGGGAGCTGCGGGAACAGATCGAAGAGGGGCTCCGGGCCCTGCCGGCGGAGTACCGGGCGGCGCTGGTGCTGCGGGAGATCCAGCAGCTCCGCTATGACGAGATCGGTGAAGCGTTGGCTTTGGACATTGGGACGGTAAAGTCCCGCATCAGCCGGGGGCGGAAAAAGCTGCGAAGTTTTTTGCTGGCGCAGGGGAACTTTTCTCCGCCGCCTCCGTCTAAAGAGACAGGAAAGGAGGGCCGTTTATGAAATACTGCGAGGAATACGCGGCCCTGTTGGACCTGTTCGTGGACGGCGAGCTGGCGGGGCCCGAGATGGAGCGGGTGCGGGACCACCTGTCGGAGTGCCCCGGCTGCCGGGCCTATGTGGACGACGCGCTGGCCATCCGGGCGGGCTTTCCGGATGTGGAAGAGACGGCTGTGCCGGAGGGCTTCGCCGGGGGCGTGATGGAACGGATTCGAGAGGCTTCCGCCAAGGATAGGAAAATCGTGGAGCTGAAGCGGCGGGGAGTCCGGCGCTGGCTGGGGACGGCGGCGGCTCTGGCGGCCTGCTGCGCCCTGGTCATTCTGGTGCGGACCGGCAACGGCGCCGCCGTACCCACCGGGGGAGACCGTGGCGCGGATTACTCCTCTTATAATAATGGTCCGGCGGACGGCGCAGCCGATGTGATTGGCGGCGAAGAGGCGGGAATCGCCCTCCAGGCGGCCCCGGAATCGAAAGAAGAGCCGGCGGAGAGCGCGCCGGAGGAGGCCCAAGCGGCGCCGGTGGTGCGGTCGAAAGCGGCGGAGCTTTATAATGACGAAGAGGCGCTGAAGGCGGCTCCGGCGGAAGCGGCCCCGGAAGCAGCAATGGACAGCGGGCAATTCTCCGCCTGTCCCTCTGCGCCGGAGGAGCAGCCCGCTTTGTGCCTGACCGCAGAAGAGGCCGGGGACCTGCTGGACGGATTTACTGTGGTATGGGAAAACGCTGTGGAATGGCGTTATAAGCTGAGCAGGGAAGAGTATCAGACGCTGCTGGAGGCGCTGGGCCGTCAGGAGGAGCTGCCGGAGACGGAGGAGGGGCCTTTCCTGGTGGCGGTGTCGGGGCCTTTGGAATAGGAACGATCGCCGTCAGGCCGGTTTTCCACGGAGAACCGGCCTGACGTTTGGGCGCGGAGGGAGCCGGTGTTGTTGGAACTGCACAGAGGTCGTACCGGGCTGTGGGCATTTCGCCGTTATTTTACAAAAAGAGCAAAAAAAGGAGAAAAAGGTGTTGACAAACTGAGAGTTCCATGGTAATCTAACAAAGCTGTCCGGCACGGGAGACGGGAGGCAAGCTCGAAAGAAA
>CATNDJ010000008.1:0-2135 GCA_950097265.1 uncultured Oscillibacter sp.
TTTGGCCGCATATGCCTGCTGGCCGTTTTGCCGAGGTTACGGAGTAGAGCCTAAACTAAGCCTTGTCCAAAATCTTACCAACAGGAGGCGCTCCATGAAAGAGCTTTTTTTACTGGCCGCCGTCATCTGCTTCGGCATGGCCATCCTCAAATTTTACTCCGCCCGGATGAACCGCTCAGCTCCTCAGGGCGCTGAAAAGTCCCGGTCCGTCATCAGCGGAGAAGAGGCCAAGCGTAGGCTGGAGGCCAATCCGGACGCCATTCTCTTGGATGTGCGGACCCAGGAGGAGTATGACGGGGGCCACATCCCCGGCGCGGTGTGCTTTCCCAATGAGGACATCCTGCCGGAGCTCCCCCTTCCCTTTGAGAAAGACGCGGAAATCCTGGTCTACTGCCGTTCCGGCCGCCGCAGCGCCGAGGCGGCGGAAAAGCTGAAGCACATGGGCTATACCAACGTGGCCGATTTCGGCGGCATCCAGAATTGGGATTACGAGACAACGACCGATTGAAAAGAGGAAAGCCACGCCGAAAGGCGTGGCTTTCCCTATGGGTTCAGTCCTCCGGCACGGCGTAGATGCCGTAGACAAAGTAGTTGTTTTCCTCCGGGTCCACCGGCTCCGGGAAAACGGTGATGGAATTATCCTCGGCAAACTCAATCTTCAGCTCCCCGCTGTGGAGGCGGTAGCCTTGGGTCCTCTCCGTTCCATCGGAGGAAATCACCGTCACCGTCAGCGTCCCGCCATCGAAGTAGTCCGCGTCCATCTGGTTTTCGATGGTAATGCCCAGGCCCGTGTTGGCGGCCATATCCTCCGGCGGCACCCAGAAGCCGTAGCTGGCCTCGGGGTCATAAGCCTCCTGGAAGCTCTCCCCCAGGGCGGTCATCTCCGGCATGTACCAGGTCCCGTCGTCCCTCTGGCTGATGGCGGCAGGGGCCAAGGTGCCCTCCGCCATGGCCTGGCGGTAAGCGGCCATCTGCTCCTCCGTCAGATCCTCCCGGCTCTGATAGCGGTACAGCCCGCCCCGGTCGATGGACATTTTCACCTGGGCGATGTTCTCCCCGGATATTTGGAAGAGGCAGCCGGTGAAGTCCCCCCAGTCCGGGGTGACGCAGCCCTCTCCCACGGCGAAGGCGATGCTGCCGTCCTCCGCCGGTCCGTAGGCGCTCTCGGTCATGGCGGCGTAGGCCGTCAGGCCAAAGGTGGGGACCAGCACCTGGGCCGGGGAGGTCACGTCTCCCGGCCCGGCGCTCCCGGCAGGGCCGGAGGGCTCCGCCACGGGCGCGGGCCGGAGGGAGAAACCTCCCAGCACCAGCGCCAGGGCGCAGGCGGCGCAGACCGCCGTCCGCAGCAGAGGCCGCGTCCAATTCCGCGGCACGGCCGCCGCAGCTGTATAAGCCGTTTCCGGCCGGGGCCGCCCCCAGCCGTTTTTCTCCCGGCTGGGAGCCGTCCCCCCCTCCGCCCTCCGGCGGCGGGCCTCGAAGAGCACCCGGTCATTCAGCCCGGCGGGCGTATGGATCTGTTCCGTCAGCTTCCGGTAGCGATTTTCCATCGTCAAAACCTCCCAGTAAATTCTTCAGTTCCGCCCGGGCCCGGCGGAGGCGGCTGCGCACCGTGGCCGCCGGAACGCCCAGCAGGGCCCCGATTTCACCGCTCTCGTAGCCCTCGCCGTAGAAGAGGTGGACCGCCGTCCGCAGCTTCTCCGGCAGGCGGGATACCGCGTCCCACAGCTCCGCCGCCTCCTCGTCCATAGGGCGGGCCGCGTCGGGGACCTCCTCAAGAGACAGGCTTCCCCTTCTCCGGCGGAGCCGCCCCAGGTCGGCGCAGCGGTTCAGCGCCGTCCGGAGCAGCCAGGCCTTCAGGTGTTCCCCGTCCCAGCGGCCGGAGCGCTGCTCCAGCAGCCGCAGAAACACATCCTGGTAGACGTCTTCCGCGTCGGCTGTATTCTGCATCCGGCACAGGGCCAGGCGGTACACCGCGTCGCCGTATGTCTCCATGGCATTGCTCAGTTCCTGTTCCGTCAAGGCAATGCCTCCTTTCCTTCGTCTGAAAAGCGCCTTTCACATATAACACGTTTCGGGAGGCCCTTCTGTTCACTCCGGCGGGGGAATTTTTCTCTCGTCAAAAAGGGGCGGACGCT
>CATNDJ010000008.1:2145-83524 GCA_950097265.1 uncultured Oscillibacter sp.
CCGCCCCTTCTCTCTATTCCGGTCTGATGCCGTAGACCTCAAATCTGCCGAGGATATTTTGCAGGGTCAGCTTCTGGGCCAAAAGCTGCTGGTAGGTGGCCCCCCGCTGCTTCCCCGCCTCCCGGAGCCTGTCCATGTCGGAGAGCACCTTGTCCCGCTCCCGCAGAAGGTCCGTATACATGCGGTCGTAAGCCGCCAGCCGTTCCTGATCCGTCATCGCCGCCTTACACATTGAACCGGAAGTAGATCATGTCGCCGTCCTGGACCACGTATTCCTTGCCCTCGCTGCGAAGCAGGCCCTTTTCCCTGGCGGCGGCCACGCTGCCGCAGGCGGCCATGTCAGCGTAGGCGATGACCTCCGCCCGGATGAAGCCCCGCTCGATGTCGGAGTGGATCTTCCCCGCGGCCTGGGGGGCCTTGGTGCCTTTTTTAATCGTCCAGGCCCGGCACTCGTCCTTTCCGTAGGTCAGGAAGGAGATGAGTCCCAGCAGAGTATAAGAGCACTTAATGAGCCGGTCCAGCCCGGACTCCTCCACGCCGATCTCCGCCAGGAACATCTGCTTCTCCTCGCCCTCCAGTTCCGCCACGTCCTGCTCCAGCTTGGCGCAGATGGGCAGGACCTGACTGCCCTCGGCGGCGGCGATTTCGCAGACCTGCCGGTAGTATTGGTTGTTTTCCAGGTCGGAGAAGCCGTCCTCGTCGGTGTTGGCGGCGTAAATGACGGGCTTGAGGGTCAAGAGCTCGCTGGTCCGCAGCAGAGCGGCGTCGTCCGGATCGCACTGGAAGGTCCGGGCCAGCTTCCCCTCATCCAGGTGCTTCTGGAGGGCGGTGAACAGCTCCACCTCGTGGGCGAACTTCTTGTCTCCCTTCAGGGCCTTCGCCGCCTTTTCCACCCGGCGCTGGACCATCTCCAGGTCCGCCATGACCAGCTCCATGTTGATGATGTCGATATCCCGCCGGGGGTCCGTGGAGCCCTCCACATGGATGACGTTTTCGTCGTCGAAGCAGCGGACCACGTGGACCACCGCGTCGGTCTCCCGGATGTTGGCCAGGAATTTGTTCCCCAAGCCCTCGCCCTTGCTGGCGCCCTTCACCAATCCCGCGATGTCCACGAACTCGATGACGGCCGGGGTCTTCTTGTCCGGTTCATACATCTCCGCCAGGCGGTCCAGCCGCTCGTCGGGAACGGCCACCATGCCCACGTTGGGGTCTATGGTGCAGAAGGGATAGTTGGCGCTTTCCGCGCCCGCGTTGGTGATGGCGTTGAACAGAGTGGATTTCCCCACGTTGGGAAGTCCCACGATTCCTAATTTCATAGTGTTTTACAACTCCTTTATTTTCAAAGGTTCCCGCGGAAGGGTCCGGACAGCCTGCATGTTTTTTTATTATAGCACAGCGCTCCGCATTTCTCAATACTCATTCGCCCGCCTCCTTTACAGATTTTGTCTTGAAATGCGGCGCGTTCTCTGATATAGTTAATTGATTATTGAAGCCCCCTTTGGCGGAGCTTCGGCAGAGGTGGAAACGTGTATTTAAAAGCGCTGGAAATTCAAGGCTTTAAGTCCTTCCCGGACAAGACCGTCCTGAACTTCGGGGAGGACATCACCGCCATCGTGGGACCCAACGGCTCGGGAAAATCCAATATCTCCGACGCCATCCGCTGGGTCATGGGCGAGCAGAGCGCCAAAGGCCTCCGGGGCGCGAAGATGGAGGACGTCATTTTCGGCGGCACGGAGCAGCGGAATCAGGTGGGCTTCGCCCAGGTGACGCTGGTGCTGGACAACACGGAGCACATTTTCCCTTCCGTGGAGGAGGCGGAAGTGGCCGTCACCCGGCGGTATTACCGCAGCGGAGAGAGCGAATACTACATCAACCGCCAGTCCGTCCGGCTCAAAGACGTAACGGAGCTGTTTCTGGACACCGGCCTTGGGCGGGAGGGCTACTCCATCATCGGCCAGGGCAAGATCGACGAAATTCTCTCCACCCGGAGCAGCGAGCGCCGGGAGATTTTTGAGGAGGCCGCGGGCATCTCCCGCTTCCGCCACCGGAAGGAGGAGGCGGAGCGGAAGCTGGAGCGGACGGAGGAAAACCTGGTCCGCATCAACGACAAGATTTCAGAGCTGGAGCTCCAGGTGGAGCCCCTGCGGGACCAGGCGGAAAAGGCAAAGCAGTACCTCATCCTGCGGGACGAGCTGCGGATATTGGAAATCTCCGTATGGCTGGAGAACCTGGACGCGCTGAAAATCAGCGCCCGGAAGCTGGAGATGGACTTCCGGGCCGCCGAGAAGGAGCGGGACGAGGCCCGGGCCGCCCTGGACGAGCTCTACGCCGAAGGAGAGCGCTTCGGCGAGGAGATGCGCCGGAAGGACATGGAGGCGGAGCAGGTCCGCGCGGAGGCCGGGGAGCTGGACGCTCAGGCCAAGGACCAGTCCGCCGCCGTGGCGGTGCTGGAAAGCACCATCGCCCACAACCAGGAGAACATCGACCGGGCCCAGGCGGAGCTGGTGGAGTCCGACAGCCGGGCCGGGGGCCTGGCGGCCCAGTCCGCCCAGGAGAAGGACCGGGCGGAGAGCCTGTCCCGCCGGCTGGAGGAGCTGAACAAGGGCCTGGACGCCCTTTTGGAAAAGGCCCGGGCCGCCGCCGAGGAGGCGGGGGGCCAGCAGTCCGAGGCGGAGGCCCTCCGGGGCCGGGAGGCCATGGCCGTGGCCGCCGCCGCCGATGCCCGGGCGGAAGCCGCCGCCATCGCCGCCGAGAACGGCCAGCTGGAGGAGCGGCGGCAGGCCGTGGAGTCGGAGAAGGCCGCCGCGGAGGAACAAATGGAACAGGCGCGGAAGGAGGCCAAAGCCAACCGCCGCGCTTTGGAGGACGCCCGGGACGACGCACAGGCCGCCGCCAACATCATCGCGGGCCACAGTCTCAAGATGGAGGAGCGGGAAAAGAAAGCCGCCGCCGCCTCGGACAAGCGGATGAAGCTGACCATGGACGCGGGAGCCCTGGAAAACCGCATCCGGCTGCTGACGGAGATGGAGAAGGACTACGAGGGCTTCTCCAAGGCCGTGAAGCTGGTGTGCCAGAACAACCTCCGGGGGGTCCACGGCCCCGTGGCGGGGCTGATGCGGACGGAACAGCAGTATACCGTCGCCATCGAAATCGCCCTGGGGGCGGGCCTCCAGAACATCGTCGTGGACCGGGAGGAGGACGCGAAAGCCGCCATCGGCTACCTGAAGCAGCGGGACGGGGGCCGGGCCACCTTCCTGCCCCTCACCGCCATCCGGGGGGAGGAGCTGCGCCAGAGCGGCGTGGAAAAGGAGTTCGGCTTCGTGGGAATCGCCTCCCGGCTGGTGAGCTTCGACCCCAAGTATCAGAACATCTTCCAGAACCTCCTGGGCCGGACGGTCGTCGCGGAGGACCTGGACTGCGGCATCGCCCTGGCCCGGAAGTACCACAACGCTTTCCGCATCGTCACCCTGGACGGCCAGGTCATCAACCGGGGGGGCTCCATGACCGGCGGTTCCGCGTCCCGAAATTCCGGCGTGCTGAGCCGGGCGGCGGAACTGGAAAAGCTCCACGGCCGCTCCGCCGAAATGCGGGAGCGCCTGGAGGCCGCCAAGCGGGAGGAAGAGGCGCTCCAGCGGGACCTCTCCGCCGCCCGGTACGACCTGGAGACCGCCGAGGGCCAGCGCCGCCAGGCGGAGGACGAAGTGCTGCGGCTGGAGGGCGCGAAGAATCACTTTGACATTCTGCTCAAATCTTTGGGCGAGAATTTGGAGAACCTGACGGGAGAGCTGGAGAGCCTCGCCGGCCACCTGGAGGACAACCGGCGGCGGAAGGAGGCGGCGGAACAGGCCATCGCCCGGCAGGAGGCCCAGGCCGCCCAGTACCGGGAGCAGGCCGGAAAGGCCCTGTCGGGACAGTCCGAGCTGCTGGCCCAGTCCAGCGCCCTGACCGAGGAGGTCACCGCCAGGAAAGAGGCGCTGGCCGCCCTCACCGCCGAGCGGGACGCGGCCGTCCAGCGGGCGGCGGACCTCAGGCGCCTGGCGGCGGAGCTGACGGGAGACCGCCGGCAGAAGGAGGAGACCCTGGGGAATTACCAGGAGGCCATCGGCAAGGCCCAGGCGGAAATCGCCCGCCGCCGGAAAGAGCAGAACTCCCTGAATGAACGGCGGCGAAACTGCCAGGAGCGCCTGAGCGCGCTGAACGAGGAAAAAATGGCCCTGGAGGCCCGGCGCACCGCCCAGAACAAGCGAAGCCAGGAGATGAACGAGAACCTGTTGAACCTGGAGCGCTCCGCCTCCCGGCTGGAGCAGAAGCTGGCCACCTCCGGCATGGAGGAAAAGCAGATTCTGGACCGCCTCTGGGAGCACTACGAGCTGAGCCACAGCGACGCTCAGGCCCAGCGCATCGAGCTGGAGAGCGTCCCCAAAGCCGCCCGGCGCATCGGGGAGCTGAAACGGGGCATCGCCGCCCTGGGCACGCCGAATATCGGGGCCATTGAGGAGTATGAGCGGGTGAACACCCGGTATACTTATTTAACGGACCAGCGGGACGACGTGGAGAAGGCCAAGGGGGAGCTGGAAACCATCATCGGCGGCATCACCGGGGAGATGACCCGGATTTTCGCCGAGCAGTTCCAGCTTTTGAACGAGAGCTTCAAGGCCACCTTCCTGGAGATGTTCGGCGGCGGACAGGCCCAGCTGGAGCTGGAGGACGAGTCCGACATCTTAAACTGCGGCATCGACATCAAGGCCCAGCCGCCGGGGAAGACGCTGAAAACCATTTCCCTGCTCTCCGGCGGGGAAAAAGCCTTTGTGGCCATCGCGCTGTACTTCTCGATTTTGAAGGTCCACCCCACCCCCTTCTGCGTCATGGACGAGATCGAGGCGGCCCTGGACGACGTAAACGTCACCCGCTACGCCCGGTACATGCGGGGCCTGACGGGAAAGACCCAGTTCATCGTCATCACCCACCGCCGGGGTACCATGGAGGAGGCCGACGTCTTGTATGGCGTGACCATGCAGGAAAAGGGCGTCAGCAAAATCCTGACCATCAACTTGAACGACATGGCGAAGGAGCTGGATATTCAGTAAGGAGGACAAGCGGATGAGAGCTGTTGGAATTGCCGGGGTCGTTTTACTGATTATGGCGATCCCCTTGCTACGGCAATATCGGAACAGTATGGCGCTGCCGGTGATAGGCCTGATTTGTTTGGCCGTTGGTGGGCTACTGGTTCGCTGGAGCAGAGTAAATAGTCGGAAATAAGGAGGACCTATGGGTTTCTTTGACAAGCTGAAAAAAATCACCACCAACATGTTCGCCGCCTACACCGAGGCCGACGAGGCCTTCTTCGAGGAGCTGGAGGAAACCCTGATCCTCTCCGACTTCGGTATGGAAATCGCCGTGGACACGGTGGAAAAGCTCCGGGAGAAGGTCCGAAAGGAGAAGCTCTCCAGCCAGGAGGAGGTCCGGGCCGCCCTGCGGGAGATCATTGTGGACGCGCTGAACGTGGGCACCACAGAGGTGAACGTCTCCACCTCCCCCTGCGTCTTCCTCTTCATCGGGGTCAACGGCGTGGGCAAAACCACCTCCATCGGCAAAATGGCGAATCTCCTGCGCTACGGCGGGAAGAAGTGCCTCCTCTGCGCGGCGGACACCTTCCGGGCGGCGGCGGCAGACCAGCTGGAAATCTGGTCCCAGCGGGCCAAGGCGGACCTGATTCGCCAGCATGAGGGGGCGGACCCAGGCGCTGTGCTCTTCGACGCCCTTCAGGCCGCCAAGGCCCGGGGCGTGGACGTGGTGCTCTGCGACACAGCGGGGCGGCTCCACAATAAGGCCAATCTTATGGCGGAGCTGGCGAAGCTCTCGAAAATCATCGACCGGGAGTGTCCCGGCGCGGCCCGGGAGACTCTGCTGGTGCTGGACGCCACCACCGGACAAAACGGCCTGGTCCAGGCCAAGACCTTCAAGGAGGCGGCGGGCCTGACGGGCATCATCCTCACCAAGCTGGACGGAACCGCCAAGGGGGGCATCGCCGTGGCCATCGCCCAGGAACTGGGCGTGCCCGTGAAGTTCGCGGGAGTCGGCGAGGACATCGACGACCTCCGGCCCTTCGATTCCGAGGAATACGCAGAAGCAATTATTTAAAGGAGGAGGCGCTTATGACCAGAGAGGACGGCCGGGCGTTTAACGAGCTGCGGCCCGTGACCATTACCACCGATTTCATCAAATTCGCCGAAGGGAGCTGCCTCATCCAATGTGGGGACACCATGGTCCTCTGCTGCGCCAGCGTGGAAGAGCGGGTCCCGCCTCACGTCCCCTTCGGGGAAGGCTGGGTGACCGCCGAGTACTCCATGCTGCCCCGGGCCAACCGGGAGCGGAGCCGCCGGGACGTATCCAAGCTGAAATTATCCCCCCGAAGCGCCGAAATCCAGCGCCTGGTGGGCCGGTCCCTCCGCTCCGCCGTGGATAGAAGCAAGCTGGGGGAGCGGACCATTACCATCGACTGCGACGTGCTCCAGGGAGACGGCGGGACCCGTACCGCCTCCGTCACCGGGGGCTTCGTGGCCCTGGCCCTGGCCTGCCGGAAGCTGGTGGAAAATGGCGACCTGGGGGCCAGCCCCATCCGGCACTATGTCACCGGCGTCTCCGCCGGCATTGTGGAGGACGCCCCCCTGCTGGACCTCCGGTACAGCGAGGACAGCCGGGCCCAGGTGGATCTGAACTGCGTGATGAACGAGCTGGGAGAGCTCATTGAAATTCAGGGCACCGGCGAGGGCCGGGCCTTCAGCCCTGCCGAGCAGCAGGAGCTGGTCCGGCTCTGCGCCAAGGGCTGCAAGGAGCTGCTGGCAGCCCAGAAGGAAGCGTTGGGAGGGAAATTCTGATGGCGGAAAAATTCGTGCTGGCCACCCACAACCCGGGGAAGCTGGCGGAGATGAAGGCAATCTTGTCCGAGCTGGGCGTGGAGGTCCTCAGCCCCTCCGAGGCGGGGGTGGAGGTGGACGTGGAGGAGACCGGGACCACCTTCGCCGAGAACGCCATGCTGAAGGCGAAAGCTGTCTGCGCCGCAGCGGGGCTCCCCGCCATTGCCGACGACTCCGGCCTCTGCGTCAACGCCCTGAACGGCGGCCCCGGGGTCTACTCCGCCCGCTACGGCGGGGAGGGCCTGGACGACGCGGGACGGCGGCGCCTGCTGCTTCAGAACCTCCGGGGCCAGACCACCCGGGCGGCCCACTTCACCTGCGCCGTGGCCTGCGCGTTCCCCAACGGGGACGCGTTGGAGGCCGAGGGCCGCTGCGACGGGGCCATCGCCTTCGCCTCCCTTGGGGAGGGCGGCTTTGGCTACGACCCGGTGTTCCTGATTCCCGAGATGGGAAAGACCTTCGGCCAGATCGGCCCGGAGGAGAAAAGCAAAATCTCCCACCGCGGGAAGGCCCTGGCGGCTTTCGCAGAGAAGCTGGGAACCTATCTCAAAAAATAGACGTCTGACGCTTAAGGAGAATCTATGGATTTGACAAGCAAACAGCGGGCCCAATTGCGGGGCCTGGCCAACGGCATCGACACCATCCTGCAAATCGGCAAGGACGGCATCGGGGAAAACCTCATTAAACAGGCGGACGACGCCCTGGAGGCCCGGGAACTCATCAAGGGCAAGGTGCTGGAGAACAACCTGGACTACGACGCCCGGACCGCGGCGGAGAAGCTGGCCAAGGCCACCCGCAGCGAGGTGGTCCAGGTCATCGGCACAAAATTTGTTCTCTACCGGGAGACCCACTCGAGACCTAAGGAAAAGCGCATCCAACTGGTAAGAGAGCGAAAGAAGAAACTCTGATCCTGTCTGCAAGGGGGCCTCAACTTTGAAAATCGGCGTATACGGCGGAGCCTTCAACCCGCCGCACCTGGGACATATTACCGCGGCCCGGGCGGTATCCGGGCTTTTGAAGCTGGATAAACTCTTGGTAATCCCCACGGGACATCCGCCCCACAAGACGCTTCCCCCGGGAAGCCCCACGCCGGAGCAGCGGCTGGAGATGACCCGCCTGGCCATGGAACAGGCCGGATTGGGAGAGCGCATCGAGGTCTCGGACCTGGAGATCCGGCGAGAGGGCAGCAGCTACACTGCCGACACCCTGGCCCGTTTGAAGGAGCTGTACCCGGAGGACGAGCTGTGGCTGCTGATGGGAACGGACATGTTTCTGACCCTACAGACTTGGCGGGAACCGGAACGGATTCTCTCCCTGGCGGGAATCGCCGCCTTCGGGCGCAGCGAGGCGGATACGGAGGAGCTGTTCTCCGTCCAGCGGGACTATCTCTGCCGCACCTGGCCCCAGGCCCGGATTTTCACCCTCAGCATCCCCGGCGTGGTGGACGTATCCTCCACGGAGCTCCGGGAGAAGCTGGCGAAGGGAGAGGGCGGCGCCCTGCTGGCCCCGGCGGTGTACGGCTATATCCTCCGGGAGAGGCTCTACGGCACGGCGGCGGACTTAAAAAATCTGCCCCTGGAGCAGCTTCGGCCCGTGGCCCTGAGCTGCCTGAACCACCGGCGCATCCCCCATGTGCTGGGCACGGAACAGGAGGCCGTCCGCCTGGCGGAGCGCTGGGGGGCGGACGCGGACAAGGCCCGCCGGGCCGCCCTGCTCCACGACTGCACCAAAAAGCTGAACCTCCCGGAACAGCTGGCCCTGGCGGAGCGGTTTCAGGTCCCCTTGGACGAAATGGAACGGCGGGAAATCAAGCTCCTCCACGCTAAGACCGGCGCGGGCGTCGCGGAGGCGGTCTTCGGTACGGACGAAGAGATTACCAATGCCATCCGCTGGCACACCACGGGCCGAGGCGGTATGGCGCTGCTGGAGAAGGTCATTTATCTGGCGGACTACATCGAGCCCAACCGGGATTTCCCCGGCGTGGAGGAGCTGCGGCGAACCTGTTACGAGGACCTGGACGCCGGGCTGCTGCTGGGCCTGGAAATGACCATCGGGGAGATGGAGGGGAGAAACGCCCCCATCCACCCCAAAACCCTGGAAGCCAGGGACGCGCTGAAAGGACAGAGAGAATGACATGAGCAATGTTGGAAAGCGGCTGGCGCCCAGCGGAAAGAAGCCAAAGCCCCCCCGGAAGGGGAAGCTGACCCGCCAGCAAATCATTTTGATCGTGGCGGCCATGATTTTGGCCCTGCTGCTGGCGGGCGTGTTGGCGGTTCGGAGCCTCTTCGTCCGGCCGGAGCTGCCCAAGCGGAACGACCCCCAGAACGCCGTGGACCTGGACGGAGACGGCGTGCCCGACGAACCGGAGGGCATCGACTACGGCGACGGCATCCGCCCCTGGGGCGGAGACGGGGAGCGCAAGAGCAAGGACTATTGGACGGTCCTCATCCTGGGCCGGGACACCGGAGGCGGCGGCAACACGGATACCATGCTGCTGGCCAGCTACGACGTGACGAACCAAAAGGCCACCGTCATGTCCATCCCCCGGGATACCATGGTCAACGTCCCCTGGGACATCAAACGGATCAACTCCGTCTATAATTACTACGGCGGCGGCGAACGGGGCATCCAGCACCTCTACAAGGAGATCGCCCAGCTGGTGGGCTTCGAGCCGGACTTCCAGGTCGTCGTGGAATGGGACGCCGTGGGCGCAATTGTGGACGCCATCGGCGGCGTATACTTCGACGTGCCCCTGGATATGAACTACGAGGACCCCTATCAGGACCTGAGCATCCACCAGGCCAAGGGCTACCGCCTCCTAAGCGGGGACGACGCCATGCAGGTCCTGCGCTACCGCCACGACAACAACAGGAAACACGGCTATGCCGAAGGAGACCTGGGCCGCATCAAGACCCAGCAGGCCTTCCTGAAGGCCATGGCAGAGCAGGTGCTGAAGCCCAAGAACATGACCAAGGCCGGGCCCCTCATCGAGGCGTTCAACAAAAACGTAGAAACGGACCTGAGCTTCCAGAACATCCTCTGGTTCGCCCAGTCGGCGGTGCTGGGGGGACTGAAAATGGAGGACGTGAACTTCGTCACCATGCCAAATTCGGCGAAGTACGTCTACAGCCGGTCCATCGACAAGCTGACGGGCGGCAGGGACAAAATGCAGAGCTACGTGGTCCCCAGCGCCAGGAAGCTGCTGGACCTGGTGAACAATGAGCTCAGCCCCTTCACGGAGGTCTTCACCCTGAAGGATCTGGACATCATGTCCGTCAACGCCGACGGGTCCATCAGCTCCTCCACGGGCTATGTGGAGGATAAGCCCGCGGCCCTCCCGCCCCCCAAGGACGAGCCGGAGGAGGAAAAGCCTGTTCTGGACGAAAACGGCTATCCCATTGACCCGGAGACGGGCCTGCCCATCACCGTGGACCCGGAGACCGGCGAACCCATTGTTCCCATTGATCCGGAGACCGGAGAGCCGGTGGTCGTCGTGCCGCCGGACACGGCCACGGAGCCCGGCGAGGGAACACCCTCCAGCGGAAACTCCGGAAGCTCCGCGCCCTCCAATCCCTCCGGCGGCACGGCGACGCCTCCGGAAACCCCGGGCACGGCGGACCCTGTTCCGGCGCCGGAGGCGCCCCCGGCTCCTGCGGAGCCCGCTCCCGCGCCGGAGGTCCCGGCCGATCCCCAGCCCCCGGCGGATCCGGGCTTCACCCTCATCGGGCCGGACCCCGCCGCTTGAACCAGCGAGAAACCATTCACATATTTTCAGGAAAGAGAGGAACGTCTATGACACCGAAGGAGCTGGCCGTTATCGCCGCCAAGGCCCTGGACGAGAAAAAGGGCAAGGAAATCAGCGCCATTGAAATCACCGACCTGACCACCCTGGCGGATTACTTTGTCATCGCCACCGGCGGGTCCAACACCCAGATCAACGCCCTGTGCGACGCGGTGGAAAAAGCCATGAAGGAACAGGCCGGAGAGGCCCCCCTGCACCGGGAGGGCCACCGGGACGGCACCTGGGTGCTGCTGGACTACGGCTGCGTGGCGGTCCACGTGTTCTCCCAGGAGGCCCGGGAGTTCTATGACCTGGAGCGCCTCTGGTCCGACGGGAAGCCCCTGGATCTGGGGGAAGTACTGACAAAAGACTGAACCGGCGCACAGGCAAAGCGGGGGAGAGACCTTTGGTCTCTCCCCCGCTCTTCTGATCTCTTACCGGCCTCTCAGCACGTTTTCCAGGGTCTCCAGCAGCTTGGCGATGTCGATGGGCTTGGATATATGCCCGTTCATGCCGCACAGGAGGGCCGCCTGTTTGTCCTCCTCGAAGGCGTTGGCGGTCATGGCCAGGATGGGAATGGAATTTAGCGCCGGGTCCTCCAGCGCCCGGATGGCCCGGGTGGCCTCGTATCCGTTCATAACGGGCATCTGCACGTCCATCAGTATCATCTGATAGTAGCCCGGCTCCGACTGCTTGAACATATTCAGGGCAATCTGCCCGTTCTCCGCAATCTCCACGGTGAAGCCCGCCTCCTCCAGAATAGCCTGGGCTATCTCCTGGTTCAGCTCGTTGTCCTCCACCAGCAGGATGCGGCCCAGGTCCAGGGGAAGGGCCTCGCGCTCCCCCTCTTCCTCCGGGAGCTCCTCCTTCTCCACCACGGAGAGCAGGCAGTCCCGAAGCTCGGAGAGAAACAGGGGCTTGCCGCAGAAGGCGGTGACCCCGGCCTCTTTGGCCTCCTCCTCGATATCGGCCCAGTCGTAGGCGGTGAGGACGATGATGGGCACATCTTCCCCGCACTCCTTGCGGATGCGCCGGGTGACCTCAATGCCGTTCATATCCGGCAGCAGCCAGTCGATGACGTAGACGGAGTAGTGGTCCCGCCGCATGACGGACTGCCGGGTGCGGAGCACCGCTTCCTTTCCCGAGAGGGTCCATTCCGCCCGCAGGCCGATCTGCTGGAGCATGCAGCTCACGCTGTCGCAGGTGTTAAAGTCGTCGTCCACCACCAGGGCGCGGCAGCCGGTGAGCTCCGGGATGGTGGTGGGCTGCTTCTCGTCGGAGCAAAGGCGGAAAGTGAGGTCCACGGTGAACTCCGTCCCCGCGCCCTGGCGGCTCTTGACGTGAATCGACCCGTTCATCATCTCCACGATGTTCCGGGTAATGGCCATGCCCAGGCCGGTGCCCTGGATGCCGCTGGTGGTGGAATTCCGCTCCCGCTCAAAGGGCTCGAAGATGTGGGAGACAAATTCCTCGCTCATGCCGATGCCCGTGTCCCGGACGCTGAACTCGTAAGCCGCGTGGCCCGCCGGGGCGGCGGGCTTTTCCTTCACCCGGAGGCTGACGATGCCCCCGGCGGGGGTGTATTTGATGGAGTTGCCCAGCAGGTTCAAAAGAATCTGATTCAGCCGCAGCCGGTCGCAGAGGATGTCCTCGTGAAGCACGTCCACGGCGTCCATGTACAGCTCCAGCTGCTTGGCGTGAACGTCCGCCTGGACGATGCTCCGCAGGCCGTGGAGAATGTCCGGCAGGGAGCAGGGCTTCTCGTCTAAGTACATTTTGCCGCTTTCAATGCGGCTCATGTCCAGCACGTCGTTGATGAGGCTGAGCAGATGGTTCCCGGAGGTCATGATTTTTTTCAGGTACTCCTCCACCTGCTCCCGGTTGTCGATATGGG
This sequence comes from uncultured Oscillibacter sp., assembly GCA_950097265.1. Taxonomy (GTDB): domain Bacteria; phylum Bacillota; class Clostridia; order Oscillospirales; family Oscillospiraceae; genus Oscillibacter. Next base: position 14,738 of record CATNDJ010000008.1, read on the forward strand.
TGGTGGCCAGGGCCGTGAAGCCAATGATGGCGTTCATAGGGGTCCGGATATCGTGGGACATGTTGGAGAGGAAGACGCTCTTGGCCTTGCTGGCCCGGTTGGCCTGGGCCAGGGCGTCCTCCAGCAGGCTCTTCTTCTCCATCTCGGCCCGGGTCTCCTCGTCCACGCTGCGGAACCCGATAACCGCGCCCCGGCTGGATTCCTCTCCCCCGACGGGTACGGCCTTCATCTGGAAATAGCGGATCTCGCCGCCGCAGACGGTCCGATAGTTGAGGTAGTAAAGGCCCCGGTCCTGGAGCTCCCGCATCAGCGTGTCCCCGGAAAAGACCCGGCGGACCAGGTCCCGGTCGTCCACGTAGACGCAGGTCTGGACATACTCTTCCATGGACGCGTCCATCGAGAGCTCCCCGGAGAAGAGGCGGTCCAGAATGCCGTAGGGGCAGGCATGGGTCCGCAGCGCGCCGCCCCTGCGGGTCTCCAGGTCAAAATAGCAGACCAGGTTGAAATCCGTGCTCAGGGCCTGAACCAGCTCCTGGTGGCGGCGCTCCTTCCAAAGCTGTTCTTCCCGCTCCTTTTGCTTCTGGGCGGTGCAGTCCACAAGGAAGCGCTGATAGAACAGCTCGCCGTCCTCCTCAATGAGCTTCACGTTGCCCATGACGTGGAGAACGTCTCCATTGGTGTGGCGGACCCGGTATTCCACGCTGACGCTGTCCCCCGCATTTTTCAGGGACCTGATGCAGCCCAGCAGCTTCTCCCGGTCCTCCTCCACCACGGAGGTGGCGATGGTGGCGAAGCCGTCCCCGAAGAGCTCCTCCTGAGACTGGTAGCCCAAAATTTCCAGGGCGGCCCGGTTCACGCTGAGGATGCGGGACCCGTCCAGGCTGTGGCACAGCACGCCGCAGTCCATGGTGGTAAACAGGGTCTCCAGAGCCTGGTTCTCCCGGCGGAGTTCCTCTTCATAGGCCCGCTCCCGGGTCACGTCGATGCCTACGCCCACGGTGCCCATAACGCTGCCGTCCAGGTCGTAAAGGGGGGATTTATAGGTGGTCAGAAGCCGGGTGCCCTCGCCGGTCTGCACGACCTCCTCCGCCACGCCGGTCTTCCTGGACTCCATGACAATCCGCTCGGACTCGATGCAGACGGGATCGTCGAACTCCACGTCCCAGATATAGGCGTGCCGCTGGCCCTGAACCTGTTCCTTGGTCTTGTTGACCGTCTCGCAAAAGCTGTCGTTCACCTTTTCGTGGACGCCGTCCTTGGTCTTGTACCACACCAGGTTCGGGACGCTGTTTATGGCGGCCTCTAAGTACTGCCGGGCCTCCCACAGGTCCTTTTCCTGCCGGACAGCCCGCTGCCAGTTTTGAAAGCGGAAGCGAAGCTCCTCCCCGCTCATAGGCAGGACCCACACGTCGGTCAGGGCGGAAAACAGTCCCTCCAGCTGCCCGATCTGCTCCCGCTCCGCCAGGGCGATGAGCTCCGCCCCGCCGCCGGACAGGGCCCGGACGGCTCCGGCGGCGTCCAGCTCCGTGAGATCGGCAAAGATCACGTCGGCCTGGGCGGCCTGGGCAGAGTCCGGCTCTTCACTCTCCAGGAAGTCGTGGGTAAAGCGGTCCAGAGGGGCGGCCTCCCGGAGAGGGGCGAAAAGCTCCTGCCGGCGGCCGACGCAATAGAGCCGCAGATGACAATGATACATAAGCTTTCTCCTCCATATGGCAGCGGATCCGGGCGGGCTGAGGGGAAGGGACATTCCCGCCGGTTTTTCTCTATTTTATTTTAACGGTTAAAGCCGCCCGTGTCAACCATGGAAGGAGCTTCAGGCGGAGGGAAACGAAAGGTTTTTCCAAAACGGAAACAGGGCCCACGGCGTTTCAGGCCGTGCGCCCCGCTTCCCTCATCCCCTGCCGGGGAGCTCACACACTGAAATTCAGCTGACGGTAATAGCCGTCGTAGACCCGGGAAATGGGCTTGTCCGCCACGGCGGGCCGCTCCGGCCCGTAGAGCAGGCGTCCGATCTTGTAGCCCACGCCGTTGATGCACACGGACTCCCCGGCGGTGCGGCCCCCAAATTTCGTCATCCAGGCCAGCGCCTCTCCCACGGTGCAGCCCTGCCGCAGCCGGCCCTGCTCGTCCCACAGCGGATCGTAACCCAATTCCATATCTGCCACATCCTCCATTCATAATTAACAGCAACCGCTACATATTGTAGCCGGAACCTCCGGCAAAAGCAATGGCGGGAGTGGAGAAAAAAGGGGGGGATATTCGTGAAAATCATGGCTTGACAAATGGAAAAAACGGGGTATCCGTTGGGGGGCGGGACTTAGGAGACCTCCAGATATTCCTCCAGGCAGAGCCCCCGGCTCATGATCTCCCCGGCGGCCTCCTCCCCTACATAGCGGTAGTGCCAGGGCTCGTAGCCGATGCCGGTGATTTCGCTTTTTTCATTGGGGTAACGGAGGATAAAGCCGTATTCGGCACAGTGCTCTATCAGCCATTTCTGCACCGCCGTCTCCTCCTGGCCGCCGTCCAGGGACTGGTAGGACTTGTCCACAATGTCCACCGCCAATCCCGCCTGGTGCTCGCTGGTCCCGGGGCGGGCCACCCATCGGGCGGCTTCCGCCTCCGCCTCCTCCCGGCTCCCGGCCTGGGAGAGGCAGGACTGCACCTTCCGCTCAAAGAGCTCCTCCTGCTTCTCCCGCGTCCGGTAGGAGGAACAGATGGTGGGGCTCAGCCCCTCCGCCCGGCAGGCGTCCATCATCCGCTGGAGGGCCGGATAGGCCCGCTTGTCGATGGAGTGCCCGTTTACCAACTGGGTGAAGGCCGGGACCTGGAAATCCTCCGGCAGGGGGTGGTCCCTGTTGACCAGAATCAGATTCCAATCGTCCTTGGAGGCTGCGCCCTCCTCCCCGCCGGAAATCACCGCTCCGGGGACGGCCAGAACGCGGACGGGTTCGCCGCCCCCAGTTCCCGCTGCCGCCGCGGGCCGGGCCGCCCTGTTTCCCGCGGCCTCGGCCCGGCCCAGCAGGAAACCGCCGGCGAACAACGTCAGCCCCAGCAGGAGCAGAACGGGCAAGAGAGACCTCCGGCCTCTCCGCCGGGGAGACGCGAGGCGGCGGCGGGGCCTGGGCGCGGCGGGGCCGTCCCATTGGGCGGGCGAAGCGGCGTAGTACTCCCGGTTCGGGAGGGGAAATTCATGTACAGTACAGGAATGGATGGACATAGAAACAGCTCCTTTGCTCTTAAGCTGTCTCTATGATACGGCTTGTCCCCGTCGAAACCGAAACATTCCTGCATCAAAGCCTCACCATTTTTGCATCGAATCTGCATCGGCGTGCTCATGTCCATAGCTCACCGCGATTTCACTGTCCACGGCTTCCCAGTCCAGCGTGAAGCTGAAATCCAGCTCCCGCCCGTCCTTCAGAATCCAAAACAAGCTCTTGCAGTCCGGCAGACGGAAGGAAGCGGAGGCGTCAAAGTCCTCCTCCAGGGTGTAATCCAGGCCCAGCCGGTCCAGGATGGCCTCCCCCAGTTCCCGGGCGGAGGCGTCGATGTAAACACCGTCGACATGGTGGAACACCAGGGACAGGAGCTGCCCGCTCTCCCCGTCCAGAGTGGCGGAGAGAAAGACGCGCCCCTTTTGGTCATGGGAGGAGGCCATGGTGAAGCTGGCACCGGAGAGGTCCTTCCGGTCCCGGAGATAGTATCGCTCCCAATTCCAGGAATCGCCGTCGGCCGCCGTGAGCATCCCCGCCGTGTAGGAAGGTAGAAGGCTCCCCAGATCCGCCAGGGCCTCCCGGAGGCGCGCCATTTCCCGGTCCCGCTCCCCGCCCTCCAGCTCCTGGTTCATGACGGTCAGGTTTTCCGGCATCTCCGCCAGCTGGAGCAGCAGCCAGATCCGCCCCGGCAGGTCCGGGGGCCTGGCGGGAAAGTTGTTGTCCGCCGCCAGGGGCTCCGTGTGAACGGTCCCAGTGAGCCGCCCATCCTCCAGCGTGGAAAGATGGAGGGGCAGCAGGGCCAGGGCTGTTACGGTCAGGGCCGTCAGCAGGGGGAAGAGCCAGTTTTTCCAGTTTCGCACGGTGATTCCTCCCCTCCCTTCAGATGCACCCGGACCCGGGCGCCCCGGCCCGGTTCGCTCTCAATCTCCAGCCGCCCGCCGTGGAGGTCTACAATGCGGCTGCACAGGGCCAGGCCCAGCCCCGCGCCTCCCTGGGCCCGGGCCCGGGACTTGTCCACCATGTAAAAGGCCTCCGTCACCCGCTCCAGCTCCTCTGCCGGAATGCCCTTGCCCTGGTCGGTGACCTGGATGCAGCAGCCCCCCTCCTCGGAGAAGCCCTCCAGCAAAACCTCCCCGCCGCCCTCCATGGCCTTCCGGGCGTTGTCCAGCAGGTTCACACAGACGGTCTCCATCAAATCCGGCTCCATCAGCGCCGCCGCCGGCTCCGCCCGGACGGCAAGCCGGATTCCCGCCTGCCGGAAGGAGGGCTCCATGGCCCCGGCCGCCCGGCGCAGAAAGGCGTCCAGGGGCACGGGCCGGAAGGAGAAGTCCCGCCGCCCCAGGACGATGAGGTCCAGCAGCTTCCGGCTCAGGGCCTCCAGCCGCCGCCCCTCGCTGAAAATATACCCGGCGCTCTCCCGAACCTGCCCGGCCGAGGCGGGGCGGGAGCGGAGCAGGTCGGCGTAGCCGATGATGGAGGTCAGGGGGGTTTTAATCTCGTGGGCGAAGCTGCCGATGAAGTCTTCCTGGCGGCGGGCGGCGGCCTTCAGCTCCGCCACCTGCCGCTGGATGCGCAGGGCCATGACGTTGAAATCCGCGGAGAGCTGGGCGATCTCGTCGTCCCCGTCCACCCGGACCCGCTGGTCCAGCTCTCCCTCGGCCATCCGCCGGGCGGCGGCGGAGAGGCGGGCCAGGGGCCGGACCAGCATGGCCGCCACGGCCAGGGACAGCGCCCCCACCGCCCCGGTGAGGACCAGCATCAGGGAGAAAAAGCTCTGGTACTGCTCCGACCGGGACCGGAACAGTTCGCTCACCTCCCGGCAGTTCTCCAGGTAGAGAATGCCGTCCTCCAGGGCCAGCGGGCTGGCGGCGTGGAGGAAAATCCGCCCGTCCCCCACGGCCTCCATCATCCAGCCCCGCTGTCCCGCAGGGAGCTGAGCGGTCAGCGTCCCCGCGTCCACGGGCAGCGCGCCGCTGCCCCCCAGGGCGCGCCCCTCCCCGCTGCTGAGGCGAAAGGAGACCGTGCCCTGTCCGGTGGTAATGGTGATGCCCCCGGCGGCCTTGGCCAGCTCCTCCCGGCTGTAGACGGGGTTGAAGGCCAGCTCCTGGGCCAGGGCGAAGCGCAGGAGGTCGTTTTCCTCATACAGCGCCGCCACCTCCCGGTCCAGCGAGGCGTGGAACTGGGCGTTGATGAGGGCGTAGCCCCCGGCGGAGCAGGCCAGGGCCGTGATGAGGACCATGCTGCAAAAGAGCTTCCAAAAGAGCTTCATTTCCCCTATACCTCCAGGCGGTAGCCCACCTTGTACACGGCCACCAGGCGGTTCTCCAGGCCCAGCTTCTTCCGCATCCGCTGGATGTGGAGGTCCACGGTCCGGCTGTCCCCCAAAAACTCCTCCCCCCAGACCCGCTCATAGATCCGGTCCCGGTAGAGGGCGATGTTCTTATTTTGGACAAAGAGCAGCAGCAGGTCGTACTCCTTGGCGGTCAGGGCCACGGGAGTGCCGCTCTTCCGCACCACCCGGCTGGCGGTGTCGATCTCAATGTCCGGCGGCAGGGAGAGAACCCGCCCCGTCTTCCCGCAGCGGCGCAGGACGGTCTCCACCCGGGCCAGCAGCTCCATCAGCTCGAAGGGCTTGACGATATAATCTTCCGCCCCCAGGCGGAGACCCTTCACCCGGTCCTCCAGCTCCCCCCTGGCGGTGAGGAAGATCACCGGCACCTCCAGGCTCTTGCAGTACTCCAGGACCTCGTAACCGTCGGCCTTGGGCAGCATTACGTCCAGCAGGGCCAGGTCGAAGGGCTGGGACTCCAGCTTGTCCGCCGCGTCCGCCCCGTCGGGGGCCCAGGCGCAGCGGTAGCCCGCCCCCTCCAGGGCGGTGCGGATGAGATTGGCGATGGGAGCTTCGTCTTCGGCGATCAGGATTTTGTTCATGGAAATGGCCTCCTTTGTCAAGACGCCTTTTGGAATACAGTCTGCATCGTCCTTCCATCATTCTTGCATCATGAACCGGGGCGGGGGCTCCGGCATAGACTGTCATAGCCCCATTATGAAAGGAGGACGCCGGAACTTCGATTCCGGCTGCTTATATGGAACAGAATGTAACGCGGCAATCTTCCTCCCCCGCGGGGAGGATGGTCAATGCGGATGAGCCCATGATCCCCCTGCCCAACGTGGGCGAGGGCGGGCCCGTCTACCCCGGCAACATGGACACCGGCGTGACCGACCCCGGTCAAGTACCCGTGATTCCCCTGCCCAATCCCGGCGAGGGCGGCCCCGTTTACCCCGGCGACATGAACGGCGGCGCCGTGGTAGAGCCCGTCATCCCCCTGCCCAATCCCGGCGAGGGCGGTCCGGTCTATCCCGGCAATACCGGCGGCAACCAGGTTTGGACTTGCCCCGGCGGCGGCTGCGGCGGCATCATCGTCCTGCCCGGCGTCATCGGCGGCGTGTGGCCCGGGGCTGCCAAGGTCCGTTTCCTGAACGCGGGCTACGGCTATCCCGCCTTCCGCATTTTCATCAGCCGCCGGCGGTTTGTGAACCTGCTGAACTACGCCTCCGCCACCACCTATGGTCAGGTCAGCGCCGGCTATCAGACGGTGACCGTCACCGGGACCGACGGCTATGTCTACATCCAGAAAACCATGCCCTTCCAGTCCAACAGCATCACCACCATCGCCATCATCAACACCGCCGGGGGCCTGGACCTGATGCAGATTACCGACAGCTGCTGCCCGCCCACCAACGGGTTCTCCAGCTTCCGCATCGGGAACCTGGCCTATAACAGCGGGCCTTTGGATGTAATTATGAGCGACGGCCGGGTAGTCTGGTCGGATCTGCGGTTCAAGGAGGTCCCCTCCTTCAAGCGCATCATGCCCGGCACCTACCAGTTCTTCTACGCCGACACGGACCAGCAGGCCATGCCCGCCCATCTGGATATTGAGACCCTGGATTCCGCCTGGCTGGGGGTGTACCCGCCCCACGAGACTTTCGGCTCGCTGTATCTGGACGTGGCAAGCAACGCGATTTACAGCGTTTACCTCCTCCAAAGCGGCAGCAACCGGAACAACATTCAGAACCTGATTTTGATGGATCGGTAAGGCAAAACGCCCGCGCCCAAGACGGCGCGGGCGCTTTCCTCAGAACGTGAGGATTCCCAGGTGCTCCAGCAGGATTTTCAGGCCGATGAGCATCAAAATGACGCCCCCCGCCAGCTCCGCCCGGGCCTTGTACCGCAGGCCGAAGACGTTGCCCGCTCTCAGTCCCACGGCGGAGAGGAGGAAGGTGGTGACCCCGATGAGGGACACGGCGGCGATGATATGTACATCCGGCAGCAGGGCAAAGGTGACCCCCACCGCCAGGGCGTCGATGCTGGTGGCCACGGCCAGGAGGAACATGGTGCGGAGGTCGAAGGAATCGTCGTGGCACTCCCCGTCCTGGCCGAAGCTCTCCTTGACCATGTTGCCGCCGATGAGGGCCAGGAGGATGAAGGCAATCCAGTGGTCAAAGGCGTTGATGTAGTGGTCGAAAGCAGAGCCCAGCAGGAAGCCGATGGAGGGCATCAGAGCCTGAAAGCCGCCGAACCACGCGCCGGTGAGGAGGTAGTGCCGGGGCCGGAGCCTCTGGACGGACAGGCCCTTGCACACGGAGACGGCAAAGGCGTCCATCGAAAGGCCGACGGCAATCAGAAGCAGTTCCAAAATATCCATGGGGGGAGCCTCCCTCTCTATGTAGTTTTTAGATGATACCATATCCATATTCCGGCTGTCAACGAATATGAACCGGGAAGGGGAAAAATGGCTGTTCCGGCGCTCTTGACATTTCCGCCGCCAGGTGTTATAGTGGCCCTGTCAAATTGGCTGTGACGGAGACGGAGCCGCCGGAGGCGCTCAGAGAGGGATGCGTGTGCTGTGAGCATCCCGCGCCGGACGGGGGACCTCCACCACTCCCGAGCCGCCCGGGACGACCGGGCCGGGCCCTCCCGTTACCGAGGACGCGAGCGGCGGCCCGCCTTCGGGCCGCAAGCAGGGTGGAACCGTGGAATGCGTTTTTCGTATCCCACCCCTGATTGATTCGTCAGGGGTGGGATTTCTGCATCCCCGCCCCTCAATACAAGGAGGATTTATCATGAGCGAAGACAGCAGCCTGTACACCTTTGAAAACGAGACCTACCGCAAGACCTATTGGCACACCTGCTCCCACATCCTGGCCCAGGCCGTGAAGCGCCTGTACCCGGAGGTCAAGCTGGCCATCGGCCCCTCCATCGACGAGGGCTTCTACTACGACATGGACTCCCCCTTCCCCTTCACCCCCGAGATCATGGAGAAAATTGAGGGCGAGATGCGGAAGATCTGCAAGGAGAAGCTGAAGCTGGAGCGCTTCGAGCTGCCCCGGGAAGAGGCCGTGAAGTTCATGGAGGAAAAGGGCGAGCCCTACAAGGTGGAGCTCATCAACGACCTGCCTGCCGACGCCGCCATCAGCTTCTACAGGCAGGGCGAGTTCACGGACCTCTGCGCCGGGCCCCACCTGGACTCCACCGGCCGGGTCAAGGGCAACGCCATCAAGCTGACGGCCTGCAACGCCGCCTACTGGCGGGGAGACTCCAACCGGGAGACCCTTCAGCGGATCTACGGCATCGCCTTCCCCAAGAAGGACGAGCTGGACGAATACCTGAAGCGCATTGAGGAGGCCAAAAAGCGGGACCACCGGAAGCTGGGAAAAGAACTGGGCCTGTTCATGCTCCGGGACGAGGGCCCCGGCTTCCCCTTCTTCCTGCCCAAGGGCATGACGCTGAAAAATACCCTCCTGGACTACTGGCGGCAGGTCCACAAGAAATATGGCTACGTGGAGATCTCCACTCCCATCATGCTGAACCGCCAGCTCTGGGAGCGCTCCGGCCACTGGGACCACTACAAAAACAACATGTACACCACGGTCATCGACGAGGTGGACTTCGCGGTGAAACCCATGAACTGCCCCGGCGGCATGCTGGTCTACGCCAGCGAGCCCCACTCCTATAAGGAGCTGCCCCTGCGGGTGGGCGAGATCGGCCTAGTCCACCGCCATGAGCTCTCCGGCGCCCTCCACGGCCTCTTCCGGGTCCGCTGCTTCAATCAGGACGACGCCCACGTCTTCATGACCCGGGACCAGATGCAGGACGTGATTCAGGAGACCGTCCGCCTGTTCGACGAGGTCTACTCCACCTTCGGCCTGAGCTATACCATCGAGCTCTCCACCATGCCGGAAGATCACATCGGCACCGTGGAGGAGTGGGAGCGGAACCAGGACATTCTGAAAGCCGCCATCACGGACATGGGCAAAGATTTCGTCGTCAACGAGGGAGACGGCGCGTTCTACGGGCCCAAGCTGGACTTCCACCTGTCCGACTCCCTGGGCCGGACCTGGCAGTGCGGCACCATCCAGCTGGACAGCCAGCTGCCCGAGCGCTTTGAGCTGGAGTACACCGGCGAGGACGGAGCGAAGCACCGCCCCGTCATGATTCACCGGGTGGTCCTGGGCTCCATCGAGCGCTTCATCGGCGTGATTACGGAGCACTTCGCCGGGGCCTTCCCCCTGTGGCTGAGTCCTGTGCAGGTGAAGGTGCTGACCGTTACCGACCGGGCGGACCAGTACGCCGCGGGTCTTGCCAAGGCCCTGGACGAGAAGGGCTTCCGGGTGGAGACCGACGTGCGCAACGAGAAGATCGGCAAGAAAATCCGGGAGGCCACCCTGGAGAAAATCCCCTATATGCTGGTGGTGGGCGACCGGGACGTGGAAAACAAGACCGTCTCCGTCCGCACCCGGGGCGGCGAGGATCTGGGCGCCATGAGCCTGGAGGACTTCGCCGCAAAGCTGCGGGAAGAGGTTGACAGCAAGGTTATCCTGTAAAACAAGCGTATAAATGTAAGGGACGTATCCGGTTCGGATACGTCCCTTTTTCTCGCTGTCTGCTTATTTATGCGGTACGTGCCAGATGTTCTCGGCGTATTGGGCAACGGACCGGTCGGCGGCGAAGATGCCGCTGCGGGCAATGTTGTGCAGGCTCATTTGGTTCCACTTGACGGGGTCCTTGTAGGTCTCCACCATGCGCTTCTCCGCCTGGCAGTACGCGTCGAAGTCCGCCAGGAGCAGATACTCGTCGGCCGGGCTGCCGCCCAGGCCCAGCAGCAGCCGCTGATAGAGGTCGTCGTAGCGCACGCCGTCCCGGAAGCCGGTGCGCAGGGCGTCCATGGCCCGGCGCAGCTTTTCGTCCCGGTTGTACCAGCGCTGAGGCACGTAGCCCTCCCGCTTCAGGGCCTCTACTTCGTCGGCGTGGAGGCCGAAGAGGAACATGTTTTCATCCCCCAGGACCTCGTGCATCTCCACGTTTGCTCCGTCCAGGGTGCCGATGGTCAGGGCTCCGTTCATCATGAATTTCATGTTTCCGGTGCCGCTGGCCTCTTTGCCGGCGGTGGAGATCTGCTGGCTGACCTCGCTGGCGGGCATCAGCACCTCCGCCAGGGAAACCCGGTAGTTCTCCAGGAAGACCACCTGGAGCTTATCCTTGCAGGCGGGATCGTGGTCGATCTGGTCCGCCAGGGAGTTGATGAGGCGGATAATCCGCTTGGCCACCTCGTAGCCCGGGGCCGCCTTGGCGCCGAAGAGGAAGGTGTGGGGCTGGGTGATGGCGCCCGGGTCGTCCCGCAGCTTCTGATACAGGGCAATGATGTGCAGCACGTTCAAAAGCTGCCGCTTGTACTCGTGGAGGCGCTTGGCCTGTACGTCGAAGATGGCGCCGGGGTTCAGGATGACGCCCCGGCTCCGCTTGGCATGAACAGCCAGGGCCTCCTTGTTCTTCCGCTTAATCTCCGCCAGCCGGTCCAGCACGGCCCTGTCGCCGGCGTAGGCGTCCAGCTTCTGAAGGACAGAGGCGTCGGCCAAGTAGGCGTCCCCGCCGGTCAGCTCCCGGATGAGCCCGTCCAGGCCGGGGTTGATTTCACTGAGCCAGCGGCGGTGGTCAATGCCGTTGGTGACGTTTTGGAATTTCTTGGGCTCCATGCCGCAGGCGTCCTTGAACACGTCGTTCCGCAGGATATCCGAGTGGAGGGCGGACACGCCGTTGACGGCCATGCCGCCCGCAATGCACAGGTTCGCCATGCGGACCTGCCCGTCCCAGATGATGGCCATTTCCTTGGTTTTGGCGGGGTCGTGGTAGAAGTCCTCTACCCGCTTCTGCCAGCGGTTGGAGATCTCCTGGATGATCTGCCAGATACGGGGCAGGCGGCGCTCCATCAGGGTCTGGGGCCAGCGCTCCAGGGCCTCGGCCAGAACCGTGTGGTTGGTGTAGGCCACAGAGTGGGTGGTGATATACCAGGCGTCGTCCCAGTTCATTCCGGTGTCGTCGATGAGGACCCGCATCAGCTCCGGGATAACCAGCGTGGGATGGGTGTCGTTGATCTGGATGACGTTTTTCTCGTGGAAGTTTTTCAGCGTCCCGTAGGTGTCCAGGTGCTTGGCGGTGATGGACTGGACGGTGGCGGAGACGAAGAAATACTGCTGCTTGAGGCGGAGGGACTTTCCCTCGATGTGATTGTCGTCGGGGTAGAGGACCTTGGCGATGGTCTCCGCCATGGTCTCCTCTTCCGCGGCCTTCAGGTACTCGCCCTGGCCGAAGAGGCTCATGTCAATGGCCTTGGTGGGACGAGGGTCCCACAGGCGCAGAACGTTGACATGGTCCGTTCCGTATCCCGCGATCTCCATATCGTAGGGAATCGCCTGGATGGTGGTGGCGTTTTCATTGACGGTGTGCAGGTGCCCGTCGGCCCAGAACTCCCGGACGGTGCCGCCGAAGGAGACCATTTGGGCCTCGGCGGGCTTGGGCAGCAGCCAGGCCGCGCCCAGGTCCTTCCAGTGGTCGGGGAGCTCCACCTGCTGGCCCTCTACGATTTTCTGCTTAAAGAGGCCCAGCTCATAGCAGATAGAGTAGCCGGTGGCGGGAATCTCCAGGGTGGTCATGGAGTCCAGGTAGCAGGCGGCGAGACGCCCAAGCCCGCCGTTGCCAAGAGCCGCGTCGGGCTCCATCTCAAAAATGTCTCCCGCCTTGAAGCCCAAGTGCTCCAGGGCCTCCTTCAGCTGGGGCAGCAGCCCCAGGTTGTAGGCGTTCTTCATCAGGCTCCGGCCCATGAGGAACTCCATAGACAGGTAGTGGACCTGCTTTTTCTTGTCCCGGCGGGTCTTCTTCCGGGTCTCCACCTCGCGTAAGGCCATCATGTCCCGGAGGACCAGGGCGCTGGCCCGCATCATTTCGCCTTCTGTGGCCTCGTCGGCGGCTTTGCCGAAATTGGTCATCAGCTTGGCGGACAGGGCTTCTTCCAGTTTTTTTGTCGTAATCGATGCCATAAGCGTTCTCACTCCGCGGACTTTTTCTTGCCGGCGGTTCCTTTCTTTGCGGTTGTCTTCTTCACCGTTTTCTTTTCGGTCTTGGCGGTTTTCGAAGCGGTCTTGGAAGCGGTTTTCCGGGTCTTCTTGGCGGGCTTTTCCTCCGCGGCGGGGGCGGGCTCCTCAGCGGGAGCGGCTTCCTCAACAGGAGCGGGCTCCTCGGCAGGGGCGGCCTCCTCAGCGGGGGCGGGCTCTTCGACAGGAGCGGGCTCCTCCACAGGGGCGGGTTCCTCAGCGGGGGTAGCCTCTTCGACAGGAGCGGGCTCCTCGGCAGGGGCGGCCTCTTCAACAGGAGCGGGCTCCTCAGCGGGGGCGGCTTCCACAATAGGAGCGGGCTCTTCCGCAGTCTCCTCCTCGGGGATCTCCACCGCCCGGCGGGTGTCGGAGTGGATGGGCCAGGTCTGGCCCGTGATGGTGGCATAGATGCGCAGATACTCCCGGGCGCTGCGGGCCCAGCTGAAGTCGCAGGACATCGCCCGCTGGCGGAGCCGTCCGAAGACGTCGGGATAGTCCTTGTACAGGTACACGGCCTCCCGGATGACATGGAGCATGTCTCCGCTGGAGTAGTTGGCAAAGCTGAAGCCGTTGCCCGCGTCCCGCCAGGATTCGCAGGGCTGGACGGTGTCTTTCAGGCCGCCGGTCTCCCGGACGATGGGTACCGTGCCATAGCGCATGGCGATCATCTGGCTCAGGCCGCAGGGTTCGCTCTTGGAGGGCATGAGGAACAGATCCGCGCCGGCGTAAATGGCCATGGACAAATCCTCGTTGTAGTCCATGCGGACGGACATCCGGCCGGGGTACTGCTGGGCGGCCCAGCCGAAGAAGTCCTCATACCGCTGGTCGCCGGTGCCCAGGACCACAAACTGCATGGGCAGTTCCATCATGTCGTGGAGTACCTCGCAGATCAAATCCAGGCCCTTGTGGGAGACCAGGCGGCTGACCATGGCCACGATGGGAGTGTGGGGCTCCTCCCGGAGGCCCACCATGCGCTGAAGCTCGGCCTTGCAGTCTTCCTTTCCGGTCATATCCTCGGGAGAGAAGTGCTTCAGGATGCGCCCGTCGGTCCGGGGATCGTAGAGCTTCATGTCGATGCCGTTCAGCACGCCGGAGAGCTTGTTGGAGCACTGGCGCATGACGCCCTCCATCCGGTGGGCGAAGTAGGGCATTTTCAGCTCGTTGGCATAGGTGGGAGAGACCGTGCTGACCGCGTCGGAGCAGAGGACCGCGCCTTTGAGCAGGTTCACGTCCCCGTCCATCAGCAGCGTGCCGTCCTTGACCCACCCGGCGTCCAGGCCGAAGAGCTCACCCAGAACGTAGGGGTTGTACCGGCCCTGGTACTCGATGTTGTGAATGGTGAATACCGTCTTGATGGAGCGGTAGCGCTCCTCCCGGACGCCGTCGTCCTTCAGATAGATGGGCACCAGGGCGGCCTGCCAGTCGTTGCAGCTGATGACCTCGGGCCAGAACTTGAAGTGGTCCAGCATCCGGACCACGGCCCGGGAGAAGAAGGCAAAGCGCTCGCCGTCGTCGGCCTGGCCGTAGAGGGTGCCCCGGTTGAAGTACTGCTCGTTGTCCAGGAAGTACCAGGTTACGCCGTCCTTCTCCATGGAGAACAGCCCGCAGTAGTTGTGCCGCCAGGCCAGGTCCACGTAATCATAGCACTCGAACTTCAGCTGGCTTCCGAAGCGGTCCCGGACCCGCTCATAAAGGGGCAGGACCACGGCCACCTCGGCTCCCTGCTCCGCCAGGGCGGGGGGAAGAGAACCGGCCACGTCGGCGAGGCCGCCGGTTTTGCAGAAGGGGACCGCTTCGCTGGTCACATACAGGATTTTCATATACTTACTCCTTTTCATATCGTCCCTGGGCGCGGGGCCAAGGGGTCCGGAGCCCGGGGGAGATCGGCGGACAAGAGAACCGCCGGGATGGCGCTTACCCTTATTATACCAAATTGCGGGGCCGGGGTCAATCCGGCCTTTCCATCATAAAAGGGGGACGAGGACGTCCCCCTTTTATGAACATTTATACCTTGCTGCCCTTGGCCAGGACTATGGGATAGGTAACGTGGCCCATCAGCGTCCGGCCCTGAAGGACCTCCACGTCCTTGTCGGCGATGATATAGCTCAGCTGCGCGTCCTTCCGGACGATGGAGTCCTTGAAAATCACGCAGTTGCGCACCACCGCGCCGGCCTCCACCGTGACGCCGGGGAAGAGAATGGAGTTTTCCACCACGCCCTCAATGGAGCAGCCGTCGCCGAAGAGGGAGTTGATGCACTTCCCGCCGGGGCCGATATAGGTGGAGCTGAGGTCCGCGTTTTTGGCCCGGACGGGGCGCTGGGCGCAGAACAGGTCCGCCCGGATGGCGGGGTCCAGCAGCTGCATGCTGCGGTCGTAGTACTCCTGAACGGAGCGGATCTGGGCGGCGTAGCCCTTCCAGATGTAGCTCTGGATGTTCAGCTGGTCCTTCCGGGCCTGGAGCACGTCGCCCCGCCAGCTGAGCTGGTCCTTGGCGGCGCAGTCCTCCACCAGCTCCAGCAGCAGCTTCTTGGAGACCACGTAGGTCCCCAGGCCCCGGAGGCCCCGGGGGGTGTGGAGGTTGTAGAAGACCTCGGTGACCCGGCCGCCCTCTCCCAGCTGGAAGTAGGTGCCGTCCTCCGTCATAAAGCTGTCGTTGGCACAGACCACCGTAATGTCCGCTCCGGATTTCACATGGCTCTCATAGACGTCGCTCAGGGGCAGGTTGGCAACCAGATCGCCGTCCATCATGACCACGTAATCCTGACGGATGTCCTGCAAATAGGTCCGCACGGCGGTCAGGGCCTCCATGTGGCCCCGGTAGGGCATGGCGCCCCAGTCGCCCTTGTAGTTAAAGGGGGGCAGGAGGCGCAGGCCGCCCCGCTTGCGGCTCAGGTCCCAGTCCTTGCCGGTGCCCAGGTGGTCCAGCAGGCTCTGATAGTGGCCGTGGAGAATAATGCCCACATCGGTAGCCCCGGCGTTTACCAGGCTGCTGAGGGCGAAATCCACCGCCCGGAACCTCCCGCCGAAGGGAATGGAGGCGGAGGAGCGGATGGAACCCAGCTCCTGGAGGTTGCCGCGGCGCTCGTAGGTGAAAATGATTCCATGCAGTCCGTTCATTTGGACACCTCCTCACCGTTGCGGTTCAGCATGACGCCGGCCTTGGCGTCCTTGCCCTCGGGCAGCTCGCAGCCCGGGGCCAGCACCGTCAGGCCCCAGCCCTCCGGCGTGTTTTCCGGCGTGCCGCCCACGCGGCAGCCCGGGCCGATCTTACAGCCCTCGCCCAGGATGGCGTATTCCACCACCGCGCCGGGGGCCACCACCACGCCGGGGAAGAGGACGGAGTAGCGGACCGTCGCCCCCTCGCCCACGGTGACGTTCTGGGAGAGGACGGAGTTTTCCACCACGCCCTCCAGGACGCTGCCCCGGTTCACGGCGCTGTGGGTAACGGTGGAGTTCGTCCCCAGGAACGCGGGGGGCGCGCTGACGGAGCGGGCGTAGATGGGCCAGGAGCGGTCCCGGAGGTCCAAGCCGGACCCGGGGGCCAGCATGTCCATGTTGGCGTCCCACAGGGACTCCAGGGTGCCCACGTCCTTCCAGTAGCCGGCGAAGCGGTAGGCGGCCATGCGCTCTCCCCTGCCCAGCATGGCGGGGATGATGTTCTTTCCGAAGTCGTTTTCGGACCCTTCCGTGTTCTCGTCGTCGATGAGATACTGCCGCAGGGCCTTCCAGGAGAATACGTAGATGCCCATGGAGGCCAGGTTGCTCTTGGGCTGCTTGGGTTTTTCGGCAAACTCGGTAATCATGTCGTCTTCGTTCACGCTCATGATGCCGAGGCGGGGAGCCTCCGCCCAGGGCACCTCCATGACGGAGATGGTGCAGGCGGCGTTTGCCGCCTTGTGGCGGGCCAGCATGTCGGAATAGTCCATCTTGTAGATGTGGTCGCCGGAGAGGATGACCAGGTACTCGGGGTCGTGCATATCGATGAAGCCCAGGTTCTGATAGATGGCGTTGGCGGTGCCCTTGTACCAGGTGCCGCCCTTGGCCCCCTGATAGGGAGGCAGGATGTGGACGCCGCCGGTGGAGCCGTCCAGGTCCCAGGGCTGGCCGCTGCCGATGTAGCTGTTCAGCTCCAGGGGGCGGTACTGGGTCAGCACGCCCACGGTGTCGATGCCGGAGTTCGTGCAGTTGGAGAGGGGAAAGTCAATGATGCGGTACTTGCCGCCGAAGGGGACGGCGGGCTTTGCCATGTCTCCGGTGAGGACATAGAGGCGGCTGCCCTGTCCTCCGGCCAGCAGCATGGCAATGCATTCTTTTTTCATGTCTCTTTCAGCTCCTTTGCCTGTTTTTTCGCTCTGGGCTTTCTTGCGGGTTTTTCAGCCTTGGCCGTCTTGGGGGCTTTCTCCTCCTTGGCGGAGGACTTGACGGCCTTGACCAGGGTCTTGGCGGAGGCCTTGGCCGTTTTGCCCACGGCCTTGGCGGTCTTTTCCGCCGCCTTTACGGCGGCGGCTCCGGCGGCCTTGGCGGCTTTGGCGGCCTTGGCCTCCGGGGAGGCGGGCTTGCGGCCCCTGGGCTTGGGGAAGGTCCCCTCGCCACGCAGGAACACCGCGCCGAAGGCGGGGATGCGGATGGCGGCGGAGTGCTCCTTGCCGTGGGACTCGATGGCCTCCACCGGGACGGGCTCGGTGTCTCCGAAGCCGTCGCCGCCGTATTCCACCGCGTCGGTGTTGAAGACGGGGGTATACTGCTTGTGGGCGGGCACGCCCATGCGGTAGCCCTCGTAAGTATTGGGGGAGAAGTTGACGGCGCAGAGGAGATCCCGGCCCTTCTTGTCCTTCCGGAGGAAGACCACCACGTTGTTATGGTTGTCGTCCACCACCAGCCACTCGAAGCCCTCCCAGTCAAAGTCGATCTCCCACAGGGCGGGCTCCTTCTTGTAGAAGGCGTTGGCCTCCTTGAAAAAGCGGTGAACCTTCCGGTTTTCCTCGTTGTCCAGCAGATACCAGTCCAGGGACTCCTTGTCGTTCCACTCGTGCCACTGGCCCAGCTCCGCGCCCATAAAGAGGAGCTTCTTGCCCGGATGGGCCAGGAGATAGGCATAGAAGCCCCGGGTGCAGCGGAGCTGGTTCGTGTAGTCTCCGGGCATCTTCCCCACCACGGAGCCCTTCATGTGGACCACCTCGTCGTGGGAGATGGGCAGCACGAAGTTTTCGGAAAACGCGTACATCATGGAGAAGGTGATGTTCTTGTGGTGGTCCTGACGGAACCAGGGGTCCATCTTCAGATACTCGCACATGTCGTTCATCCAGCCCATGTTCCACTTGAGGTTGAACCCCAAGCCCCCAATGTCGGCGGGGCGGCTGACCATGGGCCAGGCGGTGGATTCCTCGGCGATCATCATCACGCCGGGCTTCACGGAGAAAGCCATGGCGTTCAGCTCCCGGAGGAAGTCGATGGCCTCCAGGTTCTCGTGCCCGCCGTACTTGTTGGGAGTCCAGGCTCCGCCCTGACGGCTGTAGTCCAGGTAGAGCATGGAGGCCACGGCGTCCACACGCAGTCCGTCGATGTGGCATTCCTCCAGCCAGAAGCGGGCGGAGGAGAAGAGGAAGCTCTTCACTTCGGGCCGGCCGTAGTCGAAGACCCGGGTGCCCCAGGAGGCGTGCTCCCACTTGTTGGGATCGCTGTACTCATAGCAGCAGCCGCCGTCGAACTCATAGAGCCCGTGAGAGTCCTTGCAGAAATGGGCGGGAACCCAGTCCAGGATGACGGCGATGCCGTTTTTGTGCATGTGGTTCACGAACCAGAGGAAGTCCTTGGGGGTGCCGTACCGGGAGGTGGGGGCGAAGTAGCCGGTGCACTGGTAGCCCCAGGAGCCGTCGAAGGGGTGCTCCAGCACGGGCAGCAGCTCGATGGCGGTGTAGCCCATGTCCTTGACGTAGGCGGCCAGCTCCTTGGCCATATCCTTGTAATCGTAGAAGTCCCCGTTGGGGCGCTTCTTCCAGGAGCCCAGGTGCACCTCGTAGATGTTCAGGGGGGAATCGTAAACCTGGTGCTTTTCCCGCTTGGCCAGGAAAGCGGCGTCCGTCCACTGGAAGCCCTCGATGTCGTAGAGCTTCCCGGCGGTGGCGGGGCGGGTCTCGCAGTGGAAGGCGTAGGGATCCGTTTTCAGCCGGACCTCCCCGTCGGGGCCGGTGACGGCGTACTTGTAGGATGTGTATTCCCCCAGCCCGGGAATGAAGCCTTCCCAGACCTCGCCGTCCCTGGCGAGGGTATGAACGCCGGGCCGCCAGTCGTTGAAGTCGCCCACGACGGAAACGCTCTGGGCATGGGGGGCCCAGACCCGGAAGGTCCAGCCCTCCGCATTCTTTTTCTTATCGGGGTGGGAACCGAACCAGCGCCAGCCGTCCGTCAGGGTCCCGGCGTGGAAGCGTTCGGCCTGATCGTGTTTTGCCATAGTCAACCTCCGTGCATAGCCGCGGCAGCTCTCCGGAGCCGCGGCTGCCGCTTTTAGGCGAGCGGCCCGCCGATTTCCCGGGCGCCCCTCCGGGACGCCCCGCCCGCCGTCGGGACGCGGCGGGCTGCGCATTATGCAAACGATTAGCCATATTGGGAATATTATACTTCTTTTCAAAAATAGCGTCAAGGACGGTCCTGTCGAAAAAAGCGGCCGTCTTTTAGCATGTTCCCCCAAATCTGCTTCAAGATTCACAATATTTTTTGGTGACCTTCGGCAAAATAGTCAAAGGATAGGGGGAAAACCGGGCAAAGTGCGCCAACAAAAAAGCGGCCGCCCGTTGATTTTGCCGCCGGGCTGCGGTATGATAGCAAAACAGTTCAATGGTTTCAGGAGGTTCTTTCCATGCTCCAGTTCCTGACGCTTCCCCGCATCGACGGCTTCCCTCTCTGGGTGGTGCTGCTGGTCTGCGCGGGCGTGTTCCTGGCGTCCTTCATGGACGCCATCGCCGGCGGCGGCGGCATCATCTCCGTTCCCACCCA
Organism: uncultured Oscillibacter sp.; assembly: GCA_950097265.1. GTDB lineage: Bacteria > Bacillota > Clostridia > Oscillospirales > Oscillospiraceae > Oscillibacter. The sequence goes on from CATNDJ010000008.1 coordinate 34,372, forward strand.
CCTCATCGCCTTCGGCAGCCTCCCCGTGCCCTACGCCCTGGGGACCAACAAGGTCTCCGCCGCCATCGGCTCCTGCTTCTCCACGGGCCGGTTCATTAAAAACGGCTATGTGGACTGGCGGCTCTTCGGCCCCTCCATCGTCCTTGCCCTGGCGGGCTCCGCCATCGGCACCTGGCTCCAGCACCGGACGCCGGACGCGGTTTTGAAGTACTTACTGCTCTTTGTGCTGCCGGTGGTGGCTTTTATCACCCTCCGGGGCCGGGAGTGGCCCGACGAGCCGGGGGAGATCGACCCCAAAAAGCGGCTGGCCATTATCTGGGCGGCGGCCTTTGTCATCGGGGGCTACGACGGGTACTACGGCCCCGGCACGGGAACCTTTTTGATGATCATTTTCATCCGGGCCGCCAAGCTGGACACCCGCCACGCGGCGGGAGGCGTAAAGGTCATCAACCTCTCCTCCAACATCGGCAGCCTGATCACGCAGATGGTCTCGGGCTACGTCTACTGGGGCGTGGGGCTCACCGCCGCCGCGGCCTCCATCGCTGGGCACTACCTGGGCTCCGGCCTGGCCATCAAAAACGGCAGCAAAATCGTCCGCCCCACGGTCATCGTGGTACTGGTCCTGCTGACGGTGAAGGTGGGCAGCGAGCTTTTATTCCCGGATTTTTGGGGGTGAGCGCATGAAAAAGTCCATCGGCATTTTAGGCGGCATGGGCCCCATGGCCACGGCGGACCTGTTTCAAAAAATCACGGCCCTCACCGACGCCGCCGGAGACAACGGGCATATCCGCGTCTACATCGACAGCAACGCCTCCATCCCCGACCGCACCGCCGCCATTCTGGCGGGCGGCGAGGACCCGGTTCCCGCCATGGCGGATTCCCTGCGGAAGCTGGAGCTCTGCGGGGCGGACTGCGTCGTCATGCCCTGCAACACCGCCCACTACTTCCTCCCCCGGCTGGAGCCGATGACAAAGCTGCCCTTCCTCAGCATGATTGAGGCGGCGGCGGACGCCTGCCGGGAACGCTTTCCGGGGAAGACGGTGGGGATCCTGGCCACCACCGGCACCCTCTCGGCGGGGCTGTACCAGGAGGCCCTGGCGGCCCGGGGCGCGCCCTTCCTGGTCCCGGACGAGGCGGAGCAGGGGGCCCTGATGGAGGTCATCTATCGGGGCGTGAAGGCCGGGGCCCCGCCGGAGGCCTACCGAGAGGCGTTCCTCTCCGTCACGGAGGGCATGGCGCGGCGGGGGGCGGCGTGCTTCCTCCTGGCCTGCACGGAGCTGCCCCTGGCGGTCCGGGAGCTGGAGCTGGACCTCCCCTGCGCGGACCCCACGGAGGAGCTGGCCAAAGCCGCCGTCCGCTTCTGCGGCTATCCCGTCCGCACGCAGTGAAAGAGAAAATAGAGGCAAGATGTCTGGTTATATTGTATGACATCCTGTCTCTATTCACGTTTTTTTCATAATTTTTTCACAAATTTTCCATTTCCCCTTTACATTGCCGGGCTGTTTTGGTATAATGTGGCCAATTTGGAGAGGATTTCGGGCGGAGCATTTGTCCAAAACACAGACGCACCGCCGGAGGGCCCCAAAGATTTTATTTTTATGAGGTGAGTGTATGAGCAAGAAACTCAGCCTGCCGGTGCAGATTTTGATTGCGCTGGTTCTGGGCATCATCGTCGGCCTGGTCTGCTACTTCGGCGGCTTTGCCGACCTGACGGCCAACTACTTAAAGCCCTTCGGCGACATCTTCGTAAACCTCCTGAAATTCATCGTGGTGCCCGTGGTGCTCCTGTCCATGATCGACGGCATCATCTCCATGAACGACATGCGGAAAGTGGGCTCCGTGGGCATCAAGACCGTGGCCTACTTCCTGGTCACCACGGCCATCGCCTGTGTCATCGGCCTGGTGTTCGCCAACATCTTCAAGGGCGCGGGGTTGTTCCCCGTCCTGGACCCCACGGGAGCGGAGTATGAGGCTAAGGAGTTCAGCGGCTTCATGTCCACCCTAGTCTCCATCTTCCCCACCAACATGTGGAAGTCCTTCACCGACGCCAACATGCTCCAGGTCATCGTCATCTCCCTGTTCCTCGGCGGGTCCATCCTGGCCGCCGGAGAAAAGGCGAAGCTCTGCCGGGATTTCGTCTCCTCCGCCTACGCCGTCATTGAAAAGCTGATGGCCTTCATCATCAGCCTGGCCCCCATCGGTGTGTTCACCTACATGGCCTGGGTCGTGGCCACCCAGGGTTCCGAGATTCTGGTGTCCCTGCTGCTGGTCATCATCTGCGCGTACCTGGGCTACATTGTCCACGCCGTGGTGGTGTACTCCGCCTCCGCCCAGGTTTTCGCCGGCATGAGCCCCATCAAGTTCTTCAAGGGCGCTTTCGCCGCCATGATTTTCGCCTTTACCTCCACCTCCTCTGCGGCCACCCTGCCGGTGTCCAAGGAGTGCGCCGCCGAGCTGGGCGCGGAAGACGACATCGCCTCCTTCGTCCTGCCCCTGGGCTCCACCATCAACATGGACGGCACGGCCATCTACCAGTGCGTGGCCACCGTGTTCCTGGCCTCCTGCGCCAACATCAACCTGACGATTGGGCAGATGGTCATCATCGTGGTGACGGCCACCCTGGCCTCCATCGGTACCGCCGGCGTCTCCGGCGCGGGCATGATCATGCTGGCCATGGTGCTGGAAGCCCTGGGCATTCCCGTGGCCTACATCGGCCTCATCGTGGCGGTGGACCGGATTTTCGACATGGGCCGCACCTGCCTGAACGTCACCGGCGATATCGCCTGTTCCATCTGCGTCACCAAGTGGGAGGGCAAGAAATGATACTTTTCTTGTAAGAAAAGTATCCAAAAGAACTTTACCTCGCTCTGATGGTCTGGTGATAGACCAAGCCGGAGCGACGGCAACCTAGACTGGCGCAACCGGGGGACCCGACTTGGGTCCCCCGGTTTTTTTGAGGAAATTTTCAGCTTGGTGAGATATTATGGCCTCCTGAGGGATATCCCTTACAGAAGGGCCCTTCCAAACCAAGCCAAAAGGAGGTGAGACGCGTTGACGGACCAGCGGTTCCGGGAGGCCGTGGAGCTTTACGGCGACATGGTGTTCCGGCTGGCGTACAGCTACCTGAAAAACCGGGCGGATGCGGAGGACGTAATGCAGGAAACCCTGCTGAAGCTTTACGTGGAGCCAAAGGATTTCGAGTCGCCGGATCACGAGAAGCGGTGGCTTCTCCGGGTGGCGGCCAACGAGTGCAAAAAGCTCCTCCGCTCCCCCTGGCGGCGGCGGACAGACCCCCTGGACGAGGTGGAGGAGGCCGCGGCCTTCGACCGGCCCGCCCAGTCGGAGCTCTTCCGGCAGGTGATGGCCCTGCCCCCCAAGTACCGGGCGGCGGTGTACCTCTATTACTACGAGGGCTACTCCGTCAAGGAGACCGGCGAGCTGCTGGGGGCCAAGGCGTCCACCGTCCAAACCTGGCTCATGCGGGCCAGGGGGCAATTAAAAACCAAACTGAAGGAGGCGGAAGCCTGATGATGGACGAGAGTTTATATCGCGAGACCCTTTCCCGGCTCCGGGCCTCCGACGAGGCGAAAAAGGAGGTCCTTGTAAAAATGAACGAGCTGAACGAAAAGAAGACCATGAAGCGGCCCTTGAAGGCCCTGCGGGCGGTGGCCCTGGCGGCCATGCTGACCCTGGCCCTGGCGGTGACGGCCAACGCCGCCAGCGACGGCGCGCTGTTTGAGAACATGCGGATTATTTTCCAGGACGATTCCCACATCGTGCTGGAGAACGACGCAGGAGAACGGGTGGAGGTCACCGGCGTCTTTGCGGACGCGGAGCTGCGGGACGGAAAGCTGATCCTGACTGTAGACAACGCGGAATTTGACATCACCGACGAAATCGCGAAAAACGGCGTTTACACCGGGACGGTGAAATCCGCCGGGGGCGCAGACGTGGATGTGACGGTCACCGGCACCCTGGAGGACTGCGAGGTCCGGCTGTCCTCTCAGGACGGGAATACGGACTATAACATCTCCACGGAGAGCTCCGCCGCCGCGGAAACTTATACCAGCGTCGTCACCACCACCGTTACAGATTAAGCCAAAACCGCCGGAGGGTTCGTCCCTCCGGCGGTCCTGCTTTATTTCTTGAAGCTGTCCTTCAGGCTGACGCTCCGGTTGAACACCAGGCGGCCCGGGGCGCTGTCCTTGCTGTCCAGGCAGAAGTAGCCCTGCCGCAGGAACTGGAAGTTTGCCGGGGCCTCCGCCTCCGCCAAGGAGGCCTCCACCTTGCAGCCCGTCAGCACCTCCAGGGAGTTGGGGTTCAGGCACTCGATAAAGTCCTTGTCGGCGGCGTCGGGGTTCTCGTCGGAGAAGAGGTTGTCGTACAGCCGGACCTCCGCGTCCGCGGCGGTGGCGGCGTCCACCCAGTGGATGGTGGCCCCCTTGACCTTCCGGCCGTCGGCGGGGTCTCCTCCCCGGCTCTCGGGGTCGTACTCGCAGAGGATCTCCGTCACGTTCCCCGCCCCGTCCTTCACGCAGCCGGTGCAGCGGATGAGATAGGCTCCCTTCAAACGGCACTCCGGACCGCCGGGGTAGAGGCGCTTGTACTTGGGCACAGGGGTCTCCAGAAAGTCTTCCGCCTCCACCCAGAGAGTCCGGGAGAAGGGGACCTCCCGGGTCCCGGCGGCGGGATCCACGGGGTTGTTTTCCACGGTAACCGTCTCCGTCTTCCCCTCGGGGTAGTTGGTCACCGTCAGCTTCACGGGCCGGAGGACCGCCATGACCCGCTCCGCCGTGGCGTTCAGGTCCTCCCGCAGGCAGTGCTCCAAAAAGCCGTACTCCACCACGCTGGCGGCCTTTGCAACGCCGATGCGCTCGCAGAAATTCCGGATGGACCGGGGGGTGTAGCCCCGGCGGCGGAGACCGCAGAGGGTGGGCATCCGGGGGTCGTCCCAGCCGGAGACCCGGCCTTCCTCCACCAGGCGGCGGAGCTTGCGCTTGCTCATCACCGTGTGGTCGATGCCGAGGCGGGCAAACTCAATCTGCCGGGGTTTCGCCGGCAGGTCGCAGTGCTCCACCACCCAGTTATAGAGGGGCCGGTGGGCCTCAAATTCCAGCGAACAGAGGGAGTGGGTGATACCCTCCAGGGCGTCCTGGATGGGGTGGGCGAAGTCGTACATGGGGTAGATGCACCACTTGTTCCCGTGGCGGTGGTGGGGCAGATGGTTGATCCGGTAAAGCACCGGGTCCCGCATGTTGAAGTTGCCGCTATTAAGGTCGATCTTGGCCCGGAGGGTCATGGCCCCGTCGGGGAACTCCCCGGCCCGCATCCGCCGGAAAAGGTCCAGGCTCTCCTCCATGGGCCGGTCCCGGTAGGGGCTCCGGGCGGGCACGCCCACGCCGCCCCGGTACTCCTTGAACTCCTCCGGGCTGAGCTCACAGACGTAGGCCAGGCCCTTTTTAATCAGGCCCTCCGCCTGGCGGTAGTCCTCCTCAAAGTAGTCGGAGCCGTAGAAGAAGCGGTCCCCCCAGTCGAAGCCCAGCCAGTGGATGTCCTCTTTGATGGCCTCCACAAATTCCTCGTCCTCCTTGGTGGGGTTCGTGTCGTCCATCCGGAGGTTGCAGAGCCCCCCGTATTTTTCGGCGGTGCCGAAATCAATGGTCAGGGCCTTGCAGTGGCCGATGTGCAGGTAGCCGTTAGGCTCCGGGGGAAAGCGGGTGTGGACCGTCATGCCCTCATACTGCCCGCCGGGGGCGACGTCCTCCTCGATAAACGCGTGGATGAAATTCCGGCTTTCCAGCTCCGGCGCTTTGATCTCGTCCGCCATAGCGAAGTCCTCCCAAGTAAAGTAAAATGACATCTTATTATACCGAACCGGGGAGAGGATTGCAAGGGGGATTTTTAGGGCCTCCCCCGGCGGAAACTCCATCTTGTCAAGGCCCCGGGAAATTGTTATAATTTACACATAACGGCAGTTTCCGGGGTCTTCCGCCCCGGACGCGGAAAAGAGAGGACACCTCCTATGCGCATCAGACAACGCATATTATCCCTGCTGCTGGCCGGGGCGCTGCTGGTCCCCGGGCTCCCGGCGGCGGAGGCCGCCTGGGGTGGCGAGGACACGGGCTCCGTCTCCGCCACGGTCCGGGTGGACTGGCCCCAGACCCTGGAGGCCCTCCGGGACCGGAGGGTCCGGGCGGAGCTGTACCAGGAGGGCCGCTCCCTGGGAATCCTGGATTTGACGAGAGAAGACGGCCGGGCGGACCTGGGGGGCTATCCCGCCTCCGTGGCCCTGCGGAACCAGGACGGCGGGGCCCTGGGCGGCGGCCGGTGGCCCGGGTATCTGGACCTGACCGTCTCCGGCCTGCCCCAGGGGGATTATGCCCTGGAGTTCACCGGGGACGGCTACGCGGACTGCCGCCAGGAACTGACCGTCGGCCGGTACTCCCAGCATGTCACATTGGGCACGGCGGACGGCTCCTTTACCCTGGGGGACGTAAACGGCGACGGCCGGGTCAATCACCGGGACCGGGAGGAGCTGGCGGATGCCCTGGGCTCCGGCCGGCGGCGGGACCTGGAGCGCTATGACCTGAACGGCGACGGCGCAGTGGACGTGTACGACCTGGCCGCCGTCAGCCGGAACCTGAGGGCGGAGGGCCGCCCCGAGGTCCGGGACACGAACCTGCTGGCCCCGCCGGTGGAGGAGATCCGCCTGGGGGCGGGCGCCGGGCTGGCCTCCGGCGCTCTGGAAGATCTGTTCAAGAACAACGGCGAAACCGTCACCCTGTCCGGCATGCCCTTAGAGCTTGCCGTCTCCCTGGAGGAGCCGGTGGAGATGGAGGAAATACAGATCATTTCCCCCGAAGGGCCCGAGGCCATGCGGGCGGGCTCCGTCGTCGTGTCCTACGAGGACGGGACCCAAGAGTCCTTCCCCTTTGACCTCTCCCTGCCTGAGGGAATCCACGCCATCGGCCCCGCGGAGGGCACCAGCGTGGTGAAAATCTCCCTGGGCCGCCGGGTGGCGGTCAAGGAAATCGTCATCACCGTCACCCGCACCCAGGGCGGGGATTACACCACGGTAGAGTCCATCCAGTTCCTCCGGGAGATCGTCCCGGAGCGCCCCTCCGCCGCCTCCGGCGTGGTGCGGAACCTCACCGCCGTCCCCGGAAACGAGCGGGTCAGCCTCCGCTGGAGCGAGGTTCCCAACGTCTCCGGCTACCGGGTGGACTACTGGCCTCAGGACGGCGGCAGCCGCCGTTCCCTGCGGACGGACGTGCCCCGGGCGGAGGTCACGGGGCTGGAGAACCTGAAAACCTACCTGTTCACCGTCACCCCCGTAGACGGAACCTGGGAGGGAACCGCCTGCGACCCCGTAGCCGCCGCGCCCCAGCCCGCCAGGGCTCCCAGCGCCCCGGACATGGTGAGCGTGAGCCCGCTGGACGGCGCATTGTCCGTGAGCTGGAAGGCCGCGGAAAACGCCACGTTCTACGAGGTCTGGTACAAGGCGGAAAGCGAGTCCGCCTTCCGCCAGTGGGGCGGCCGCCTCAGCGGAACCGGCGCCGTCATCACGGATCTGACCAACGGCGTCACTTACTCCATCTACATCCAGGCGGGAAACAGCCTGGGCGTCAGCGGGCCCTCCCGCACCGCCCTGGGAACTCCCGCCGCCGTGGACTACTCCCGCCCGGAGGGTATTCCCTCCGAGGGCGTGCTGGACTGGCGGGACATTGAAAAGGTCTGGCTGGCCGCGCCCTACAACGTGTCGCCCACCGCCTACCCCGCCTCCCGGCCCTTCCGGCCGGAGTTTATGGCCGACGGCGATTTCAGCACCCACTGGACCTCCCATTCCTATGGCGACGGCAACTGGTGGGACAGCAAGCAGGTCTTCGCCTCCTTCAAGGAGCCCGTGGACCTCAGCGCCGTCATCTGGGTCCCCCGGCTGGACGGGGGCTACCCCAGCAACCTCCAGCTCTACACCGTCACCGTTTGGCGGCAGGGGGACGACCTGAAGGGCCCCGGGACGCTGGCGTCCCCGAATCCCCTCCAGGGGGGCGACGCCTCGGACCACAACACCTGGCTGGGCGTGGGGAACAATCCCGCCGCGACGAAGTTCGCCGTGATGCCCTTCCAGCCCATGACGGACGTGGTGCAGATCGCCGTCACCGTCGAGCAGGTGGGCTACACGGCGGCGAGCCTGTCGGAGCTGATGTTTATGGAGTACGACCCGGCCCATTGTCTGCCGGACAACATCGCGGACCTGTTTGCCGGCGAGCTGCGGACCGCCCTGCGCCCCGGCGTCTCCCTGGCGGACGTGGACGCCCTGCGGCTGCGGCTGGAGGGCGATGAGCGAAAATACTACCTGAATCCGGACACCCTGTCGGACGAGCTGGACCTGGCGGAGGAACTTCTGCAAAACGGGGCCTCCTCCGGCGTGCTGCTGAATGGCGTCCAGTCCCGGGACGGCGGGGCGGACGGCAAAAAGTACGGTCAGGGCGGCAGCGTCCTCCAGCCCCTAGGAGTCGCCGCCAAGGCGAAGCAGGAGCTGACCATTTACGCCTCCGGCATCCCGGCCGGGCAGAAGCTGACGGTGTACGCCAGCCAGTTCAACGCCGAGGCCTCCGCCTGGCAGGCGGAGATCGGGACCCTCTCCAACGGGCGGAACGTGCTGACGGTACCCCAGATCGGCAGCCAGAACACCCCCCGGGGCGGCAGCCTCTATCTGACCTACGGCGGGCCGGAGCCCGGGAACATCCGCCTCCACATCCGCCGGGGAACGGACATCCCGGTGCTGGAGCTGGCGGACTGGTACGCCATGAGCGACAGCCGGAGAAGAGACGAGCTGGACCGCTACGCCGGGGAGCTGGAAGCCTACGTCTCCGGCCTGGGCCCGGCCGGCGCCTCCCTGCAAACCGACATTTTCAACGTCACGGAAATCTCCACCCCCACCATGCTGCTGTCCCTCCCCGCCGCCGCGGCCCTGAACGGTGCGGGCCGGAGCCGAGCGGAGCGGGCCGAGACCCTGTATCAGGCCGTCCTGGCCTGGGAGGACGTCATGCACGTCTGCAAAATTACCCAGGGCATCGACCGTACCCGGGAGGAAAACGACATGCACTCCCGCCAGAACATCCGCTGCATGCAGATGTTTGCCGGAGCCTTCATGTACGCCGCGGGGAGCCACATCGGCATCGGCTACGGCTCCTGCGCCGGAATGGTCTGCGGAAAGCCCATCAGCTCCATGGGCCCCTCCGACGCGGCCAACCGGCTCTACGGCTGGGGCATCGCCCACGAAATCGGGCACAACATGGATAAGCTGGGGAAAGCGGAAATCACCAACAACATCTATTCCCTGATGGTCCAGACCTTCGACGGGAAGCAGAACACCCTCCCCTCCCGCCTGGAGAAAAGCGGGAAATACAAGGCTGTCTTCAACAAGACCGCCCAAGGCCTCCCCGGGGACTCCAGCGACGTCTTCGTGCAGCTGGGCCTCTATTGGCAGCTCCACCTGGCCTATGACGGCGGGGACAAACCCTTCGATTTCTACAACCGCTTTTTCAAAGCCTGGAAGGCCGGGACCTATTTTGGCGGCGAGGCGGGCTATCAGGACCGGGTGGCCCGAACCGCTTCCGCCGTGGCGGACCGGAATCTGACGGAGTTCTTTACCCGCTGGGGCATGTCCCTCAGCGAGGGCACCAGGGCGGCGCTGAAAAAGTACCCGGAGGAAACCCGGGCCCTCTGGTATCTGAACGACCGGAGCCGCCGGGAGCGGCTGGCAAGCGCTCCGGCGGGCCAGGGAACCGTCTCTCTGACGGCGGCCCTGGAGGGAGAGAAGACGGTCCGGCTGGCCATCGCTTCCACCATCTCCCAGGGCACGGTTCAAGGCTATGAGATCCTCCGTAACGGCGCGCCAATCGCCTTTACCACGGAGAAAACCTATACGGACGTCATCGGCTCGGCCAACCACCGGACCTTTACCTACAGCGTCCGGGCCTACGATACCTTGGGGAACCTTATCGCCGGGGCCGCGGCGGACGAGCTGCGGATCGCCTACGACAAGACCGTCCCGGCGGACGCTTACACGCTGAACCGAAACGGGACCACCGTCACCTTTACCCTGCGGGAGGAAACCCCGGTTTCCGGCCTGAAAATCACGGGGGCCCCCGCCTCCGGCCCGTTCGCCGTCACCGTCACGGACAAGGACGGAAAAACCACCGCCGCCCGCTCCGGCGACTTCAAAGAGGGAAACCAGGCGGCGGACGGCGGGAGCGGCTACCTGACCTACTTCCAGAAGCCCGGCGCGGAGGCGGCGGACACCCGCATCTGGACCTATGACGCGAAAACCGTCGTTGTCACCGGCGTGCCGGAGGGGGCGAATCCCCAGCTCATCAGCTACGCCGGGGACGACGTGGCCTTCCTGGAGAACGGGGCCGTGGGCGTGCTGTCCAAAGCGTACCGCTACGGCACGGAGGCCAATCAAGTCATCCCCGCCGGGACGCTGATTGTCACCGGAACTTACCGGGGCGACCCGGCCTATCAGACCGTGAAGATCGAAGGACGCTTTACCCGGACCCTCCTCACCGGCGGGGAGGACGGGGTGGAAACCTCTACGGAGGCCCGCTGGATGGACGGAAGGGCCCTGCTCTTCGCCGAGGTCCCCAAGGACGGCAAGGTCTGCGACATCAGCGACGGCCTGTTTATCTTCATCCCCAACGTCCAGAAGGAAGCGGAGCTCCAGGGCGGGGCCAGCGCGTGCAATGCCGCCGCCCTCCTGCCCGCCCAGATGCGGGCGGTGCTCTCCCGGACGGACCGGCCCACCCAGGCAGAAAGCCAGCGGGTGACGGCGGAGACCCTTTGGATCAACACCCCCGGCGGGGAGGACCTGCCGGCCATCGTATTGGAGGAAGGCGAATGAAACGTTTGTTATCCGGCCTTCTGGCCCTGTGCCTGCTCTGCGCCCTGCCGGTAACGGCGGCCGCCCGGGACTCCCTCACCCTCTCCTGCCGGGAGCGGGGCGGCGAGGTCCGCCTCACCCTGGAGGGCCTGGACCGGCAGGCCTACGCCCTCCAGCTGGAGCTGATTCTGGAGGGCGAATGCCCCGAGGCCCGCTTTGAATCCCTGCCCCGGGGCGTCTACAGCCCGGACTGCCATGTGGAAACGGACCGGGACGAGACCGCCGTCACCATCTACCTGGTGGCGGAGGACGAACCCCTGACGGGCCGTTCCCTGGATCTGGGGACGCTGATCCCGGGGAGCGCGTTCCGCCTCCCCGCCCGGGCGGAGCTGCTGCTGCTGGACCGGAGCCTGCAGCCCATCTCTGAGGGCCGAATCCCCCTGGAGGAAAGCGAGGACGGAGACGGCGGCCTGAGCCGGGTCCACATCGTCCAGGCGGAGCACGGCACTGTGGCCGTCCGGCCCGCCGGGGCCAAGGAGGGCGAGACGGTGACTCTGAACGTCGTCCCCGACGCAGGATACGCCCTGGAGGCCATCGCCGCCCGGGACAGCCGGGAGCGGGAGGTTTCCCTGACCCGGGACGGGCTGAACCGCTATACCTTCTCCATGCCCGCCCTGGACGTGGAGGTGACGGCTTCCTTTGTTCCCGGCGGGGAACTGGCCTTCCAGGACGTGCGGCCGGGAGACTGGTGCTACGACGCGGTGCGCTACGTCTTCGAGGCGGGGCTGATGAACGGCACCTCCGCCACGGCCTTTACCCCCAACGCCTCCACCACCCGGGGGCAGATTGTGGCGATCCTCTACCGGCTGGAGGGCTCTCCCGTCACGGGGGCAAACCAGTTCAGCGACGTGGCCCCCGGGGCCTACTACGCCGCCGCCGTCTCCTGGGCTTCCGGCAGCGGAATTGTCAACGGCTACAGCGACGGGACCTTCCGGCCTAACAACCTGATTACCCGGGAGCAGATGGCGGCTTTCCTGTACCGCTACGCCTCCCGGAAGGGCCGGGATGTGTCCGGCCGGGCGGAGCTCAGCGCCTTTGCCGACGCGGGGCAAATCGCGTCTTACGCCGTGGAGCCCCTGAGCTGGGCCGTGGCGGCGGGGCTCATCAACGGCGTTGCCGCCGGCTCCCTTTCCCCCGGCGGGAACGCCAGCCGGGCCCAGGTGGCGGTGATCCTCAGCCGCTTCGTGCAGAACGTGCACTGAGGCCCAAGTGAAAAAGAGAACCGGCGGACCAAAATGGTCCGCCGGTTTTTCATGACGCCTAAAATAGCGCTCACCGCATGAGGTAGCCCTTGGACAGCAGCTCCAGCTGCAGGGCCTCGGCGTGGCGGCTGTCCCGGGTCTCCAGCACCATGGTGACGATGCAGGCCCCCACGTCGGATTCCTTGTCCTCCCGGTTGTGGTTCACGCTGATGATATTGGCTCCGCTGTCCGCCACCACCTGGAGCATCCGCAGGAGGCTCCCGGGCTTGTCCTCCACCTTGGTGGTCAGCTCCACCAGGCGGCCCGCCTTAGACAGGCCCTTGGTAATGATGCGGGAAAGGGTGGTTACGTCCACATTGCCCCCGGAAACCAGGCAGACGGTCTTCCGCCCCTCGGTCTTCACCTTGCCGAACATGCAGGCGGCCACGCTCGTGGCCCCGGCTCCCTCGGCCACGGTCTTCTGTTCCTCCATCAGCGCCAGGATGGCGGAGGCGATCTCGTCCTCAAAAACGGTGACCACCTCATCCACGTATTCCCGGCACAGCGCGAAGGTCAAATCCCCGGGCCGCTTCACGGCGATGCCGTCGGCAATGGTGGCCACGCTCTGGAGGGACGTGGGTTCTTTGGCGAGAAGGGAGAGGTACATGGACGGCGCCCCCGCCGCCTGGACGCCGACGACCCGGCAGTCCGGCTTCAGCTGCTTGACGGCGTAGGCCACGCCGCTGATGAGCCCGCCGCCGCCGATGGGGACCACCACCTGCTCCACGTCCGGGAGCTGCTCTAAAATCTCCAGGCCGATGGTGCCCTGCCCGGCGATGACATAGGGGTCGTCAAAGGGATGGGCGAAGGTATAGCCCTCCTCCCGGCAGAGTCGCCGGGCCTCCGCCGCCGCGTCGTCGTACACGCCGGGGACCAGCACCACTTGGGCACCGTAGCCCTTGGTGGCCTCCACCTTGCTGATGGGGGCCCCGGCGGGCATGCAGATGACGGAGGGGATGCCCAGCCGGGCGGCGGACAGGGCGATGCCCTGGGCGTGGTTCCCGGCGGAGCAGGCGATGACGCCCTTTTCCGCCTCCTCCGCCGTCAGGGAGCGAATCTTATTGAAGGCCCCTCGAAGCTTGAAGGAGCCGGTGAGCTGAAGGTTCTCCGCCTTGATGTAGAGATCCCGGCCCAGCTTGGGGGCGGGGTCCAGGGGGGTCCGGCGGGCGACGCCCTCCAGGGCCCTCTGGGCGTCTCGTATCATGTCCAAGGTCAACATGGTCTACCCCTTTCCGCGGGTCCTTTCCCGCTGCGAAATTACCGCGCCTTCCCCGCATCCAGGAAGACGGAGGGACGGCTCTTGCAGGTGGCCAGGCTCACGGCGATCAGCGCGATGCCGCAGGCGATGGTCCCCGGTACGGCGGAGCCCAGGCCAAAGGGCTCCCCCGCCAGCTTCCAGCCGATGCAGACGGTGAAGCCGGCGGCCATGCCGGCGATGACCCCGGCGGAGGTGGCCTTCCTCCAGAAGAGGGCGGCAAAGGCCGGAATGCCCGCCGCCGCCGCGTAAAAGCTCCAGGCGAACATGAGGATGTTGTAGGCGTTTTTGATGTAAAGCGCAATGACCAAAGCGCCCAGAGGCAGGATGATGGAGAACACCCGGGAGAGGAGGATTTCCGTCTTGTCCTTCATCTCCGGGAAGAAGGTCTTGCCGATATCGTGGACACAGGTCTGGACGCTGACCAGCAGATAGCTGTCCGCCGTGGACATGATGACGGAGAGGATGCCCGCCAGGGCCAGGCCCGTCAGTCCGATGGGCAGCACGTGGATGGCCAGGGCGGGGACCACAGCGTCGGTGGTGCCATAGACGGCCAGGGCGTCATCCCCGATGACCTGGTGGGCGGCCACGCCCATGAAGTACACCAGGGCGATGGTGACGCCGTAAACGGCGGTGCCCAGGAACATGCCCTTCTTGGCGGAGCCCCGGTCCTTGGCGGCGAAGGCCCGCTGCCACATCTCCGCCCCCGCCATGGTGAAAACCAGGTAGGTGACGATGTCCCCCAGGATGCTGCCGTTGAGATAAGGCTTCGCCAGGGCCGGGTCCAGGTTCGCCAGGAAGGCGGAGAAGCCGCCGATGCTCCTGAGGGACGCCGCAGGAATGAAGATGTATACGAACAAAATCAGCATATAAAACTGGAGCACGTCGGTATACACCACGCCGAAGAGGCCGCTGGACGCGGTATAGACCATGAAGATGATGCAGGCGATCAGAGCTCCGGCCTCAAAGCTGAGGCCCACCTGGCCCCCCAGCATGTTGATGATGGTGGCGGTGGCCGTCACCTGGGAGGCCACGGTGCCCATCATGGTGAAGGCCACCATGGCCGCCAGCATGATTTTCGCCGTCCTGCCGAAGCGGCGCTCAAAGAGGTCCGGGATGGAGGTCACGTCGTACTTCATGCCGATATCGGAAATCTTTCCGGCGATGCCGGAGAAGATGAACATGCCCAGAAGATAGGGAACGGCGGTGAGCACCGCCTTGGTGCCGCTGGAGTAGGCCACCCCGGCCCGTCCCATGAGTCCGCTGCCGCCGATGATGGTGGCGCAGACCGTGGCCATCATCACCAGGGACCCCAGGGACCGGCCCGCTACGTAGTAGTCCCCGGTATTCTTGATGCGGCGGACGAAATACACGCCCACCACCACCATGGAGATGAGGTACAGGGCGATGATGCCCAAATCCAAAACGCTGAGCTGAGTGTGATCCATGCTGCCTTTCCCTTTCCGTTTCCATTGCCTGCCCTCACGTCGAAGTCCTCAAAAAAAGAAGTCTTTCCGTCCGCCGCGCCGGAGGAGAAACGCCGTCTCCGTTGCGGGAGCCTACCATATTAAGGACAGTATAGCAGAAAAAGGAAATTCCGTCGAGAGCTTTTGGAAGAATTTTATAGCTAAAGTAAAGATTTTTGGTGAAAATACCGGAGCTCCGCTCTCCTGGAACCAAAAAAATGCGGCGTCCCGTTAAGACGCCGCAAGGATTTCCGGTTGATGCGAAAAGCTCTGATCAAGGTTTTCCGGGCAGACCCCGCCGTGCGCGGTCAGTAGGGCAGCTTGGCCTTCCCGTCCATGAAGTCCAGCACCTGCCGGCGCTGGTCCCCGTCCTCGATGGGGGCGGGACAGTAGTTGTTCACCTTACCCCCGGTGTGGACGTAGCAGGGAATCAGCTCCGAGGACGCCTCCGCCAGCTTCCCGTCCTCCACCCGGAGGATGAGCTGGTAGATGACGGTCCGGTTTCTCGGCCCCCGGCTGCCGCCGAAGCAGAAGTTCCCCAGAGAGTAGACGATTTCTTTTCCCTTGTAAATCTCCCGGGGCTGAAGCACATGGGGATGGTTCCCCAGTACCAGGTCCGCGCCGTTGTCGACCAGGCGGCGGGAGGCCCGGACCCGCCAGGCCTCCGGCGTGTGGACGCCCTCGGCTCCCCCGTGGTAGAAGACCACCTGGAAATCGGAGTCCTGTTCCGCCGCCTTGATGCGCCGGATGATGGCCTCCGCCTGGCTCTCCTCCCAGAGACCGTGGCAGATAACGGCCACGCGGTATCCGAATTTCTCCAGGTAAAACGTCCGGTCGTTGCCGCCGTACTCCAGCCCGGCGGCGGAGACGGCCTTTACCGTATCCTTGTAGCCCGCCGCACCGTAGTCCCCCGTGTGGTTGTTGGCCAGGGAGACAGCCTCCACGCCGGAGGAGGTCAGGATGCCCGTGTTGGCCGTGGGGGCCCGGAACCAATAGGCGGGGTCCGTGCTTTTTTCCTTGGGGGCGAGTTCCCGGTCCGTCAGCACATTCTCCAGGTTCACCACGGTGAAGTCGTCGGCCTCAAAAATGGGCCGGACGTACTGGAGGAAGTATTCCGGCCCCTGCCTGGCGGCGACGTCCAGGAAGTTCCCCGCCGCCCGTTTGCCGTGGAGGGAGGCCAGCAGCATGTCCCCCGTGAAGCTGGCCACGAGGCCGAAGGACTCCGGCGTCTCCCCGGTCCGGGGCATGGGCCCGTCAAATTCCGGCAGGTCCGGCTCCCACAGCAGGGGGTCGTTGGGGTCCGTGGGGTTCCACTCCGCCGCCGCCGCAGGGACGGCCAGCAGCAGGACCGCCAGAAGAATGGCCAGACAGCGCTTCATGGGCTTCCCTCCTCACGTTTCCTTTCAGGCGCTTACTTTTTGGCGGCGGCCAGGGCCCGGTACACGTCCAGGATGCGGCCGAACAGGGGATTCTCGGGCTTCAGGCCGGAGTAGGCCGCCAGGGCGGCGGCGGGGCCCTCCGCCTTGACCTTGGCCTGGAGCTCCACGCTCTGGGGGTCCTCCAGGCAGTCGAAGCGCAGGGCGGCGGCGGCGCCGAAGATCAGGTGGTCCACCGGCAGGCCGTAGGAGGCGGTGGTGGTCAGGGGCTTGATGAGCCGGTCGCCGGGCTCCAGCTTCCGAATGGGCTCCCGGCCCACCCGCAGCACCTCGTCCTCCAGGAAGGGGTTCTGATAGCGGGCGAAGATCTTTTCCACGTAGGCGTGATGGACCTCCGGGTCGAAGCCAAATTCCTTGATGAGCCCCTCGCCGCTCTCAGAGATGGCGGCGTGGACAATTTCCCCGATGACCGGGTCCGCGATGCTGTCCTTGATGGTTGCGTAGCCTTTGAGATAGCCAAGGTACGCGCAGATCGCGTGTCCGCTGTTCAGGGTGAACAGCTTCCGCTCCAGGTAAGCCATGAGGTTGTCCGCGAAGGTCAGGCCGGGGATGTCCGGCTTTTCGCCCTTCCAGGCGGCAGCCTCCACGTCCCACTCGCAGTACCGCTCCACGGCGGCGTCCAGAATGTTGTCAAAGCTGGGCTTGGGGCAGATGCGGTCCACGGCGCAGTCGGCAAAACCGATGTTGGCTTCCAGGAAGGCGATTTCCTCCTGGCTCAGGTGCTTCACCACCTCGTTTTTCAGGCGGGTGGTGGTCCGCAGGCCGTTCTCGCAGCAGACTACGTTCATGGGCTCGGTATTCCCGGCCTGGATGCGGGCCTGGACGCCCCCCGCGATGGACTTGGCGATGATGGGCAGCACGTTGGGCCCCACGGCGGTGGTGATGAGGTCGCATTGGGCCACCTTCTCCGCGAACGCCGGAGAGGTGGAGATCACGCCGTCCACATTGCTGATGGCGATTTCCCCGGGCTCCTTGTCCAGGATGTGGACGGTGTAGCCGTGGTCTTTGTTCAGCGCCTCGATGATGGGTTCCACCACGTCGGCGAAGGTGACGTGCCAGCCCGCCTGAGAGAGCAGGGCCCCGATGAAGCCCCGGCCGATGTTGCCCGCGCCGATCTGAATTGCCTGTTTCATAGTGCTCCTCCTTGAAATGATTGTTTTTGATTGAGTAATCGATTTCGCAGTCACTGGAACAGAGGCCGCCTCGCCCTGAGCGGGGCGGCCCCTTAACTAGAGAGTCTTCGTTGCCGTCGCTCCGGCTTGGAATATCACCAGACTGTCAGAGCGAGATAAAGCTCTTTTGGTAACTTTTCTCTCGAGAAAAGTTACTTGCCGAGTTTCGCTTCCAGCTCAGCCTTCTGGGCCTCGTAACCGGGCTTGCCCAGCAGGGCGAACATGTTCTTCTTGTAGGCCTCCACGCCGGGCTGGTCGAAGGGGTTGACCTCCAGCAGGTAGCCGGACAGGCCGCAGGCGTACTCGAAGAAATAGATGAGCTGGCCCAGGGAACCGGCGCTCTTGCCGTCGGTTTCCACGATGACGTTCGGCACGCCGCCCTCGGTGTGGGCAAGCAGGGTGCCCTCCATGGCCTTGTCCCGGATGTAGTCCATGGACTCCCCGGCCAGGAAGTTCAGCCCGTCGCCGTTGACCTCGTCCCGGGGCACCAGGAGCTGATGTTCGGAGGCCCCCAGGCGGACCACGGTCTCGAACATGATGCGCCGGCCGGCCTGGATATACTGGCCCATGGAGTGGAGGTCCGCGGTGAACTCCACGCTGGCGGGGAAGAGGCCCTTGCCGTCCTTGCCCTCGCTCTCGCCGTAGAGCTGCTTCCACCACTCCAGCATGAAGCGGAAGGCGGGGTCGTAGCAGGCCAGCACCTCAATGCTCCAGCCCTTGCGGTACAGCGCGTCCCGGAGGGCGGCGTAGGTCCAGGCGGGGTTTTCATAGGAGGCGGTCTCGCACACCTTCATCATCTTGGCCGCGCCGCCCATGAGCTCCTCAATGTCGATTCCAGCCACGGCGATGGGCAGCAGGCCCACGGCGGTGAGGACGGAGTACCGCCCGCCCACGCCGTCGGGCACCACGAAGCTCTCCCAGCCCTCCTCGTTGGCCAGGGACTTCAGGGCCCCCCGGGCCTTGTCGGTGGTGGCGTAGATGCGGCCCTTGGCCCCGGCCTTGCCGTATTTCTTCTCCAGGGCGTCCCGGAAGAAGCGGAAGGCCACGGCGGGCTCGGTGGTGGTGCCGGATTTGGAGATGACATTGACGGAGAAATCCTCGTCCCCGATGAGGTCGAAGACCTCCTGCATGGCATCGGCGGAGAGGCCGTTGCCCACGAAGTAGATATTGGGGGTTTTCTTCCCCTTTTTCTGGTTGTAGTTAGGGGAGCAGAGGTATTCGATGACGCCCCGGGCCCCCAGGTAGCTCCCGCCGATGCCGATGACCACCAGGGCCTTGGAGTCGCCCTGAATCTTTTTGGCGGCGGCCTGGATGCGGGCGAACTCCTCCTTGTCGTAGTCCACGGGGAGGCGGACCCAGTCGGTGAACTCGTGGCCCAGGCCCGTGTGCTTCTGGAGCTTCTCCTGGGCCTCGGCCAGCCGGGGAGCGGCGGCGGCCTGGTAGTCGGCAGGGATAAAGTTTTCGATCTGGAAGGATTTGACGTTCAGCATGATGCAGCTTCCTTTCCGTGAGGTCTCATAATTTTTGTGGCTTCCGCTGAAAGCGGACCTGGAAACAGTATAACATTTTGTCAAGTCGACGGCAAGACGGGGGAAAGAAAAAGTTGGCAAAATTTTCGGGACGCCTCTAAGTTGACATTTCCTGGGGCTGTCAGTATAATGCAGAGAGCTTATAATGCAAGGAGGAACGTCTCGTGTGTGGAATCGTAGGCTTTGTGGGCCGGGAACAGGCCGCGCCTATTTTACTGGAGGGGCTCCGGCAGATGGAGTACCGGGGCTATGACTCGGCAGGCGTGGCCGTCCGGTCGGAGGAAAAGGGTCTCCAGGTCCGCAAGTCCAAGGGCCGCTTACAGATTCTGGCGGACCTGACCCATGAGGGCGCGGACCTGGAGGGAACCCTGGGCATCGGGCACACCCGCTGGGCCACCCACGGGGAGCCCAACGATGTGAACGCCCACCCCCACGTCAGCGGGGACGGAAAAATCGCCCTGGTACATAACGGCATCATCGAAAATTACTTGGAACTGAAAGAGCTCCTCACCCGGCGGGGGGTGGTTTTTACCTCCGAGACGGACACCGAGGTAGTAGCCCACCTGCTGGAGTTCCACTACCAGGAGTGCGGGAATATGCTGGAGGCCGTGGGCCGGTGCCTCAGGCGCATCGAGGGGTCCTACGCCTTCGGCATCATCTGCTCGGACTACCCCAACGCCCTCATCGCCGCCCGGAAGGACAGCCCCCTGATCATCGGCTTTGGAGAGGGGGAAAACTTCATCGCCTCCGACGCCACGGCCATTATCCGGCACACCCGGGACGTGGCCTATATGAACGACGGGGAAATCGCCGTGCTGACGGCTCAGAGCGTGGACGTGTTCGACGGGGAGGGAAACCCCATCGAGAAGGAACACAGCCGCATCGACTGGGACGCGGCCTCCGCTGAAAAGGGCGGCTATCCCCACTTCATGTTCAAGGAGATTCTGGAGCAGCCGGAGGCTTTGCAGAAGACCATCTCCCCCCGCATCCGGGAGGGCCGGGTGGTGCTGGACGACATCCGCCTGACGGCGGACTACGCGAAAAGCATCTCCCACATCTACATGATCGCCTGCGGCTCCGCCTATCACGCGGGGGTGGTGGGCAAGTACACCTGGGAACGTCTGCTCCGCCGCCCGGTGGAGGTGGTATTGGCCTCGGAGTTCCGCTACAGCGAGCCGCTGGTGGATGAACATACCCTGGTCATCGCCATCAGCCAGTCCGGGGAGACCCTGGACACCATGGCCGCCCTCCGGGAGGCCAAGCGCCTGGGAGGCCGGACCCTGGCCATCTGCAACGTGGTGGGGTCCTCCATCGCCCGGGAGGCGGACGACGTGCTCTACACCTGGGCCGGGCCGGAAATCGCCGTGGCCACCAGCAAGGGCTACTCGACGCAGCTGGCGGCGCTGAACCTGGTGGGCCTCTATCTGGCGGACCTGCTGGGGACGGTGGAGAAAAGCGAGTACGATGCGATTTTAAGTGAGCTCCAGGCCCTGCCGGAGAAGATGCGGAAGTATCTCACGAACTTCGAGGACACGAAGTATTTCGCCTCCCGGTTCTTCAACCACGACAGCATCTTCTTCATCGGCCGGAATCTGGACTACGCCATGGGCCTGGAGGGGTCCCTGAAGCTCAAGGAAATCAGCTACATCCACTCGGAGGCCTACGCCTCCGGGGAGTTGAAGCACGGGACCATCTCCCTCATCGAGCCGGGGACGCTGGTGGTGGCCCTGGGGACCTATGGGGCCCTCTTCGACAAGGCCATGAGCAACGTGGTAGAGGTGAAGGCCCGGGGGGCCACGGTGCTGGCCGTCACCACAGAAGGCTTCCGGGAGAAGATGGAGAAGACCGCCGACGCGGTCATCGCCGTGCCGGAGACCCATCCCCTGCTCCAGCCGTCCCTCTCCATCGTGCCCCTCCAGCTGTTCGCCTATTACGTGGCGCTGCAAAGAGGCTGCGACATCGACAAGCCCCGGAATCTGGCCAAGTCTGTAACCGTAGAATAATAGACATAAAGACAGCCGGGCCTCACAGCCGTGAGGCCCGGCTGTTTTTTTAGACTACGCCGAAATGCTTGAATAAAATCTTCTCCGCCTCGGAGTTCCAGAGGCCGCCGTGGGCGTCGCAGCAGTCCGCCAGGCGGGCGAACAGCGGGTCCGTCCGGCCCTTTTCCCGGAAATCCTCGATGGCGGTGAGGGGCATGTCGAACTGCGTGTAGGTCAGCTTCTTCCAGCCGGGGATGTGGGGAAGGTTTTTCGTGGTCTCCACGATGGAGTCCATGCCGCCCACGTGGGTGACCATGACGGCGGGGCGGATTTTTCCCCCGGCGGCCAGGCGGAAGGCCTCTTTCAAATCCTCCGTGGTGCCCCCGGTGGTTCCGATGACATGGGTGGAGGCGTAGTGGCAGTTGTACAGGTTGATGGCGGCGGAGAAGTCCCTGTCCGTGGGGCCGGAAAAAAAGTTCATGCACCCGTCATAGCCCAGGAGCCGGTCTCCCAGCTCCGCCAGGGAGCGGATGGCGTTGTAGACGAAAATGTCGTCGTAGCCCCTTCCGCCGGTGAGGGCCATGAGCTCGGCGAACTCGTCGGCGCACCGGCTGGGGTTGACGTACACCAGGCGGATGCCCCGGGCGGCGGCCAGGGACTCCGGAATGAGCCGCCGGGCCCGGGCGATGCGCTCGTCCGAGAGGTCCGTCACCACAATCATGGCGGGCTTTTTCTCCAGGGTCATAGGGTACTCGATGGCCTCCAGGCCCATGGGCCCGCAGCCTCCCAGGATGAGGACGCTGCCTCCCTCCCGGATGCCCATCAGGTGCTCGTGGCTGCGGCGGCCGGTGTGGTAGCAGCCGTGATAGCCCCCCACCACACAGCTCAGGGGTTCCCCCAGGCTGGCCTCGAAGTAGCTCTCGCCGCCGTAGTGGAGGAGACAGCCCAGCTCCATCACCTCCGGCGGGACGATGCAGTAGGTGCAGGCCCCGCCGAAGGTGGGATAAGAGTACCCGGGGGAAGCCAGGCTTCCCTTGTAGTTCAGGGCGGGCTGCTGGGCGAATTTCTCACCGGGAGCAAATTCGCCCAGCCACTTCTTTCCCACCTTCACAATGTCTCCGGCGAACTCGTGGCCGATGATGACGGGGTGCGCGTCCACGTCCTGGGGGCAGCGCCTGTGGGCCTTGCCCTGGACCAGCAGCTTATAGGTGGACATGCAGATGCTGTCGCTCATGACCCGGACCAGAATTTCGTCTTCCCGGATGTCCGGCAGGTCGAATTCCTCCAGGCGGATGTCGTAAGCGCCGTAGAGACGCACACCCTTTGCCCGCATGAATTTACTCCAGGCCGTTCAGCAGCTTGTAGAGCTGGTCCACGCCGGCGTTATCCACCAGCTTGTCGGTGTCCTCTTCGGTCTCGGCCACCTCGACGATTTTGCCCAGGATGCCCAAGTGGTCCTCGCCGGTGGAGGCGATGCCCACCACCAGGCGGACCAGCTCGTCGCCCCACTGGATGCCCTCGGGATAGGTCATGACGATGAGGCCGGTTTTCTTGATGGCCTTCCGGGATTCCTCAGTGCCGTGAGGGATGGCCACGTGGCTGCCGATGGCCACGGAGAAGCTCTTCTCCCGGTCCAGCATGCCCTGAATGTAGGCTTCCTCCACATAGCCGCTTTCCACCATCAATTTGCCCACGGCCTTGATGGCCTCCTCAGGGCTGACGGGCTTGCAGTTCAGGATGATGTTCTTTTTCTCCAGGAGAATCTCAGCGGGAGCGGCGGGGGACTCTTCGGCGGGGGCGGCGGCGGGCGCGGGAGCGGCCCCGCCCTTCCGGGCCTCCAGCAGCTCCTTCACCAGCACGTCGTACTCCGGCGCGCCCATGAAGTTCTTGATGGGGATAATCCGGGCCTGGGGAGCCCGCTGGGCGGCCCGGCCGGACAGCTCGTGGTGGGTGACGACGATCTGGCAGTCGCCGGGGATCTCGCCCACGGGGTAGTGGATGACTTCAATATCCGTGATGCCCGCATCCTTCAGCTTGTTCCGGACCATGGTGGCCCCCATGGCGGAGGAGCCCATGCCCGCGTCGCAGGCGAAGACAATTTTCTTAACGTCCTTGGCGGAGACGGAAGCGCCGGAGGCAGCGGCGGGAATCGCCTGGCCCTTGGAGGCGGCCTTGCTGGCGGCTACCTGCGCCTGGGCCTCTTCCAAGCTGGCGTCCTTGCCGAAGAACTTCAGCAGGAAGACGGAGATGAGGAAGCTGACCACGGCGGCGATTCCAATGCCCGCGATGTTGGCAAAGTACCCGCCCTTGGGGGTCATGAGCATCTCGGCGATGATGCTGCCGGGAGAGGCCGCGGCTACCAGGCCGCCGCCCAGGATGGAGAGGGTGAAGATGCCCACGATGTTGCCGATCATGGGCCCCAGAATCACGATGGGGTTCATGAGGACATAGGGGAAGTAAATCTCATGGATGCCGCCCACGAACTGGATGACGGCGGCGGCGCCGGCGGAAGAGCGGGTCTCGCCCTTGCCCGCCACGCAGTAGGCCAGCAGGAGGCCCAGGCCGGGGCCGGGGTTGGACTCAATCATGAAGAGGATGGACTTGCCCATTTCCATGGCCTGGTCCGTTCCGATGGGGGTAAATACGCCATGGTTAATGGCGTTGTTCAGGAAGAGCACCTTGGCGGGCTCCACCAGGACGGCGGTGAGAGGCAGCAGGCTCCGGTCCACCAGGAACTGCACGCCCGCGCCCAGCCAGTCGGTGAGGGCCACGCAGACGGGGGCGATGACATAGATGGACAAGATGGCCAGGACCGCGCCGATGATGCCCACGGAGAAGTTATTGACCACCATCTCAAATCCGGCGGGGATATGGCCTTCCATGGCCTTGTCAAACTTCTTGATGCACCAGCCGCCCAAGGGTCCGCAGATCATGGCCCCGATGAACATGGTGGCGTCCGTGGCGGCGATGGCGCCCAGGGTGGCCAGAGCGCCTGTCACCGCGCCCTTCTGGCCGCCCACGGCCTTGCCGCCGGTGTAGCCGATCAGAATGGGGAGCAGGAACCGAAGCATGGGCCCCACCATGCCGTTAATGGTCTCGTTGGGGAACCAGCCGTCCGGAATGAAGAAGGCGGCGATGAGGCCCCAGGCGATGAAGGCTCCGATGTTGGGCATAACCATGCCGCTGAGGAACCGTCCAAACTTTTGGACTCTTTCTTTCATAGATGAACGTCCTTTCTCATGAATATATCAGGGTCAGGAAGCGGCGCGCCGCCTCCCGGCTAAGGGAAAACAAAGGTCAGAACAGGGGCAGGAGCTTCCGAATCTCCTCCCCGGTGGCAAGGCCCTCGGAAAAGGCGGTGGCGGACCCGGCGGCGGCCCCCATGCGGTGGGCGGCGGCGTAGTCCCGGGTCTCCAGCCAGCCGGCCAAAAACCCGGCCACCATGGAGTCCCCCGCGCCTACGGAGCGGCGGGCCGTTCCCGGGGGCACCCCCAGGCGGCGGGCCGCGCCGGTCTCGTCCAGCAGCAGCGACCCGTCCCCGGCCATGGAGACCAGGATGTTCCGAGCCCCCTGCTCCTGAAGATTTTCGGCGCAGGAGAGGATTTCCGCTTCCGTGAGGGAGCCCTTTCCGAAGAGCTCCCCCAGCTCGGCGCTGTTGGGCTTGACGAGGAAGGGGCGGCGGGCCAGGACCCCCTTCAGCACGTCCCGGGCGGCGTCCACTACCGTCAGCACGCCCCTGCCTTCCACCCGGGCTAGAATGGTCTGATACACGTCCGCAGGCAGTCCCGCAGGCAGGGACCCGGCCAGGACCAGGGCGTCTCCCTCCTTCAGGCGGTCCAGCTTTTGAAGCAGAGCCTCCAGGGCGGCGGGGGGAATGGCGGGGCCCTGGCTGTTGATTTCCGTCTCGCCGCCGCCTCCGCCGGAGCGGATCTTGACGTTGACCCGGGTCAGGCCCTCCTCCAGCCAGACGAAGTCCGCAGGGACTCCCCCGGCCTTCAGGCCGTCCTCCAGGGCCCTGCCGGTGAAGCCGGCCAGGAAGCCCAGGGCCGTGGTCTCCACCCCCAGGCTGTGGAGCACCGTGGAGACGTTGACGCCCTTGCCGCCGAAGTGCATGTGCTCCCGGCTGGTGCGGTTCAATCCCCCGGCCCGGAAGCCGTCCACCAGGACCTCGTAATCCAGGGCGGGGTTCAGCGTTACCGTATAAACCACGCTCACACCTCCCTGACGTCCGTGTACTCCCGGTACCGCCGGTCCGGCAGGCGGTCCGTGATGATGCAGGCGGCTTCAATGGGGAACATCACCGCCGCCGTCACCTGACCGAATTTGCTGGAGTCCGCCAGCACGTAGACCTCCTGGGCCCGGTCCGCCGCCAGGGACTTCACGGCGGCCTCCTCCGGGTCCGGGGTGGTGAAGCCCTGGGCGATGGTCACGCCGTTGGCCCCCAGGAAGGCCTTGGTGAAGTTGTACCGCCCCAGGGCGGCCAGGGTCTCCGCGCCGATGAGGGCCATGGTGCCCGCCTTGAGCATCCCCCCCAGCACGTGGGTCCGGAGATTCCGCTCCATCAGGCGGCAGGCGCATTCGATGCTGTTGGTCAGAAACAGGGCCTTTGAGGTCCGCAGATGCTCGGCCATTTGGAGGACCGTGGTGCCCGCGTCCAGGAAGACCACGTCGTCGTTCCCGATGAGCCCGGCGGCGTATTGGGCGGCCCGGTCCTTCTCCTGGGTGAAAAGCCCCCGTTTCGTCTCCATGTCCAGCTCCTCGCTGTGGAACTCTCCGCCCATCAGCATGGCGCCGCCGTGGACCTTGCTCAGCTTCCCCTGCTTGGCCAGCGCGTTCAAATCCCGCCGGATGGTGGCCTCGGAAGCGCCCGTCACCTGACAGAGGTCCGTCACCGTGGCGGCCCGCCGCTGGGCCAGCTCCTTCAGAATCCGCTCCGCGCGTTGTTCAGCCAGCATAGTTCACCCCCCTCTTCATGACTGAAATTGGTTGATTTAGGTTTTCCTCGCTTATAATACCGCCATTTTCAATCAAAGTCAATAGAGGTCAATCAAAGCCAATCATAAAAAATCGGGCAGGAAATTTGTGCAGTCCGTCAAAGGACATACCTTACAGCGTCTTGATAAAGCGCTCTACCCGGTCCAGGCCCTCCTTCAGGTCCGCGTCGGAGTAACAGTAGCTCAGGCGCATGTAGCCCTCGGTGCCGAAGTACACGCCGGGGATGAGGCCCACCAGGCCCTCCTTCAGCATCTTCTCGCAAAAGCTGAGGGAGTCCATGCCGTACCGCTTGATGTTGATGAACATGTAGAAGGCCCCCTCCGGCTTCTGGACCTCCAGGCCCATATCCGTGAGGCGGTGGTATACGTAGTCCCGGCGCTTGCGAAACAGCTCCGTCATGGAGGAGGCGTCGCTCTCCAGGGCGGTTACGCAGGCGGGCTGGACGAAGGCGGGAGCGGAAACCACGGCGTACTGGTGGAAAATCTGCATCCGGTCCCGGATGGGCGCGTCCGCCAGGCACCAGCCCAAGCGCCAGCCGGTCATGGCATAGGGCTTGGAGAAGCTGTTGATGACGATGATCCGGTCCCGCATGTCCTGGTATTCCGCGAAGCTGTGGTAGTCCTCCGTGTAGACCAGGCTCCGGTACACGTCGTCGCAGAGGACGAAGATGGGTTTGTCCTTCAAAACCCCGTGGACCGCGTCCAGGGTCTCCCGGGTGTAGATGCAGCCGGTGGGGTTGTTGGGCGAGGTGAGGACGATGGCTTTCGTCCTGGGCGTAATGGCGGCCTCCAGGGCCCGGGGGTCGATCTGGAAGCGGTTGTCCTCCGTGGGCAGGGCCACGGGCACGCCCCGGCAGAGCTGCGTGATGGACTCGTAGAGGCTGAAGGCCGGAGTGGGGATGATGACCTCATCCCCGGGGTTCAGCACGGTGGACAGGCCGATGAAAAGGCTCTCCGTGGCCCCGATGGTCAGGATGATCTCGTCGGGGGAATATTTGAGGCCGTGGGCCCGCTCCTCGTACCTGGAGATGGCCTCCAGCATGTAGGGGTAGCCGTTGCCGGGGGGATAGTGGGTGTCGTTCCGGTCCAGGGCGGCCTTGGCGGCCTCCTTCACCGCGTCCGGGGTGTTCTGGTCCGGCTCGCCGATGGTCAGGGCGCAGGCGCCGGGGGTGTCCCGCACCAGAAAGGTGAAGCGGCGGATGCCGGACAGCTCCAGGCCCAGCACGGCGCGGTTCAATGTCAGGTCCATAGGAATCACGCTCCTTCTTATAGTACGAGACCAGTATAAGCGCAGCGCGGGGGCTTGTCAACGCTTTAAAGCGAAAAGGACGCCGCAAAACGGCGTCCCCGGCGGGGCTTAACGGTCGCTGGGCAGCCAGCAGTCCTGGAAGATCAGGTCGTCCACGTCCCCGGCAGCGGTTTTAAAGATGCTCACGGCAGGTCCTCCTTTTGTTTATGAGACTATTTGACAGTCTATGCGGCCGAAGCGGAAATGTTTCCTGGGGCGGGCAAAAAAATTCCTCCTCCCTGAGGAACAGGGAGGAGGAGAGAAACTCACAGGCTCATCCGGTAGATGTTTACGATGTCCTCTGCGCTGAGGGGAACGAAGGTCTTGTCAAAGCCGGCAGTCCGGGCCTTCCGCGCCATCTCCGGGAAGTACTCCGGCCCGATGCCCAGTTCCGTCAGCGTGGATGGGAGGCCCATGGAAGTGAAAAACTCCCGGGTCTTCCCAATGGCGGCTTCCGCCAGCTCCCGGGCGGGCAGGGACCCGTCCAGCCCCCAGACGGCGGTCCCATACCGGGCGAAGCGGGCCTCGGTCTTCTCATTTAAGACATAGCGCATCCAGTTGGGGGTCAGGATGGCCAGGCCCACGCCGTGGGTCACGTCGTAGAAGGCGGAAAGCTCGTGCTCCATCCGGTGGACGCTCCAGGCAACGGGCTTGCCCATGTCCAGGAAGCCGTTGATGGCCCAGGCGGCGTTCCACATCAGGTTGGCCCGGGCTTCGTAGTCGTCCGGGGTCTCGATGGCCTTGGGACCGTACTTGACGCAGGAGCGGAGGATGGCTTCCGCCAGGCTCTCCGCCAGATAGTTGTCCTCAATGGGGCTGAAGTAGTTCTCGAAGGTGTGGGACATGATGTCCGCCGTGCCCGCGGCGGTCTGGGCGGCGGGGAGCGTGTAGGTGTAGGTGGGGTCCAAAATGGACACGGCGGGATAGCAGCAGGGCCCGGCGAAGGACTCCTTTTCGTTGGTCTCCGGGTTGGAGATGACGGCGATGTCGTCCATCTCGGAGCCGGTGGCCGCCATGGTCAGCACGGTGAAGAGGGGCAGGGCCCGCTCCGGCGTAAGCTTCCTGCCCGGCAGGTCCCAGGGGTCCCCGTCGTAGTAAAATCCGGCGGCGATGCCCTTGGCGCAGTCGATGACGCTGCCGCCCCCCAGGGCCAGCACGCCGTCCAGCCCCTGCTCCCGGCAGAGGCGCACGCCCTCCCGGACCGTGGCGATGCGGGGATTGGGCTCCACGCCGGGGAGCTCGGCCCATTGAATATCGTGGGCCTTCAGCTGTTCGGCGGCCGCGTCGAAGACGCCGTTTTTCTTGACGCTGCCCCCGCCGTAGACCACCAGCACCTTGCCGGCCCGGGCGGCGATTTCCGCCCCCAGCTTTTGAATCTGGCCCTGGCCGAAGTGGACCACCGTGGGAATGGAGTAGGTAAAGTTTTTCATCATGCCCTCCTGTCGGTTTCACATGGTCAGCCGTGCAGCCGCCGGGCGGCGGCGTTGGCCTCGTGCAGAATTTTGTCCGCGTCCAAGGTTAAAAATTCGCCGTTCTCGTAGAGGATCTTCCCGTCCACCATGGTCATCGCCACGTCGCTTCCCTGAGCGGAATAGACCGTCAGAGCCAGGGGGTCGAAATTGGGAACCATGTGGGGCCGGGTCAGGTCCAAGGCGATGATATCCGCCTTTTTGCCCACGGCCAGCTCGCCGGTGTCTTCCCGGCCCTGGAGTTTCGCTCCATTGCGGGTGGCCATGGCCAGGAGCTCCGCGGGCTTCAAAATGGTGGGGTCCCGGTGGAAGCCGTTGTGGAGAACGGCGGCCAGGTGCAGCTCCTCCAGCATATTCAGGTTGTTGTTGCTGGCCGCTCCGTCGGTGCCCAGGGTGACGTTCAGCCCCAGGTCCAGCATTCGCTGGATGGGGGCGAAGCCGCTGCCCAGCTTCATGTTGCTGGTGGGGTTGTGGACGGGGCTGACCCCCTTTTCCAGCATCAGGGCCATGTCCTCCTCCGTCACAAAGACGCAGTGGGCGGCGGCGGTGGGACGGTCGAAGGCGCCCAGGTCGTAGAACCACCGGGCCGGAGTCTTGCCGTATTTCTCCACGCACTCGTCGTGCTCCTTTTTCGTCTCGGAGAGGTGGATGTGCATCCGGCCCCCCAGGGTCTTGCAGTCCGCGCTGTAGGGCCCCACGATATGCTCGAAGCAGGTGTACTCCGCGTGGACGGCGAAGTCGATGCGGACCCGGCCGTCCCCTGCTCCGTGATAGTCCTTGAAGAGCTGGATGGACTCTTTCGCCCGGAAGTTCTCGGCGTAGGTCTCGTCCTTATTGAAGCACTGGACGGGGCGAGAGATGTTGGCCTTGATCCCGCAGGCCAGGGCGTTCTCCACGGCGGTCTGGGGCTCGAAGTACATGTCGGAATAGCTGGTAGTGCCGGTGGAGAGCATCTCCAGCAGGGCCAGCTGGTTGCCCAGCTTGATGTCCTCTGCCGTCAGCTTGTCCTCAATGGGCATGATCTTGCCGAAGAGCCACTCCTGTAGGCTCAAATCGCTGCCCACGCCCCGGAGCAGCACCATGGGGCTGTGGCCGTGGCAGTTGATGAGGCCCGGGAGCAGCAGGCGGCCGGACATGTCCTTCTCCCGGTCGTAGGGAGCCTGGGGCCTGTCCGTCCCGATGTAGTCGATGGTATCCCCGTCCACGCCCAGCCAGGCGTTTTCCAGGCAGCGGAAGCCCGCTCCGTCGGCGGCGAGGATGTCGCAGTGTTTCAGCAGCAGCTTCATAAAGTCGTTTCCTCCTGTCTCAAACTTCAATGGCGGCTATGACAGCTTTCATGTAATCGCTGAAGGGCCCGGCGATCCGCTCCGCCGTCTCGTCCACCTCTTCGCCGCTCAGGGGCCGGTCCAGCACCCCGGCGGCCATGTTGGTGATGACGGACAGGGCCAGCAGGGGGAGCCCGCAGTGGGCGGCGGCAAGGGCCTCCGTGACGGTGGACATGCCCACGGCGTCCGCGCCTAAGGCTCGGGCGGCCCGGATTTCCGCCGGAGTCTCGAACTGGGGGCCGGGGAAAAACATGTAGGTCCCCTCATGGACCCGGAGGGGAAAACCTTTGGCGCAGTCCAGGGCCAGGGCCCGGAGCCGGGGCGTGTACGCCCGGGACATGTCGAAGAACCGGGGGCCGAAGTCCTCCGCGTTGGGCCCACGGAGGGGGCTCGGCCCGTTCAGCTTGATGTGGTCCCGGATGACCATGACATCCCCGGGGCGGTAGTCCGTGTTGACGCCCCCGGCGGCGTTGGTGAGGACGAGGGTTTTGACCCCCAGCAGCTTCAGCACCCGGACGGGGACGACCAGTTCCTCAAAGGTATAGCCCTCGTAGGAGTGAAAGCGGCCGGACATGCAGACCACCCGTTTTCCCGCCACCGTGCCGAAGATCAGCTTCCCGGCATGGGAAGCCACGGTGGAAAGCAGGAAACGGGGGATGTCCGCGTAGTCCACGGTCACCGGGTCCTCAATCTCCCGGGCAAAGGGCCCCAGGCAGGAGCCCAGGACGACGCCGGTTTCCGGGACAAGGTCCGTCTTTGTCCGCAGAAAATCCGCGGCAACCTGGAAGTACTCGCGGGTATAGGCCATGGGCGAAGCCACCTCCTGGCAGTGATATCCTGATTTTAACACAGGTCCGGGGGAGTGTCAATCTGGCGGAAGGGCCCTCTCCCCCCTTTTCCTTTGGCGCGTCCGGTGGTATACTGTCCCTATCCGAACCCCATTCTTTCAATTTACCGACGGAGGGACAAGCCCATGTATGAGCTGATTCAGGCTTCCGAGAGGAGCTATTACATCCAGAGCCCGGCCAAGATCGGCCTGGTCCGGCTGAACGAAACCGGCGTCTGCCTCATCGACAGCGGCAGCGACAAGGACGCGGGCCGGAAGGTCCGCCAGCTTCTGGACGCCCACGGCTGGAG
Source organism: uncultured Oscillibacter sp. (assembly GCA_950097265.1). GTDB lineage: Bacteria > Bacillota > Clostridia > Oscillospirales > Oscillospiraceae > Oscillibacter. The sequence goes on from CATNDJ010000008.1 coordinate 65,611, forward strand.
GCTGGAGGCCATCTACAACACCCACTCCAACGCTGACCACATCGGGGGAAACCGCTACCTGCAAAACCAGACGGGCTGTAAAATCTATGCCCCGGGCATTGAATGCGCCTTTACCCGCCGCCCGATTCTGGAGCCCTCCTTCCTCTACGGGGGCTACCCCTGCAAGGATCTGCGCCACAAGTTCCTCCTGGCCCAGGAGAGCGGGGCGGAAGAGCTGACGCCGGACCTCCTGCCGGAGGGCTTTGAGATGATCCCCCTGCCGGGGCACTTCTTCGACATGGCGGGCTACCGGGCGCCGGACGGTGTGGCGTACCTGGCGGACTGCCTCTCCAGCCGGGAGACCCTGGACAAGTACCGGATCGCCTTCCTCTATGACGCCGCCGCCTACCTGGACACCCTGGAGAAGGTGAAAGCCATGGAGGCCCGGCTGTTCGTCCCCGCCCACGCGGAGGCGGCGGAGGACGTGTCCGCCCTGGCCCAGTACAACATCGACCGGGTGCTGGAGACCGCGGACAAAATCGCCGCCCTCTGCCGGGAGCCCCTGGGCTTCGAGGAGATCCTGCAAAGGCTCTTCACGGACTACGGCCTGGCCATGGACTTCCAGCAGTACGTCCTGATCGGCAGCACCGTCCGCTCCTACCTCTCCTGGATGAAGGACGGCGGCCGGCTGGAGGCCCTGTTTGAGCAAAACCGCCTCCTCTGGCGGACGGTCTGACCGTTCAAGACAAAAATCCGGCGTTTCAGGGCGGCGGGCTTGTCCCGCCGCCTCCCTTTTGCTACGCTGTAAGGCGGTGATTGAACATGCTCCGTTTCGCGGTCTGCGACGACGAACCCTATATGCTGGACCGGCTCTCCGCCCAAATCGAGGGCTGCCTGGGAGAACTGGGCTGCCGCGAGTTTCGCCTCGCCCGCTTTTCCGGCGGCGGGGCCCTGCTGGAGGCCGGGGAGGACTTCGACCTGGTCTTCCTGGACGTTCAGATGGATCCGCCCGACGGCCTGGAGACGGCCAGGGCCCTCTGCCGCCGGGGAGACGGATGCCTGGTGGTGTTCCTGACGGTGCTGCGGGAGCGGGTCTTCGACGCCTTTGAGGTCCGGGCCTTCGACTACTTGGTAAAGCCCATAGACCCCGCCCGCCTCCGCCGGACCCTGGAGCGGGCCCTGGAGGACCTGGACCGGCGGCGGGCCCGGAGCCTGCTGGTCCAGCGGGGGAGCGCCCGGGAAGTAGTCCCCCTGGACGAGATCGTCTACTGCGAGGTGCTGGGGCGGAAAATCTACCTCCATCGGGAGGACGGCGGCGTTTTGGACTACTACGACCGGCTGGCGGACCTGGAGCGGCGGCTGGGAAGCGGCTTTTTCCGCTGCCACCGGAGCTATCTGGTGAACCTGGACCACGTGCGGGGCTGCGGCGGCGGGCAGGTGACCCTGAGCGGAGGCGGGGCCGTCCCCGTCTCCCGCCTCCGGGAGAGGGACCTGACCCAGGCGCTGCTGCGCCGCATGAGAGAGCGGGGTGACTGACTTGGACTGGTTTACCCTCGGCCTGGACGCGTTCAGCCTGACGGCTCAGGCGGCGCTGCACCTGGTCTTTCTCGGCCGCCTGACGGGGAGGCGGGTCCAGGTCCGGCACTTTGTTCTGTACCTCGGTTTGCTGGCCTGCGCCCAGCGGCTCTGCGTCGCCGCCGGGTGGGGGACGCCCCCGGCCCTGGTTCTGATGCTGTCGGCCCTCTATGCCGTGAGCCGCCTGGCGCTGAAAAACGGACCCGCCCAGTCCTGCACGGCGTCGCTGCTGGCGGTGTATATCTATCAGCTGTCCACCGGCGCGATGAACTCCCTGGAGGCCGCGGTTTGCCCCTATGTACCCTTGGGCCTGCCGCTGTACGGACTGATCGTGCTGGCGGCGCTGGCCTCCCTGGGGCTGTGCTGGGCCTGTTACGCTTTCGTTCTGCGGCTGCTCCCAACCGGGGACTGCGGGTCCTACCCGGGCCTTTTGTCCCTGCCGGGCCTCTTCTTCCTGGCGGCGGAGCTGTATATTCTGGAGACGGCCTACACTTGCCTCCCCGTCTCCCCGGAGCCGCCGTGGCGGCATCTGGCCCTTTTGGCCCTCCAGGCCCTGGGGCTCGCGGCGCTGCTGTGCACGCTGTACGCCTACCGCCGGGCCTGCCGGGGCCTGGAGGCCCAGAGGGCCCTGGACTCCCTGGCCCAGTCGGTCCACGCCCAGAGAACCTACGTGGCCGAGGCCCAGGCCCGGTACGAGAAGACCCGGTCGTTTCGCCACGACCTGCAAAACCACCTCTCCGTCCTGAGCGGCCTCCTCTCCGCCGGGCGGGGGGAGGAGGCCCAAGATTACCTTCGGAAAATGGAGGCGGCCTCCGGGACCCTGGCCCCGCCCTGCCGGACGGGGGACGCGGCGGTAGACGCGCTGCTGGGGGAAAAGCTGGCCCTGGCGGAGGCCGGGGGCATCCCGGCGGAGGTCTCCCTCCGCCTGCCGGAGGACGGGAGCCTGGACGGCTTCGACCTCTGCGTGATTTTCGCCAACGCCCTGGACAACGCCCTGCGGGCCTGCGCCGGGGCGGAGCAGCCCTTCCTCCGGGTCCGGGGACAGCGGCAGGGGGACTTTTACCGCCTGGAGTTTGAGAACGGCTGCGCCCCCGGCCCGCCGCCGGAGCCCGGGACGGGCCTGAAGAACATCCGGGCCGCAGCGGAGAAGTACGGCGGAGCCGCGGCGTATGAAAAGACCGGCGGGCGCTTCCGGCTGGACGTGCTGCTGAACATCTCGGGACAACAAGGCGGCAGCTCAGGGCGAAGTCCTTGAAAACCGGCGGAGGCGTGCTAAACTGGACCCAAAGAAATCAGAAAGGAGGGGTCTCCATGATCCCGATTTCCAACAATGTGCCCCGGCCCGGCCCGGCGCCCGCCCTCCGGGAGGCGGAAAAGGCCCGGGAAGCCCGGCCCGCGTCTCCGGCCGCGCCTCAGGAAAAGGGCCCGCTGAAGCCCGTCAGGGACGAGTACGTCCCGGAGGAGAAGCGGGAGCCCTACGGCCGCTATTGGCTGGGAAAGGACGAGGACGGCAGTCCTAAGATCTACTTTGACGACCCCGAGGCGAGGGACGCCGCGTCCCCGGAGGCCCCCAGGGCGGAAGACCCGGACGGGGAAAAGGAGCCCATGTCCCCGGAGAAGGCTGGACCGCCGGACAAGGGCGGCAAGGAGGAAACATGCGCCGGCAATACCGACGCGGTGGACCGGGAGATTAGGAAGCTGAAGGAAAAAAAGGAAAAGCTGGAGGCCAAGCTCGACCGGGAGACCGACGAAACAAAGCGGGAGAGCCTGGAACGCCAGCTGGCCCAGGTGGAGAATGAGCTGAGGCAGAAGGACAACGACTCCTACCGCCGCCAGCACACAGTATTCACAAACGGCTGAGCCGAACGAAATGTCAGCGCGGAGAATTTTTTTCTCCGCGCTGATATTTTACAAGCCATTCGACGGGAAACCTGCTATAATGAGCCGGAGGAAGGGAGGGGAAGCGCGTGAAAAACGAGCCCGGGAAGGCGGTCTACGACCACGACCTGCGCCTGGAGGCATACCGCTTCCGCCGCTGTTCCTTCCCCAAGCATTTCCACGAGTACTATGTAATCGGCTACATTGAGGACGGGCAGGGTCTTCTGATTTGCAGGGATGTACAGTACGCCCTGAAAAAGGGAGACATCATCCTTTACAATCCCGGGGACCTCCACTCCTGCACGGAGAGAGGCGCGCCCCCGGACTACTGGGGCCTGCACATTCCAAGGGAGACCATGCTGGACCTGACCGGGGAGCTGACGGGACGGCGGACGCCGCCGGTCTTTTCCCAAAACGTGCTCTCCGACCCGGAGGCCGCCTGGGACTTCCGGACCCTCCACCGGCAGATTATGAGCGGCTCCCGGGAGTTCGGCAAGGAGGAGCGGCTGCTGCTTCTGCTCTCCCGGCTGCTCCGGCTCTGCGGCCAGCCCCTGGAGACCCCGCCCCCCGCCGGGCGGGAGGCGGTGGAGCGGGCCCGCGCCTTTATGGAGGAACACTACGGAGAGCGGATTTCTCTGGAGCGCATCGCCGGGGAGGCGGGGCTGAGCAAGTCCGCGCTGCTCCGGGCCTTTGCCCGGGAAAAGGGCGTTACGCCCTACGGCTATCTGGAAAACCTGCGGATCAGCCGGGCCAAGAAGCTGCTGGAACAGGGCGTTTCCCCCGCCGAGGCCGCCCTGTGGACCGGCTTTTCCGACCAGAGCCATTTCACCAACTATTTCAGCCGCTTTCTCGGCCTGTCCCCGGGGGCCTACCGGGAAATTTTTTCAGACAAGGAGAGGATATCTCATGAAAAATGACCAGGCGAGGGGCCATGCCGCCGCTCTCTTCACCATCGCCGTCTGGGGAACCACCTTCATCTCCACCAAGGTGCTGCTGCGGAGCTTCCAGCCGGTGGAAATCCTGTTCATCCGCTTCACCATGGGCCTCATCGCCCTGTTCCTGGCCTGTCCCCGGCGGATGAAGGGCGTCACGCGGCGGCAGGAGCTCGTCTTCGCCGGGGCGGGCCTCACCGGCGTGTGCCTGTACTACTTACTGGAAAACATCGCCCTGACCTACACCCTGGCCTCCAACGTGGGGGTTATCCTCTCCGTCATTCCCTTCTTCACGGCGGTGCTGTCTCACCTCGTCTTGAAGGAGGAGCGGCCCGGCGGCGGCTTCTACCTGGGCTTCGTGGTGGCCATGGCGGGCATCTCCCTCATCAGCTTCAGCGGCTCCCGGCTGGAGCTGAACCCCGTGGGGGACCTGCTGTCCCTCCTGGCGGCCATGGTCTGGGCCTGCTACGTCATCCTGACCCGGAAGATCAGCGCCTGGGGCTGGAACACCATCCTGACCACCCGGCGGACCTTCTGCTGGGGCATCCTGTGGATGATACCGGCGCTGTTTTTCTTCGACTGCCGCCTGGGCCTGGAGCGCTTCGCAAACCCCGTGTACCTGGGGAACCTGCTCTTCCTGGGCTTCGGCGCGTCGGCGCTGTGCTTCGTCACCTGGAACCTGGCGGTGAAGCTGCTGGGCCCGGTGAAAACCAGCGTGTACACCTACCTGGCCCCGGTCATCACCATCGCGGCCTCGGTGCTGATCCTCCACGAGCCCATCACGCCCCTGGCGGCCCTGGGGGCCGTGCTGACCCTGGCGGGGCTGCTGCTGTCCCAGGGGAAGGGCCTGCTGAAAAAAGAAGCGGCGGAGTGAACCCCCGCACAGGAAAACGCCGGGCCCCATGAGGGTCCGGCGTTCTTTCCTATGGATGAGCGGCCTGGCTCAGGCGTTCTTCCTCCGGGCGGAGGTCCGGCCCTCGGGCTGGATCTCCCCGGCGGCCAGCAAAGCCCGCTTCGTCAGCGCCGGGCCCACCAGCTCGTAGACCAGCACGGAGAAGAGCACCACGCTCCGCACCACCGCGCCGTCCGCCAGGGCCTGGGCGGTGATGGCCATGCCCAGGGCCACGCCGGCCTGGGGCAGCAGGGTGACGCCTAAGTATTTTTGGATCTTCTTATCGCAGCCGCTGAGGGCGCAGCTCCCGTAGGCCCCCACATACTTGCCCAGGGAGCGGACAACGATGTAGACGGCGCCGATGAGAAGCACGGAGGGATTCCGCAGCACGGACAGGTCCAGCTCCGCGCCGGAGAGGACGAAGAACAGCACGAACAGCGGCGCGGTCCAGCCGTCCACCCGGCTCATCAGCTCCTCGGAGAAGTCGCAGATGTTGCAGAACAGCGTCCCGGTCATCATGCACACCAGCAGCAGAGAGAAGCCGCAGCGGACGCCCCCCACCTCAAACTCCTTCATGGACAGCCCCACCGTCAGCAGGACGAAGCCGATGGAGATGGACAGGCGCTTGCTCCGGGAGTGGAAAAACTGCTCCACCCAGTAGAGGGTCACCCCCGCCAGAGCCCCCAGCCCTAAAGAGAGGACGATTTCCACCACCGGCTCCACCAGCACCGTTACCGCGCTGACGGACCCGCTCTCCAACGCCTGCGCCACGCCGAAGGAGGCGGAGAAGAGCACCAGGCCCACCGCGTCGTCGATGGCCACCACCATCAGAAGGAGCCGGGTCAGAGGGCCGTCGGCCTTGTACTGCCGGACCACCATCAGCGTGGCCGCGGGGGCCGTGGCGGCGGCGATGGCCCCCAGGGTGATGGCGGAGGACACGGAGATGACCTCCGGCCGGATCAGGTGGAGAAGAATCAGCGCCAGGTCCACCAGCACCGTGGCGGTCACCGCCTGAAGGATGCCCACGACGATGGCCTGGCGGCCCATGGTTTTCAGCTGGCTGACCCGGAACTCGTTGCCGATGGTGAACGCGATGAAGCCCAGAGCCACCTGAGAAAGAATATTCAGGCGCTCCACCGCCTCCATGGAGGGAAAGCCCAGGCCCTCAATATGCAGCGCGCCGATGCAGAAGGGACCCAGCAGCAGCCCCGCCACCAGATAGGCGGTGACGGCGGGCAGCTTCAGCCGCTTGGCCGCCCGGGACAGCAGCAGCCCCCCGATGAGGGCCGCAGAAAGACCTATGAGAATTTCCATATTGCGTTACCTCGGTTTCTATACTAATATATGATGTTGTAAGATAACACCGCCGCCGGGAATCGTCAAGAAACAGAGGGCACAAAAATTCCGGTTAAAAGTCACAAATTTTCGCTGTTTTAGCAGTAGAAAACGTTTGAGGGAGGCATTTATGAAACTCGCCGTCAAGACCTGCACCCTGGACATGCCCTATGAGGACATGCTGGATTTCTGCGCCGCCCAGGGAGTCTCCGGGCTGGAAATCGGCACGGGCAACTGGTCCGCCGCGCCCCACATTGATCTGGATGAGGTTCTCACCTCCGAGACGGCCCGGACCCGCTGGCGGGACGCGCAGCGGCGGCGGGGCCTGGAGCTCTGCGCCCTGAACTGCTCCGGGAATCCTCTGGCCTACGCGGAGCACATGGAGGTGACGGAGAAGACCTTCCGCCTGTCGGAAAAGCTGGGCCTGAAAAAAGTCGTGATGATGAGCGGCCTTCCCGCCGGGTGCCCCGGGGACAAGACGCCGGTTTGGATCACCACGTCCTGGCCCCCGGAGACCCAGGACATCCTGGACTACCAGTGGAACGAGGCGGCCATCCCCGCCTGGCGGGAGATCGTCCGCCTGGCCGGGGACTGCGGCATTGAGCGGATCGCCCTGGAAAACCACGGGATGCAGCTGGTGTACAACCCGGAGACCCTTCTGCGCCTCCGGGAGGCCGTGGGGCCCATGGTGGGCATGAACCTGGACCCCTCCCACCTCTTCTGGATGGGCGGAGACCCCATTGAGGCCGCCCGGCTCCTGGGAGATGCGGGGGCCCTGTACCACGTCCACGGCAAGGACTCCCGCCGGGAGCGGGGCCTGTGGGGCCCCAACGGGATGCTGGACACCAAGCCCATCGGCGCGTTCCGCCGGAGAAGCTGGAACTACGTGGCGGTGGGCGCGGGCCACGGCGTGCAGTGGTGGCGGGAGTTCTTCTCCGCCGTCCGCATGGCGGGCTACGACGGTGCGGTATCCCTGGAGATGGAGGATTTGACCCTGCCCATGCTGGAGGGCCACCTGGCCTCCCTCCGCACGCTGAAGGAGGCGCTGACGCTCTGAGGGCGCGAAAAATCAGGCCGCCCGGAGGGGCGGCCTGACGCCATAAAAAGAGCGGTTTTTCACATGGAGGGGCGGCGGAAAGGCCGCCCCTTTCGCCTGCTTTCGGAACCTCGTCACCCGGGCAGGCGCTGGTAAATTTCCATCTCCCGGTGGAGCCGGGCCGCCAGCTCCGGGGAGAACTCCCCCGGCAGGGCCCGCCAGCGCCAGTTCCCGCCCAGAGTGGAGGGGGTGTTCATCCTTCCCTCGCTGCCCAGGCCCAGCAGGTCCTGGAGCTGCATCACCGCCAGGTCCGCCACGGAGGCCCAGGCGGAGCGCATCATGCCCCAGTGGCAGCCCTCCTGCTCGCTGAGCCGGAGATAGGCCCTGGCCAGGGCCGCATCCTCCGCCGGGGCGGTGGCCAGCCAGCCCAGGATGGTGTCGTTGTCGTGAGTGCCGGTATAGGCCACGCAGTGAGGCGTGTAGCAGTGAGGAAGGTAGCCCCCGCCGGTATCCCGGCTGTCGAAGGCGAACTCCAGCACCTTCATGCCGGGATAGCCCGTCTCCTCCAGCAGCTTCCGGACGGAGGGAGTGAGGAAGCCCAGGTCCTCGGCAATGATGTCCCGGGGTCCCAGGGCTGCCTCCACAGCCCGAAAGAAGCCGATGCCGGGGCCGGGCCGCCAGCGGCCGTTCCGGGCGGTGGAATCCCCGGCCGGGATGGCGTAGTACTCGTCGAAGCCCCGGAAGTGGTCGATGCGCAGGGTGTCGAACAGCCGGAACTGGGCGGCGATGCGCCGGATCCACCAGCGATAGCCGCCGGCCCGCATAGCGTCCCAGTCGAAGAGGGGGTTTCCCCAGAGCTGGCCGTCGGCGGAAAAACCGTCCGGCGGGCAGCCCGCCACCTCCGTGGGCCGTCCCTCCCCGTCCAGCTGGAACTGCTCCGGGCTGGCCCAGACGTCGGCGCTGTCGATGGAGACGTAAATGGGCAGGTCCCCGATGATGGAGATTCCCCGGCTGTTGGCGTACTCCTTCAAGCTCCGCCACTGGGAGAAGAAGAGAAGCTGGATGCGCTTCCAGAACTCAATCTCCCCCGCCAGATTCTCCCGGGCCTCCGCCAGAGCCTCCGGCTTCCGCAAGCGCTCTCCCTCGGGCCACTCCAGCCAGGGGCGGCCGCCGTGGGACTGCTTCAGGGCCATGAACAGGGCGTAGTCCTCCAGCCAGTCCGAGAGGTCCCCGCACTCCCGGGCCAACCGGGTGAGGTCCGCCGGCCTCAGCCGGGAACAGGCCAGGCGCAGCACGGTGAAGCGGTTTTCATAGAGGGCCAGATAGTCCACGGCCCTGGGGCCGTCTCCCCAATGCAGGCCCCGGTACTCCTCCGGCTTCAAAAGCCCCTGCTCCGCCAGCAGGTCCAGGTCGATGAAATAGGGGTTCCCGGCGAAGGAGGAGAAGGACTGATAGGGGGAGTCCCCGTAGCTGGTGGGCCCCACGGGCAGGATCTGCCAGCAGGACTGCCCGCCCCGGACCAGGAAGTCCACGAACTCCCTGGCGGCGGCTCCCAGGGTCCCAATCCCGCAGGGGGAGGGCAGGGAGGAAATGGGCATCAGGATACCGGCTCTTCTCAAGTTGGCATCCCCTTTCTTGGTAGAGTCAAAGGGCGGTTACGCCTCCAGCCTGGCGACGCTCTCGCCGGGGATGAGCTGGAAAGGCACCACCTCGTGGACGGGAGCCTGTCCCCTCCGCTCGATGCTGCGCAGCAGCACGTCCACCCCCCGCTCCGCCAGGCGCTGGGTGTCCTGGCGGACAGTGGTGAGCCGGGGAACGGAAAAGCTCGCCATGGGGATGCCGTCGTAGCCCACCACGGAGATGTCCTCCGGCACCCGCTTGCCCCGGTCCCGCAGGGCCCGGACGGCTCCGATGGCCATGACGTCGCTCATGGCAAAGATGGCCGTCAGGTCCGGGCGGCGGTCCAGCAGCCGCTCCGTGGCGGCGTAGGCGTCGGCCATGGAGTAGCGGCAGGGCTCGCACTGGCGCTCCGGGTCGAAGGGCAGACCCAGGCGGGCAAAAGCCCGTCGGCAGCCCTCCAGGCGGCGGTAGCTGATCTGGGAGCAGGACCAGTTGCCCCCCAGGAGGCAGATGCGCCGGTGGCCCTGCCCCGCCAGGAACTCGATGACCTGGGCGGCGGCCTCGCCGTCATCGGTGGTCAGGGAGGAGAGATTGTCGAAGTAGAGGTCCTTGGCCGTGTTGGTCAGCAGCACACAGGGGACGGCGATGGGCTGAAACCGGGCCCGGAAGAGTTCCAGGTCCCCGCCCAGGAAGAGGATGCCCAGGGGCTTGCGCTCCCGGCAGAGCTGGAGAGCGTAGCTCACCTCGTCGGCGTCCTCGTCCAGGTAGTAGACCACGGCGTCCCGGCCGCTGTCCCGGAGGAGGGCCTGGACCCGCTCCACCAGGTCGGCGAAAAGCATGTTCTGGGTGCCCTTTACCAGGATGGTGATGCCGGTTCCGGCCTGCTGTTTCAGGTGCTTGGCGTTGTTGTTGGGCTGGAAGCCCTGGGCCTCCACCACCGCCAGGACCCGCCGCCGGGTCTCCTCGCTGACGTCGGGATGGTCGTTCAGCACCCGGGACACGGTGGCCACGCCGCACCCGGACAGCCGGGCGATGTCCTTAATGGTCATTCCGCGTCCCTCCTTGCGTGTTTTTGCACAGGGGGGACGGCGCGTCCCCCCTGCCGTATTTTAACCTTTGACGGCTCCCGCCGCAACCCCCTTGATGATATATTTCTGGCAGCTCAGGTAGAATACCACGATGGGGATGATGGCCATGACCAGGGAGGCCATAATGGCTCCCATGTCTACCCGGCCATAGGACCCCTGCATCCGCTGGATGGTGATGGGGATGGTGCTGAACTTGTTCAGGTCCAGGGTCAGGTAGGGCAGCAGGAAATCGTTCCAAATCCACATGGTCTCCAGGATGCCCACGGAGATATAGGTGGGCTTCATAATGGGCAGGACCACGGAAAAGAAGGTCCGCAGGGGGGAGCAGCCGTCGATCATGGCGGCCTCCTCAATCTCAATGGGAATGGACTTGACAAAGCCGCAGAACATGAACACCGCCAGCCCCGCGCCGAAGCCCAGATAGATGATGATCAGGCCCCAGGGGGTGCCCAGCCGCAGCCGGTCCGTCACCAGGGAGAGGGTAAACATGACCATCTGGAAGGGCACCACCATGGAAAAGACGCAGAGGAGGTAGAGGAGCTTCGTGGCGGGGCTCTTCACCCGGGTGATATACCAGGCGAACATGGAGGTGCACAGCAGGATGACCACCACGGATCCCACGGTCATCACCACGGTCCAGAGGACGGACTCCAGGAAGCTGTACTTCTCCAGGGCGTTGGCAAAGTTCTCCAGGGCCACCCAGGTCTTCTCCGAAGGGAGCTTGAAGGGTTCCAGGTTGATGAAGGCCTTTTTCTTGAAGGAGTTGATGAGGACGATAAAGAGCGGGGCCACGTAGAAGATGGAAATGACGGTAAACAGGATGGTGGCGAACCAGCCGCCTCTCGCTTTGCGTTTCATTACTGCTGCACCTCCTTGGAGCGGGTCATGTTCAGCTGGATGAGGCCCAGGGCCACCACCAGGACGAAGAAGACCACGGCCTTGGCCTGGCCCACGCCCTGGTAGCCCACCCGGCCGTAGAACGTGTTGAAGATGTTCAGCGCCAGCATCTCCGTCTGCTTCATGGGCTCGCCGGCGGTAAGGGACAGGTTCTGGTCGAAGAGCTTAAAGCCGTTGGTCAGGGTCAGGAAGGTGCAGATGGTAATGGAGGGCATCATGTTGGGAATCGTGACGTTCCACAGCCTCTGCCAGCCGTTGGCCCCGTCGATTTCCGCCGCCTCGTTCAGGTCGCCGGGAATGGACTGGAGCCCCGCGATGTAGATGATCATCATGTAGCCGATCTGCTGCCAGCAGATGACCACCACCAGGCCCCAGAAACCGTACTTGGCGGAAATCTTCAGCGCCAGGTCGTACCGGGAGAGGATGCCGTTGAAGATCAGCTGCCACACGTAGCCCAGGACGATGCCGCCGATGAGGTTCGGCATGAAGAAGACGGTGCGAAAGAGGTTGGTGCCCCGGATCTCCCGGGTCAGCACCAGGGCCACGGCGAAGGCGATCACGTTGATGAGGACCAGGGTCGTCACGGTGAACAGGGCGGTGAACCAGAAGGCGTGGGCGAAGTCCCCGTCCTGGAAGGCCCGGACGAAGTTGCCCAGGCCAATGAACTTCGCGTCGGTGACGGTGCGGAAGTCGCAGAGGGACAGGTAGATGCCCATCAAAAAGGGCACGATGAAGCCGATGAGGAAAGCCAGGAACGTGGGCCCCAGGAAGACGGGGAAATAGCGCTTGATGGATTTTTCCATGGCTGGCGGAAGCCTCCTTCACAAGTTGATGGACCATTGGACCGCCGGGACAAGAGCCGTGTGCCTAGAGGGGCACGGCGCGCCTCCCTCCGGTCCAGGGCGGGAAAGAAAGACCGGGGCGGGCGGTCTCCCGTCCGCCCCGGTATGGCGTTGTCTCTTACTTGGATTTCTCAGCGGCCCAGTTGTCCACAAAGGCGGCCCGCACGGTCTCCCAGTTGGCGTCGGTCTGGTCGGCGGCATAGGCGGTCAGGGCGGAGCCCAAGACGTTCTTCCACTCCTCGGAGGGCATGGTGGGGAAGCACCACTTGATGCTGGTGGTTCCCTGGGCAACATAGTCGTTGGCAATGTTTACCAGCAGGTTGCTGGACTCCAGGTTGCCCTTGAAGGGGATGACGAAGCCCATGTGGTCGCCGGAGCACAGATACTCCAGGCCGGCGTCGGAGGTGACGCACCAGTACATGAAGTCCAGGGTAGCCTGGATATCCTCGGGTTTGGCGTTTTTGTTCACGCACCAATAGTTTTCCGTTCCGGTGCACAGGCCCTGCTTGGCCTCGTCGCCCACGCCGAAATAGATAGGCAGCATGCCCAGGTTTTCCTCGCCGACGTCGGCCACGTCGCCATAGGCCCAGGTGCCGTTCTGATAGAAGACGGCCTGCTCGGTGACAAATTCCGCCACGGAGTCATCGCCGGTCTTAGCGGAAAGCAGGGTGGGAGCGCAGGTGCAGTTGTTGATATACAGATCCCACATGGCCCGGTAGTTGTCCAGGTAGGTTCCCTTGATGGCGTCGGTGTCTCCGATGCCGTCGGCCTCGTATTCAAAGTAGATGGGCAGGTTGGCCAGGTGGGTCTTGAAGCGCCAGTCGGAGGAACCGTCCATGCCGGCGGAAGTGAAAGCGGAGAAGCCCAGCTCGTCCTTCCGGGCGGTGATGTCCTCGGCCACCTTCTTCAGGTCGGCGAAGGACTTGATGTCGTCCGCAGTGTAGCCCGCCTGCTCCAGCAGGGCCTTGTTGTAGATCAGGCCGTAGGTCTCAATGACATAGGCGATGCCGGACATGGAGCTGCCGTCCATCAGGGCAAAGTCCTGGCTGGAGAGTTCTCCGGCCACGGCGGAACCGCTGAGGTCATAGCAGTAGTCCTTCCAGTTGGCCAGGCCCACGGGGCCGTTCACCTGGAACAGGGTAGGCGCGTCGGTCTTGGCGATTTCGCTCATCAGCGTGGTCTCGTACTGGCCGGAAGCGGCGGTCTGGACCTTCACTTCCACGCCGGTCTCCTGGGTATAGAGCTTGGCCAGCTCCTGCCAGTCGGGATCCTGCTCGGGCTTGAAGTTCAGATAATACACGGTGCCGGAGGCGCCGGAGCTGCCGGAATCACCGGCGGGCTGGGAGTCTCCCGCGGGCTGGGAATCCCCGCCGGAGGGCTGGGAATCCCCGCCGCCATTGCCGCCGCAGGCGGCCAGGGACAGGGCCATGACCAGCGCCAGGGCCAGAGTCAAGAGTCTCTTCTTCATTTCATATTCCTCCTGTTTGATTTGGTGTCTGACACATATTCTGGAAACGTTACTGGTAACGTTTCCAGTTCGTATCCTTATCATACCTCCCTTCCCCGCCATACGCAAGGAAAACTTGTGGGGTCTGCCAAACTTTGGCGGAGTGAGTAAAAGAGAATGCTTCAATTTGTATAATATGTCCAGTTCTCAAGGGGTTATTCCCGGAGGCGGGCGGTCTCCGGGACTCATAAAAACCGCCGGGCGTGGCAGACTGGTCAGAGGGCGCTATGCCCGAGACCGAAAATCTGTACAATAGGAGCAAGCTATGGAACAAGCGGAGAGATTAGTGATCGCCCTGGGGGGCAACGCCCTCCAGTCCAAGGACAGCGGGTCCACCGCCGAGGCCCAGCTCAGCGTGGTGCGGGAGACCTGCGAGCACATCGCGGAGCTCAGCGTGGGGGGCTATGAGGTGGCCGTGGTCCATGGCAACGGCCCCCAGGTGGGCCGCATCCTCCTGGCCAGCGAGACGGCCAGGGAGGTAGTGCCCGCCATGCCCTTTGACGTGTGCGGAGCCATGAGCCAGGGCTATATCGGCTACCACATCCAGCAGGCCCTGCGCTACGCCCTGGCCAAGCGGAACAAGAACACCCCCGTGGTGAGCCTGGTGACCCAGATGGTGGTGGAGGCGGACGACCCCGCCTTCCGGAATCCCAGCAAGCCCATCGGGCCCTTCTACAGCCGGGAGGAGGCAGAGGCCATCCAGCGGGAGAAGGGCTATGCCATGAAGGAGGACGCCGGGCGGGGATACCGCCGGGTAGTGCCCTCCCCCCTGCCCCGGCGGATTGTGGAGATCAACCAGGTGCGGGACCTGTGGGACAACACCATCGTCGTCACCTGCGGCGGCGGCGGGGTCCCGGTCATCGAAACCGCCCAGGGCCGCCTGGAGGGCGTGGCGGCGGTTATCGACAAGGACTTCGCCGCGGAGCTGCTGGCGGAACAGGTGGACGCCGACGTGCTGATGATTCTGACGGAGGTGGAAAAGGTGGCAATCAACTGGGGCAAGCCGGACCAGAAGGACTTAAGCCGCATGTCCCTGGCGGAGGCCTCCCGGTATGTGGAGGAGGGCCACTTCGCCCCCGGCAGCATGCTGCCCAAGGTCCAGGCGGCCATGAAGTTCGTCCGCAGCGACCCCAGCAAAAAGGCCGTCATCACCTCCCTGGACAAGGCCCTAGACGCCTTGGCGGGGAAGACGGGGACCGTGGTCACCTTTGCCTGAGGGATCAAAAAAGCATCCCGTTCCTGGGAACGGGATGCTTTTTATTCGGGTCAGGGAACTTCCCTTTCCGCCGGTTTGGAGGACTGCACGCCGCAGGTGAAGCCGGAGGAGACGGCTCCCGTGGGGCAGACGGCCCTGCACTTCCCGCAGCGGATGCACTCCGAGCCGTTGACGTCCCGGGTGACCTCCACCCCCATGGGGCAGGCCGCCTCGCATTTCCCGCAGCCCACGCACTTGTCCTTGTCCAGCCGCATCTGGTAAAAGCTGAAGCGGTTGAACAGGGCGTAGAAGGCCCCCAGGGGACAGAGGTACTTGCAGAAGGGCCGGTGGATGGCCGTGGAGCCGATCAGAATGACCGCCAGCGCCAGGGCCTTCCAGCCGAACAGGGCCCCGGCCGCCTTCCGCAGATTCGGGTCCAGCAGCAACAGGGGGATTCCCCCTTCCAGGGTCCCGGCGGGACAGAGATATTTGCAGAACAGCGGCGGGACAATGCCGGTATCCGTCACAAGGAAGGCCGGGAGCAGGACCACCAGCAGCGCCAGCACCGCATACTTCAGACGACGGGCGGGCCGGTCCAGCCGCCGGGGCACCGTGAGCTTGGGAACCGGGATTTTGTGCAGCAGGTCCTGCACCAGCCCGAAGGGGCACAGCAGGCCGCAGACCGCCCGGCCCAGGACCACCCCGAAGAGCATGAGGGTCCCCAGCACATAGAAGGGAACGTGATGCTTCGCCCCCAGGGCCGTCTGTAAGGCCCCGATGGGACAGGCCCCCAGGGCCCCCGGGCAGGAATAGCAGTTCAGTACGGGGACGCAGACCGCCTTCGTGCCGCCGGTGAAAATCCTCCCCTTTTGAAAGCCCGCGGCGTAGCCGTTGAACAGGGCGGCGGAGGCCAGCTGCACCGCCCGCTGAAAGGAAACCCTCAGCCGATGCCGATGCACTCGAGACATATCCGCACCGCCTTTTGCAGAACCTCCGCCTGTTCCTGCCGCAGAAGCCCGATCCCAATCAGGACCAGGGCCAGCCCCAGGGCGCCGAAGCGCAGGGCCGTAATCGTTTTTTTACGCGTCTTCAAGGCTGACCGCATCCTTTCCTCCCGCTTCCAGCACCTGATTCACCGCCTCCAGATAGGCGGCGGACAGGTCCGCCCGGCCGCCGATGATGGCCTCGCCCACCAGCGTGCCGCCGCTGTCCGCGAGGACCGTCGTGGGGGTGTACATCAAATTCCCGGCCAGGTCCAGCAGATCGCCCTCCCCGGAGATCAGGGTGACTCCCTCGAAGCCCGCGTCCTCCAGGACCTCCCGGACGGAGTCCTCGTTCCCATAGCCGTCCAGGCAGACGGTGACCATCGCCACGTTGTCCGGCAGGGCCTTTTCAAAAGCCGCGATATCCGGCATCTCCGCGATGCAGGGCGGACAGGTGAGGGCCCAGAAGTTGAAGACCGTCACGTCCTTGGCGGCGACGTCCGCCTGGGTGAAGGTCCCCCCATCCAGCGTTCCCGCCGTGAAGGAAGCTAGGCTCCCCAGGGCGGCGGCGCCCTCCTCCTCCGGGCCCTCCTGAGCCGGGGCCAGGTCCTCCGCCGGGGGCTCGGAGTCCTTCTTCCCGCCGCACCCGGCGGGCAGGGCCAAGATCAAGAGGGTTCCGAGAAACAGGGTAATGATTTTTTTCAGATTCATGAAGCGCCCTTCTTTCGTGATGTTAAGCGTATGGAACGCCCGCCGCACCATCATACCACAGGTCTGCGCAATTGTACACTCACAAAAATGGGGGCGGCCTTCTCGTTACAAATGAACAGCAATATTTTGCATCCTTTTGCTGAAAGTCGGAATTTATTCGACAAAAAACGACAATTTTTTGGGAATATGCACGCCGCTGGCCTGGACGATTCCGCAAATTTGGAATAATCTTCCTTTTAGAGAGTGAAAGGAGGAAGATGTTTTGTTTTCGCAACGTAAGCCTACGCAAGCCAATCGGGAACTCTTTGGGCAGCTCATCCACGACGCGCGCAAAAGCCAAAACATGACGCAGGAAAAACTTGCCGAATGCATGACCTGCTCTCTGCGCTGGATCAACAGGGTCGAGCGGGGTGAAAGCAACCTGAATTGGATGGATATGATTCGCCTGCTGATCATCCTGGATCTGCCGCCTGAAAAAGTGGCGGAGGAGGTAGGACTGGATGTTTCAATACTTACCAGTCGAAAATGAAGTGTTTTCTCCTTACCTTGGCCCGTATCGGACGTTTGGGCTCCGGGTCCTGCGGACCGGAGAGGCGGGGGCCGAGGAAGTCATGGTCCTGCCGGACGTGTCCACCGATTTTGGGTTTACCCTGCGGCTGGCGGGGCTGTTCACGGAGAAGCAGCTGGATCCTCTGCACCTGCTGGACGTCATCGGGGATCTGCTCTGAGCTCATGCGCCCCCTGGGAACTCCGCGCACGATGAGCGCCCCGCCCGGAAGCGTACGCTTCCGGGCGGGGCGGTTTTTATCTGCCGTCTGCTCCTGCTCTCATTCCGCGGCGGGAGCGGCGTCCTGTTCCGCGGCGGGAGGGTTCTGGAGAATGATGGTCTTTTCCTCGCCGCCCGCCAGTTTGCCCCCCAGCATTCCGGCGATAAGGGATTTGACGTCGATCCCCATGCCCTGGGTGATACCCTCGGTGACCTGGGTGGTCCCGGTGACGATGTCTTCCAGAAGCTTGGCGCTGTTCCCGGAGCCGTACATGGTGATCTTATCCACCTTGGACAGGGGCTCGGCCACATTCCGGGCGATTTCCGGCAAGGCCTGCATGACCATCTCGATGACGGCGGCTTCGCCGTACTTTTTCATGGCCTCCGCCTTTTTGTCGATGCCCTCGGCTTCCGCCAGGGCCTTGGCCCGGATGGACTCGGCCTCCGCCTTGCCCACGGCGGCGATGCCCGCCGCCTCCTGCTCCCGGGCGAACTTCTGGGCCTCGGCGCTCTTGCGCTCCGCCTCGGCCTCCTGCTTGCCGCTGTAGTACTCCGCCCAGCCGTCGTCCAGCTCCTCTCGGGCGTCTGAGAGCTGGATCTTGGCATCCTCCAGGTCCCGGCGGCCCTGAATCAGCTCCGCCCGGCCCTCCTCCAGCTCACGGCGGCCCCGCTCCAGCT
>CATNDJ010000009.1 GCA_950097265.1 uncultured Oscillibacter sp.
CGCCCGCCGAAGGCGACTTCAGGAAAAGTGCAACAGAGATATCCCGCCGGCACGGCTCCGCCGTGCCGGTAAGGATGGAAAGGTGTGGTAAGAGCGCACCCGACGGCTCGAGAGTGCCCGTCGCTGTAAACTCTATCCGGAGCAACACCGGTATGGGAGCACACAGGTCGGCCCGGCCGCTCCCGGGGTGGCTGGAGCGCGCCGGCAACGGCGCGCCTAGATAGATGGCTGTCAAATACAGAACCCGGCTTACAGTTTTGCTCGCGAAAAATGTGACCCCGGCGGCGTGACACGCTGCCGGGGTCTTCTGCTGCGCTTTATCAGATTGCGACGTCCCCTTCTCTTGCAAGGGCCTCGCGCAGCTCCTGGCTGGTCTTCTCCTGCCACTCTGCTATAGTCATGAGCCGCTCCTCCAGCTCCGGGGAGACGCTGTCCAGCCAAAACTGGTCAATTTCCTTGACTTGATTGTCGCCGCACCAGTCGTAGGCCATATAGGGCTTCTCCGGCCAGCGGGTGCGAACTACCACCTCGTTGTGCCCGTCCTGGTCGATGTCCGCCACTGCGGCGGTCAGGCAGTCCTCCACCAGCAGGACGGTCTCCCGATTCCACTTCTCCGTGTCCCACTCTCCGATCCAGAAACAGTAGTCACAAAGGAACACCTGCCCTCTTGGCTCGGCATAGGGGTCCGGGTAATAGTTCTCGCTGGTGTAGTAGACCTCGTCGTACCAGAAAAGCTGGTCGCTTTCCACTTCAAATTGCACATCCATCATTCCGCCCAGGATCTCGCCGGAAAACTGGCAGGTGGAAACCGACCCCTCATAGGTCCTCTGGTTCCAGCGGCAGTCCATGCGGTAGGTCCGCTCTTCGCCCCACTCGTTTTCCAGCGTGACTCCGTCGAAGTCCACGCCCGCCCCGCACTCCAGACGGAGCAGATGGCCCTCGTTCTCCACATAGAGATAGTTCGCATTTCCCACCGTCTCCTTCAAAACGATGGCCGTGTCCAACTGTTCGCTGACATAAGTACTGCAATACCAAATAGTCCCTAGAGTGGCCGCCAGCATCAGCGTCAGAGCCAAGGCCGTCTGCCAGACGTGCTTCCGCCGCTCCGACTTCAGGTTTTCCCGGGAAATCTCCATCAAGTTCTGCACAGGCCGTTCCTCTCTGATGTTCTCCACAATTTCTTCCTCCTCGTCCTTTTGTTCCAGCCTCCGGCAGGCCATCAGCTCCTCCACCCCCAGCCCCAGAGCCTCCGCCAGGGGCTCCAGCAGGGTCACATCCGGGTAGCTCAAGGCCCGCTCCCATTTGCTTACCGCCTTGTCTGTCACATGGACCCGGGCCGCCAAATCCTTTTGCGTCAGCCCGGCGGCCTTCCGGTTCTCGGCGATAAAATTTCCGAATTGCTGTTTGTTCATGCGATTCACCTCCCCGTTAGTGTACACCAACGCCAAGGAAAAAATCAACCGACCAGCGGTAGAATCCGGCGAAACCCGTTGATTCCAGGCGTTTCCAGGATCGGGAAAATGCTTCCCCGGCTTCCAGTTTTTAAGGTTGGGCTAAGAAACCTCCTGTATGATGCCCCCATCCTGTTCAACGAAAGGAGCCCAAGCATGAAGCCTCGACACGAGTGGAAGCACGAGATTACCGCCGCCGACCGCCTGGTCCTCGCCTCCCGCCTCTCCGCAATCGCCCGGCGGGACGTCCATGGGCAGAACGGCCGCTACGAGATACGCAGCCTGTATTTCGACGATCCCCGGGACACGGCCCTGCGGGAGAAAATCGACGGCGTGGCCAATCGGGAAAAATTCCGAATACGGTTTTATGGCGGCGACGCCTCTTACATCTGCCTGGAGAAAAAGAGCAAATGGGACGGCCTGTGCGGCAAGCGCTCCGTCCTCCTCAGCGCCCAGGAGGTCCAGGATCTCCTGAACGGCGACCTGGGCTGGATGCCGGACAGCGGCAGGCCCCTGGTCCAGGAGCTCTATTGGAAGATGAAATCCAACGTTCTACGGCCCAGGACCATTGTGGATTACACCCGGGACGCTTTCGTCTTCCCCGCCGGAAACGTGCGGGTCACCCTGGATTACAACATCCGTACCGGCCTGGGGTCCACGGATTTCCTGAATCCCGCTGCCGTCACCGTCCCCGCCGGGGCCGCTCCCAGCATTCTGGAGGTAAAGTGGGATGAATTTCTTCCCGATATCATCCGGGAAGCCGTGCAGCTTCCGGGGCGGCATACCTCCGCCTTTTCCAAATACGCGGCCTGCCGCATTTATGGATAACAGAGAAAGGAAACGATTATTATGACTACTTTTCAGGACATCTTCAAATCCAGCTTTCTGGAGAACGTCACCAGCGTCAGCCTCCTGGACATGAGCCTGGCCCTTATCCTGGCCTTTGGCTTGGGGCTGTTCATCTTCCTGGTTTACAAGAAGACCTTCACCGGCGTCATGTACTCCTCCGGCTTCGGCGTGACCCTGGTGGCTTTGACCATGATTACCACCATGGTCATCCTGGCGGTCACCAGCAACGTGGTGCTGTCCCTGGGCATGGTGGGCGCGCTGTCCATCGTCCGCTTCCGCACCGCCATCAAGGAGCCCCTGGATATCGCCTTTCTCTTCTGGGCCATCGCCGTAGGCATCGTCCTGGCGGCGGGGCTGATTCCGCTGGCGGTGTTCGGAAGCGTGGTCATCGGCCTGATGCTGCTGATCTTTGTCAACCGGAAGTCCCGCTGCGACCCCTACATCGCCGTCCTCCAGTGCGACGGCCAGGAGAGTGAGACCCGGGCGGCGGAGTTCCTCCGGCAGAACACCCGCCGCTGTGTGGTGAAGTGCAAGACCGTTCAAAAGGACGCGGTGGAACTGAATCTGGAGATTCGCCTGAAGGATGAAAACACCGCCTTCATCAACGCCCTGGCAGACCTTCCCGGCGTCCGCAGCGCGGTGCTGGTGAGCTACAACGGGGACTACATGGGGTGAGCCCGATGTCGACTCACAAATACATCGATAAAGTCTGCGCCGCGGCCCTGGTCCTCTGCCTTTTGCTGACCGCCGCTTTTATGCGCGGAGAAGCCCTGGGCATCCGGCCCGCCGCGTCGGTCATGGGCTACGAGACCCGGCTTTTTGACACGGGACAGGTGCATACCATCGACATCGTTATGGACAATTGGGACGGCTTCCTGGAGACCTGTGAAAACGAAGAATACGCCCAGTGCGCCGTGGTGATTGACGGCGAGGCATTCCAAAACACCGCCGTCCGGGCCAAAGGCAATACCTCCCTCTCCATGGTCTCCGCCATGGACAGCAGCCGCTACAGCTTCAAGCTGGAATTTGACCACTATGACAGCGGCAGGACTTACTATGGCCTGGATAAACTGAGCCTGAATAATATCATACAGGACACCACCTATATGAAAGACTACCTCACCTATCAAATGATGGGGGCCTTTGGGGTGGACGCGCCGCTGTGCAGTTACGTTTACATCACGGTCAACGGCCAGGACTGGGGCCTGTATCTGGCGGTGGAAGGCGTGGAGGATGCGTTTCTCAGGCGAAACTACGGCGGTGATCCCGGTGAGCTCTACAAGCCGGACAGCATGAGCTTCGGCGGCGGACGGGGCAACGGCCGGGAATTTGACATGGAGAAATTCGTGAACTCCGATGAGGAAGATACCCAAGGCCACTTTTCTCCCGACGGCGCGCCTCCCTCCCCGCCGGATGGCGAATCATTCAGGCAGAACAGTCCCGGAGAAGGGAAAAAAGGCGGCTTCGGCGGCGGGCCCGGAGGCGGTATGGGCGGCGACGATGTGAAACTCAGGTACATTGACAGCGACCCGGACAGCTATTCCAATATCTTTCAAAATGCCAAAACGGACGTCAGCAAAGCGGACCAAACCCGGCTCATCGCCGCCCTGAAGGCCCTCAGCGAGGGCGAAAACCTGGAAAATGTCCTGGATATCGACGAGGTTCTGCGCTATTTCGTGGTCCACAACTTTGTCCGCAACGGAGACAGCTATACCGGCTCCATGGTCCACAACTACTACCTCTACGAAGAGGACGGCCGGCTTTCCATGATTCCCTGGGATTACAACCTGTCCTACGGCACCTTCCAGGGCGGAAACGCGGGCAGCGAGGTCAATGCCCCCATCGACTCTCCTGTCAGCCGCGGAGACAGCCGCCCGATGGTGGATTGGATCTTTGACAGCCCAGAGTATACGGAGCTGTACCACCAGTACTTCCGGGAATTCCTGGAGACTGTGGATCCGGCGGCGCTGATAGACGATGCGGCGGCGCTGATTGCCCCCTATGTGGAAAAGGACCCCACCTGGTTCTATACTTATGCAGAGTTTGAGACCGGCGTGGAGACCCTTCGGGAGTTCTGCCGCCTCCGGACGGAGAGCATTGCGGGACAACTGGACGGTCTCATCCCCTCTACAGAGGCCGGACAGGCGGCAGACGGCTCCGCCTTGGTGGACGCCTCTTCTATTACCCTCTCCGATATGGGCACGATGAATCGGAGCGGAGGCTTTGGAGGCGGCGGACCGCAGTTCTCTCCGACCGGCGGCAGTCCGGAAGAGCCAGGCTCCCCGCCTGACCAGGAGGGTGCGGACATACCGGCAATGGAGATCCCGCCCACAGAAGTTCTGCGGCAGGGATTCCCCGAGTGGCCCGGAGAAGGCTTCCGGGGATTTCCGGGTGAAGCCTCCTCCGCTGCAAACGGAAGCGCTTTGCTGCTAACGGCAGCGTGCCTGACCGTCCTCTTGGCAGGAATTATAACCGCCTTTTTCTACCGGCGCAGGAAAAGATAAAACCGGACCGCCGTCCCCTCTTGAACGGGCGGCGGTCTGGTTCTATTCTTTTTGCGGATCAATTTATTGAACAAAATCCAGCTTTTGTTTAATAATTGCAGAAAGAAACAGGACAGGCTGTTTTGGCCTGTCCTGTGCTGGAATCAGTCATTGTCCCAGTTGTGCCAGACGTTTTGTACGTCGTCGCTGTCTTCCAGCATGTCGATGAGCTTCTGCATGTTTTTTACGTCGCCCTCTCCGCTGAGCGTAATGTAGTTCTGGGGCACCATTTCCACATCAGCGTTAACAAAGCTGTACCCCTTCTCCTCCAGAGCTTTTACCACGTCGTTAAAGGCGTCCGGATCGCAGGTGATCTCCAGGGCGGGCCCGTCGGCCTCGAAGTCGGCGGCTCCGGCGTCCAGGGCGTCCATCATGACGGTTTCCTCGTCCAGCTCTCCATCCTCATTGTCGATGACAATGACGCCTTTTTTATCAAAGGACCAGGATACGCAGCCGATGGCCCCCAGGTTGCCGTTGCACTTGTCAAAAGCGTGGCGGACTTCCGGCGCGGTGCGCTGGCGGTTGTCGGTCAGGGCCTCCACAATGACGGCCACCCCGCCCGGACCGTAGCCCTCGTAGGTGACGGCCTCGTAGCTGTCGGTATTTCCCGCTCCCAGGGCTTTGTCGATGGTCCGTTTGATGTTGTCGTTGGGCATATTGACCGCTTTGGCTTTGGCTATGACCGTCGCCAGGCGGGAGTTATTGTTGGGGTCGCCGGATCCCCCTTCTTTTACTGCGACGATGATTTCCCGCGCAATCTTCGTGAAGGCGGCGGAGCGCTTGGCGTCGGCCGCGCCTTTGGTTTTCTGGATATTATGCCACTTGGAATGTCCCGACATAACGTTTATTCTCCTTCCACATAATACTGAATCGCTTCCCTATGGGCCGCAGATTTTTGGACCTGCAATTCCGGAAACCGCCCGGACAAAAACGCGGCAACTTCCCCGCAGACCGGATCTTCCGTGGGGAAATGTCCTGCGTCAACGAGGTTGATCCCCTTGACCTTCGCATCCACAAACTGGTGATAGCTCAAATCGGAGGTGACAAAGGTGTCGCACCCGGCGGCGATGGCGGCGTCCTCAAATTCTCCGCAGGCGCCTCCGCCCACAGCCACCCGGTGGACGGGCTTCCCCGCGTCGCTGTACCGCACACCATTGCAGCCCAAGGTCCTCGAGACAAAGCGGACGAACTCCGGCAGCGTCAAGGGTTCCGCCAGCCAGCCGCAGCGCCCCACACCCTCGCCGGTGAAGCGCTCCGGTTCCTGAATGCCCAGTATCCGGGCCAGAACGTCGTTGACGCCGCCTTCCGCCACGTCCAGGTTCGTGTGCATGCAGATGGCGGACACGTTGGCCCGCAGCAGCCGCGTCAGTAGGCTCCCCTGAAAGGTATCGTCCCGCACCGTCTGCACCTGGGACCACTTGCAGTTCATAATGGGATGGTGGGAGACAATCAGCTGACAGCCCGCCGCAATGGCCTCTTCCGCCACGGCGTGGGTAATGTCCAGCGCCACCATGCAGCGGCCAACCTCCTGAGCAGGATTCCCCAGCAGATGGCCCACATTGTCCCAGTCCATGGCTCCTTCCCGGGGAGCCAGCTCAAACAAAGCCGCTTCGATTTCACCGACTGTTGGCACGCCGCCACTCCTCTCTCATGGACAGCAGCGCGGTGATGATTTCCCGCAGCGCGTCCCCTTTTTCCCGCCCGCCGCCGGAGCGGTTAAGTCCCGCCACCGCCGTCTGAAGGCGAATAATCTTTTGAATGATGTACCGTTCCCCCAACGGATCGTGAAGCAAGGCCGCCCCTCCGTGGAGCTGGCCCAAGGTCAGGGACATCTCCCCTCCCCCGGCCTCCATGACCGGGTAGATGGTCCCCCGGTCCTCCACCAGCGCCTCCCGGCGGATGGCATAACCGTTTTCCGCCAAAAAGGCCCGGAGGACCTCCGCCCGTGTCTGGGGCTGGAGCAGCAGCGTATGCGTTCCGTCGGCAGTCCACGGAGCCCGGGCCAGAATGGAGGCGATATTCTCGCCCCCCATTCCGGCGACGGCGATGGTATCCGCCTCCTCCGGCGACACCACCTCCAGCCCGTTTCCCTGCCGGAAGTCAACGCCGTCTGCACCGTAGGTCCTCCCTGTCTCCCGAGCCCGGGCCAGGGGTCCTTCCCGCAGATCACAGGCAATGGCAAAGACCACGCGCCCATGGAGCCGGAGCCACACAGGAAGGTAGGCGTGATCCGTGCCAACATCGGCGAGCCGCGCGCCGGGAGGCACCCAGTCTGCCAGCAGCTGAAGGCGGGGCGTCAGTTCCAGCGTTCTCAAGGCGGAATCACTCCGCCTTTTTATTGGCCTCTTCGTTCACCAGGGCCAGCAGCTTTTCCACGTCGATGCCGTGGACCATGCAGGCCTCTTCCACGGTCTCTCCGCGGGAGGACGGGCAGCCCAGGCAGTGCATGCCGATGGACAGGAAAATGGGCGCGGTCTGAGGGGCGATGTCCAGAATATCGCCGATGATGGTGTCTTTTGTAATCTCAATCATTTTAGGATTCCTCCGTATTAAAAATGGGATTCAGCGTTCAGCCGTTTGGGCCGCCGTTCCTCCGGAAGAAATTTCCGCAGACGGCTATCGTTCAGCTATTATACTCTATTATTTGCCCGAATTCAATAGAAAATCCGACAAAAGGCGAAAAACACCCCCACGCTTTTGCGTGGAGGTGTTTTCATTAGAATTGGCACAAGAGACGAAACCGGAAAAACCGATTAGCGCTGCTCTTCGCGCATCTTGGCGAAGCACTCGCTGCAGTAAACCGGACGGTCAGAACGGGGCTCAAAGGGCACGCGGGCCTCGCCGCCGCAGGCAGCGCAGACAGCGGTGAAATACTCCCGGGGACCGCGGGCGGCGTTCTTGCGGGCGTCGCGGCAGGCCTTGCAGCGCTGGGGCTCGTTCTGGAAGCCGCGCTCAGCGTAGAACTCCTGCTCACCGGCGGTGAACACGAATTCCTGACCACACTCTTTGCACACTAAGGTCTTGTCTTCGTACATGATTTTACCCTCTCTTTGAAAAGAAAATTATATTGCGTTCAGCGTTTGCTGAGATCGCCGGAAAGTAATTGCCGCGCCACCTTGCGTCGAATGCGCTGCACGGCGTTGTCCACGGATTTCGGGGGCTTGTTCACCGCTTTTGCAATTTCCCTGCAAGAAAGACCGTCCAGATAGAACCCCAAAATCTTTGCTTCAAACTCGGACAACTGTTTCCGGACACCGGATAAGAGGGCTGCCGTGTGTTCCCTGTCGATCAGGAAATCTTCGGGATTACGCTGCGCCAAATTACTGGTCCCAGAGGTGAGGGGATTGCTGTCAAAGTGGGAGTCGTCTAGGGATAGCGATTGATTGAGCGGCTGCTGCTTATCCCGCGCCGAGGCGCGGAGCACAGAATAGAGTCGGCTGCGGATGCAGATCTCTGCGAAGGTGCGGAAGGACGCCTCTTTTCCGGCGTCGTATTCCCGGACGGCCGTAATGAGGCCCACCATACCCTCCTGCGTGAGATCCTCGCTGTCGCCCCCTGCCAGGAAAAAGGGGCGGGCACAGGTGCGGACTAAGCGGTTATACCGGGTGACAAGAGTTTCCTCTGCCAAGCGGTCTCCAGCTGCGGCCAGGAGACACAGGGCCTCGTCCGGCTGCCGCTCCAGTTCCGGCACATCGTTCTCGTAAGTATTGTGCATGTTGTATTATACCCATCAGCAAAGGAAAATGTCAAGCAATTTATCAAAATAAACGGAAATTTTCCTTAAAATTTTAGTGATTTTATGAGGCTAACCAGAATATCGGCCGTATTTTGCGCAATTTCGGTCGTCTTTGCTTCCACCATGACTCGAATCAGGGCCTCCGTCCCCGAAGCGCGGACAAGCACCCGGCCCTCGCCGTTCAGGGCGGACTCCTCCCGCTTCACGGCTTCCGCCAGTTCCTGGGAGTCCATGATTTTCTCTTTCACGCCGCCGCTGTGGGGGACCTCCACGTTGATGAGCACCTGAGGATAGGCGGCGCAGACGGAGGCCAGCTCCGACGCCCGCTTCCCCGACTGAGCCAGGACCTGGAGGAACTGGAGAGCCGTTACCTGTCCGTCGCCGGTGGTCTCCAGGGCGGTGAAGATGGTGTGGCCGGACTGCTCGCCGCCGATGCGGAAGTCCCGGCGAAGCATCTCCTCCAGCACGTTCCGGTCCCCCACGGCGGTACAGGCCAGGTCAATGCCATGATTGCGGCAGAACTCGTGGAGTCCCAGATTGCTCATCACCGTGGCCACAATGGCGTTCCCCCGGAGCACGCCCCGGCGCTTCATGTCCAGGGCGCAGACGGCCATAACCTTGTCTCCGTCAATGACGCCTCCGGTTTCGTTCACCAGCAGGCAGCGGTCCGCGTCGCCGTCGAAGGCCACGCCGACGTCATAGCCCCCCTTCACCACCTGGGCCGCCAGGTCCTCCAGGTGGGTGGAGCCGCAGCGGTCGTTGATGTTCACCCCGTCGGGGGTCCGGTGGAGGAAGACCGTATGGGCCTTGAAGCGGCCGAAGAGCTCCGGAGCCGTGGCGCTGGCGGCACCGTTGGCGCAGTCCACCAGGATGCGCAGGCCGGACAGGTCCGAATCAATGGTGGAGGCCACAAAGTCAATGTAATCCCGCTTGAGCTGCTTCATGCCGTGGTGTCGGCGGCCCAGTTCCCCCCGGGTTTTCAGGTCCATGGGGGCTTCCGAAAAAATCTTCTCCTCCACCCGGTCCTCCAGCGCGTCGGAGAGCTTATAGCCCTGGCCGTTGAAGACCTTGATTCCGTTGTGCTCATAGGGGTTGTGGGAGGCGGAGACCACGATGCCCGCGTCCGCCTTTTCCTGCCGGGTAAGGTAGGCCACGGCGGGCGTGGGGATGTCTCCTACGGGCTTCACGTCCGCGCCCACGGAGCACAATCCCGCAATCAGCGCCGCCTCCAGCAAGTCGGAGGAAATGCGGGTATCCTTGCCCAGGACCACCGTGGGGCGCTCACCGCCCTTTTCCTCCATCAAAACCGTCCCCACGGCCTGCCCGACCTGGAAGGCCAGGTCCGCCGTCAGGTTCTCCCCCACTACGCCGCGGATGCCGTCGGTGCCAAAAAGTTTACCCATAAATCGATTACCTCTTTCTTCCAAAATCGTCAAATTCCCGTTTCAAAGCCCGCTCCGTGACGGGGATGACCGCCAAAAGCGGGACCATTTGCAACCCAGTCAAAATCATGCCGAAATTTCCAACCGCGTCGACTTCCCGCCCAAACAGCAGAGCCATCCACAACAGGGAGACCACCAGCACGGGCTGACCGGCCCGATACCAGAAGCGCCCGCTATAGCGCTGGGCAAACTCCCAGGTCTGCCGGTTCCGCATGGAGCGGGTCGTGCGGTAACCATAGCCGTCGTTAATCTCCCCAGGCGGGTTTTTCATAAAGCTCCGCCCCAGGAGAATCATGCTTCCGGGAATCAGCAGAGCCATAGCCAGCATAAACAGCCATAAAAGAAACTCCGTCATCCTTTCTCCTCCAGCAGATACCGCAGCATTCGCTCCGGGTCGTCCAGAAAGCGCTTTGTCAACTGGTAATGCTCCGTCTCCCGGTACTCTACCGGCCGGACGCCGTTTTCGCTCAGCTCATAAATCCTGGCTCCGGGAAACGCCATCAGAATCGGTGAATGGGTCGCTATGATAAACTGAGAGTCCGCTTTCACCAGCAGGTCTATCTCCCCCATCAGCGTCAGAAGGCGCGAGGGCGACAGGGCCGCCTCTGGCTCGTCCAGCAGGTACAGCCCCTCCCCGCCGAAGCGGTTTTGCACCAGGGCCAGGAAGCTCTCCCCGTGGGATTGATTGTGGAGGGACACGCCGCCGTAGCTGTCGATGAGCCTGGGCGCAAAGGAGGGCGCTTCGTCCATTTCGTCAATATTCGTGGCCACATTGTAAAAGCTCTCCGCCCGGAGGAAAAAGCCGTCCCTGGGATACCGCTTCCGGGCAGGGGTCAGATACTCCCCCAGTATGGAGTGAGTAGCCCTTGTGGAGAAGTTGAAATTCCGGGTGCCGCCCTCCGGGTTAAAGCCGCAGGCCACGGCGGTCCCCTCCAGCAGCGTGGACTTCCCCGTCCCGTTCTCTCCCACCAGAAAGGTGACGGGCCGGTCAAACTTCAGGACGCCGCCCTCGATTAAATAGTTTACCGGCCCCAGCCTCCGGAGCCAGCTCCCCTCCGGCAGCTCCCGCCGGAGACGGACGGAGGCCAGATACCCCGGACCGCTCACAATGATATCTGCTCCATAACATCCTCGGAGGCCGCGCCGCCGGGGATGGGCTTGTGCAGGTGCTGGTACGCTTTCTGCGTCACGCAGCGCCCCCGGGGCGTCCGGGTCAAGAAGCCCAGCTGCATCAAATAGGGCTCGTAAACATCCTCCAGGGTAACCGATTCCTCGCCGATGGTAGCGGCCAGCGTTTCCAGGCCCACGGGGCCGCCGCCATAGTTGTCTATAATGGCCTCCATCATCCTCCGGTCCACCGGGTCCAGGCCCAGGTAGTCGATCTCCAAAGCGCAGAGAGCCTGGTCCGCCACGCTCTTGGTAATGACGCCGTCCGCTCGGACCTGGGCATAGTCCCGGACCCGGCGGAGCATCCGGTTTGCGATGCGGGGCGTGCCCCGGGACCGCCGGGCAATCTCATAAGCCCCCTCCAGCACAACGTCCACATTCAAAATCCCGGCGGAGCGGGTGACGATCTTCGCCAATTCCTCCGGCGTGTAGAGCTCCAGCCGCAGCGTCACGCCGAAGCGGTCCCGCAGGGGCGCGGAGAGCTGTCCCGCCCGGGTGGTGGCCCCGATAAGGGTGAACTTTGGCAGGTCCAGCCGGATAGAATTGGCGGAGGGCCCCTTTCCCACGATAATGTCCAGCACGTAATCCTCCATGGCGGGATACAAAATCTCCTCCACGGAGCGATTCAGTCGGTGTATCTCATCTACAAAAAGAATATCTCCCTCGTTCAAGTTTGTCAGCAGCGCCGCCAGGTCCCCCGGCTTCTCAATAGCGGGGCCGGAGGTGATGCGGATATTGACCCCCATTTCCTGGGCGATGATGCCCGCCAAGGTGGTCTTGCCCAGTCCCGGAGGGCCGTGGAGCAGAACGTGGTCCAGGGATTCCTCCCGCTTCCGGGCGGCCTCAATGAAGATGGAAAGGTTTTCCTTGGCCTTCTCCTGACCGATGTACTCCCGCAGGCTCCTTGGCCGCAGGGAGCCCTCTTGGGCGTCCTCCTGCAAAAAGGTCTTCGCCACGATGGGCTCCTCGTAGATATCGCTTCCAAAATCAATGCTCAAACGCTCACGTCCTTTTCCCGGGAAATTTATCGCAGGATGATCCCCACAATGATAGCCAGCAGCGCTACGCCGAACAGACAGCCCGAAGCCGCCAGCCACCGCTGAGCCCTGCACCGATACCGCTCCGACTCCTCCGGCTCCAGGTCCCGGCCGTTCAGCAGGCGGCAGTATTTAAAAAATTGAGACATTGCAAAGATGGTCCCCAAAAATCCAATGATAATCACACGGGACACCGCCGCACCGCCTCCTTTCTTCAAAATCGCTGTAAAGCAGATTGCCTTTTCACCGTTATTCTGCGCTCCGCCAGAAAGGAGTCGGTCAAAAGCCAAATTCTATCTATAAAGTGATAAAGCTTTACACAAACTGCAATGTAAAGCTTTTAGAGCTTTGCCATGCGTTTCAGCCCTTGCCGGACGATTTCTTCCAGAGGCTGCTCCATATCCAGGCCCTTCAGCGCCGCGGAAACCTCCTGGCTGGAGTAACCCAGGACCGCCAGAGCCTGGGCCGCCTCCGTGGCCTTATTCCCAAACACCGCCGGGGCAGGCGCGCCCTTCCCGCCGGAAAAGTCAAGCCCTCCGGCGGTTTCCTTGGCCATTTTATCCTTCAGCTCCAGAATGATGCGCTGGGCGATCTTCTTCCCCACCCCCGGCGCGGCGGTCAAAGACTTCTCATCCCCGGTGACGATGGCCATGGCCAGCGTCTCCGGTGTGCCGGAGGACAGGATGGCCAGAGCCGCCTTGGGCCCCACGCCGGACACGCCGATGAGCAGCTTGAAGCTGTTCAGCTCGCTCTGAGTGGCAAAGCCGTAGAGCTCAAAGAGGTTTTCCGCCACGTTGAGATAGGTGTAGAGCTTTTTCCGCTGGCCCTTCTTCAAGGCGGCCAGGGTGTTGTTGGTGGTCTTGCAGGCGTAGCCTACGCCTCCGCAGTCGATGACCGCCAGATAGGGCAGAATTTCCGCCACAGTACCGTCTAAATAGTAAAACATAACGCCTCCATGCTACCTTTGTCAGACCGTCTCCGGCGCGTCCCCGTTCCGGGGCAGCCGGGAAGTAAAGCTCCTGGCGTGGCACAGGGCCAGGGCCAGCGCGTCGGCGGCGTCGTCGGGGCGGGGGACCTTCTGCAGCTTCAAAAGCCGCCGGGTCATGTCCATCACCTGCCGCTTCTCCGCCTTGCCGTAGCCCGTCACCGCCAGCTTTACCTGGGAGGGGGTGTACTCGTACAGGGGCACGCCGCACTTCTCAGCGGTGTAGAGCAGGACCCCCCTGCCGTGGGCCACGGCGATGCCGGTGGTGATATTCGTGTTAAAAAACAGCTCCTCTATGGAAATGACGTCCGGTTTCAACTGGCCGATCAGCTCTTCCATATCGGCGCCGATCTGGTAGAGTCTCCGGCTCAGGGGCAGCCCCGCCGGTGTGGTGATGGCCCCGTAAGTTACCATCCGCGCCTGTCCCCGCTCCGCCTCCACCAGGCCGAAGCCAATGGTGGCAAAGCCGGGGTCGATGCCTAATATCCGCATACTCCGCCCCTTTCGGCTTGCATTCTTAGTCAGTATAGCAAATTTCACCGGAATGCGCAACAAGAAAAACGGAAGCAGACCTTAATTAAAGTCACAAAAGCGCCGCCCTAAAAAAGGCGCTGCCGGTCCGGCAGCGCCTTCTCTATGTATTCCGTTACGCCCGGGGATGGGCCTTTTGATAAATGTCCTTCAAATTTCCCTTCACAACATGGGTATAAATCTGCGTGGAGGAGATATCCGCGTGGCCCAGCATCTCCTGGATGGACCGCAGGTCCGCGCCGTTCTCCAGCAGGTGCGCCGCGAAGGAGTGCCGCAGGGTATGGGGGGTGATCTCCTTCTCTATCCCAGCCTTCTCCTGATAGTGCTTGATAATCTTCCAGAAGCCCTGGCGGCTCATCCGCTCTCCGTTCATATTGACAAACAGGGCGGTTTCCTCCTCGTCGGACACCAGTTGGGGCCGAATCTTCCAAACGTAGTCCTGCAGGGCCTTCACCGCCGTGCGGTACAGGGGGATGATTCGTTCCTTACCCTTGCTGGAGCAGTGGACGAATCCGGCGGCCAGGTTCAAATCGTCCAGGTCCAGAGTAATCAGCTCGCTGACCCGGATGCCCGTGGCGTACAGCAGTTCCAGCATGGCGTGGTCCCGAAAGCCCTTGGCGTCCACGCACTGGGGCTGCTCCAGAAACAGGTCCACCTCTTTGGAGGTCAGGATTTCCGGGTACTTCCGCTCCACCTTGGCGGCGGCGACCCCTTTGGCGGGGTTGGATTTCATCTTACCGCTGAAGAGCTGGAAATTGTAAAAGGATTTCACCGAGGCCAGAAAGCGGGTAACAGAAGCGGCGGACTTGCCCCGGCTCATCATCCAATCCATGTAGGATTGGACCGTCTCGGCGGTGGCTTCCAGCAGACTGGGGCCCCGGACCTTCAGATAGTCCGAGAACTGAGTCACATCCCGCAGGTAAGAGGCCACGGTATTTTGGGAGGCATGCTTTTCCCTCACCAAATATTCCCCATAGCGCGCGATCTCGTCCGTAACAATCCCTTCTCTCTTTACCAGTGTCGGCGCGGTGTTTTCTAACCTGTCAGCATCCGTTCCAAAAGCTGCCGCAAAAACCAGGGGGACAGCATCAAATCGGCGCACATTCCCGCCAGCAGCGTCCCAAAAATCACTGCCAGACGCCGCCACCACCCCCGGTCGTAACGCATAGGGACAGAGCGCCGCCCCCCTCCTAAAGAGAGGCGGAGCAGATCTATGGAACGCTCCAGCGACGGAACCGCCAGCAGAAAATAGCAGGGCAGCGTCACCGCACACCGGAGGCCGAACACTGCCAGCGCCAGCAGTACGCCGTCACGGCCGAAAGCAGCCGTAAAACAGCAGACGGAAAAAGACAGGAAAAATCCAAAAGCTCCCGTTGTCAGAGGCAGAAGCAGCACGCCGATGGAGGCAAAGCCCATCAGGAAAGCAGCCAGCGGATAGCGGAGATACAGCGCCGCCGCCGACAGCGCCGCCCCAGGAGACGGGGCTTCCTCTCCTACCTTCAGAAAATCCGTCAGATATCGAGTCAGCTCGTCGCCCGTAGCGTCCGGAACCCGACCGGAAAAGACCTGTCCCAAAACGACGCCGGCGAAAAAAAACAGCGCCAGAAACAGCAGGCGGGACAACTGCCGCCTTCGCTCCGTCATCTCCCGCCTCTTCCACTCCAAACCGCCTCACCTCAACTCATCCTATGAGGGAGGCCGGCGGCTTATACGCCTTTCGGAAAAAGCCGGGCAATTCGACAGATAAGAAAACACCCTCCTGCCGGCAGCGGCAAGGGAGAAGGTGTGCAACCACGTAAAATCAGCTTGTACTCATAATATAGCTCTTTTTTTTGCTTTCCGCAAGATGTTTCCTAAAAAAAGCACTTTTTTGGGATTTATGACAAAATGTTATGTAAACTACATTATGTAAACCATTGAAATCGAATAGAACAGAACAGCGAGCCGCCGCCGCCGCCGTCCACATTTGGGGGGACGCATACCTCGCCGATCCCATATCTGCCGCCCCTCCCCTCCCCTCTCCGGCGGCGGCCTAATTTCGCCGCCGAAGGAGGATTGGGAGGAAAACCGGCGTTTTTGTGCAATCCAACAAAGGTCTTCTTTTTCACTTCCGCCGCCGCCGCTTCCTGGGCCCAGCCGCTCCGCCCAGCAGTCCCCCAGCCAGGCCGCACAGCAGCAGAACGCCGCCTCTGCCCAGCCAGGAGACTTCCTCCCAGAAGCCCAGACCCGCCAGAAGCAGCACGGACAGGAACAGCGCCGCCGTCAGCACGCCCCCCGCCCGCCAATGGGTCAGGCGCACCGTCAGCAGTCCACCGGCCAGTGCGGACGCCGCACACAGCGCCGCCACCAGGGGAAAGCTCCCCCCTTCCGACAAAGCTCCTTTCACCAGCAGCAGCGTCAAAAGCAGCAGGCCCAGGATGTATACGCTCAGAGACAATCCCCACCCTGCCAGAAAGCCCTGCCATACCGCCAGCTTTTTTCGTCCTTTCGTCATAAAAAATCCTCCCTCAAAACATGCTCTTGAAAAAGCATATTCTTCGGGAGGTGGTTTTTATGCGTTTGAGCTGGGACAAAATCGGGCCTGGGACCCCAGGGCTTTTACAGCTCCGGATTCCAATCGCCCTTGTCGCTCTCGGACTCTTTCTTTTCCTCTTCCTTCTTGGCGGGTTTCTTCTCTTCTTTTTTCTCCTCGGGCTGTTCGCCGCTCTGGACGCCCACAGAGCTGACGGCCCACTTTGTCAGCTCCATGCGGACCCGGTCGTCGCTGGTTTCGATAACAATCGTGTCCTTGCCAACGGAGACAATCCGGCCGACGATGCCCCCGATGGAGGTGATGGTGTCGCCTTTCTTCAGGCTGTCCCGCATTTCCTGGGCCTTTTTCTTCCGCTTATTCTCCGGGCGGATCATCAGGAAATACATGATTGCCAGCATGACAATCAACATGAGAATTGTGTAATCCATTCAGAACTTCCTTCCTTTTGTGTAATCAGAATGTGTTCATTATACCAGATACTGCGCGTTTTGCAAGCCTTTTCTTCAAAGGATTTCCTTTTCCTTCCATAAGACGCTGAAAACGCAGTGGACAAGCGCTTCCTTTCCTGGTATAATGAGGCTCAAATTTTCTGTTTGGAGGTGCTGCACATGCTTTCTTTTTCCCTGAGACCCTGGCAGAAGACGGATGCGGAGTCTATCGCTATGGCGGCAGATAACCCGAACATTGCGGTAAACCTGCGAAACGTCTTCCCCTCTCCCTATACCCTGAAGGACGCGGAGTGGTTTGTGGGAGACTGCATCGCCCAGGGTGAGGCCCGGCGGCTCATGCGGGCCATCGTCATAGACGGAAGGGCCGCGGGCAGCGTCAGCGTCTCCGTCAAGGACGACGTGTACGAAAAATCCGCCGAGCTGGGCTACTGGCTGGCCGAGGAACATTGGGGCCGGGGCGTTATGACGGAGGCGGTGCGGCAGATCTGCCGGGAGGCTTTCAGCCGCTTTGACATCCTCCGCATTTTCGCGGAGCCCTTCGCGGACAACCTGGGCTCCCGGCGGGTACTGGAAAAAGCGGGCTTCACCTGCGAGGGAACCATGCGGAACGGGGTTTTCAAAAAGGGGCGGGTTGGCTCCTACTGTATGTATGCCCTTCTGCGGGGGGAACTGAAATAAGCCCTCCCCTCTCACCTCCTGATTTGCGGCGCATACACTGGATTGAAAGGACCTTGTTCTTTCGCCAGCTACTTATTAGGAGGTATTGCAATGCCCGAGAAAGTCATGCCCGGTCCCGTGGAGGACCTCAGCGGCATCCGAGAGGCAGTTTGCATTCATACACGGAAAGTGTACGATTCTTGCCGTGACAAAGACTGCATCGAGGACCTGCGTTTCTACCCCAAGCTTCAATATGTGGACGTCATCAACCGCGCCCTGTCCGTCAAGGGAGGCAGCGCCAAGCTGCTCTATGTCTACGTGGACGTGGAGCCCGTCAGCTTCAACCGGGGCTTCTACACCGTCGACATGCGCTTCTTCTACTCCGTCACCCTTCAAGCTTACCTGAGCTGTCCCGCCCCCGTCACCGTGGAGGGTCTGTGCGTCTTCGACAAGCGGGCCATCCTCTTCGGCAGCGAAGGAAACGCCAAAATCTTCTCCTCCGAGCTCCGCACCGGCGAACCGGATCTCCAGCTCACCAGCCGCTCCAATCTCCCCGTCGCCGTGGTCGAGGCCGTGGATCCCATCGTCCTGGACGCCCGGATTATGGACTGCTGTGGCAAGCGGGACTGCGACTGCGAGCTGTGTGAGGTTCCCTCCTTTGTCAACAGCTGCTTCGACGGGGAGCTCTCCAGTGGTGACGACAGCCGCCGCATTTACGTTACCCTGGGCCAGTTCTCCATCGTCCGCCTGGAGCGGGACTCCCAGCTCTTGGTTCCGGTGTACGACTACTGCATGCCCGACAAGGAGTGCGCCTGCGGCAGCGGAACCGAGGACCCCTGCGGCATCTTCCGCAACATTTCCTTCCCGGTGGGCGAGTTCTTCCCGCCCAACACCGTGCGGATGCCTGAGAACTACGAGGAATGCTGCTGCGCCTGCCGCAAATGAAATCAAGGACCGCCCCAATTCCGGGGCGGTCCTTTCCGCTTACTCGTATTCCACCGTGCTGGTCTTGGGACTGATGATGCAGACGTAGCTGTTTCCCTGTCCTAACG
The DNA here is from genome assembly GCA_950097265.1 of uncultured Oscillibacter sp. Lineage (GTDB taxonomy): Bacteria > Bacillota > Clostridia > Oscillospirales > Oscillospiraceae > Oscillibacter. The sequence goes on from CATNDJ010000009.1 coordinate 18,433, forward strand.
CCAGGGAGCGGCCGTCCTCCAGCGTGTAGGAGAAGGCGCTGTCCCGGTCCTTCCGGTTCCAGCGGATGGGAACTGTCTTGCCGCCGCAGAAGAAAAGTCCCTCCCCCTCTCCGGTGGTCTGGACCCGGAGGCGGCCTACGTCGTCCAGAACAGCGGTGGAGGTTTTCAGCACCAATACGTTTACGGCGCTGACCTGGTCTCCCGTACTGCCGTCCACGTGCTCTTTTCCGTACTGGCCCACCAGGTATTTCCCCGCAGACTCGTCATAGTCAAAGGTTCCCGTCTTATAGGCGGAGAAACGGACCTTAATGTGCTCCGCCGTCTCCCCTGCCGCCGGGGTCCCGTCCTCCACGAATGCCTGGAGGTAATTCCAGCCGCTGCCGTGCTCCGTGGTAATCTTCCCCTTGGACAGGTACTCCAGAATCTTTTCCCCGGAAGTAATCAGGCTGTGCTCATAGCCATTGTTCTTTCTCCGGTCCGGGTCCCGCCAGAAGATCTTCGCATCCTCTCCGCCCCGGACACCGTCCATGTGGTCCACACCCCAGCTCCGCAGGTTGGAATACGCCTCCTGACTGCCCCCGGCGTGGACGTAGACTGCGTCATGCCCCAGGGCCAGCTCCACAAAATAGGGCCGGGCGGAACGGACGCTGCCCAGGATGTCCACGCCCTCTACCGTCTGATAGAGGCACAGCATCCGGGTAATGCCGCCTTCCACCGGAACTTCATAGATAATATCTGCCTGAGAGATGCCCAGCTGAGGCTGGGCCGCCTTCAGGTTGTTCAGCATAATGGCGATGGGCCGCAGATTCTCATACTCCGGCTCCATAGGAAGGCCCGTCAGCGGATTGACGCCCGCCGGGACGTAAGGCTCGGGTTCCGGCTCCGGCTCGGGAGGCGGGGCGGGGTCCGTTTTCTCCGTGGGCTCCGGCTCCGGTTCAGGAGCAGACTTCTTCCCACAGCCCGCCAGGGCCATCATCATGCACGCCGCCAGTAAGATTGCCAGCGTCCTCTTTTTCATCTTGCCGCCGCCTTTCTCGTTTAGAACTGTCCCTATGATACCAATGTCGGCGGGAACCGTCAAGGTGCTTTCCGGTAAATTTCGACAAATTTCCGCCTCAGGTTCTCCGGGCAGACTTGTGTTTTTCCCTCCGGCGGAGTATAATAAGAAATAGAAATTCCCGCTTTTTGAGCGGAAACCGGAGAGGAGGCCGGTCACATGCCGGGTTTCATCCAGGACAAGCTGGAAATCAAATTTCTCATCCTCTACATCACCGCCAGGGTCGAGGAACCGGCGCCCTTTGACACCATCCTGGACCTGACCCTTTGCGACGACGCCATCGACTACTTCGATTTTTCCGAGTGCCTGGCCGACCTGGTCCGCACGGAGCACCTGGCTATAGACCGGAATGGCCTCTACGTCCTGACGGACAAAGGCCGCCGGAACGGCGCCGCCTGTGAATCCAGCCTCCCCTATTCCGTCCGCCGGCGCTGCGACAAAAATCTGGAGGAGTGGAATCGGAAGCTCCGCCGCCAGCGGCAGGTGAAAGCCGCCGTCGAGCAGCGGCCCAACGGCACCTATACGGCGCGCTTTCAGCTGTCCGACGACAAGGGCGGCGTCATGGATTTGAAGCTGATGATGGTGGACCAGGACCAGGCCAAGGCGGCGGCAAAACGCTTCCGGGAAGCGCCGGAAAAGTTCTATGGCCAAATTATTCAGCTGTTCTTATCCCAAGACCCATAAAAAGCGCGGGTACGGAGTCCCTCCGTACCCGCGCTTTTATTTGACGACCACATTTTCATCCCCCAGGATCTCCCTGGCCTCCTGGATCAGGGCTCTGTGGAGCATCGCCCGGGTGCCGTAGACCTTCCGGGTGTCCGCCATGACCATTTTCACCTGGGCGTCGCCGGGGAACATGGTAAACACCAGCTTCATATGACGGAGGGAGGGGTGGTCCAGGGATGGAAATTTCAGATACAGCGTCTCCCCCTGCACCAGCTTACCGGCCTTGGCCGCAGGGGGCGGGGGCGGGGCGCCGCCCTCCGCCGTCTCCAGGGGATAGGCGGTATCGCACATCAGTTGGGGCGCCTTTTCATCCCGGACGGACAGCTTGCCCTTCACAACCACGGCCTGATTCTCCCGGAGGTAGGGCCCGCAGACATCCAGCGTCCGGCTGAAACATAGCATCTCGATGGAGCCGGTCTCGTCCTCCACCACCACATAGGCCATGAGGCTGTTGTTTTTCGTGGTTTTGGTCTTGCTGGAGGTTACCACCCCCGCCAGGGTCAGATACTGCCCGTCGGCAAAGCGGGTGGGGCCGTTCTCCTGGGCAAAGTCTTCCAGCACTTTTCCAATCTGGGGGACCCGCAGCCGCCGCACGATATCCCGGTAGGCGTCCATAGGATGGCCGGAGAGATAGAGTCCGGTAGTCTCCTTCTCCATGGTCATCCGCTCCTGTGCGGTAAACTCCGGGACGTCCGGCAGGTGGACATCTTCCGCCGCCTGAGAAGAACGGGACATGCCGAAGATATCCAGCTGCCCCTCCAGGTTCTGCCGCTGGCGGGCGGCGGCGGCATCCAGCACCTTCTCATAGACCCGGACCAGCTGGGACCGCCGGGCCCCCGTGGAGTCGAAGGCCCCGGCCCGGATCAGATTTTCCAGCGCCCGCTTGTTCATATCGCTGCCCGCCATGCGGCGGCAGAAGTCGGGCAGGGACCGGAAGGGCCCGGCCTCCTCCCGCTCCTTCATCACGGCCTGGATAAAGCCCCGTCCGATGTTCTTGATGGCCACCAGCCCAAAGCGGATGCCCCCCTCTTCCACAGTGAAGCGGTCCAGGGAGCGGTTGATATCCGGGGGCAGCAGGGCGATGCCGCAGTCCCGGCACTCGTTGATATAGCCCGCCACCTTGTCGGAGTTATCCAGCACGGAGGTCAAAAGCGCCGCCATGTATTCCCGGGTGTAGCGGCACTTGAAATAGGCCGTCTGATAGGCCACCACAGCATAGCTGACGGCGTGGGCCTTGTTGAAGGCGTAGTTGGCAAAATCATAGATTTCCTGGTAAATGGCCTCCGCCGTGGCCTCCGGGATACCGTTCGCCACACAGCCGGAGATGCCCCGGCCGGGGTCGCCGTGGAGAAACGCTTCCCGCTCCTTCTCAATGTCTTTGGCCTTTTTCTTGCTCATGGCCCGGCGGACCATATCCGCCTGCCCCAGGGAGTAGCCCGCCAAATCCTGGAAGATCTTGATAACCTGTTCCTGATATACGATACAGCCGTAAGTGACGGACAAAATGGGCTCCAGGGAGGGATGGCGGTACTTGATGAGCTTCGGATCCTGCTTACAGGCGATGAATCGGGGAATAGAATCCATGGGCCCGGGACGGTAGAGGGCGATGATGGCGGTGAGGTCCTCGATATTCTGGGGCTTCAGTCCCACGCAGACCCCGGTCATGCCGGTGGACTCCATCTGGAACACGCCGGACGTCTTTCCCGCTGCCAGCATCTCATAAGTCTCCGGGTCCTCCTCCGGAATGTCTGCCAAGCGGAAGTCCGGCTGGTGCTCCTTGAGAAGCTGCACCGCGTCTTCCAGCACCGTCAGATTTCGGAGGGCCAGAAAGTCCATTTTCAGCAGGCCCAGCTCCTCCAGCGTCACCATGCCATATTGGCAGACCACGATGTCGTCGTTTTTCGCCAGGGGCACGTACTCATAGACCGGCCGCTTGGTGATGACCACCCCGGCAGCGTGGGTAGAGGCGTTCCGGGGCATGCCCTCCAGCATCTGAGCCGTGTCGATGAGGCGCTTGACCGTCTCGTCGCCGTTATAGAGGTCGCTGAGGGATTTCGTCAGCCGCAGGGCGTCCGCCAGGGTGATGTGGGCTCCGGGGGGATTGGGAATCTGCTTGGCGATCTGGTCCACCTCGGCATAGGGCAGGTTCATCACCCGGCCCACATCCCGGACCACGCCCCGGGCGGCCATGGTGCCGAAGGTAACGATTTGGGCCACGTGGTCCTCCCCGTACTTCCGGCGGACGTACTCGATGACCTCCCCCCTTCGGGTGTCGCCGAAGTCCATGTCGATATCCGGCATGCTCACCCGTTCCGGGTTCAGGAAGCGCTCAAAGTAGAGCCCGTATTTTACCGGGTCGATGTCCGTGATATAGAGACAGTAGCTGACCATGGAGCCCGCGGCGCTGCCCCGGCCCGGCCCCACGGGGATGCCCACGCTTCGGGCGTAGCGGACAAAGTCCGAGACGATGAGAAAATAATCCGTAAATCCCATCTTCTCAATCATGTCCTGCTCATATTGGAGCTGCCCCCGGTGGGCGTCGTCCTCGCCGTAACGGTCCCGGTAGCCCTGGTCGCAGAGCTCTTTTAAATAGGAGAAGCTGTCGTAGCCCGGGGGAAGCTGAAACTCCGGCAGGTGGTACTTCCCGAAGGTAAAGTCCATGCTGCACATGTCCGCCACTTTCGCTGTGTTCTCCAGGGCCCCCTCGTAACCGGAGAACAGCTCCGCCATCTCCGCCTCGCTGCGAAGGTAGAAATTCCGGGGCTCGTAGCGCATCCGGTTCTCGTCGTCCAGGGTCTTTCCCGTCTGGATGCACAGGAGCACGTCGTGGGCTTCCGCGTCCTCCTTCCGGAGATAGTGGGCGTCGTTGGTGCAGGCCATGGGCAGGCCCGTCTCCTCATGGATGCGGAGCAGCCCGCGGTTGACCAGCGCCTGATCCTGGATGCCGTGGTCCTGGAGCTCCAGATAGAAGTGGTCCGGGCCGAAAATTTCCGACATTTCCAGGGCATAGCGCTTGGCGTTCTCGTACTCCCCGTTCCGCAGCCGCCTGGGAATCTCCCCCGCCAGGCACGCGGACAGGGCCACCAGGCCCCGGCTGTGTTCCCGCAGCAGCTCCAGGTCGATCCGGGGCTTGATGTAAAAGCCCTCGGTCCAGGCCAGGGAGACCATGTAGGAGAGGTTGCGGTAGCCCTCCTCATTTTCGCAGAGGAGCACCAGGTGGCGGCTCTCGGAGTCGAACTCGTGGACCTTGTCGGTGAGCCTCCGGCCCTCCGCCGTTACATAGACCTCGCAGCCGATGATGGGCTTAATTCCCTCCGCCTTGCAGGCCCGGTAGAAGTCCACCGCGCCGTACATGACCCCGTGATCCGTGACGGCGCAGGCGGTCTGGCCCAGGTCTTTTACGATTTTCGGCAGGTCCCGGATCCGGCATGCGCCGTCCAGAAGGCTGTATTCCGTATGGACATGGAGGTGGACGAAGGACATGGCGCCTCCCCCTTTCTATCTTGTCTTTATTGCTCAGCCGGTTTCATCCGAAGGGCCAGCAGGGCCTTGATATCCTCCAAAACCTCCGAAGAGGTCAGGTCGATCATCAGCCAGCGCCCCATTTTCGAAGACGCCGTGTTCCGGTAGAGCGCCCGGGTATCCTCCGTACAGGTCAAAAGCACTCCCTCCGCGGCCAACTCATCCTTGGGCGCAATGGAAATCATCGCCGTCACATAGCCTGGCCGGAGGTATACGGTGGTCAGGGCCTTGCTCCCCTTCTTGAATTTCACGTTCCATCCCGGCTCCAGGCCGCAGCGGCTGTACTCCGTCCGGGGCTCCGCGCCGTAGGCGTCCTTTAAATACTGCCGGAGCTCCGGCCAGAGGGGGTTGTCCGCGTAACGGTCCATCTCCTCCAAGGAGGGCTGGCGGTCCATCGGGAACCGCTGGGCCCACGTCATGTTGTCAGGCATAAATTTCCTTTCTCCTTGTCTCAAAGTCCTTCCGCCAGCTCCACCAGCTTCCGCAGCCGGTGATTCAGGCAGGATTTTGTCACCGGCGGGTCAAACTGCTCCGCCAGCTCAGAAAGGCTCAGCTCCGGGTGGGCCAGCCGCAGGGCCGCCGTCTCCTGGAGCTTGTCCGGCAGATCCTTGAGCCGCCCCGACATCTCCAGCTTTCGGATGGCGGCCCCCTGGCTCTGGGCGGCCTCCACCGCCTTGTCTAAGTTGGCGCTGTCACAGTTCAGCCGCCGGTTCACACTGTTGCGGATGCCCTTTTCCACTTTGGTGGACATGATGCGCATGGCCGCCGCCGGCGCGCCGATGAGGGTGAGGAAGTCCTCAATTTGGTCGCTCTGTTTAAAGTAGGTGACGGCGCTGCCGTTCCGGGTCACGCTTTTGGGAGGATAGCCGCTCTCCCGCAGCAGCACCTCCAATTCCCGGCTGGCCTGGAGGTGGGAGCTGGTCAGCTCCAAATGATAGCGCTTGGCGGGGTCCGTGATGCTCCCCCCGGCAAAGAAACAGCCCCGGAGGAAGGAGGCCCGGCAGCAGTCCTCCTCCAGCATGGCGAAATTGATGTGAAGGGCCAGGCTCTGCCGGGGGGCGTAACCCAGGAGGTCGATGATATGGTCCAGCTTCTCCCGCTCCTTGATTTGAAAGACCATTTTCCCCCCCTCTCCCCGGTCCGGGTCCGGCTGGCGGTCGAACCGGAGGTCGAAGGCCCGCTGAAAAAGCCGGGGCAGCCGGACGGCAAAATTGGGATTTTCCGTAATGATCCGAACCTCGGAGGAGCTGAAGGTGTGGCAGTAAAGCAGGATGCCGTACGCCTCCGCCTGGGCGCAGCAGCGCCGCTGAATCGGCAGTCTGCACAGCTCATTTTTCGTATCAAAGGAAAAGGACACCGGCAAAACCTCCTCAGCGGCAGTCTATGTAAAGGAAATAACCATTACTCCGTTCGATAGCGTCCCCCGGCAATGCGGACGTTCCGTTCCGCATGGAGGAGAATCAGTTCCTGGGCCAGCTTGTCGGGATGGTGGCGGACATAACCGTCCTGCACCATGACGATGGGACGGCTGACCAGTTCCACCCCCAGGGCGGCGCAGCGCTCCTTGTCATAGCGCAGCAGCTCCGCCCCCTCCTGGGCGTAGCGCTCCGCCGCATCCTGAGGAATGGGAGAGGAGTTCACCAGGCTCAGGTGGAACAGCCCCGGCACCGAGTGCTTAAACAGGGCCGCGATATGGTCTGAGGCGGTGTAACCCTCCGTTTCCCCCTCCTGGGTCATGACGTTGCAGACATAGATCTTTAATGCGGAGGATTCCTGGATGGCGTCCACGATGCCGTCCACCAGCAGGTTTGGAATGATGCTGGTGTAGAGGCTCCCGGGCCCCAGGACAATCATGTCCGCCTCCCGGATGGCGGCCAGGGCCTCCGGCAGGGCCTTGGGATGCTCCGGCAGCAGCCGCACTTTGGTAATACGGCAGTCTTCCTTCTTCTTGCAGTGGAAAATTTTGGACTCCCCGATGACGCTGGCTCCGTTTTCAAACTCCGCCTCCAGCTGCACGTCGGCGGTGGTCACGGGCAGCACCCGGCCGGTGATGGCCAAGACCTCGCTCATCCGGCGCACCGCCGTATCGAAGCTGGGGGAAATGCCGTTCAGCGCCGCCAGGAAGAGGTTTCCAAAGCTCTGTCCCGCCAGGGTCCCCTCCTGAAAACGGTAGTCCATCATCTGCTTCATCAGCGGCTCTGTATTGGCCAAAGCTACCAGGCAGTTGCGGATGTCTCCCGGCGGGGGCATTCCCAAATCCTGGCGCAGCGCGCCGGAGCCGCCGCCGTCGTCCGCCACTGTGACGATGGCGGAGAGATTTTCCGTGTAGTCCTTCAAGCCCCGCAGCATGTTGGACAGGCCGTGTCCGCCGCCGATGACGGCGATGCGGGGCCCGTGCTTCCGGGGCGCGCGGTAAGGCCGGTATTCCATAGAGCTCCTTTCCGCCTTAAACGGCTCTTTCCATATCCCGGTGGTGCTCCGCCGTCTGATAGCCCCGGCCGCGGATGAACTCCGTCAGCGCATGGGCGATGGCCACGGAGCGGTGATGCCCGCCGGTGCAGCCCACGGCAATGACCAGGCCGGTCTTCCCCTCCTCCGCGTACAGCGGCAGGGTGAAGCCCAGCAGGTCCTCCACCTTGCGGAGGAAATCGTGGGTCTGCTGAAAGCTGAACACATAATCGGAAACCGGCTTGTCCAAGCCGGTCTGGTGCCGCAGCTCCTCGATGTAAAAGGGATTCGGCATAAAGCGCACGTCCAGCACCAGGTCCGCCTCCAGGGGGATGCCGTACTTAAAGCCGAAGGAGGTCACGCTTACCGTCATGCCCGCCTGTTCCCCTTCACCGTTGAAAATGCGCAGCAGCTCGCTTTTCAGCTTGGCGGTGGAGAGCCGGGTGGTGTCGATGACGAAATCCGCCCGCTGCTTCACCGGCTGCATCAGCTCCCGCTCCCGCTCCACGGCCTCCTCCAGGGAGTCGGCTTCCTTCTCCAGGGGATGGCGGCGGCGGGTCTCCTTATAGCGCTTGATGATGGCCGCCGGAGACGCCTCCAAAAACAGCATCCGGCAGACGCCCTCCATGCCCTTCAGCTTATCCAGCACGTCGAACAGTTCATTGAAGGACTCCGCTGTCCGCACGTCGTACACCAAGGCTACCCGGGCGTACCGCCCGCCGCCCCCGGCGCAGAATTCCGCAAATTTCAAAATCATGGCGGCGGGCATGTTGTCCACAATATAGAAACCGCTGTCCTCCAAAAAGGACGCCGCCTTGCTTTTCCCACCGCCGGACAGGCCGGAGATGATCAAAATTTCCATGGGAAAACTCCCCCTCACTCCACAAACTTGACCTCCGGTTCCAGCCGGACGCCGGTTTTTTCCAGAACGGCCTCCTGCACCTGCCGTATCAGCTCCTTAATATCGGCGCAGGTAGCTCCACCCCGGTTGATGATGAATCCCGCGTGCTTTTCCGACACCTGGGCCCCGCCCACCATCCGGCCCTTCAAACTGCATTGGTCGATGAGGGTCCCGGCAAAACAGCCCTCCGGCCGCTTGAAGGTGCTGCCCGCGCTGGGCCACTCCAGAGGCTGGCTGGCCTTCCGGCGGGCCATGAGGTCCCCCATAGTCTCCCGGATGTTCTCAGGATCTCCGGCGGAGAGCCGGAACACCGCGTAAAGCGCCGCCGCCTCCGTATGTTCCGTGAGGAAGCTCCGGCGGTAGCCGAAAGACAGCTCCTCTCCGGAGAGATATTTTACCCCCTCCTCCGGGAACAGGGCCGATACGCCGGAGACCGCCTGCTTCAGTTCCCCGCCGTAGGCCCCGGCGTTCATGCACACGCCGCCGCCCACCGTTCCGGGGATGCCGTGGGCAAATTCCAGCCCCGTCAGCCCCTGCTTACAGGCGAAATCCGCCAGCCGGGCCAAGGACACGCCGCACCCGGCAATGATGGTATCCGGCTCCTCCCCCATCTCCAGGCGGCAGAGGCGGCCGGTCCCGACCACCAGCCGGTCCAGCCCCTCGTCCGGGGCCAGCAGGTTTGTGCCGTTGCCGGCCACCAGGGGCCTCGCCCCGCACTCCCGGGCCATGGACAGCAACAGCACCAGCTGTTCCCCGTTTTTCGGGAAGGCCATCCGTTTCGCGGGCCCCCCCACCCGGAAGGAGGTGTGCTTCGCCATGGGCTCCTCTTTCAGCACCCGCAAATCCGGCAGGTAATCCGTTATCTGCTTGTCAAGCCGCGTCACCCAGTCCATTCATGGGCCCCCTTATTTTCAAGATGCCTGCAAACCTCACATCGCCCGGCCCAGCATCGCCGCGCCAATGATGCCCGCATCGTTTCCCAGCTCCGCCGGGAGGATCTTCGTAACCCGTCCCCCGTGGCGGGAAAAGCTCTCCTTCGCCACGGCCTCCCGCAAAGGCTCCAGCAGCAGCCGCTCCGGGGCCGCCGCTACGCCGCCGCCGATGGCCACGGCCTCAGGGCGCAGGATATTGATGAGGCTGGCCAAACCGCCGGCCAGGTGGTTCACATAGCTCCGGCAGACGGCCAGGGCCGTCTCGTCCCCCGCCTCCGCCGCCTGAAAGGCCGTCCGGCCCTCCACGCCATGCTCCGCGGCAAACCGATGCAGGGCGCTCTCCGGGTGGGCCTCCATGGCCCGCTTCGTCTGCTGAATCAAGCCCGTGGCGGAGGCATAACGCTCCCAGCAGCCCCTTCGGCCGCAGTTGCAGAGCTCGCCGTCCTGGCAGATCACCATGTGGCCCGCTTCGCTGGAGGCCAGGCCGCCCCTGAGCTTCCCATCTACGATGATCCCCGCGCCCACGCCGGTGCCCAGGGTGATAACGGCAAAATCCCGGGTTCCCTGCCCCGCTCCCCGGAAAAACTCGCCTACGGCGGCACAGTCCGCATCGTTGCCCAGCAACAGGGGCAGATCCAGATGACGGCGGAAGAACTGCTCTAGGGGAACATTTTCCATGGGGATGTTGGTGGTAAAAAGCACGTCGCCCCCGTCCACCGCCCCGGGAAGGCCCACGCCCACCCAGCGGACCTTGTCCTGCATAACCTTTTTAGACAGTTCCGCCAAAGTCTCCGCGAACTTCTCCGGGCCCTGGAAATCCAGGGGAACCCGCTCCACTTTTACAATGTTGCCCACCTCGTCCACCAGGCCGGCCTTCAGGTTCGTGCCGCCTACATCGATACCGATATACATAGCTTTTCCTCCTTACAGCTTTCCATCCGCCCGGGCGTCCACCTTCTGGGCCAGCTCCTGGGCCGCGTTGTAGCCCAGCTTCCGATGCCGGTTGTTCATGGCCGCCACCTCTACGATGCTGGCCAGGTTCCGCCCCGGGCGCACTGGAATGGTCAGGGTGGGGACCTGGATGTCCAGGATGTCAATGTAGTGATCCTCAATGCCCAGGCGGTCGTAAAACTTCTCGCTGTCCCAGGGCTCAAAATTCACCACCAGGTCCAGTTGGACCTCGTTTTTCACGGCCCGGACGCCGAAGAGCTGCTGCACGTTGATGACGCCGATACCCCGCAGCTCAATGTAGTTGCGAATCACCTCCGGCGCGGTGCCCATCAACCGGCCGGAGACCCGCCGGAGCTCCACCGCGTCGTCGGCCACCAGCCGGTGGCCACGCATGATGAGCTCAATGGCCGCTTCGCTTTTGCCCACGCCGGAATCTCCGGTAATCATGACGCCCTCGCCGTAGATATCCAGCAGCACGCCGTGGCGGGTAACGCAGGGAGCCAGCACCCGGTTCAGATATTCGATGGTGCGGCTGGTAAAGGCCACCGTCACCTCATTTGTCCGCAGCAGGGTCTTTTGGTGCTCCACGGCGCTCTCAATGCACTCCGGGAAACAGTCCAGGCTCCGGGCAATCACCAGGGCGGGAATGTCATAGAGAAAGAGGTCGTCAAAGCACTTGCGGCGCTGCGCGTCGGTAAGCCCCCGGAGGTAGGTAACCTCCGCCTTGCCGATCACCTGGAGGCGGCAGGGGTCGAAATAGTCGTAAAAGCTGTGAAACTGAAGGCCGGGACGGTTCAGATCCGGCACAGTCAGCAGAGCGCTGTCAAAATCGCTGCCCCGGTTCAGAACCTCCAAGCGAAAGAGGGATACAAAATCCTTCACCTTCATACCGTGTTCACGCATGGCGTTTCTCCTTTTCCCGGTGAAAGCCGGGCGTCCTTGGTTTTCGCGTCCATGACGCGTCCGTTTCCATTATATATGAAGTCTTCCGATTCCGCAACACTTTCCCTCCAGAAGATCCCCAGGAAATCCCGCAAAAAAACCTCAAGTATCACAGCATAGCGCCATGATATTTGAGGCAAAGCATGGAAGGAAACCCTTTACGGGAAAAGGGGGGACGTTAGTCCCCCCTTTTAAGTCATCAGACCAATTTCGCGGTATTCATCCGCACGCCGGGGCCCATGGTGGCGGCGGCGACGCAGCTGCGGATATACTGGCCCTTGGCCGCAGCGGGCTTGGCCTTCACAATGGCGCCCATCAGAGTGTTGTAGTTCTCCGTCAGCTTCTCCGGGCCGAAGGAGACCTTGCCGATGGGGCAGTGGATGATGTTGGTTTTGTCCAGGCGGTACTCGATTTTACCGGCCTTGACTTCCTGCACGGCCTTGGCCACGTCGGGAGTCACGGTGCCCGCCTTGGGAGAGGGCATCAGGCCCTTGGGGCCCAAGACCTTACCGAGACGGCCCACCACGCCCATCATATCGGGGCTGGCGACCACCACATCGAAGTCAAACCAGTTTTCCTTCTGAATCTTCTCCACCAGGTCCATCTCGCCCACGTAGTCGGCTCCGGCGGCCTTGGCGGCCTCGGCCTTGTCCCCCTTAGCGAAGACCAGCACCCGGACGGTCTTGCCGGTGCCATGGGGCAGGACGATGGCGCCGCGGACCTGCTGGTCGGCGTGCCGGGAGTCCACGCCCAGCTTCACATGGAGCTCGACGGTCTCGTCGAACTTGGCGGTAGCGGTTTTGCAGACCAGCGCCAGGCCCTCGGCGGGCTCATATTGGGTGTTCTTGTCAATCTGCTTGGCACTGTCCTGATATTTTTTGCCTCTAAACACTGTTACTTCCTCCTCATAGTGGTTCTTCGGAACGGAATCCTCCCACTGTATGGAGCGGCGATCCGGCCGCTCTCCTGTTATGTTGGTCAGTCGCCGACGATAACGCCCATGGACCGGCAGGTCCCGGCGATCATGCTCATGGCGGACTCCAGGTTGGCGGCGTTCAGGTCCCGCATCTTGATCTCGGCAATTTTTTGGACGCTGGCCTTGGAGATAGTAGCCACCTTGGTTTTGTTGGGAACGCCGGAGCCGGATTCGATGCTGCATTCCTTCTTGATCAGCACAGCCGCCGGAGGCGTCTTGGTGATGAAGGAGAAGGAGCGGTCCGCGTACACGGTGATGACGACGGGGATGATCATTCCCGCGTCGTTTTTGGTGCGTTCATTAAATTCTTTGGTAAAGGCGGCGATGTTCACGCCGTGCTGGCCCAGAGCGGGGCCCACGGGGGGAGCGGGCGTCGCCTTGCCCGCGGGGATTTGCAGCTTTACATAACCAGTGATCTTCTGTGCCATGGAGCGGCACCTCCTACGATTTAAAATGTGGTTCGGCGGGACGGTTCCTCTCGTCCCTCCCACCTGCGCGCAAACGCGCGGCTCAGTTCAGAACTTCGACCTGATCCAGCTCCAGGTCCACCGGGGTCTCCCGGCCGAACATGGAAACCATGACGCTGACCCGGTTTTTCTCCGGCTCGATCTCCTCCACCACGCCGGTGAAGCTGGCCAGCGGGCCGTCCATGATTCGCACGTGGTCGCCCAAGCCATACTTGACGACGATCTCGTGTTTCTCCATGCCCATGGCCAGAACCTCTTCCTCCGTCAGGGGAATGGCCTTGTTGGCGGTGCCCACGAAGCCGGTGACGCCCCGGACGTTCCGCACCAGGTGCCAGGTCTCGTCCGTCATGATCATCTTGATGAGCACGTAACCGGGGAAGACCTTCCGGGCCACTTCCTTGGAAGCGCCGCTCTCGGTGATCTCCGTGACGTTTTCCATGGGGATTTCCATCCGCAGGATCATATCCTCCATGTTCCGCCCGGTGACAAGCTTTTCAATGCTGGTCTTAACGGCGTTTTCATAGCCGGAGTAGGTATGCACGACATACCATTTCGCGCTGTCTGCCATTCTGCGTTCCTCAGGCGCCAAAGGCGCTCAAGATCATCTGAACCAGGGAAACGGAGACAAAGTCGAACACCCAGATAAACGCGCCGATGATAGCGGAGCACAGAAGCACCGTGCCTGTATTTTTCATCACCGTCTGCTTGTTAGGCCACACGACCTTTTTCAGCTCGCTTTTCATTTCGCGGAACCAAAGGCCGCGATCCTTTTTCTTCGCTTCTGCCATTCTTCAATTACGCCCTTTCCTCAATTATTTGGTTTCGCTGTGGAGCGTGTGCTTCCGGCAGAAACGGCAATACTTGTTCAGCTCCAGCTTGTCCGGTGTGTTTTTTTTGTTTTTCATGGTATTGTAGTTTCTCTGCTTGCACTCGTTGCATCTCAGGGTTACCTTGACTCGCATTCTTTCGGCACCTCCTTATATTAGCTTTCCTCCGGGGAAAGCCGACTGCCTCCCTGCCGGGACCTGTCCGTCGCGGCTTGAAAAGCGAAAAAGCGCACAACAAAAAAGCCCCGCTCACAGGTAAGATCGAGTATAGCACACGTTTCCTCATGGGTCAACACTTTTTTTGAAAAAATTCCTAGAAAAACGGCTCTGTTTCCAGCGATTCAACGCCCTGTAAAAAAACTTCAGTTTTTTTGAAAATTCTTCTTGCATTTTTCGATGGATTCTGTTATTATAACACTCGTGCTTATGAAAATACGCACATAGTATGCGACAGCAGGGAGGTGCAATGGATGGCTAAGTGCGAGTATTGCGGCAAAGGCGTGACCTTTGGCATTCAGGTCTCTCACTCTCACCGGCGTTCCAACCGTCCCTGGAAGCCCAACGTGAAACGTGTCAAGGCGATCGTGGATGGTTCTCCTCGCCACGTGTATGTCTGCACCCGGTGCATGCGCTCCGGCAAGGTTACCAGAGCGGTCTAATGAGAACGAGAAAAGCTCCCGGACTTCGGTCCGGGAGCTTTTTTTGCTAAACACGGGTCCTCCGCCCTGCCCGCTCAAAATCTATCCGCACAAATTTCTTCCCGTTGGGAAGCCCGCGCTCCAGGGTTTTAACCGTCTGGCAGCCGATTTCCCCCATGGCCCTCTCCAGGGCCCGCTCCTCCATCTGGCGGTGCACCCTCTCCAGTTTGTCGAAAGCGTGCAGGTACGGCGAGTCCGACACCCAGCCGTCCTCCGTGTTGATCTGGATGACGCAGGAAACCCAGCGGGGCCTCACCCGGCGCACCGCTCTTTGAAAGCTCTCATAGCCGATGTATTCCACCAGCAGGTCCGCGATGACCAGATCCGCTTCCGGCAAGCCGCCGGGATCCTTCGTCAAATCCACCCGCAGGCATTCCAGCACGCCGGTCAAATTCGGATGCCGGGCGGTGGCCGCCTCCAAATAAGTGGCGTTGACATCCACCCCGTACACTTTTTCCACCCGGTCCTCTCGAATATGCTCCAAGCCGTTTCCGCCCGCGACGCCCAGAATCATGACCCTGGAGGCCGGATAATCCCCGAGCTGGCCTTTCATCATCTCATTCAGCGCCTGAAGCTGAAAAACAGAATCCAGCTTCATGTGGTTCTCATAGTCCTCCAGCGAGATCTCTTCCCATGGATTTTTCATTTGTCCCCCTCCCATGCTGAAAACTCCCGGACTCTTGTCCGGGAGTTTAAAAATCCGGGAACCTATACCCGTTCCGCCAGCTTCCCGCTGTATGCCGCCCGGAAATCCCCGAAGCGCCCCTGGTCCAGGGCCTCCCGGATTTTGGCGGTCAGCTCATTATAAAAATAGAGGTTGTGCAGCACCGCCAGCCGGAGGGCCAGGGTCTCCTCCGCCTTGAAGAGGTGCCGGAGGTAAGCCCGGGAAAAACGCCTGCACACCGGGCAGCCGCAGCTCTCGCTGATGGGCCGGTCATCTGTGGAATATTTGGCGTTCAGGATGTTCACGGTTCCCTCCCAGGTGAAGAGCTTCCCGTGCCGCCCGTTCCGGGAGGGCATGACGCAGTCGAAGAAATCCACCCCCCGGGCTACGCCCTCGATGATATTGCTGGGAGTGCCTACACCCATGAGATACCGGGGCTTGTCCTGGGGCATGTGGGGTTCTACCGCGTCGATAATATCGTACATGACCTGGGTGGGCTCCCCCACCGCCAGGCCGCCGATGGCGTAGCCGTCGCAGTCCAGCTTGGCAATCTCGTCCATGTGCCAGATCCGGAGGTCCGCAAAGGTCGCCCCCTGGTTGATGCCGAAGAGGAGCTGGCCGGGGTTGACGGCGTCCGGCAGGGCGTTCAGCCGGTCATGCTCCCGCTTGCAGCGCTCCAGCCACCGGAGGGTCCGTTCGCAGGAGGCTTTGGCATATTCGTATGCCGCCGGATTTTCTACGCACTCGTCGAAGGCCATAGCCACGTCGCTGCCCAGGTTGGACTGAATGCGCATCGACTCCTCCGGTCCCATGAAGATCTTCCGCCCGTCGATGTGGGAGGAGAAATAAACCCCCTCTTCCTTGATTCGCCGGAGGGGGGCCAGGGAGAAAACCTGGAAGCCGCCGGAATCGGTAAGGATCGGCCCGTCCCAGTTCATGAATTTATGGAGTCCCCCCATTTGCCGGATCAGCCCGTCGCCGGGGCGGAGATGGAGGTGGTAAGTGTTGCTCAGCTCAATCTGGCAGCGGACCTCCCGAAGGTCGAAAGCATCCACGCCGCCTTTAATCGCGGCCTGGGTCCCTACGTTCATAAACACCGGGGTCTGGACCGCGCCGCCGTGGGCGCAGGAAAACTCGCCGCGCCGGGCGCGGCCCTCTGTCTTTAAAAGCTTGAACATCTGTCTCTCCTATTTTATAAGCTGTCGAAAAAGGCCCTGAGCTCCGCCTTTTTCTCCGCAGGGATCCCCTTCTTGGGCACGCCCAGCTCCGCCCCGGCCAGGGCCGTGAGCTGATGGAAGCAGGCCGTGGGGTCCGCCTGGGCCCGGATTCGCAAAAACGCCTCCCGGGCTCCTGCCGCCCGGAAGTCCTCCGGGGTCTCCAGACCCGCCCGGCGGAGATTCTCCGCCAGCTTGGGGCCGATGTTTGGAAGGTCTGTCAGCGTCATGGCGCTTTCTCCTTACGAGATAAACATGGCGTCGCCGAAGGAGAAGAAGCGGTAGCGCCGCTCCACCGCCTCCCGGTAGGCGTTCAGCACCGCCTCCCGCCCTGCAAAGGCGGACACCAGCATAATGAGAGTACTCTCCGGCAGGTGGAAATTGGTCACAAGGCCGTCCATGACCTTGAAGCGGCAGCCGGGATAGAGGTAGATGTTTGTCCAGCCGGACCGGGGCTCCATGTGCCCGTCCTCCGCAGCCCAGGACTCCAGCGTCCGGCAGGAGGTGGTTCCCACGCAGACGACCCGCCCGCCGCCCGCCTTCGTGCGGTTGATGAGCTCCGCCGTCTCCAGGGGGATGGTGCAGTACTCGCTGTGCATGGGGTGGTCCTCGACGTCCTCTTCCTTCACCGGGCGGAAGGTCCCCAGGCCCACGTGGAGGGTGACATAGCCTAGGCGCACGCCCTTGGCCTCTATTTCCTTTAAGAGCTCCGGCGTGAAGTGCAGCCCCGCCGTGGGGGCGGCGGCACTGCCCAGGACCTTGGAATAGACGGTCTGATACCGCTCCTGGTCCTGAAGCTCTTCCTTGATGTACGGCGGCAGGGGCATCTTCCCCAGGCGCTCCAGCACCTCCAGGAAAATCCCCTGATATTCAAAGCGAATCAGGCGGTTGCCCTCCGCCTCCTCCCTCACCACTTCGGCGGCAAGAGACCCGTCGCCAAAGGTCATCCGGGCTCCGGCCCGCAGCTTCCGCCCTGGGCGGACCAGGCATTCCCAGACATTCTCGCCCTTGTCGGACAACAGCAGTACCTCGCAGGCGCCGCCGCCCGGCAGCCGCCGCCCCAGGAGCCGGGCGGGCAGGACCCGGGAATCGTTCATAATCAGGCAGTCCCCGGGGCGCAGCAGGGACGGCAGGTCATAGAAATGACGGTGTCCCGTCTCCCCAGTCCGGCGGTCCAGGGTCATGAGCCGGGAGCCATCCCGTTTTTCCATCGGCGTCTGGGCGATGAGCTCCTGGGGAAGCTCGTAGTAAAAGTCGCTTGTCTTCATGGCATATCCTTATCTGATCGTAATATCCGTGTAATAAAAGTTCAGAATCTCCTGGGAGCTGTAGCCCAGCTCCGCCATGGCCTTGGCCCCGTATTGGCTGAGGCCCACGTTGTGTCCGTTTCCGGCGCCGGTGATGACAAAGTTTCCGTTGGAGCTCCCCCCGCCCGCGGGCTGGCGGACCTCGCCGGAGACCGTCACAGTGCCGGAAGAAGTAATCGCCGAGGCGGTGTTTCCCCGCAGCGTGCCCAACGTCCCGTTTCCGGAAATGACGGCGGCCCCGTCCAGGGAGGAGAGCTGCCCGGAGCCGTTGACGGACAGGCCGCCAAAGTCCCCCCGCCGGCCGTTGATGTCAAAGCGCATGCTGCTGACGGATTTTTGATAGGTGCTGCTGTAGAAAATCATCCGGCAGTCGTCCCCGGTGAAGGTCTTAGTACCGCCGCTTCCCACGAAGGTCACCTGCTTCACGTTCCCTAAGGGCGTGTACTCCGAGACGTAAACGTCCTGAACCGTGCCCACAGAGTGGCCCTTCTGGTCTAAAATCCAGCTCAGCTCCGAGGCGGTGTAAGTCACGGAATAGCTGTTGTTTGGAACGGAGGTCTGGGCCTCGTAGGGGTCTGTCTTCCCCTTCAGATACCCGGTCTCCGTACCCCAGACGTTGGCCCCGTCCTCGGTGGCCCCGCCGTTGGAGGAGTGGTAAACCGCGTCCTGGACCAAGGTCCCGTTGTAGTAAATACACAGCCCGGCGGTGTTCTCCACCGCCCGGTCGCTGGTCTCCGAGGGTCCCGCGCCGCCGCTTCCGTGGCCGTTGTAGACCTGGCAGTCCACTCCGTTGCAGACGTCGAAGCCGTTGTCCCGCAGGTGCTTGCTGTGCCCCTGGACAAAGGTTCTGGCACAGACGGCCTGGGCCTCCAGGGCCTCCAGGGGCCACGCGCCGCCCATCTCGTAGGGGATGACCCCTTTTACATAATCCTCCAGGCCGACAATGTTCACCACGTTCAGATTTCCCCCGGTGACCCGGGGATACTCGAAGCCCCCACCGTACTTATAGCCCTTGAACCAGGTGGAGGTCTCCCGCCCCGAGGGACGGACTCCCAGGGCGCGGACGCCGCTGCAATCGAACTCGAAGAGAACGTCCGCAGTCCTGGTCCTGGTGACGATCACCCCTGTGGAGGAGGACCGGACGGCCCGCCCGCCATAGCGGCCCGCCTCCGCTTCCGCTTCGGCCTGAGAACCGTAGCAGCCGATCCGGACCACGTGTTCCCAGTCCGTCCAGGCGGGCCAGCCGCCTTCGGACCGGGCCCGGTCCGCCGCCTCTTCAAAAGAGCGGAAGCCGTCCAGCTGGACGTGCCATTCCCCCAGGGTGCGAAAACCCCCGGCGGGCACGGAGGGGGAATAAACGCCGCTGCCGTCCATATAAATAGTTCCGGCGGCGGTCATGGAAATGGCGGTTTCCTCCGTCCAGCCCAGGGAGGTAAAGGAGCGGTCTTCCTCAAAATAGCCGAACTCATAGCCGGAGCCCACTGCGTTCTCCAGATTGGCGGAGAACAGCGCGGAGGAGCCGTACCGCAGGCCCACCTTGACAACGCCGTTGCTTACGGCGGACGCCGCCGGAGTGCTGAGGGCAAAAAAAGTCACAACGAGAAACAGGGTCAGCAGCTTATTTTTCATGGAACCTCCCAACGTTCCCCGGCTTGACGCGCCGCGGAAATCATGATACCATACGTACAGCAGACATTTGTCCGTGCATCAAGCACAATTGTAGCCATATGCGAATATTATAATACAAGACCGCGTTAAATTCAACCAGGAAATCCAAGTGGGCAACAGCGCGGCGGGAGGAGCATACTATGAAACAGTACAAAGTCGGGGTCATCGGCTGCACCGGCATGGTGGGCCAGCGCTTCGTCACCCTTCTGGAAAATCACCCCTGGTTCCGCCTGACGGCGGTGGCCGCCAGCGCCCGCAGCGCCGGGAAGACCTATGAGGAGGCCGCCGCTCCCCGCTGGGCCATGACCTCTCCCATGCCGGAGGAGGCCAAGGGCCTGGTGATCCTGGACGCGGAGGCCGACGCGGAGAAGCTGGCCGCCCAGGTGGATTTCTGTTTCTGCGCCGTGGATATGAAAAAGGAAGAGATCCGGGCCCTGGAGGAAAAATACGCCAAGCTGGAATGCCCCATCGTCTCCAACAACTCCGCCCACCGCTGGACGGACGACGTGCCCATGGTGGTGCCGGAGCTGAACGCGGAGCACATTGAAGTCATCGAGGCCCAGCGGAAGCGCCTGGGCACAAAGCGGGGCTTTATCGCCGTGAAGTCCAACTGCTCTCTCCAAAGCTACGTCCCCGCCCTGCATCCCCTGCTGAAATACGGCGTGGAAAAGGCCCTGGTCTGTACGTATCAGGCCATCTCCGGCGCGGGCAAGACCTTTGAGCGCTGGCCGGAGATGATGGACAACTGCATCCCCTATATCGGCGGCGAGGAGGAAAAATCCGAGCAGGAGCCCCTGAAGCTCTGGGGTAAGGTGGAGGGCGGAAAGATCGTCACGGTCGCCGGCCCCTCCATCACCGCGCAGTGCTTCCGGGTGGCCTGCCAGGACGGCCATATGGCGGCGGTGTTCGTGAAGTTCCAGGAGGGCAAAAAGCCCACCGCCGGCCAAATCAAGGCCGACTGGGCCGCCTTCCGGGGACCCGCCCAGGAACTGGGCCTCCCCTCCGCCCCCAAACAGTTCCTCCATTACTTCGAGGAGCCGGACCGCCCCCAGACCCGGCTGGACCGGAATCTGGAAAACGGCATGGCCGTTTCCCTGGGCCGTCTGCGGGAGGATACGCAGTACGACTACAAGTTTGTGGGCCTCAGCCACAACACCCTCCGGGGCGCGGCGGGCGGCGCGGTCCTCCTGGCCGAGCTGCTGTGCGCCAAGGGCTACATTGATGCGAAGTAATTTCCTCATTCCTTCTATCCCTCTATATTCCACGAAAGAGGCGGTTTCCCGCAGATAAGCGGGCCGCCTCTTTCTGCCGGTCCAGGACCGAGAAAGGAGCGCAATTACTGTGAAGCATCCCATCTTTACAGGCTCTGCGGTTGCAATTATTACGCCGTTCAAAGATGGCGGCGTGGACTTCGATACCCTGAGGGACCTTCTGGACTTCCAGCTGGAAAACAGGACGGACGCCGTCGTCGTCTGCGGCACCACCGGCGAAGCCAGCACGATGACTTACCAGGAGCGGGCGGATACCATCGCGTTCTGCGTCCGGCATGTGGGAGGCCGGGTCCCGGTCATCGCCGGGTCCGGGTCCAACTCCACGGAAAACGCCGTCACCCTCTCCCGGGAGGCGGAGCGGCAGGGGGCCGACGCCCTGCTTGTGGTGACGCCCTATTACAACAAAGCCACGCAGGCGGGGCTGCTCCGCCATTACCGGACCATTGCGGGCGCGGTCTCCCTGCCCATCATTTTATATAACGTTCCCTCCCGCACCGGGGTCTCTATCGCACCGGAGACTTATGCCGCTCTGGCGGAAACCTCCAACATCGCAGGGGTCAAGGAGGCGTCGGGAAACCTGGGGAATATCCAGCGAACCCGGGTCCTCTGCCCCGAGGACTTCTCTATCTGGTCCGGCAACGACGACGAGACCGTCCCCATCTGCGCCCTGGGGGGCAAGGGGGTTATCTCCGTGGCCGCCAACATCCTCCCGGCGGAGATGCACCGGCTGACGCAGCTGTGCCTCAAAAACGACTTCGCCGCCGCCGGGAAATTGCAGGTACACCTGAAAGAGCTCTGTGACGCCATGTTCTGCGAGGTGAACCCCATCCCGGTAAAGACCGCCTTGGGGCTGTTGGGCTGGCGGGTCGGAGAGCTCCGGTCCCCCATGTGCCCGCCAAGCCCGGAGAACCTGGAGCGCATCAAAGCTGTGCTGGCAAAGTACGGACTTCCGGTCTCATAAGCAAAGCAGCCGCCCTTCCGGGCGGCTGTTTTTCTGTCACGCAGTCCTCATTTCCTCCCAATACGCCCCGATGGCCCGGATATTTTCCTCTAGGGATTTGCTCTCGTCGTAGAGCTCGTTATCTGTCCAGTCCGCCAAATCGTCCTTGAACTCTGCGCCGGGACCGCCGGAGCGGAAGTTTCCGCCCTCCGTAGTCAGCAGCAGCTCGCTGTCCTTCAGGAGGCCGTGGACCTCCTCCAGAAAGGCGGCAATCTCCTCCGGCTCAAAGCGCTCGTGCAGTTCATTGAAGTTCATGTCAAAGTTCACACTGCCCTCTCGGACCACCTGCTCTTCCCCGGCTCCATCCAGGTAAAAGAGCTCATATGTATAGGAGGCGTACCCCTGGTACATGGTGGGGAGATAGCGGAGCAGATAGTCCTCCCCCTCCACCCGGCAGGCGAAGCAGGAGTCCCAGCCCACGTGAGCCTCTACAAAGGAATCGCCCCAATAGAGGCGGTTGTCCGGCCTGCGGATCCGGAGCTCATACCAGCCCTCCAGATTCGGTTCCTCATCTTCGCCCACTGTCACCAGCTCTACGAGTTCCGGCTCCCCGTCGTGGTCAAAGTCATAACTCCCCGGCAGGGTCTCATGGCGCTCCTCCCAGACAATGCCGTTGAGCTTTCCCTCCCGCGCCTCTACGGCACAGATGTAAAACCTCTGTTCTCCGGCGTCACCGCCCCGGCCGATGGTCAAATCCAAACTGCCCTCCGACTGCCACACACCCCAAGGCTCGTCCTCCGGCAGGAACGTATATTCCGGGATAGGACTCCCGTCCGGCAGGGTGAAGTCCCACCTGCTCCAGTTCTCCGTCTCGAGGATGACAATGCCGCACCACGTCCGGGCACTGTAAGCCAAGGCCGCAAAACCTCCCTCCGGAGACCAGAGGATGGACTGCCAGGGCCAGCCCTGGTCCTGCCAAAGCACCTCCCCCGTCTCCCGGTCTATGATTTGCAGATACTCCGGGGGCTGGACGCCGCTGACATAGTCGCCGCCGGCTCCCTGGGCCCTGGCCTCGAAGCGCCCATCCGGAGAAAGGGTCTCCCCTTCTATCTGAGCCACCGGCGTGGCGGCGATCAGCGCTTCATACGCGTCCGGCTCCTCCGCCGGAGCCTCTGTTTTTGCCGGAGGCTCCTCTGCCTGTCCGCAAGCCGCCAGCAGCAGCATCAGCGCCAAAACGTCCAGCAGTCTCTTCATGCGCCCCTCTCCTTTTATTAGAATAGTATCAGCAGTATACCGCCCCGCCAGCTCCGCCGCAATCTCAAAGCGGTTACAATTCTTTACAATCCGGTACAGAAGCCCGGGGCGGCGGGAAAATGCGGCCAGGTTTTTCCTCTTTTACCACTTGTGCTTTTCCGTGGAATCGTTTATAATAATGGGCAAGTGCTGGTTCAGCCGGGGGCGGAAGCGCCCCTTGTCAATACCGGGAAAGAAAGGACGTTCTCATGATTCAATTCAAGTCTGAACAAGGTGAGATCTCCGTCAGCAGCGCCGTGTTTTCCAACATCACGGGTATGGCCGCCACCAACTGCTTCGGCGTCAAGGGCATGGCTTTCCGCTCCATGACCGACGGACTGGTCCACCTGCTGCGCCGCGAAGCTATGAGCAAGGGCGTCAGCATCTCGTATCACGAAGACGACTCCATCTCCATTGAGCTCCACATCATCGTGGAAAACGGCGTGAACCTCCCCGCAGTCTGCCGGTCCATCATGAACGAGGTTCGCTATGTGGTGGAGAAAAACACCGGCGTCACGGTCCGGGCCGTGGACGTCTGCGTGGACTCCATGACCCTGTGAGGGAGGAAGAAAGCGAATGAAAGAACAAATCACCGGCGGGCTTTTCAAGCGGATGATCCTCCACGGAGCCGCCGCCATCACGGCCCAGAAACAGGCCATCAACGACCTGAACGTCTTCCCAGTCCCCGACGGAGACACGGGCACCAATATGTCCATGACCATCGGCGCCGCCGTGACGGAGCTGAAAAAGGCCGAGCCCGCGGCGCTGGATCAGGCTGTGTCCATTACGGCCTCCGCCCTTCTCCGGGGCGCCCGTGGCAACTCCGGCGTCATTCTTTCCCTGCTCTTCCGGGGCCTCTCCAAGGGCCTGAAGGGCCTGGAAACCGCCGGGGCCGCCGACTTCGCCGCCGCCATGCAGGAGGGCGTGTCCTCCGCCTACAAGGCCGTCATGAAGCCCGCCGAGGGCACCGTCCTCACCGTGTCCCGCCTGGCCGCCAAGCGGGCTGTGGAGTGCGCCGCCGGGGAAGCGGACTTCGAGAAGGTACTGGAGGCCGCCATTCAGGAGGGCTACGAGGCCCTGGCCCAAACCACCGATATGAACCCGGTGCTGAAAAAGGCCGGAGTAGTGGACGCGGGCGGCAAGGGCTACCTGCTGATTCTGGAGGGTATGCTGGCGGAGCTCCGGGGAGAGCCCATGCCGGAGGCCGTGGAAGAGGAGTCTCAAAAGGCCAAGGCCGACTTCGACGTGTTTTCTACCGAGGAAATCACCTTCGCCTTTGACACGGTGTTTATCGTCCGAAAGAACGACCCCAATGTAAACCTGGACCCCTTCCGGGCCTATCTCAACAGCATCGGGGACAGCCTGGTTATCGGAGAGGACGACGAGGCGTTCAAGGTCCATGTCCATACCAACATCCCCGGCAGCGCCCTGACAGAGGGGCAAAAGTACGGCACCCTGGAGCTGGCGAAGATTGAGAACATGCGGACCCAGTACGAGGACGTGGCCGCCGGAAAGAAAGCCCAGAGCGTGGACGACCTGGAGATGGAAGAAGCGGCGCTGGAAGCCGCCGGAAACCCGGAGAGCGGCCACAAAGTAGCCCCGCCGGAGAAGAAGTACGGCTTCCTCTCCGTCTGTGCCGGGGATGGCCTGGCCGCCGTGTTTCAGGACCTGGGCGTGGACGGCGTGGTATCCGGCGGACAGACCATGAACCCCTCCACAGAGAGCATTCTGGAGGGTGTGGACCAAATCCCCGCCGAGACGGTGTTCGTCCTGCCCAACAACGGAAATATCATCATGGCCGCCCAGCAGTGCGCGGCTCTGACGGAGAAAAACGTGGTGGTCATCCCCACCAAAACGGTACCCCAGGGCATCACCGCCATGATGAACGTGGACTTCGAGGCTCCCGACGCCGAAACTCTGACCGGGTCCATGACGGAGGCCCTCTCCGGCGTTACCACCGCCCAGATCACTTACGCGGCCCGAGACTCGGACTTCGACGGCTTTGACATCAAGGCCGGGGATTATCTGGCTCTGGAGGAGGGAAAGCTCTTCGGGACGGATGGATCTCTTCACAGCCTCCTGGAAAAGCTGGCGGCAGACGCGGCGGAGCGTGACGCGTCCTTCATCTCGCTGTACTTCGGCGAGGACGTGAAGGAGGAGGACGCACAGGAGGCCGGCAAGCTCTTTGAAGACGCCTGTCCCGGCGCGGAAGTCATGGTTCTCTCCGGCGGGCAGCCTGTATACTATTATATTATCTCCATGGAATAAGCGGCAGGCCCGGACCACGTGGGTCCGGGCCTGTTTCGTGTTGGAAAGAAGGTTCTGGCATGACCGTCGGCCGCTTCGCCCCCTCCCCCAGCGGGCGCATTCATTTGGGAAATATTCTCTGCTGCCTCCTGGCCTGGCTCAGCGCCCGGCGGAAGGGCGGGAAAATCATCCTGCGGATCGAGGACCTGGACGCAGCCCGCTGCCCCCGGCGCTACGCCGGGCAGATGATTGAGGACCTCCGCTGGCTGGGCCTGGACTGGGACGAAGGACCGGAGGCCGGGGGACCGGACGAGCCCTACTTTCAAAGCCAAAGGACGGCGCTCTACCAGGCCGCGCTGGAGCGGCTGGAGGCCCAGGATCTGATTTACCCCTGCTTCTGCACCCGGGCGGAGCTCCACGCCGCCAGCGCCCCCCACCGGGAAGACGGCCAGACCGTTTACGCCGGAACCTGCCGGGGGCTGACCCCCGCCCAACGGGAGGAACGGGCCAAAGCACGCCCTCCTGCCTTACGGCTCCGAGTGCCTGACAAGGAGTTTTCCTTGATAGATGGACACATGGGAAACTATGCGGAAAATCTGGCGCGGGACTGCGGGGATTTTCTCCTGCGCCGGTCCGACGGCATGTTTGCCTATCAGCTTGCGGTGGTAGTGGACGACACCGCTATGGGGGTGACAGAGGTGGTCCGGGGGGCGGACCTGCTGGCCTCCACGCCGCGGCAGCTGTATCTCTACCAGCTCCTGGGGCTGACTCCCCCGGCGTTCATCCACTTCCCCCTCCTGCTGGCTCCCGATGGGCGGCGGCTCTCCAAGCGGGATGCCGACGCGGGGTTGGACAGCCTCCGGGGGCGGGTCACAGCGGAGGAGCTGCTGGGACGGCTGGCCCAACTGGCGGGCTTCCACCCTTCCGGTGAACCCTGCCCGGCGGCAGGACTGCTGAGGGAATTTTCCTGGGAAACGGTTCCCCGGGAGGACATCCGGCTGCCGGAAAACCTGTTTGAATAGGAAAAGACCGGGGATTTATGTCCCCGGTCCTTTTTATAGAAAGGTTTCGATCTCCTTCGGCTCCTGAAAGTTCTTCTCCAGCATGGCCACATGGGAGAGGAAAGCCGGGTCGTCGAAGTATTTGGCGTGATGGGTGCATTTCCGCACGCAGGATTGGCACTTGATGCAGATCCCCGGCACCTCCGCCACGTTCTTCGGGTCGATGGCCCCCATGGGGCAGGTCCGGGCGCAGACTCCGCAGTTGCAGCATTTGCCCAGGTCCGTTTTCGGCTTGGCCTTCAGGAACTTTGCCGGCTCGCCGTCCAGGCCCTTGGGGATGTAATAAGGCGCTTCCGGGTCCCCCGGGACTTCCACCGGCGGGGAAATCTCTCTTTGCTCCCGGAGCTTTGCGGCAATCCGCCCCGCAAAGGCGCGGATGGCCCGTCTGTCGTCCCAGTCGGGGCGGCCGTCGCCCAGGACGTCGGTAAAGGCGTGGCGGCCCGGGAAAGTCCCCGCCGCCACGGTGCGGAAACCCTTTGACTCCAGCAGGGCGCAGAGCTCCGCCAGGGAATTGTCGTAGGCCCGGTTGCCGAAGGTCACCGCCGCCACCGCCAAGGCTCCGTTTCCCCGGAGCCTGGCCTGAAAGTCCGGCGCGATCTTGTTGGGCATCCGGCCCGCATAGGTGGGAGACCCCACCACCACCAGGTCGCCGGGGCCGAACACGTAATCCGCGGCCCGCTCGCCGGGCTTGCGGAAGCCGTGGAAAACCGCTTGGGGCCGACCCAGTTCCTCCTCCAGTCCCTCCATCAGGGCGCGGACCACCTTTTCCGTAACGCCGGTGGCGCTGTAGCAGAGCCCGTGAATCTGTCTCACTTCCATGAACGACCCTCCAATCTCACAGGGAAAAATCCTCTTCGCTGAGCCGTTTGGTGTCCAGCGCCGCCGGGCGGGGCGGGACGCGCTTCAGCGGGTCGTAGCGGAAAGCCCGGCAGGAATGCTCCACCGGCACCACGCCCCGCTTCACGCAGGCCACCTCCCGCTCGTTCAGCTGCTGTCCCCGCTTGCAGTAGGCACAGCGGGGGTCGATGTCTTTCCGGAAGAGCATAGGCCCTCCCCCCTTCTAAATGGATAGTCTCAAAGCGTATGCAGGCAGACCCGTTCGTTTTCCGCGGCGGCGTTGATTCCGATGATGGGTTCCTCGTAGCTGTTGATAATTTTTGTCGCCATGGGATCCTCCAGCTCCTTCTGGATGGTCCGCCGGAGATTCCGGGCCCCGTAGGTCCGGGAATATGACTTCTTGGTCAGGAAGTCCACCAGGGTGGCGTCGTAGGTGAAGTTAATACCCTTCTCCTTCAAGGAGTCCCGCAGCTCGTCCAGCATGATGCGGGCGATGGACTGGAAATCCTTCTCGGAAAGGCGGTTGAAGGTAATGACGGCATCCACCCGGTTGATGAACTCCGGCCGGAGGAACTGCTGGAGGGCCTTCATGGCCTTCTCGCTGTCCTGCTGGCTCAAGCTCCGGTCAAAGCCCACGGTCCCCTCTTTTGTTGCGCTTCCCGCGTTGGAGGTCATGACAATGATGGTGTTTTCAAAGTTCACCTTCCGTCCATGGGCGTCGGTAATCTCGCCGTCGTCCAGGATTTGCAGCAGCACATTCAGCACGTCGGGGTGGGCCTTCTCAATCTCGTCGAAGAGGACCACGGCGTAGGGCTTCCGGCGGATCTTCTCGGTGAGCTGTCCTGCCTCGTCATAGCCCACATAGCCCGGGGGAGAACCCACAATGCGGGAGACGGAGTGCTTTTCCATGAACTCCGACATGTCCAGCCGGATTAAGGCGTCGGGGGTGTTGAACAGGTCCGTGGCCAGCTGCTTCACCAGCTCCGTCTTCCCAACGCCGGTGGATCCCACAAAGATAAAGCTGACGGGCTTGTGCTTCGGGGAAATGCCCACCCGGTTCCGGCGGACGGCGGCGGAGACCGCCTCGATGGCCTCGTCCTGGCCGATAATATGTTCCTTCAAGCGCTCCTCCAACCGGCTGAGGCGCTGGAACTCCTGTTCCCGGATGCGGGAAGCGGGAATCTTGGTCCATAACTCGATGACGTGGGCCAGGTTCTCCATGGTCAGCTGGGGCTGTCCCTTCTCGTCAATGGCGCTGAGCTCTGTGGAAAGCTGGAGGTCCCGGCTTTTCAGCTCCGCCATGCGGGCGTAGTCCTCCTCGGACTTCTCCTCCTTCTCCTCCAGCATGGTCCGTTCCTTGGCGTAGTCGTCCACCTCCCTTTGAATCTGCATCCGGCGGGAGATATCCGGATCCTTCAGATTCAGGTCGGAGCTGGCCTCGTCGATAAGGTCGATGGCCTTGTCTGGCAGGAAACGGTCCGTAATGTAGCGTTCGCTGAGAAGCACCGCCTGGCGGAGGATGCCTTCCGTCAGCTTCACGCCGTGGAACTCCTCATACTTGGGCGCCAGGCCCTTCAGGATTTTGATGGAATCCTCTACCGACGGTTCGTTCACCGTTACCGGCTGAAAGCGCCGCTCTAAGGCAGAGTCCTTTTCAATGTGCTTGCGGTATTCGTTAAAGGTGGTCGCCCCGATGACCTGGATTTCCCCACGGCTCAGGGCGGGCTTCAGAATGTTCGCCGCGTTCATGCTGCCCTCGGCGTCTCCCGCTCCCACCAGGTTGTGGACCTCGTCAATCATCAATATGATGTTTCCCAGGCGCTTTACCTCGTCAATCAGGCCCTTCATCCGGCTCTCAAACTGGCCCCGGAACTGAGTGCCGGCTACCAGGGCCGTCAAATCCAGGAGGTAGACTTCCTTTTCCCGGAGCTTGAAGGGCACGTCGCCCTCCGCGATGCGCTGGGACAGACCCTCGGCAATGGCCGTTTTGCCCACACCGGGCTCCCCGATGAGGCAGGGGTTGTTCTTCTGGCGGCGGTTCAGAATCTGGACCACCCGCTCGATCTCCTCCACCCGGCCGATAACCGGGTCCAGCTTGCCGTCCTTGGCCTTCTGGGTCAGGGAGATACAGTAATTTTCCAAGTACTTCCGCTTGGCGTTCTTGGGGGAGTCCTTCTTCTCCCGGCGCTCGGTGCGGCCCTCCTCGGAACCGTCCTTGGAGGAGGATTCCCCGCCGGAGAACAGGCGGTTTAAGAAGGGAAACGTGGCGGTCTTGCCCTCTTCCTCCTCGTCGCCCTCTTCTCCGCTGGGCAGGTCCTCGATGTTTTCCACCCCGTTCATGGCCTGCATCATTTCGCTGTTCAGGGTTTCCAGGTCCTCGTCGGAGATGCCCATGCGCTTCATCATGTCGTCCACCTGGGGCAGTCCCAGCTCCTTGGCGCACTTCAGGCACAGGCCCTCGTTGATGGTCTTTTCGCCGTCCAGTTTGGAAATGAATACCACGGCGACGTTTTTCTTGCATCTGGAACAAAGTGTCGGCTGCATACCTCTTAAACCTCCACGCGCCCTCCGGCGCTGATCATTTGATATCGGGCCTCACGGAGGCCCCCCGGCCAGACCGGGGAAATTCTCATACCCCCAGGAATTTCAGGGCGTCCAAGGGCGTATAAGTGGTGAAAAACCGGAAGATTTGGCTGCCCTCCTGGCCGTCGAAGGAAACGCCCACCAGGCGCAGCGCCCACACCGCCAGAAACAGCAGCAGGGCCCCCTCCGCCAGACCGGCCAGCCCACCCCCCAGGGCGTTGAGCCCGTGAAGGCCCGGCAGCCTCAAGAACGCGTCCAGCATCCGAACCAGCAGATGCAGGGCGGCGCTTAGCAGGACGAAAGAAATCATGTACAGCACGCCGTAGAGCATGGACTGGGCCAGACTCTCCACGACGGCCGCCGCCAGGGACACGCCGGTGTCCCGGACGGCCTTTTCCGTCCGGTCCGACAAAGCCTCCCGCCGGGCCCGGTCCACCCCCAGCAGGTCCAAAAGCTCCTCCAGGGGCAGACTCTCCCCCGGTGCAGGGTCCGGGCGCCGCTCCTGAATCGCTTCCTCCAGCCGGATGGCGATCCGCTTCTCTACGGCCGGGGCTATCAGCTTGGCCGCCGGAACCGACAGGGCCGAGGCGATGATCCCCGCTCCCGCCAGGGACAGCGCCAGCACCAGCAGTCCCGCCAGGGTCCGCAGCAGTCCTTTCCAGGCCCCCAGAATCCCGAAGCCCGCCAGCACCGCCACGGCAACAGCATCTATTATAACAGGTGTCGTCAAACTTTCCTACCTCTTCCCGTGTAAACGTTTTGTGAACACGCCGCTTATTTTCATACAGTCAAGGCAAAAACAGGCTGGCGGAACCGGCGGACAGCAGCAGCGCCGCCCCGTCGGGCCGCATCAGGACTCCCCGGGCATCTCCCGTCCCCTGAAGCGTGGCGTAGGGCTGGAGGTCCTGATTATAGACTGCCAGGCGGTCCGCGTAAAGCACAGCCAGATAGCGGCCGGAGGCGGAGACGTCCAGCACCTCCTCCCGGACATCCAGGGAACCCAGCTCCTCTCCGTCCTTGTCCACGGTGACCAGCCGCCCCACGCTGCCGGAGCGGTAGCGGTTCAGCAGCAGCGCCGTGAAGCCCGTACCCCCCAGGTCGTACTCCCGGAGGTAGGACCCGGTGTAGGTGTAGGTCCCGGCAATCTCCCCGTTCGCTCCAGCAAAGGTCAGCGCGGTGTCCGAGACTGTCGCCAGCCGCCCATCCTGCTCTCCAATGGCGGCCACCAGCCCGCCGGATATGCTGTAATCCGCCTCCGGGTCCGTCCCCGGCATCTTGTAAAGCACAATGCTGCTGACAAAAACGCCGTTTTCCTGTCCCAGGGTCACCGCCGCCAGGGAATCCCCCAAGACATACCCGTCCAGCACAAAGCGCTGAGAGGACTTGAACTCAAAGGCCGGGTCCGGGTTCAGGGTCCGGTCGTAGACCTTGACGCTGCCCTTGTAGCCCTTCTTCTGGGCCGTCACCGCCAGCTCGCCGTTCCGGTTCAGCGTGGCGGATATGTAGGGTTCCTCCTCATCGGCGGTGAGCTCCAGGAGAAGGCCCGACTGGTCCAGCACATACAGCGCCGTGCCCCCCACGTCGTAGGCCACGGCCCGGCCTCCGCCGGAGACCAGGGCCGGGGCCGTCATGGTCACCGGGGCGGACCAGACCTCCTCCCCGGCGCTGTTATAGAGGCTCAGGGATGCGTCCGACAGCACCGCCAAACTCTCCCCCAGGAGAGCGAAGCGGTTCTTGGAGGCGGCGTCGTAGTGGTAAACCGTCTCTCCCCCCGCCTGCTCCGAGCGCCCATAGTGAAGGTAGCGCCGGAGGATGTCGAAGCCGGTGCCGTCCCGGTAGGCCGCGAAGAGCACCACCAGCAGCACCGCCGCCAGCAGCAGCAGAAAACTCAAAAAGCTGCGGATGGGATGCTTTCCCTCTTTGGACTTGTCCACGCGTTTCTCACTCATTCAGCCGTTCATCCTTATACCAGATTCTCGTCAGGTACAGTCCGCCGGGGGGCATTGTAGGCCCCGCCAGGGTCCGGTCCCCGCTCTCCAAAATGGCGGGGATGTCCTCCGGGGCGAATTTGCCCTCGGCGGCGTAGAGCACGGTCCCGGTGATGGCCCGGACCATGTTATACAAAAAGCCGTCGGCGCACACCCGGAGCTCCAGCAAATCCCCGTTTCGGGTAACGTCGCACCAGTAGACAGTCCGCACGGTTGTCTTCGTCTCCGTCCCCACGGAGCGGACGGCCCGGAAATCGTGGGTCCCCACAAACATATGGGCGGCCCGGTTCAAAAAGTCCTCATCCAGCCGCTTCGGATAAAAATAGGCCCGGTTCACATAGAAGGGATTTTTGAAGCGGGAGTTGTAGATGCGGTAGGTATACTCTTTCTTGATGCAGGAGCCGATGGCGTTGAAGTCCTCCGGAACCTCCACCGCCTCCCGGACGGCGATATCCTCCGGGGTGTGGGTGTTGATGGCGTAGGGCATCCGGTCAATGGGGATGCGGCTTTCCGTGCGGAAGTTGGCTACATACCGCTCCGCGTGGACCCCGGCGTCTGTTCTCCCGCAGCCGGTGAGGTGGACGGGGCCGCCGCAGACTTTGGAAATGGCCTTTTGCAGGGTCTCGCAGACGGAGGCGGCGTTTTTCTGCACCTGCCAGCCGTGGTAGGCCGTTCCGTTATAGGTGAGCTTCAGGGCGATGTTACGCATGTGCCGCCTCCTTTTTGTCAGTCCCAGGTGAGCCTGGGCCAGTCCTCCCACTCGGAGTTGACCGGCGCGACGTCCCGCTCGGCAACGGCAACCCAGTCGTGGAGCAGGAACTCATAACCCAGGCCGTTTTCGTCCCGGCAGAAGAAGGTCAGGGCCATCCGGTCTCCGGGCTCCGCCGCCGCGGACAGCTTGCCGCAGGAGTATTCGTCCAAGCGGTCTCCCGGCTCCGCCGCCTGCTCCGCCGCGATTTCGCCGTTTCGCCGGAGGCGGAACACCTGGCCCTCTGTCTCCAGAGTGCGGGCGGCGTAATTTTTCGTATACAGCTCCGCGCCGCATTCATATACGGTAAAGGCGCCTTTCAGATACTCCGCCTGGGTCCGCCCTCCCTGATAAGTACACTGGACCGGCAGCAGCTCACCCGTGTCGTACACGCCGCCCAAGTTCTCCCGGCGCTGAGAACCGCCGTCCCCAATCAAGATATCCAAAGCAAATTCCAGCCGTCCCCTGTCCAAGGGAATCTCCAGCACGCCGGTAAACGTTCCCTTCCCGCCGCCGGAAAGGGGCGCGGAGCCCTCTCCTACCGTGCCGCCGTCCCCAGTCCACAGAAGCTCGGCGGCGGTGTCCTCCCGCCACTCCTTCAAGGACACGGATGCCTCCACCCGGAGGCTGCGGGAGGCCCGGTCAGGCTCGGCGGAAATGATATCCCAATCCTGGACCAGCTTGTCCGCTTCCATCCCTGTCCGCTGGACGGCCTGGACCCGCTCGTCCAGCCGCCGCGTCTCCATTTGCAGATTGCTTTCCACGCTGCCAAGCTGATTCCGCAGGTCCGAAATTTGGCGGAGCTGCCAGAAATTCAGCCCCAGCAGAACGACGCAGAGAAGCAGCGTAAGGCTCTGTATCCGGTCTTTCTTTCCGTCCATATGCTTCTCCTTAGAATCCAAAGGCCCGAAGGGCGATGACTCCCGCCAGGATCAGCACCCCCAGCGTCAGGGCGATGTAGTCCCGGCGCTCGTATTTCAGAACGTGGAGCTTCGTCCGCCCCTCCCCGCCGTGGTAGCAGCGGCACTCCATGGCCGTGGCCAGCTCGTCCGCCCGGCGGAAGGCGCTGATGAACAGCGGCACCAGAATGGGCACCAGGGCCTTGGCCTTCTCCATCAGGTTCCCGCTCTCAAAGTCCGCACCCCGGGCCTTCTGGGCGGACATAATCTTGTCCGTCTCCTCAATCAGGGTCGGGATGAACCGCAGGGCGATGGACATGATCATAGTCAGCTCGTGGACCGGCACGTGGAAGCGCTTCAGGCCGTTCAGCAGCCGTTCCAGGCCGTCGGTGAGGCTGATGGGGCTGGTGGTATAGGTCATGAGGAAGGTGCCCATGATGAGGAGCATGATGCGCAGCACCATAAAGGCGGCGTTCCGCAGACCCGTGCTGGTGATATGGAGGGGCCCCCAGGCCCAGAGAACCCCCTCGCCGGGGGTGAAGAACAGGTTCAAAAGGCCGGTGAAGACGATGATGAACAGCACCGGCTTCAGGCCCCGTACCAGGGCCTTCAATCCCACTTTGGAAACGCGGACGCAAGCCGCCAGCACCAGGGCCATCAAACCGTAGGCCAGAAAGCTTCCGGCGGTAAACAGGGCCGTGATATACAGCACCACCAGCAGAATCTTCGTCCTGGGGTCCAGCTTGTGGGCCACGGTATTTCCTGGGAAATACTGACCCAGGGTGATGTCTTTTAACATGAGGCCCCTCCCCTCTTGAGGGCCAGGAGCTGCTTTTCCAGGGCCTCCACGGTGTAGACGGCGGGGTCGACGGGGACTCCCCGGTCCCGGAGGGCCATGGCCACCCGGGTGATTTGAGGCACGTCCAGCCCGGCGGAAAGGAGCTCCTCCGCCCGGGTGAAGACCTCCGCCGGGGTCCCGCTCATCAGGATATGGGCGGATTTCAGCACCAGAATGCGGTCCACGTTCTGGGCAATTTCATCCATGCTGTGGCTGACTAAGATAATCGTGGTCCCCTTGTTCCGGTGGTACTCCCGGATGTTTGCCATCAGGTTCTCCCGGCCCGCCGGGTCCAGTCCCGCTGTGGGCTCGTCCAGTACCAGCACCTTGGGCTCCATGGCCAGCACTCCCGCCAAGGCCACCCGGCGCTTCTGGCCCCCGGAAAGCTCAAAGGGGGATTTTTCCAGCTGCTCATCCCGGAGGCCCACCAGGCGGGCCGCCTCCCGGACGGCGTGGTCCAACTCCTCCCCCGTCTTCCCCTGATTCTTGGGGCCGAAGGAAATGTCCTTATACACCGTCTCCTCGAAAAGCTGGTACTCCGGGTATTGGAACACCAGCCCCACCTGAAAGCGGACGTTCCGTATTTTTTTCGGCTCGGCCCAAATGTCTTTTCCGTCCAGCAGCACCTGCCCGGAGGTGGGCTTTAAAAGGCCGTTCAAATGCTGAATCAAGGTGGACTTCCCGGACCCGGTGTGGCCGATCACGCCCAGGAACTCCCCCGGCTCTACGGCGAAGCTGACGTCCTCCACCGCGCTGCGCCGGAAGGGCGTTCCGACGCCGTAGGTGTGGGTCAGGTTTTTGATCTCCAGGATAGACAAGGCTCAGTTCCCCCTCTGTCCGTGTTGCTTCTTCAAGGTTCCGGCCACGGCGGCGGCGCAGTCCTCCACGCTCAGCGCGTCCAGGGGCACGTCCCAGCCGCCGCACCGAAGGCGGTCCAGCAGGTCCACGGTGTCCGGCACCGTCAGGCCCAAGTGCCGGAGGCGGGTTACTTGGCTGAACACCTCCTCCGGCGTTCCGTCCAGGTCCACCCGGCCGTCGTTCATCACGATGACCCGGTCCGCGTCCTCCGCCTCGTTCATATGGTGGGTGATCAAGACCACCGTGATGCCCTTTTCTTTATTCAGGCGATGAATGGTGAACAGCACTTCCCGCCGGCCGATGGGGTCCAGCATGGCGGTGGCTTCGTCCAGGACAATACAGGCGGGCTCCATGGCAATGACCCCGGCGATGGCGATACGCTGCTTTTGCCCGCCGGAGAGGAGATGGGGCGCATGGGTGACGAACTCATCCATGCCCACGGCCTTCAGGGCCTCGTCCACCCGCTTCCGTATCTCCTCCGTGGGCACGCCCAGGTTCTCCGGGGCGAAGGCCACATCCTCCTCCACTACATTGGCGACAATCTGGTTGTCCGGATTCTGGAACACCATGCCCACCCGCTGGCGGATGGCCAGAAGCAGCTCCTGGTCCAGGGTGTCCATACCCTCCACGTACACCTTCCCCCCGGCGGGGAGCAGGACGGCGTTGAAGGTCTTGGCCAGGGTGGATTTTCCGGAGCCGTTGTGGCCCAGGATAACCACAAAGCTGCCCTTCTCTATGGTCAGGTCCACGCCCCGAAGGGCATACACCGGCTTCTGTCCCTCGTCCGCCGGGTAGGCGAAGCGAAGGCTCTCGGTTTGAATCATGTCAGGCATTGTCTTTCTCGCTTTCTATTCGGAAAACCACCGGCCCGTGGCCCCGCAGGGCAGGGCTAAACCGGTTTCCGTCACGGGAAGCCCCAGCTCGTCCCAGGCGCACTTCCCGCCGTACTTCTCCTTCACCAACAGGTTTAGAAGGTAGCCCAGCACCGACGGTGCCAGCCCGGTGGTGTAGGAGTTGATGAGCACAAACAGGGGCTTGTCCGACAGCACCCCGGCGCAGAGCTTTACGAAGGGATACAGGTTCTCCTCCAGCTTCCAAACCTCGCCGCCGGGGCCCCGGCCGTAGCTGGGCGGGTCCATGACGATGGCGTCGTAGGTCTTCCCCCGGCGGATCTCCCGTTCCACAAACTTGGCGCAGTCGTCCACAATCCAGCGGATGGGGGCCTCGGAAAGGGCGGACAGTTTCGCGTTCTCCCGTGCCCAGGCCACCATGCCCTTGGCGGCGTCCACGTGACAGACGCTGGCCCCGGCCCTGGCGCAGGCCACGGTGGCCCCGCCGGTATAGGCGAAGAGGTTCAGCACCCGGACGGGCCGCCCGGCGTTTTTGATCTTCTCCGCCATAAAATCCCAGTTCACCGCCTGTTCCGGGAAGAGGCCGGTGTGCTTGAAGTTCATGGGCTTCACCTGGAAGGTCAGGTCCCGGTAGCGGATTTTCCAGCTCTCCGGCAGGGCCTTCTTCTCCCAGTGCCCCCCGCCGGTGGAGGAGCGGAGGTAGCGCCCCCCGGCCTTCCGCCAGGCGGGATGCTCACGGGAAGTTTCCCAAATGGCCTGGGGGTCCGGGCGGACCAGGACCTGACGGTCCCAGCGCTCCAGGCGCTCCCCGCCGCCGCAGTCCAGCAGCTCATAATCCTCCCATCGGTCCGCAATCCACATGGCCGGTCCTCCCGTTCTCTATGATATAATAAATCAGGTTATTATACCGCTCCTATAGGCATTTCGTCAACCTTTCCTTGCCGGATTTAGGAAGAAGCCACAAAAAATTTCCATCTCTCCCTCTTGACATAGATAGATTCCCGATATATAATGCGGATACTGGTATATCGGCAATCTATCTATTAGGAGGTGTCCCATGGAACTGGAAAAAAGCCTGGTCAGTGGGAGCATGTCCCTGCTGGTGCTGAAGCTGCTGGAGGACGGGGACCTGTACGGCTACCAGATGATCGCGGAGCTCCGGCGGCGGAGCGAGGACGCCTTCCGCCTGAAAGCGGGGACCCTCTATCCCCTGCTCCACAGTCTGGAGGAAAAGGGCCTGGTCACCGCCTATGAGCGGACGGCGGAGTCCGGCAAGGCCCGGCGTTACTACCATCTGACAAAACAGGGGTGGGACGCCCTGCGGGAGAAGGAGAGCGCCTGGAACGCTTATGCCCGGGCCGTGGGCCGGGTGCTGAAAGGGGGCGCGTGCCTTGCCGGAGCGTAAGACCATCGCCGCCTGGCTGGAGGCGGTACAGGAGCAGATTCGCTGGAAGCGGGCCCGGCCTGTTCTGATTCAGGAGCTGGCGCGGCACCTGGAGGATCAGCGGGATGACTTGCTTAAAGAGGGCAAGGACCCGGAGGAGGCGGAGCGGCTGGCGGTGGAGGACATGGGGGACCCGGTAGAGGTTGGGACCGAGCTGGACCGGGTGCACCGCCCCCGGCCCCAGTGGGGGCTGTTGGGACTGACCTTCGTCCTGGCGGCCATAGGGGCTTTCCTGCGGGTGGAGTTCCTCCAAGCAAGCCCCTACCCCAGCAGGGAGCAGGTGTTGGTGAAAACCCTGGCCTCCCTAGCCACCCTGGGGCTGGGCACGGCGCTGATGATGGGCGCGTATTTTCTCGACGTTTCCCGGCTGGTCCGGCACGCTCGGACCGTGTACATTGGAACGCTGGCAATGACGGTTCTGCTCCTCCTGTATCCCACCTATTACAACGCCCTCATGACAACGCTTTATCCCCTTGTCTATGCCCTCTGGCTCTACAGCTTCCGGAACAGGGGCTGGAAAGGATTTTTACTTACCATTTTAGGCGGTATTCCTCTGGCGGTGAGCTGCGCCGTCATCCCCGCTATGTCAGGTCTTTCAGTGCTGCTGTTCTCCGGCCTGGCGCTGACGCTCTACGCGGCGGGGCGGGACTGGTTCGGTGTCGGCAAATTGAAGGGCGCCGGCGCAACTCTGGCCGTTGTTTTCGGTTTCCTGGCCTATCTCCTCTTCATGGGCTATCTCAATTCCTTCCTGCTTCGAGTGGTGATCGCCCTCCGCCCGGAGCTGGAACGGGAACACCGGGGCTATATGGGCTGGATGCTTCAAACGTTCTGGGCGGACGTTCCCCCTCTGCGGCGCGTCAGCGGCGAGGCCGCCCTGTCGGTCAACGCGGGAGCGCGGGTCTTCGGCGCGGGCCAGGAGATGCGGCCCATCGACTTCTCCCATGACTTCCTCCCCGCCTCCATGGCGGTGGCCTGGGGCTGGGTCCCCCTGCTGGCCCTGCTGGCGGCGCTGGGGGTTCTGCTCCTCTGGCTGCTGGTGAAGGGCCTGCGGCAAAGCTATCTGCCGGGGCGCTTCGTGGTCCTGGCGGTGGTCCTGACTTTGGGACTTCAGACGCTGTTCAGCGCGGCGCTGAATTTCGGCTTTGTGCTCTTCTCCGCCAGCCTGCCCCTGGTGGTGGGGAACTTCCAGACGGTCGTCGACATGGCCCTCATCGGCCTAGCTCTGTCGGTGTTCCGTGGGGACTCCATCGCCCGGGAGGAGCCCGCCGGGCCCCTCCGCCCCCGCAAGCGGCTGCGGGTAAAGTTCGAGTACCAATGAAAACAGCCTCCCCGTCACGCGGCGGGGAGGCGTTCTTTATACCTTTTTAATTGGATGGCGAATCACGGTTTTCCACTTCTCCGACGGGACCTTTCTGGCGTCGGAGAGATAGATTTCATGGTGCTGCCGGGCCTCGCTCAGGTCGTTGGTGCAGCCTTGCTCCTGTAAAAACGCGTCCATCTTCGCCACCGACTCCGGCTCGGAGTCAAAGGAGCCCAGGTGCATGATCTGAACGCAGAGGCCCTCGTCCACCGTCAAAAACTCCGCGGCGGAGCAGTCCAGCTTCTTTTTCCGGGAGGCGGTCTCCACCGCCCAGGCGAAGTCCTCCCGGGTCACGAAGTCCGGAAGGCGGATGACGGAGGTCCAGAGAAAAGAAGATTTATCGCCGTAGTCGAAGCTCTCCTTCCCCTCCTGCCGCCAGAAGCCCTCCAGCGGCGGGACCACGTACTCGAAAAATCCCTCGATGTGGTAATCGCCCTTATAGCTCATTTTCAGCGTGTAGGCCACGGCATACAGCACGGCCATGGCCTGCTGGTAGGCCCCTCCCTCCTGGTTGGGGTCCCCTTTTCCCCTTACGGCGATATAGTTCATTTGGGGAACGGTCACGATCTCCGGACTGCCCTTGGGCAGATAGAACTCCTTGAACTCTTTTTTGAAATCAAAGGCCATCTCCATCATCCTTTCTGAAACCAGTTTATCAGGTTCTGCGGAAAACGCAAGCATATGTTAATTCTGGAAATCCCCTCCAAAATATTGACCGAGGTGGGGATTTCCTGTATAATAGGCAAATACCGGCGCGGATCTCTGCCGCGGCCCTTTTGGGCGGCGGACTTTTTTACATACCATTTCGACAAAAAGCGACGAAAGGAACCTGCTATGCGTCAAATTCGACTGCGCATCCTCTCCGGCCTCCTGGCCGGGGCCCTGCTCCTCACCCCCGTCATGGCCTTCACCGACACCAACGGCCACTGGGCCGAAGCCGCCGTCAACAAGTGGAGCCAGGAATACGGCGTGCTCCAGGGCTATGACGACGGGTCCTTTAAGCCCGACGCCTCCATCACCCGGGGCGCCTTCGCCGGGATTCTCGACCGCTTCCTACAGTTCCAAACCGCCGCCCCCGCCGGAACCTTCTCCGACACCAAGGGGAACCGCTGGGAGGACTCCATTTTGAAGCTCAACGCCGCCGGGGTATACCTGGGCAGCGAGGGCAAAGCCCTGCCGGGGGACAGCATCACCCGCCAGCAGGCCATGACCATGGTATCCCGGGCCTTCCGGCTGGGCGGAACCGACGGCGCCCTGACCTACCACGACGAGGCCCAAATCGCGGGCTACGCCCGGCCCTACATCGCGGAGCTCGCCGGCCGGGGCTGGATTACCGACGCGGTGGATAACAGCTTCCGCCCCACGGAGCCCCTGACCCGGGCGGAGCTGGTAAACTTGCTGAACAACATGATTCAGGTCCTGATTCAAAGCAGCGGGAGCTACTCCAGCAATGTGGAGGGCAGCCTGCTGATCAACGCCGCCGCCGGAGCGAGCCTGTCCGGCATGACCATATCCGGGGACCTGCTCATCGCTCCCGGCGTCACCGGGGCCGTCACCCTGGACAATGTGACGGTCACCGGGGAAATCCGCAATTTCAGCTCCATCACGCCGCAAATTACCAATACTCCCACAGAGGCCCCCGCCGGCCCGGTAACGCCGGTACTCCCTCCCACACCGGAGGAGCCCGGCACCCCCGGTTCCGGGGATGATTTCGACTGGGGCATCGTGGTCGTGCCCTCCCCCGCGGACCCCAACGCGCCGGCCACGCCGGAGCAGCCCGCCGGACCCGGCATCCAGCCCAGCGAAGTTTACACCCCCGGCGTCACCACCGGGGAGACCATTGACTACAACGACCGGAAAATCCCCGTCTACGCGGGCACGGAGCGGAACCGGCTCCAGCATGGGGACTTTATCTGGGCCGCGGACCACCCGGACCGGCTGGTTTACATCGGCAATCAATTCCGCACCCGCTTCGGCATTGACGTCTCCGCCTACCAGAACCGGGCCAGTGAAAACGAGACCATCGACTGGCAGGCGGTCCGGAACGACGGCGTGGACTTCGCCTTCGTCCGCATCGGCCTCCGGGGGTACTCTTCCGGAAAGCTGGCGGAGGACGCTTTCTACCGCCAGAACATCGAGGGAGCGATGAATGCCGGAATTGAGACCGGCGTGTACTTCTTCGCCCAGGCCATTACCGTGGAAGAGGCCATTGAGGAGGCGGATTTCGTCATCGAGCGCCTCCGGGGCCTGAACATCGACGGTCCCGTAGCCTACGACTGGGAAATGCACGACTCCAGCTACCGGGTTTACGGCACCACTCCGGAAATGGCCACCGCCTGCGCCGTCGCTTTCTGCAAGCGCATCCAGGAGGCGGGCTACACGCCTATGATCTACGCCGGGTCCTACGTCAGCTATGTCAAATACGACCAGGGGGCCATCGCGCCCTACCTTTGCTGGTATCCTGAGTACAAGAGCAACGAGTCGGAAAAGCTGTGCCCAACCCTCTATTACCAGCCGGATTACTGGCAGTTCTCCAGTAAATGCTCCGTCGCCGGTATCGGCGGTAATGTGGATGTAAATATCCAGTTCATCTGATAAAGAAGCGTCCCCCGGCGGTTCTTCGCCGGGGGACGGCTTTTACTTCCGCTTCACGGGATAGCAGACCTCGGTAACGAACTCGTCGGGATTCCGGGTCTCGTGGGGGCTGACGTGGTAGATGAAGAAGGAAGCCCCGTCAAAGGCCCAGCCGTTGTCCTCCACCCAGGCGGCCACGGCCTCGTTCACCGCGGGAATCTGGTCGTAGCTTCCCAGACAGGTGGCGGAGGCCACCTGTACCGCCGGGACGGTCTTGAACTTCACGTGTTCCGTGTCGGGGTAGGTTCCCGCCACGCTTTTCTGGATTTCTACGTCCACGTCCCGCTCCTTGAACTCGCCGTCGTGGTAAACCGCGGCGCACAGAGCCGGGTCCCCATCCTGGATGTTCATCCGGGCGGTCTCCTGGCAGTAGATGCTCCACAGGGCGCCCTCGTGGTCATAGGAAGGGATTACCTGGCGCACGCTGGCCACCTGCCGCTCCGGCAGGGTCTTGATGGTCACGTCGTATTTCATTTTGTCCTTGTCCTTTCTTAGGCGTTCCAGGGCCGTGTCCAGCAGCCGCAAACGCCTCTGCGCCTCCTCCATGACCTCCCGGGCCTCAGCCCGCTGCAGCAGCAGGCAGCGCTCCAGCGCCCTGGGGTCGTCGTAGCAGTCCAGCACCTCCCGGACGGCCGCCAGAGGGAAGCCCATGTCCCGGAGGGCCCGGATGCGGTTGGCGGTTGGAAGCTGGCGCTCGCTGTAGTAGCGGTAGCCGGTGAAGGGGTCGATGGACGCCGGGGCCAGAAGCCCGGCCTCGTCGTAGCGGCGCAGGGAGCGGATGCTGACTCTGGAGAGCCTGGAAAATTCGCCGATTTTCAGCATAGCGGTACCTCCACAACGTTGTGAATCTTGAGCTCAGAAACAGGATAAGCCCTCCCCCCGGGGGAGAGTCAAGAGGAAATTCTGAAAAATTCATATACCGTATATCTTGCATATTTTTTCCCGTTGTGCTATACTGTTTTCCGCTAAGCGGCGGCGCAGTATTCTAGTCAGATCTGCCGTTTCCTAGGGAGGGCCTAAAAATCCTCTGAAGGGCACATCGATGAAACCCGTGGTGCCTGCTTGATACGCCCAGTTTTGGGTGGGTGCTGGGGGGAAGCGCGTGGAATTTGCGCGCTTGCGGACTCAGGGCGTCTACCAATGGCATGGTCTATCCGACCCTGTTTCCGTGGAGACCTGTTCTTGTGCGCGGACGTACTCCCATCGTGGTATTTCCGGCCCGCGTACGAAACAGATTGTGAACCTGCAATGCGGTGCATCGGTCCCTCGGGGCCGTAACGCTGTGTGCAGCCGTAGCCTGCCTTGAGTGGGGCGGGTGGATCAGGGAACTACAGGAAGAAGCCCCGGCCAGGGCGGCTTCCTGATCGCCCTTTGAAACCCGTTTTGCAAAAGAGGCTAAAGAAGCGGACGGACTGTGGTGGAAATCACCTAGGCTGTCCTGACGGGGCAGGAAAAGGATTGCAGTGCGGACTAAGTGGCAATCGGGTAGCACGGACGGGCGACGCCGCGCCGGAGCGCCGAACGGGAAACCGCCCCCATCGGCAACGAGGGGTGCGCTCCGGGGAAATCCAACCCGTACCTAAGCCGTAAGATTTACTTTTTCTGCCGCCGCCGGCTTAGCTCTAAAAAAACAGAGGCCGTCTCCGGCCTTTCGGGAGGTTCCTTTGAAGAAACAGCAGAAGGGAAAGGCCCCTTCCCCATATCGTTGGGCCCTTACGGTCTTTTTGATGGCGGTGGTCCTCTCCGCCGTGCTGAGTCTGGCGTCGGAGTCGATGCTGGAGGGCGCGGGCGTGACCGCCGCCCTTTTGATGTTGGCGCTGTTTATCGGCCTGGGCATCGTGTTCGACATCATAGGCGTAGCCGTCACGGCGGCGGACCCCAAGCCCTTTCACGCCATGGCCTCCCATAAAGAAAAAGGGGCCAAACAGTCCCTCATGCTGCTGCGGAACGCCGGACGTGTCTCCAGCGTCTGTAACGACGTGGTGGGGGACATCTGCGGCATTGTCAGCGGCGCCACGGGAGCGGTAATCGTCACCCAGCTCCAGCGGGCGCTGAACCTGCGGACCGTGCTGATCTCCGTGGCCGTCACGGCCCTGGTGTCCGGCCTGACCATCGGCGGCAAGGCCCTGGGCAAGACGGTGGCTATTAAGAAAAGCACCCAGGTGGTCTACTGGGCCGGACGGTTTTTGTACTTGTTCCATCATTGAGAGGAGAAGCTATGCTTTTGGATTCCATCCACTCTCCCGCCGACGTCCGGGCGCTGCCGGAGGGCCAGCTCCCCCAGCTCTGCCAGGAGCTGAGGGAGTTTCTTGTAAAAAGCGTCTCTCAGACCGGGGGCCACCTGGCCTCCAACCTGGGGGCGGTGGAGCTGACGGTGGCCATCCACCGGGTCTTCGACACGGAGCGGGACCGGCTGGTCTTTGACGTAGGCCACCAGTGCTACGTCCACAAGATTTTGACGGGCCGCCGGGAGCGGTTCGATACCCTCCGGCAACTGGACGGCCTCTCCGGCTTTCCCAAGCCCGGGGAGAGCAAAGATCACGACGCCTTCATTGCCGGGCACGCCTCCAACTCCGTCTCCGTGGCCTTAGGGATGGCACGGGCGCGCTCCCTCCAAGGGAAGGACTACAGCGTCCTGGCCCTCATCGGCGACGGGGCCCTCACCGGGGGCCTGGCCTACGAGGGGCTGAACAATGCCGGGGCCTCCGGCGAGC
This sequence comes from uncultured Oscillibacter sp., assembly GCA_950097265.1. Taxonomy (GTDB): domain Bacteria; phylum Bacillota; class Clostridia; order Oscillospirales; family Oscillospiraceae; genus Oscillibacter. The sequence goes on from CATNDJ010000009.1 coordinate 62,299, forward strand.
CCTTGATCGTAATTCTGAACGACAACGGCATGTCCATTAACCCCAACGTAGGGGCCATGCCCTCCCACCTGGCCCGGCTTCGGTCCCGCCCCGGGTACTACCATTTTAAGAAGTGGTACCGGAACCTCTTCGGGTCCCGGCCCATGAAGAATCCTCTTTACCGTTTCAGCCACAAGGTCAAGACCTTTTTGAAGCGGAGCCTTTTCCCTGGCAGCACCCTCTTTGAAGATATGGGCTTCACCTACCTGGGCCCCGTGGACGGCCACGACCTCCCCCGGCTCTGCGACGCGCTGCGCTGGGCCCGGGAGCTGAACGGACCCGTGGTGGTCCACGTGAACACCGTCAAGGGCAAGGGCTGTTCCTTCGCAGAGCGGAACCCGGACATGTATCACGGCGTGGGTCCCTTTGACCCGGAAACCGGCCTTTTGAAAAAAGCAGGAGGGGAGAGTTTTTCCTCCGTCTTCGGCAGGGCCCTGGCGGACTTCGCCCGGGAGGACTCCCGGGTCTGCGCCATCACCGCCGCCATGGCCGACGGCACGGGCCTTTCCGGCTTTGCCAAGTCCTTCCCGGACCGCTTTTTCGACGTGGGCATCGCCGAGGGCCACGGCGTCTCTATGGCGGCGGGCATGGCAGCCAAGGGGCTGCTGCCGGTCTTCGCCGTGTACTCGACCTTTTTGCAAAGAGGATATGACATGCTGATCCACGACGTGGCCCTGGAAAATCTCCATGTGGTCCTGGGCGTGGACCGGGCGGGCCTGGTGGGGGCCGACGGCGAAACCCACCACGGCTGCTTCGACCCACTGTTCCTGTCGTCCCTGCCGGGCTATACCGTCCTCTGCCCCGCCAGTTTCGCGGAGCTGCGGCACATGCTGCGGCGGGCTCTCTTCGAGCTGACCGGCCCCGTGGCGGTCCGCTACCCCAAGGGGGGAGAGGGCGCCTATCGGGACGACGCCTCGGACAAACCTCTGGTCCGCCTCCGGGCGGGGCGGGACGTGACCCTGCTGACCTATGGCGTGCTGGTGAACCAGGCCCTGGAGGCGGCAGAGCTTTTAGAAAAGAAGGGCATCCAGGCGGAAGTCCTGAAGCTGAATCAAATCGCCCCCCTGGACGGGGAGGTCTTCCGGAACTTCCTGGAGAGGACGGAGGTCCTGCTGGTGCTGGAAGACTGCTTCGGCGCGGGCTGCGTAGGCCAGCGGGCGGCCGCCATTCTGGCGGGAGAGGGCCGGGTCCCGAGGAAGCTGATTTTAAAGAACCTGGGCCGGACCTTCGCCCCAGAGGGCAGCGTCCCTCAGCTGGAGGAGCGGTTCGGCCTGGACGCCGCCGCCGTGGCCGCGGCGGCGGAGGAGGTTTGCCATGAGCGATAAGCTGAGGCTGGACGTGCTTTTGGTGGAGCGGGGCCTGGAGGAAAGCCGCCAGCGGGCCCAAGCCGTCATCATGAGCGGGCAGGTATTCGTAGACGGCCGCCGGGCGGACAAGCCCGGCATGGCGGTGCCTGCCGCTGCCGCCGTAGAAATTCGCGGAGACAAGCTCCCCTATGTCAGCCGGGGCGGGCTGAAGCTGGAAAAGGCCATGAAGACCTTTCCCATCCGCCTTCAGGGGGCCGTCTGCGCCGACGTCGGGGCCTCCACCGGGGGCTTCACCGACTGCATGCTGCAAAGCGGCGCGGCCAGGGTCTACGCCGTGGACGTGGGCCGGGGCCAGCTGGCCTGGAAGCTGCGCAGCGACCCCCGGGTGGTCTGCCTGGAGCGGACCAACGCCCGGTATCTCAGCCGGGAGCAGGTGCCGGAGGAGCTGGCCTTCGCCTCCGTAGATGTGAGCTTCATCTCTTTGAAGCTGATTCTCCCTCCCCTGGCGGCCCTGCTGAAAGAGGGCGGCCAGGTGGTCTCCCTGGTGAAGCCCCAGTTTGAGGCGGGCCGGGAAAAGGTCGGGAAGAAAGGCGTGGTCCGGGACCCCGCCGTCCATCTGGAGGTCCTGGAGCGCTGGCTGGTCCACGCCGGGGAGGCGGGGTTGACAGTGCTGGGCCTGACCTACTCCCCCATCCGGGGGCCGGAAGGGAACATCGAGTACCTGGGCTTCCTGCAAAAAGGAGGCGGGACCGCCCCGGAACCGGATTTAAAGGCCCTGGTGGAGGAATCCCACCAGGCGCTGAAGGAACACGAAGAGGGGGAAAATGCCCTATGAGCCCCAAAAAAATCATTCTGTGCCCCAATCCCAACCGGGATCAGGGGATGAAGACCACCCGGGCGGCGGAGGCCATTCTTCGCGGCCTGGGCTTCCAGACGGTGGTCTGCTCTCCCTTCCGGGACCGGAAGGAAGGGGCCTTCGCCGACTACGACGTGCTGCCCCTGCCTCAGGAGCTCCGGGGGGCCGACCTGCTGATTACCTTCGGCGGGGACGGAACCATCCTGCACCTTGCCAAGCTGGCGGCGCTTCACAAGATGCCGGTGCTGGGCGTGAACATGGGAGGCCTTGGGTTCGTGGCCGAGCTGGAGGCGTCGGAGCTGGAGCAGCTCCGCAGGCTCAAGGACTGGCAGTTCGAGACGGAACAGCGGATGATGCTGGACGTGTCCGTCTTCCGGGAGGGGCGGCAGATTTACACGAATCTGGGGCTCAACGAGGCCGTCATCCGGGAGGGCCCTATTTCCCACGTCATCCACCTGAAGATTTCCTCCGACGGGCGGCACCTGGCGGACATCGCCGGGGACGGGGTCATCGTGGCCACGCCCACGGGTTCCACGGCCTACTCCCTCTCGGCGGGAGGGCCGGTGGTAGAGCCGGTGGCCCAGACCATGGTGGTCTGCCCCATCTGCATCCACAACATGCGCTTCTCTTCCTACGTCCTCAGCCCCGAGCACACGCTGACGGTGGAGCTGGAGCGGAACGGACGGAAGCCGGTCTATCTCTTTGTGGATGAAAGCCGGGCCTTCGCCCTGCGGGCCGACGATAAGGTCCAGATCCGCCGTTCCCGGTATGTGACCCGGCTGGTGCGGCTGACGGAGCGGAGCTTTTGCGAGATCTTTGCCCAAAAAATGCTTCCGGGAGGATTGGACACATGAAGAACGACCGGCAGGCCATGATTCTGGAGATCATTGCCCAGGAGAACATCGAGACCCAGGAACAGCTTTTAACCCGTCTCCAGGCCCGAGGGCTCCGGTGCACCCAGGCTACCATCTCCCGGGACATCAAGCAGCTCCATCTCATCAAGGAGCCGGCGGGCCAGGGGGTCTACAAGTACGCTGTCTCCGACAACCGGACGAAGCTGAATGTGGCGGCGAAGCTGCGGACCATCTTCCGGGAGTGTATCGTGAGCATTGACTACGCCCAAAACATCGTGGTGGTGAAGACCATGCCGGGGCTGGCCAACGGAGCCTGTTCCGCCCTGGACAATATGAACATGAGCGATATCGTGGGCTCCCTGGCGGGAGACGATACGGCGCTGCTGGTGATGCGGAACACCGAGGCTGCGGAGCTGCTCTGCCAGGAAATAAAGGACATGCTGTAAAGGAGTGCCGCCATGCTGGAGCTTCTGCACATCGAGAATATCGCGGTGATCGAAGAGGCGGATATTCGGTTCCGCCCGGGCTTCAACGCCCTCACCGGCGAGACTGGAGCAGGCAAATCCATCGTCATCGACGCCATGGGGGCCGTCCTGGGGGGGCGTACTTCCCGGGAGCTCATCCGCACCGGGGCCTCCAAGGCCTTCGTCAGCGCGGAGTTTTCCGCCGTCCCGGCGGATCTGCCGGGCCTCCTGGAAAACGGCCTGGCCCCCGACGAGGACGGAACCCTGCTCCTCCAGCGGGAAATTTCCGGCGAGGGTAAAAACGCCTGCCGGGCCAACGGCCGCCCCATTACCGTGGCCCAACTCCGGCAGATCGGCGGGGAGCTCCTGAACATCCACGGCCAGCACGACGGAGCCCAGCTTCTGGACGAGGAACGGCACGGGGCCTACCTGGACCGCTTCGGCAGGATGGAGGAGCCCCTGGGGGCCTATCAATCGGCCTACGCCGTCCTATCAGACCTCCGGGAGCAGATCAGGGCCCTCCAGATGGATGAGGCGGAAAAGGCCCGGCGGGTAGACAGCCTCCGCTTCCAAATCGGCGAGCTGGAGCGAGCGGAGCTCCGCCCCGGCGAGGAGGAGGAGCTGGAGGCCCGGCGGGATCTCCTGCGCAATGGCGAAAAATACCTCTCCGCCCTCTCCGGCGCGGACTACTGCCTTTCGGGGGACGACGAGAACGCCGGGGCGGTGAGCCAGCTTCGGGACGCGGAAGAGGCCCTGTCCGGCGTGCGGAACCTGGGCGAGGAGCTGGGAGAGGCTTACAAGCGCCTGGGGGCCCTGCGAAGCGAGGCCTATGACCTTGCGGAGACCATCCGGGATCTGCGGGGGGCCTTCGACTTCTCCCCGGAGGAGCTGGACGCGGCGGAGAGCCGGGCAGACCAGCTCTACCGCCTGAAGAAAAAATACGGGGCCACCGTAGAGGAGATGCTGGCCTACCTGGACCGGAGCCGGACGGAGCTGGACGCCATCGAGACGGCGGACGACACGCTGATCCTCCTGGAAAAAAAGCGCGGCAAAGCGGAAGCCGCCGTCCGGGCAGCGGGAAGAGTCCTGACGGAAGCCCGGAAGCAGGCCGCGGCGGATCTGGAAGAACGCATCCAGCAGGAGCTCCGGGACCTGGATATGAACCGGATTCGGTTCTCCATCGACTTTGCCGAAAAGGCCCCCGGCCCCGACGGCTGCGACGTGGTCCGCTTTCTGATGTCCGCCAACGCCGGAGAGGACTTGAAGCCCATTGCCAAAATCGCCTCCGGCGGCGAGCTGGCCCGGATTATGCTGGCGCTGAAGAACGTCCTGGCGGAGCAGGAGGCCGTGGGCACCCTGGTCTTCGACGAGGTGGACACCGGCGTCTCCGGCCGGGCGGCCCAGAAGGTGGCGGAAAAGCTGGCCCAGGTAAGCCGGAGGAAACAGGTTCTCTGCGTCACCCACCTGCCCCAGCTGGCCGCCATGGCGGACACCCACTTCTCTGTGGAGAAGGGAGAGGCCAAGGGCCGGACTTATACTCATGTAATCCTCCTGGACCGGGAGCACCGGAAGGCGGAGCTGGCCCGGATCACCGGCGGCTCACAGGTGACGGACGCCCTGCTGGCCAGCGCCGGGGAGCTTCTGGACGCGGCGGAACGCTACCGGGCGGCATTATAAGACATATTACAAAAGACTTTATGAGACATACAGGAGGCCTGCCATGAAATCCAAAGCCGCGGTGAACCGCATCATTGAGACCCTAAAGGACGTCTATCCCGATGGGCTGTGCTCCCTGCGGTACGAGAAGGACTATGAGCTGCTCTTCGCCGTGCGCCTCTCCGCCCAGTGCACCGACGCGCGGGTCAATCAGGTGACTCCCGCTCTGTTCGCCCGCTTCCCCACCCTGGAGAGCTTCGCGGAGGCGGACCCCAGGGAGGTGGGAGAGTACATCCACTCCTGCGGCTTTTACAACGGCAAGGCCAAGGACATGGTCCTCTGCGCCCAGCGGCTGCTCAGCGATTTCGGCGGAAAGGTCCCCGGCACCATGGAGGAGCTGACCAGTCTCCCCGGCGTGGGCCGGAAGACCGCCAACCTGATTTTGGGGGACGTGTACGGCCAGCCCGCCTACGTCTGCGACACCCACTGCATCCGCATCACCGGCCGCCTGGGAATTACAGACGGCTCCAAGGATCCCCTTCAGGTGGAAAAGCAGCTTCGGGCGGTTCTGCCCCCCGAGGAGTCCAACAACTTCTGCCACCGGATGGTTCTCTTTGGCCGGGACACCTGCACCGCCCGGAGCCCCAAGTGCCAGGGCTGCCCCCTGGCGAAGGACTGCGACACGGCGAAGGCCGCAAAGTAAGAAACGAAAGCGCCTGTGCGAAAGCACAGGCACTTTTTTCCTCTCCGCCTCATATACTGGCTTTAAAGACCGCAAAGGAGGAAGCAATATGGATGAGAAATCGGCCCAGATGGCCGAACAGCTCCGGAAGAACCCGGCGATGCTGAAGTCCCTGATGCAGTCCCGGGACGGCCAGACGCTGATGCGGATGCTGACCCAGGACGACGGAGGCGCTGGGCTGCGGAAAGCGGTCCAGTCCGCCGCCAAGGGCGACGCGGCGGCCATGACCCGGATGGTGAGCCAGATTATGCAGAGCCCCGAAGGGGCGGAGCTGGTGGAGCGGATCAACAAGGCCGTCCAGAAGTAAAGACGAAGGGGGTTGGCCCGTATGGCGGAATTTGACGACAAGCTGAACAGCATACTGTCCAACCCGGACGCCATGAGCCAAATCATGCAGCTCGCCCAATCCCTGGGCGGGGCCTCCCCCGCCTCCTCTTCCCCTCCGGGGGGCCAGTCCGGCCCTCAGCCGGAGCAGGCCTGGGAACCTCCGCCGCAGTCCGCGCCGCCGCCCGCGGGGGCCGGCCTGCTGTCCTCTCTCATGAGCGGCGGAGGAATGGACCCGGGACTGCTCTCCCGGCTGCTGCCGCTGATTCAGGAGCTGGGGGGAGACTCCAACGCCCGGAATCTGCTCTACGCCCTGCGGCCCTATCTGCGGAGCGACCGGCAGGAAAAAGTGGAGCGGGCCCTGCAGCTGGCGCGGCTGTTTCACCTGGGGAAGAAATTCCTCTCGGGATGGGAGGGCTGAGGCATGTATAACCGTTACATCCGCAACGACAACGGCTCCTATACCCGCATTCCGGAGGAGGCCGCTCCTCCCCCGGAAAGCCCGGCCCGCCAGGCTCCTCCCCCCGGCAGCACGCCTCCGGAAGGCCGCTCCCCCGGAGGGCCGCAGCCGGAGGGCCCGTCTTCCGGCGGGCCGGAGCCCGGACGTCCCGGCCCCCCGCCGGGAGGACCGCCGCCAAATGGGCCGGGAGGCCGC
>CATNDJ010000010.1 GCA_950097265.1 uncultured Oscillibacter sp.
GTCCCGCTCCTTCGGTTCCCGCTTTGGCGGGTCCCGGCGGGGAGCGTCCTTCCGCTCCTTGGCCCGGCGGCGCTTCAGGTCCATCCGGGCGGCGGCCTCGCCGTAGCGCTCCGGGTCCAACTGCGCCAGCCGCTCCGCCACGGCGGCGGCCAGCCCCAAGTCCGTCAGGGCCGCGATGGCGGCGCTGCCCCGGCCCAGGGCCCCGCCCAGCTCCGCCTTCGTAAAGGGGAGGACCAGCCACAGGCAGTGCCCCTCCTCCGCCAGGTGCTCCGCCCGGCGGAGGGTGTTTCCCGCCGCGTCGGAGGCGATCAGCAGCAGCCGCGCCTGTCCGGCCTTGGCGGCCAGGGCCGCGGGCTCCTCCCCCACGGCCAGCCTCCCGCCCCGGAGGGCGAGGCCCAGCAGGGACAGTACGTTGTTTCCGCTCATGTCCCGCCTCCCAGCTCCGCCTCCATGGCGTCGTAAACCTCCGGGGGGATGGCGGTCTCAAAGGCCCGCTCCAGGGCCCGGGACTTCCGGGCCTTTTTCAGGCAGGACGGGTCCTGGCACACGTAGGCCCCCCGGCCGGGCTTCTTCCCGGTGAAGTCCAGGCTCACCGCTCCCTCCGGGGAGCGGACCACCCGCAAGAGGGCTTTCTTATCCTTCATCTCCCGGCAGCCGACGCACTGGCGCTGGGGAATCTTTTTCACCTTGGGCACCTTGGGTCCCCCCCTTTCCGTTCAAACCGGCGGCGCTCCGCCGCGTCTTATTCCTCGGAAGCCTCCGTTCCCTCTCCGGGGATCTCCTCCGGAGCCGCCGGGCGCTCCGCGGCGAAGAACTCCTCATCCTCCCCGGGCTGATAGCTCTGAGGCTTGATGTCGATTTTATATCCGGTGAGCCGGGCCGCCAGGCGGGCGTTCTGGCCCTCCTTGCCGATGGCCAGGGAGAGCTGGTCGTCGGGCACCACGCAGCGGCAGGCCTTGACCCCCTCTTCCGCCATGCGGACCTCCACCACGTCGGCGGGAGCCAGGGCGGCGGCGATGAACTCCGCGGGATCCTCGCTGTACTTGATGATGTCGATTTTTTCCCCCCGGAGCTCGTCGACGATGGAGGCCACCCGCTGGCCCCTGGGGCCAACGCAGGCGCCGATGGGGTCCACGTTCTCCTCCCGGGACCAGACGGCCATTTTCGTGCGGCTGCCCGCCTCCCGGGCGATGGACCGCACCTCCACGGTGCCGTCGAAGATCTCCGGAACCTCCAATTCAAAGAGGCGCTTCACCAGGCCCGGGTGGGTCCGGGAGATGAGCACCTGGGGCCCCCGGGTGGAGTGGCGCACGTCCACCACGTAGACCTTGATGTGCATGCCCTCCTCCAGGTCCTCGCCGGGGACCTGCTCCCCGGCCAGCAGCAGCGCCTCGGTGGACTCCGCGCCGGTGCCGATGCGGAGGGAGGCCGCCCCGTTCCGGGGGTCGATGCGGGTGACCACGCCGGTGAGAATCTCGTGCTGCTTGGAGTTGAACTCGTCGTAGACCTTGCCCCGCTCGGCCTCCCGGAGGCCCTGGATGATGACCTGCTTGCCGTTTCCGGCGGCGATGCGGCCGAACTCCATCTTGTCCACGGGGATGTTCACCACATCCCCGATCTCATACCGGGCGGAGAGGGCCTTGGCCTCCTCCAGGGGCATCTCGTTGAAGGGGTCCACGTAGTCCTCCTCGTCCACCACGGTCTTGCGGATGAACATGCGGAGCTCCTTGTGTTCCTCGTCCGCCTCCACGACGATGTTTTCCTCTTCCACGTCCTTGTGGTCCCGCTGGTAGGCGGTGGTGATGGCCTTGATGACCTTTTCCAGCATGGCCTCCTTGGGGATGCCCCGTTCCTGCTCCAAAAGCTCCAGGGCGGCGAAGATTTCCCCGGGATTCATGCCGGCGGGTTCCTTCTGCTTCTTGCCTCTCATCTTTGCCGATTCTCCTTATCACTGAAATACACTTAAAATAACAACACGTTAAAATTCCACCCGCAGGCGGACCAGGGCTACGTCCTTTTTCTCAAAGGTCCGGGACCCGCCCCCCGCCTCCACGGTGACGGCCCCGCTGTCCTCGTCGTAGCCCGCGAGAACGCCGGGGATCTCCTTCTGCCCGTCCAGGGCGCGGTAGAGCTTCACCAGCACGGGGCTGCCCAGAAAGCGGGCGAAGTCTCCGGGCCGCTTCAGCGCCCGCTCCGCCCCGGCGGAGCCCACCTCCAGGGTGTAGCTCCCCTCGATGGGGTCCGCCTCGTCCAAAAGGTCCGACAGCGTCCGGGACACGGCCTCGCAGTCCAGAATGTCCACGCCGCCCTCCTTGTCCAGGAGAACCCGGAGGTACCAGGTCCCGCCCTCCTTGACATACTCCACATCCCAGAGGGTGCAGCCCGCCTCTTCAATGGCGGGAGCGGCCAGCTCCGCGGTGAGTTCGGTTACTTTTTTCATAAATGGACGGTCCTCCGAAAAGATTTTGAGGAAGGGAAAATGGTCAACAAAAAGAGCGGACCGCCGGTCCACTCTCCACCTTAGCTTCCATCTTACTCTAACATATGCAATATACCACAGCCTATGAAAAAGCGCAAGCCTTTTTACAAATTTTTGTTCCCGTTTCCAGGCTCAAAACCCGGTTCCCTTTATTTGGAAAGTAAAATCCCTCTTGTAAAAAGCCGGAAGATGGTGTATGATGGTTTCGATTTTGGAACATTAGGAGGAAGCTGCTATGAGCAAAACCGCGAGCATGGTCATGAAGATCATCGGCGCCAGCCTGGCCTTCGCCGCTTTCGTCTGCCTGCTGATCGGCGGCTGGCACGACCTCAGCGTGGGGTACTGCGGCATGAAGAACCGCCTGAGACAAAGATTCAGCTCCGAATACGACGACTACGCCGACGAGGAACTTTACGAATAAGCGGTCCTCCCGTCCCTCCGGGGCGGGAGATTTTTTCGCCCCGCCCGGTTGACAAAGCCGCCGTTTTCGGCTATCATATTTCTTCGAGAAACTGGAGAGGAGAACGTCTATGCGTCTGCTGCTGACCGGCGGGGCCGTCCTTTGCGGCGGGGAGTTCCAGCCCCTGGAAATTGCCGTTTCCGAAGGGCGTATTGTTTCCGTTTCCCCCCGCCTTCCCCGGGACGGCGCCGCCGTCATTGAATTGAATCATGGTTTCGTCGTTCCAGGTTTCGTTGATGTGCACACCCATCTTCGACAGCCTGGTTTTTCTTATAAGGAGACCGTGGCGTCCGGGACCGCCGCCGCCGCCGCGGGGGGCTATACCGCCCTCTGCGCCATGCCGAACCTGGACCCGGTGCCCGACAGCCCGGACCATCTCCAGCCGGAACTGGAGGCCATCGCGCGGGACGCCGCCGTCCGCGTCTATCCCTACGGGGCCATCACCCGGGGGGAGAAGGGAGCGGACCTGGCGGATATGGAGGCCCTGGCCCCCTTTGTCCCCGGCTTTTCCGACGACGGCCGGGGCGTGCAGTCGGAAGAGCGGATGCGGGCCGCCATGCTTCTGGCGAAGAAGCTGGACCGGCCCATCGCGGCCCACTGCGAGGACGAGTCCCTGCTGACCCCGGGCTGGTGCGTCCACGACGGGGAATTTGCCCGGAAGCACGGCCTCCCGGGCAACGACTCCGCCAGCGAGTGGCGGCAGGTGGAGCGGGATATTCAACTGGTCCGGGAGACGGGCTGCCGCTACCACGTCTGCCACGTCTCCACGAAAGAGAGCGTGGCCCTGATCCGGGCCGCCAAGGCGGAAGGCCTTCCCGTCACCTGCGAGACCGGGCCCCACTACCTCTGCCTCTGCGACGGGGACCTGGAGGACGACGGGCGCTTTCGGATGAATCCCCCCATTCGCTCCGCCGCGGACCGGGACGCGCTGGTGGCGGCCCTGCTGGACGGGACGGTGGACTGCATTGCCACGGACCACGCCCCCCACTCGGCGGAGGAAAAATCCCGGGGCCTCCGGGGGAGCCTGAACGGAGTCGTGGGCCTGGAGTGCGCCTTCCCGGTGCTGTACACGGAGCTGGTGAAGACCGGCAGGGTCCCCCTGAAAACCATACTGAACGCCCTGTGCGTGAACCCCCGGAGCATCTTCCGCCTGCCCGGCGGGAAAATTGAGGAGGGACAGCCCGCCGATCTGACGGTGCTGGACCTGAACCGCCCCGGCGTTGTGACCCCGGAGGGCTTCCGCTCCCTGGGCCGGGCCACGCCCTTCGCCGGGCGGCGGGTGGACGCCGCCGTCTGCATGACGCTGGTGGACGGAAACATCGTCTTCCCGGAGGGGCTGAAGCCGTCCCCCAACGGCACTATTGGAATCGTCCGGGGCTTTGACCGCCAGTCAGGAGGGCCGGTATGAAGCAAGGTATTTTTACGCTGGAGCAAGCCCGGCAATTGACCGGCGACGTGTGGGAGCTCCGCCTGTCCGGGGACGCCGCCGCCATTGCCGCCCCGGGGCAGTTCGTCAATGTCGAATTGCCCGGCAGGTTCCTCCGCCGCCCCATCTCCGTCTGCGACTGGACGGAAACCGGCCTGATCCTGCTGGTGAAGGAGGCGGGGGAGGGAACGAAAGAACTGGTCCGCCTCCCCGCCGGGACAGAGCTGGACGTGCTGTCCGGCCTGGGGAACGGCTTTGATTTCTCCGCCGCGCAGGAACCCGCCGTGCTGGTAGGCGGCGGTATCGGCATCGCCCCCCTCTACGGCCTGGCGAAGCGGATGCTGGCGGCGGGCCGGGAAGTGAAGGCCGTCCTGGGCTTCCGCTCGAAAGAGGACGCCTTTTACCTGGAGGAGTTCGCCGCCCTGGGCCTGGAGGTCCGTGCCGCCTCGGAGGACGGGAGCCTGGGGACCCGCGGCTTTGTGACGGATGTGCTGAAGGAGCTTCCCAGCTGCGCCTATGTCCTGGCCTGCGGCCCCACGCCCATGCTGAGGGCCGTCTGCGCCCTGCCTCAGCTTTCCGGGGGCCAGTTCAGCTTCGAGGCCCGGATGGCCTGCGGCTTCGGGGCCTGCGTGGGCTGCACCATCGAGACAAAACAGGGCCTGCGCCGGGTGTGTAAGGACGGCCCCGTGTTCCGAAAGGAGGACATTCTGTGGCAGACCTCTCTGTGACCCTGGCGGGGGTGCGGCTGAAAAACCCCGTCATCCCCGCCTCCGGGACCTTCGGCTACGGCCGGGAGTTCGCGGAAGCCTATGACCTGGATATCCTGGGCTCCTTCTCCTGGAAGGGGACCACCCGGGACCCCCGCCCCGGCAACCCCCAGCCCCGCATCGCCGAAGTTCCCTCCGGCATGCTGAACGCCGTGGGGCTCCAGAACCCCGGCATGGAGGCGGTGCTGCGGGAGGAGCTCCCCTACATCGCCGGGATTTTCCACGGCCCCGTCATCGCCAACGTCTGCGGCTTCTCCCTGGAGGAATACGCGGAGAACTGCCGCGCCCTGGAGGACACGGAGCAGGTGAAGATCCTGGAAGTGAACATCTCCTGCCCCAACGTCCACGCCGGGGGGAAGAACTTCGGATCGGACCCCCAGAGCGCCGCCGCCGTCACCCGGGCCGTCCGGGCGGCCACCAGGAAACCCGTCTTCATGAAGCTCAGCCCCAATGTGACGGACATTGCGGAGATCGCCCGGGCCTGCGCGGACGAGGGGGCCGACGGCCTCTGCCTCATCAACACCCTGCTTGGCATGCGCATCGACCTGAACACGAAGCGCCCGCTTCTCGCCAACCGCACCGGGGGCCTCTCCGGCCCCGCCGTGTTCCCGGTGGCGCTGCGGATGGTCTGGGACGTGTACGAGGCCGTTCCCAAGCTGCCCATCATCGGCTGCGGCGGCGTGAGCTCCGCGGAGGACGCCGCCGAGATGATGCTGGCGGGGGCCTCCGCCGTGGAGGTGGGGGCGGCGAACCTGCGGGACCCCTGGGCCTGCAAAACCATCATCGAGAATCTGCCCGCCGTCTGCCGGCGGCTGGGCGTGGAGAAACTATCTGACTTGACAGGAGGAGCGCACCATGGCTAAGGACGTCATCATCGCCCTGGACTTTCCCACACGCAGGGAAACCCTGAACTTTCTGGACCGCTTTCCCAACGGAGAGGGAAAACCCTTTGTGAAGATCGGCATGGAGCTTTACTACGCGGAGGGCCCGGCCGTCGTCCGGGAAATCAAGGCCCGGGGGCACAAGGTTTTCCTGGACCTGAAGCTGCATGACATTCCCAATACCGTGAAGCGGGCCATGGCGGTCCTCTCCGGGCTGGACGTGGACATGGTGAACCTCCACGCCGCCGGGACCTCCGCCATGATGAAGGCCGCTCTGGAGGGCCTGACCCGGCCCGACGGCACGAGGCCCCTGCTCATCGCCGTCACCCAGCTCACCAGCACCGACGCGGCCGCCTTGAAAGACGAGCTGCTGATTGAAACCCCCATGGCGGAGACGGTGCTGTCCTACGCCAAAAACGCCGCCGCCAGCGGCCTGGACGGCGTGGTCTGCTCCCCCCTGGAGGCGGCCCTGGTCAAGGAGCGCTGCGGAGAGGGCTTCTGCACCGTCACCCCCGGCGTGCGCTTCGCCGGCGGGGACGCGGGAGACCAGAAGCGGGTGATGACCCCGGAGCAGGCGGCGAAAAACGGCTGTGACTACATCGTCATGGGCCGCCCCATTACCCAGGCGGCGGACCCGGTGGAAGCCTACCGCCGGGCGGTAAACGAATTTTTAGGATGAGAAAGGAGCGTTCCCATGACCCGTGAACAGACCATTGCCCACGACCTTTTGTCCATCGGCGCGGTGTTCCTCCGCCCCGGCGAGCCCTTCACCTGGGCCAGCGGCATCAAGAGTCCCATCTACTGCGACAACCGCCTGACCCTCACCGCCCCGGAGGTCCGCACCCACGTGGAGGAGGGTCTGGTGGACCTCATCTGCAAGCGCTATCCCAATGTGGAGGTCCTCATGGGCACCTCCACGGCGGGCATCGCCCACGCCGCCATCGTGGGCCACCTCATGGGCCTGCCCATGGGCTACGTCCGCTCCAGCGGCAAGGACCACGGGCGGCAGAACCGCATCGAGGGGAAGCTGGAGCCCGGCCAGCGGGTTGTGGTCGTCGAGGACCTCATCTCCACCGCCGGGAGCTGCATCGAGGTTGTGGAGGCTCTTCGGGAGGCCGGAGCGGAGGTGCTGGGCGTCGTGTCCATCTTCACCTACGGGCTTCAAAAGGGCCTGGACCGGCTGGCGGCGGCCAAGGTGACCAATTTCAGCCTGTCTAACTTCGACGCGGTGTGCGAGATCGCCGCGGCGGAGGGGAAAATTCGGCCGGAGGACATTGACCGCCTGAAAAAGTTCCGGGCGAACCCCTCGGATGAGAGTTGGAGAGACTGACCGCACAAGGGAAAGGAGCCTGTATGCCCAGAAACATCATTGACGTGACCGACCTCACCGTGGAGGAAATCGACCAGCTCATCTCCACAGCGGAAGACATCATCGCAAACCCCGCCAAATACCAGGACGCCTGCGCCCACAAGCAGCTGGCCACCCTCTTCTTCGAGCCCTCCACCCGGACCCGGCTCAGCTTTGAGTCCGCCATGCTGGCCCTGGGGGGCGGCGTGCTGGGCTTCTCGGAGGCGGCCTCCAGCTCCACGTCCAAGGGGGAGACCGTGGGGGACACCGTCCACACCGTGAGCTGCTACGCGGATATCATCGCCATGCGGCACCCCAAGGAGGGCGCGCCCTACGCCGCCGCCCAGTTCAGCGAGGTCCCCATCATCAACGCCGGGGACGGCGGGCACAACCACCCCACCCAGACCCTGACGGATCTCCTCACCATTCACCGGGAGAAGGGGCGGCTGGACGGCTTCACCATCGGCTTCTGCGGGGATTTGAAATTCGGCCGGACGGTTCATTCCCTGGTGAACGCCCTGAGCCGGTATGAAAACGTCAAGTTCGTCCTCATCTCCCCGGCGGAGCTGAAGCTGCCCCGCTACGTGAAGGAGGAGGCCCTGAAAAAGCGGGGCATCCCCTACCGGCAGACGGAGAGCCTGGAGGACGTCATGCCGGACCTGGACATCCTCTACATGACCCGGGTCCAGCGGGAGCGCTTCTTCAACGAGGAGGACTATCTGCGCTTGAAGGACAGCTACATCCTCACTCCGGAGAAGCTGGAGACCGCCAGGCAGGACCTCTCCATCCTCCACCCCCTGCCGAGAGTCAACGAGATCTCCGTGGCGGTGGACAGGGACCCCCGGGCCGCCTACTGGAAGCAGGTGAAAAACGGCAAGTTCATCCGCATGGCATTGATTCTAAAATTGCTGGACATCCATGTCTAAAGGAAAGGGGAGGACTCTATGAACATCGACAGCATCCAAAACGGCGTGGTCCTGGACCACATCCAGGCCGGAAAGAGCATGGACATTTACAAGTACCTCCACCTGGACCGGCTGGACTGCTCCGTGGCCATTATCAAAAACGTCCGCTCCGGCCGGATGGGGAAAAAGGACATCATCAAAATTGACTCCCCCCTGGAAGTGGACGTGGACGTGCTGGGCTATATCGACGACAAAATCACCGTCAACATCATCCGGGACGGCGAGCGGGTGGAAAAGCGCCGCCTCCATCCCCCCAAGAAGCTGGTGAACATCATCCGCTGCAAGAACCCCCGGTGCATCACCGTAGCGGAGCCTCAGCTGGACGCGGTGTTCCTCCTCAGCGACCCGGAAAAGCACGTCTACCGCTGCGCCTACTGCGACACGGCCAAGGGCAAAAAGAGCTTCTGACCGTGGAACCCTACGAACTCATCCGTTCCCGGCGGAAGACCCTGGCCCTGGAAATCACCCCTGACGGGCGCTTATTGGTCCGGGCCCCCCTGCGGTGCTCCCAGGCGCGGGTTGACGCCTTTGCGGCGGCCCACGCCGCCTGGATTGAAAAGCACTTAGGGCTCCAGCGGGACCGGGCCGCCCGCCGTCCTCCCGCCCCCACGGCGGCGGAAATCGAGGCCCTGAAGTCCCGGGCCCGGGCGGAGCTGCCGGGAATCATCGCCCGGTGGAGCGAACAAATGGGCGTGCGCCCCGCCGGCTTTAAAGTCACCGCGGCCCGGAAGCGCTACGGGAGCTGCTCGGCGAAAAACAGTCTGTGCTTCTCCTGCTTCCTCATGAACTGCCCGGCGGAGGCCGTGGAGCTGGTGGTGGTCCACGAGCTCTGCCACATCCGGGAGAAGAACCACGGGCCGAAGTTTTACGCCCTGCTGGAACAGTACCTTCCCGACTGGCGGGAGCGGAAGAAGCTGCTCTCAATGAGCTGAACATTTTTACGACGGAGGACGGATATGGAAAAGCTGAATCTTATGGACCTGCTGAAAGGCAACCCCTATCCCGGCCGGGGCATCGTCCTGGGAAAGAGCGCGGACGGAAAACAGGCCGTGGCCGTGTACTTCATCATGGGCCGGAGCGAAAATTCCCGGAACCGGGTGTTTGTCCCCACGGAAGACGGTATCCGCACGGAGGCTCACGACCCTGCCAAGATGACGGACCCCAGCTTGATCATCTACCACCCGGTGCGCAAAGTCGGACAGGGCCTGATCGTCACCAACGGCGACCAGACGGACACCGTCCGGGACTACCTGCTGGAGGGCCGGACCTTCGCCGAGGCGCTTAGACAGCGCACCTTTGAGCCCGACGGGCCCAACTGGACCCCCCGCATCTCCGGCCTGCTGAGCCCCGACGGCAGCTTCCAGCTCTCCATCCTTAAGAGCGCCGAGGGAAATCCGGATTGCTGCTGCCGGTACTTCTACCACTACGACGCGCCCCTGGCGGGGGAGGGCCGCTTTCTCCACACCTACATGGGGGACGGGAATCCCCTGCCCTCCTTCGCCGGGGACCCGGAGCGGGTCGGCCTGGACGCGGAGAACCCGGAGTCCCTGGCGGACCAGGTCTGGGAGGCCCTGCACCCCGAGAACAAGGTGTCCCTCTTCGTCCGGTTCGTGGACCTGGGAGACGGGAGCCACAGGG
Organism: uncultured Oscillibacter sp.; assembly: GCA_950097265.1. Lineage (GTDB taxonomy): Bacteria > Bacillota > Clostridia > Oscillospirales > Oscillospiraceae > Oscillibacter. Next base: position 9,965 of record CATNDJ010000010.1, read on the forward strand.
ATGTGATTCGGAATCGGTACTGAGACCAGGAAGCCGTCTCCCGGCCGGGAGGCGGCTTTTTTTGCGTTCCCCCTTCCCCCCGGGGGCCAAGTGCGGTATACTGGGTCTATCAAAAAATCACCGGCCCTCTCCGGGCGGAACGGAGGCACCCATGGAACAGCTCTGCCGGAACCTGACCCGCGCCTTTCAAGAGGAGGCGTTTCTGCAAAAGCTCTCCCGTCCCGAGGCGGAGGACCGCTTCGGCGGCTTGGACTGGTCCGCCCTGACGGCTCCCCTGCTGCCCATCCGGGAGAGGATTTCCGCCCTCCGGGCCCTGGAGGCGTTCCGCCCCGTTTTGGAGGGCGTTGCCCAAGAGCCGGAGAAGGGCTGGGCCCTCTGTGCCTACCGGACGGCGGTTTCCCTCCTGTACCCCCAGGCGGACCCGGGCTATCCCCCCCCGCAGCGGGATGGGGCGCTGTGCTTCCTCCACTTCCTCCGGACCCTCTACGACGCGGAACGGGAGGCCCTGCCCTTCGACTTCTGGCTGGACTTCGCCTTCTGCACGGAGGAGGAATTGAAGACCAGCGCCGTGGCCGAGGACTACCGCCTCTTCCTCCGCCGCTGGCGGGAGGAGTACGTGTACGAGCTCCTGCGCCTGGGCCGGGAAGTGACTCCCTTCCGCACCTGTGAGCACATCGCCGGGGTCCACCACGTGTCCATGACGGTCTCCCGGGCCTTCAAGGCCGGGGGCGGGAAGACCGACCTGGGGCTCATCTCCGCCGCCGCCGCGGGACACGACATCGGGAAGTTCGGCTGTAAGCCCGGGGAGCGGGTGCCCTACCTTCACTACTATTACACGGACCAGTGGTTCTCCTGGCGGGGCCTGGGGACCCTGGGCCGGGTGGCCGCCAACCACTCCGTCTGGGATTTGGAGCTGGAGAACCTGTCCTCCGAGTCCCTGGTGCTGGTCTACGCGGACTTCCGGGTGAAGCAGGAGCGCCTTCCCGGCGGCGGGGAGGAGGCCCGGCTCTTCTCCCTGGAGGACGCCTTTGACGTGATTCTCTCCAAGCTGGACAACGTGGACGCCGCCAAGCGCAAGCGCTACCGCTACGTCTACGTGAAGCTCCAGGACTTCGAGGGCTATCTCAAGACCTTCGGCGTGGACGTGACGCTGAAAACCGCCGGGGGGCCCCCTCTGCCTCGGAAGGACCCCTCCCTGATGGACGAGGACGAGGTAGTCCTGGGCCTCCGCCGGACGGCGGTGGACCACAACATCCGCCTGATGCACCGGCTGAGCCGGGAGCGGCTCTTCGTGGCCACATTGGAAGCGGCCCGGGGGGAGAAGGACCCGGGCCGCATCCGGGCCTATGTCTCCGTCTTCCGGGAGTACTTCACCTACTGGACCGTGGAGCAGAAGGAGCAGACCCTGGAGTTTCTCTACGAGCTGCTGCTTCAGCCCGACGGGGACATCCGCCGTCAGGCGGCGGGGCTCATGGGGCGCATCCTCTCCAAGTTCCTCTCGGGCTACAAAAAGGAGCTGCCCCAGGGCACGGCCCCCAGCTCCCAGGAGGACCGGCCCTTCGAGCTCTGGGCGGAATACCTGGAAAAGCTCATTCACCCGGACCGCCGCCTGACTCCCCGGCAGATCAGCATGATCCGCTACCAGGCCAAGACGGCGGCGGACTCCCTGCTGGGCGGCTGCGACCACGAGGACTTCCCCCGCTTTGCCGAGCTCCTCTTCCGCCACTACCAGGACCCCGCCGCCGAAGACGCGGAGGGGGCCTTCGCCCTGCTGAACACGGCGCTGAACCTCCCCATGGAGCGGATAAGTCCCCGGGACGCCGCCCGGCTGGCGGATTACGCCGTCTGGTGGCTGGAACGGGGCGAGGCCCCCCAGAAGGCCGCCGCCATGCGTCTGGCCCGCCGCCTGCTCCCCGTCCTGGGAGCGGACTCCCCCGAGCGGGAGGCCGTGAAGCGGGCCGTGGAGACCGCCGGCTGCACTTCCTCCACGCCCCTGCTGTACCTTCAGTCCCGGCTGGGGGCCCTCCTGGGCCTGGACGTATCCGGCTTCCGCGCCCTGCTGGACCAGGGGGAGGCCGCCGCCGGCGTGTTCCTGGACAATCTGAAGACCGCCACCCCCTGGGTGCTGAAGGCCGTGGGCGTGGAGTACCTGCTGGACCAGGCCCGGCGGGGGGAGGGGGAGGCCGCCCTGCACATCGCCACTCACTTCTCCAATTTGATGAAGGTCAGCGAAAACGTGGTGGTCCGCCGCCTGGCGGGCAGCGCCCTGCTGGACGTGGCCCCCATGCTGACGCCCCCCCGGCGCAACGAGGTGGCCGTGGAGCTCTGCGAGGCCCTGGAGACCGGCCAGTCGGAGATCTCCCAGTATATCCCCCCCTACCTGGGGCAGTTCCTCCTGTGGCTCACCCCCCGGGAGCTGGACGAAATTTTAGACGAGCTTCTGCGCTTCCTGTCCTCCTCCAGCCCCAGCGTGGCGGCGGGAGCCCTGGGCACCATAGGGTCCCTGCTGGAGCACTACCGGGTCTACGGCAGGCGCTTCCACGAGCCGGTGGAGGCCCTGGAGCGCCGCCGCCGGCGCATGGCGGGATTGCTCCTCAAGGGCCTGGCCTCCTGCATGGAGCCCGTACGGCAGGAGGCCCTGCGGGTTTTGGGCGAGGGGCTCTTTGCCTCGCCGTTTTTGAGCTACGCCGACAAGACCGGACTTTTCACTTTGGTTGCCAAAAAGCTCCTCTTCCTCATCGGCGAACAGCCGGGGGGCGAGCTGACCTTCTTCCACACCGCCGCCGCCCTCTCCCACATCTACCGCTTCGCCGTGAAGCACCGCATTGAAAGCGGGCCCTTCCGCTTTGAGTGGCGGGACAAGGCCGCCGCCTTCTTCCCCGGCACCTTCGATCCCTTCTCCCTCTCTCACAAGGGCATCGTCACCGCCATCCGGGATTTGGGCATGGAGGTGTATCTGGCCGTGGACGAGTTCTCCTGGTCCAAGAAGGCCCAGCCCTCCCTGATCCGGCGGCAGATCGTCAGCATGTCCGTGGCCGACGAGTTCGGCGTGTACCTCTTCCCCCACGACATCCCCGTGAACCTGGCCACCCCCGACGACCTCCGCCGTCTGCGGCAGGTCTTCGCGGGGCGGGAGCTCTACCTGGTGGTGGGGTCCGACGTGGTGGCCGGGGCCTCCTCCTACAGGGCGGCGCCCAGCCCGGGCTCCGTCCACTCCCTGAACCACATCGTGTTCCGCCGCTCCAGCGACGCGGAGGGCCGGGAGATTGAGGCGGACCTCTCCTGCATCACCGGCCGGGTCATTCAGCTTCAGCTCCCCACCCACCTGGAGGACATCAGCTCCACCCGCATCCGGGAGAACATCGACCTGGGCCGGGACGTGTCCAACCTGGTGGACCCCACGGTCCAGGACCTGATCTACCGGAACAGCCTCTACCTCCGGGAGCCCCAGTACAAGCAGTTGGTCCGGGCCAGCCTCCTGGACTTCGACCGCGCCGCCTCCCCCTCCCCGGCCCTGTGGGCGGAGTTGGAGGAGGCCCTGGGCCCCCTGCCGCCCCCGGATCCCCGGGACAGCGTGTTCCTCCTCCGGGCCGCGGGCCCCCGGCCCCGGATCCTGGGCTGCCTCGCCACCCGGGTGGTCAACTCCGGGGAGCTGTACAACGCCTTCGGCAGTGAGGAGCTGGCGAACCTGGTCCGCACCCGGACGGCGGGGCGCATCCAGCTCCTGACGCTGCTCCGGGCCGTCAAGACCCCCGGGGGGAACTACGACGCGGCCCAGCTCCTTTTGACCGAGGTGCTGACCCGGGCGGCGGAGGACGACTGCGGCTACGCCGTCTGGTGGGGCCCTGCGGAACAGGGGGAGCTGGACATGCTCCGCCGCCAGGGCTTCGTCCCCGCAGAGCCGGAAACCCCGCAGTCCCTGCTGCTGGTGGACATGCGGTCCCCGGCGGTGCTGGTGCAGAACATCCCCACCACCTTGAAGGAGCCCTTCGCCTCGGACCGGCAGGTGCTCTCCGCCATGGGGGCGGCCCATCTCCGCCTCCAGGAGGCGGTGTGCGGCCTCTACCCCGGCACCCTGGTGCTGTCCCTCAACGCCGAGGTCATCTACCACCGCCTGGTCCGGAAGCTGACGGAGGAAAACGGCGTCCCCGCCGAGCCCCAGACCCCCCGGGTCCTGGGACCCAAAATGTGCGTCCCCTTCGGCAAGATCCTCCGGGGCAACGCCGTGCCCAACACCGTGACGAAAACCATCCACACGGACAAGGTCTTCGCCCCGGACCTCCACTCCTTTACCATTGCCGCCTTCCCGGGCTACGCCCCCCTGGAGAGTCAGATTCGGACCATCCGGTCCTTCCGCCGCCCCGTCATGCTGGTGGACGACCTGCTGCACACCGGCAACCGGATGAACGTCCTGGACCCCCTCTTCCGGCGGGAGGAACTGGACATCGACCGCTGCGTGGTGGGCCTCCTCTCCGGCCGGGGCCGGGACCTGATGGCCGCCCGGGGGCGGAAGGTGGACAGCGTCTACTTCGTCCCGGACCTCCGGGCCTGGTTCGTGGAGTCCACCATGTACCCCTTCATCGGCGGGGACGCCGTGGACAAGGGCATGGTCTCCGTTCCGGGGCTGACCCCGGCGGTGAACCTGATCCTGCCCTACGCCTTCCCCCGGTTCTACAGCCGGTGCGGCCGGGAGGCCGTGTTCCGCTTCTCCCGGACCTGCATCGAAAACAGCCGGGACATTCTGCTGGCCCTGGAGCGGGCCTACCGGGAGCGCTTCTCCCGGAACCTGACGCTCTCCCGGCTCAGCGAGGCGGTCATCCTCCCCCTGAGCCCCGACAAGGGCTCCGCCCTCCGGTACGACCCCAACCTCTCCGCCTCCGTGTGCCTGGAGAGCGACCTCAGGCAGCTGGACCGGATGCGGGAGCTGCTGAAATGACGGGAGATACTATGTGTATTACAAAACATTTTCTATACAAAACGGAGCATGACCCCGCCCTGGGCCCCGCCGTCTGGCGGGTGACGGACCCCCGGCAGCTTTCCGGGGATCCGGACGTCCGCCGCCTGGACCCCCGGCGGCTGGGGGAGGCCCCGGCCCTGACGGAGGGCCGGAGGTCCGCCCTGGCGGAGGGGCGGCTCACCGCCGTCAACGTTCTCCACCCCCGGCACGAGGCGGCCCTGGACTTCGTGACCCCCGGTCCCGCGAAAAAGCGGGTCCACCTCCTGGCCCTGGGGGACGTGGGGGGAACCCTGCTCCTGGCCCTGAAGCTGCTGGGCGGGGATGTGATTTCCTCCATCGGCGTCTGCGATTTGAACGAGAAGGCCGTGGCCCGGTGGACGGCGGAGGCGGGCCAGATCGCCTGGCCCTGGGACTACGGCGCCCTGCCCGAGGCGGAGCCCGTGGGACCGGGGGAGCTCTTTGACTGCGACGTATTCATCTTCGCCGCCACCAGGGCCGTTCCCCCCGTGGGCAGCGCCGTGGAGGACGTGCGCATGGCCCAGCTGGAGGCCAACCGCCCCCTGGCGGAGTCCTTCGCCCGGCGGGCCCGGGAGGCGGGCTTTCGGGGGCTCTTCATCGTCCTCAGCGATCCGGTGGATCCCCTGTGCCGGGCGGTCTGGCGGGCCTCCAACCTGGGGCCGGACGGGGAGCTGGACTACCTCGGCCTCCTGCCTGAACAGGTCCAGGGCTTCGGCCTGGGGGTGATGAACGCCCGGGCGGCGTACTTCGCCAGGAGGGACCCCCGCTTTGCCTCCTTCCTCACCGAGGGGCGGACCTTCGGCCCCCACGGAAAGGGGCTCGTGGCCGCCAACTCCATCGCGCATTACGACGACGGTCTCTCCCGGGAGCTGACCCGCCTGACCCTAGAGGCCAACCTGCGGATACGGGACCTGGGTTTTAAGCCGTATGTTGCCCCCGCCGTGTCCTCCGGGGCCATGCAGCTGCTGCTGGCCCTCCGGGGCCAATGGCACTGCGGGTCCGTGCCCTTGGGGGGCGTGTGGTTCGGGTGCAAAAACCGCTTCACCCCCTGGGGGCTGGAGGTGGAGACCCTGGAGCTGCCGGACGCGCTCTTCGCCCGCCTCCGGGAGACGGAGCGGACCCTCCACGAAATTTCCTGACGGCAGGAGGACGCTATGGAACGGGAATTGACTCTGGTCACGGGCCCCGCCCCCCTGACGGGGCGGCTGGGGCAGACTTTGAACGCCGCCCTGGCGGGGCGGGCGTTCCAGCTTTACCAGGAGGGCCGGCCCTTGGAAAACCGGCGGCTGCTCTTCGCTTTCTCCCTGCCGGAAAACGGGGTCAATCCGGACCTGTACGGCCTCCTGTCCCATTTGCGGGACCATCCCGGCTGCCTCCGGGGCAGCGTGGGGGGCGCGGTTATCGACGGGGCCGGGGACCTGTACACCAAGGCGGCGGGGCGGGACCTCATCCTGGCCGCCCATCTGGCGGGCTGCGCCTTTCCGGGGCGGCCCTTGGCGGAGGCCACGGGAAACCTCCAAAACTTCTCCGTCCAGGCCCGGAACGCAGGCTGTGATTTGCAGGCGGCCTACCGCCTGGCGGTGAAGGACCTGGCGGGGCGGGTGCTGGACTTCGCCCCTCCCCGGCGGCGGCGGCCCAGGGTGCTGGCCCTCCACGCCTCCAGCCGGGCCACCTCCAACACCCTGGACCTCTGGGGCCGGGTCCGGGCGCGGATCGAGGGGGCCTGCGAGGTCCGGGAGATCGGCCTTCGGAACGGGACGCTGGAGGACTGCGCCGGGTGCCCTTACACCACCTGCCTCCACTTCGGGGAGCGGGGGGGCTGCTTTTACGGCGGCGTCATGGTCCAGGAGGTCTTTCCCGCCCTCCGGGAGGCGGACGCGGTGGTCCTCCTCTGCCCCAACTACAACGACGCCCTCTCCGCCAACCTCACCGCCGCCGTGAACCGCCTGACGGCCCTCTACCGCGCCGCCTCCTTCGAGGACAAGGCGGTCTTCGCCATCGTGGTCTCCGGCTACTCCGGGGGGGACATCGTGGCCGGCCAGGTGGTCTCCGCCCTGTGCGTGAACAAGGGCTTCCGGCTTCCCCCCGGGTCCATCCTCATGGAGACCGCCAACGACGCCGGGGCGGCCCTCCGCCTCCCCGGTGTGGAGGAGCGGCTGGAGCGCTTCGCGGAGAATCTGCTGGGGGAGCTGAAACTGTAACCAGATTTTGAACTCTGCCGGGGGAGCCTTGCGGTTTTCTCCGGGGCGTGGTAAGATGGGGATAACTCATTGAAAAGGAGCGCCCCTATGAAAAGAATTTTCCTGCCCCTGCTGGCCGCTCTCTGCCTGATCCTCCCGGCCCGGGCGGCGGACTTTTACGACCTCCCGGAGGACCACTGGGCCCATGCGGAAATTCAGCGGGCCCTGGACGCCGACGTGGTGAACGGCTACGGCGACGGCTCCTTCCAGCCCACCCGGGAGGTCACCGCCGCCCAATTCTGCGCCATGCTCACCCGGTCCTTCCTGACGGAGGAATACGCCGCCGCCAAGGAGGGGAAGTACCAGGCCATGGAGGCCTGCCGCCCCGTTCTCGCGGGCACGTCGGTGGAGAAGACCTGGCGGGACCTGGGGAAGCGCTGGGACCGCTATGTGAATGAGCCTCTCAGCCGCTATGACATGGCCCAGATCATCTACAACCTCGCCTCTAAAAAGGACGCGGCCCCCGGCGAGAAATCCGCCCAGGCCGCCGTGCCGGAGATCGGAGACTGGAAGGAAATTCCCCAGGACTTCCGTGCCGCTGTTTCCACCTGCTGGTCTATGGGTCTCCTCCGAGGCCAAAGCGACGGCCGCTTCGCCGGGGAGGGCCACCTGAACCGGGCCCAGGCCGCCGTCATCTGGTTCCGGCTGGACGATCTGTTCAACGGTCCCTACAGGGGCCCGGAGGACCCGGACGCGGGGGTGGAGGTCCAGGAGATGCCCGCCTTCGGCCTCCAGGGGGACGAGACGGTCCAGGAGATGATGAGCCGGGTGAACCGGGCCACGCCCCCCTGTGAGGAGGGCCGCCTGCCCAACGGCAAGGCCCGGACGGAAGAGAACGTCCGGGAGCTGCTGGACCTGGCGAAGCAGGGCTGCCCCGGCGGCACGGTCTGGAGCGACACCCTGCGCTACGACTACCGCTGCCCCCGGTTCGCCCCCACCCGGGGCTGCCTGGCCTTCGGGCTGGCGGTCAGCGACTTCGTCTTCGGTGAGGAAGCGCCCTTCACCCAGTACCGGGAGATTCCCGCCCTGTCCGTGGGCGACGTGCTCCACATTCGGGGCGGCGACGCGGAGCGGGTGCTGATCCTCACCGGCGTGGACCGGGAGGGAGATTCCTACACCGCCTGTGAGCTGGAGAAGAACGGGAAGGTGAACTGGGACGAATGGGGCTCCCTCTCCGGCCTGATCGACATCACCGGCTTTACCATGGTATACAGCCGCTGGAAGTAAAAAAGAAGGGCCGCCCTGAGGGCGGTCCTTCAGGCTGTCAAAAAAGTATTTTTGACAGCCTGAGCAAGTTTTCAAAACCCGTGGGAAGTTTTGAAAACTTAGAATTTGAATGGCGCAGGAAACCCTTCCTGGGTTTCCCGCGCATACCCTTCCTTCCCGTCGAATCGGTCTTCAGCGCTTTCCGGCAAACGGGGAGGGCCGCCCCTGGGGCGGTCCTTTCCGTTTGCCCTTGCAAACCTCTTTTTCTGGTGCTATGATATCCACAGCAAGCAATGAGAGGGGGCGCGGCATGGCAATCATCGGCATCGATCTGGGCACCACCAACTCCCTGGCCGCCGTCTGGCGGAACGGAAAAAGCGAGCTCATCCCCAACGCCGCCGGGGAGGTTCTGACGCCCAGCGTGGTCAGCGTGGACGGGGACGGCAGCGTCCTGGTGGGCCGGGCGGCCCGGGACCGCCTCATTTCCCATCCGGAGCGCACCGCCGCCCGGTTCAAGCGCTTCATGGGCACGGACAAGACCTACGCCCTGGGCGGCCGGACCTTCACGCCGGAGGACCTGTCCTCCCTGGTGCTCCGCTCCCTCCGGGAGGACGCGGAGGCCTACCTGGGAGAGCCGGTGGACGAGGCGGTGGTCAGCGTTCCCGCCTACTTCGCCGAGGCCCAGCGGGCCGCCACGAAGCGGGCCGCGTCTCTCGCGGGCCTGAAGGTGGAGCGGCTGGTAAACGAGCCCTCCGCCGCCGCGGTGGCCGGGCACATCGGCCAGGGGGAGGAAGACAAGGTCTGCCTGGTCTTCGACCTGGGGGGCGGCACCCTGGACGTGTCCCTGGTGGAGCGCTTCGGAAACGTGGTCAGCGTCACCGCCGTCAGCGGGGACAACCGGCTGGGGGGCGCGGACTTCGACCTGGCCGCCGCCCGGGGCTTCTGCGAGGACTGCGGGCTGGACTTCGAGAGCCTGGCCCCCCGGCAGCGGGAACTGCTGATCCGCCAGGCGGAGACCTGCAAAATGGCCCTGACGAACCAGGAGCTGGTCATTATGTCCGTGGACGACGGGACCATCTCCGCCGCCCTGACCCTCTCCAACGAGTGGCTGATCCGCAAGTGCGGGGCCCTCTTCCGGCGGATGGCGGCCCCCATCCAGCGGGTCTTCCTGGACAGCGGCGTCTCTCCCCAGGAGCTGGACGACCTGGTGATGGTGGGCGGGTCCAGCCATATGCCCGCCGTCCGGCGCTACATCGCCCGGACGCTTCACAAGGAGCCCGCCAAGGACAGCCGCCCCGACACCGCCGTGGCCCTGGGGGCCGGAATCTGCGCCGGGATGAAGGCCCGGGCGGGGGACCTCCGGGAGCTGGTGCTCACCGACGTGTGCCCCTTCACCCTGGGGGTGGCCCGGTACAACGAGAGCGAGCGGGACCGGGACCTGATGAGCCCCATTATCGAGCGCAACAGCGTCCTGCCCTCCAGCAAGATGGGCGTTTACTACACCGTTCGGGACGGCCAGGACAAGGTGGACATTCTCATCTACCAGGGGGAAAACCGCTACTGCGCGGACAACACCCTGCTGGGAAAGCTCCAGCTCCCCGTGCCTCCCGCCCCCCGGGGGAGGCAGTCGGTGCGGGTCCGCTTTACCTACGACATCAACGGACTTCTGGAGGTGGAGGCGGTCAACGAAACCGGGCGGGCGGAACGCCTGGTTCTCCAGAACAAGGACATGACCCCCCAGGAGGCGGAGCGCCGCCTGAAGGAGCTGGCCCGCCTGAAGCTCCACCCCCGGGAGCAGGAGGAATACCGGGCCATGACGGCCCGGGGCGAGCGGCTGTACGCCGTCACCGTGGGCGGCCTCCGGGAGCAAGTGGGAGCCCTGCTGGATTGGTATCAGAGGGTCCTCTCCACCCAGGAGGCCCTGAAAATCGCCAAGGCCACGAGGCGCCTGGACCGCTTCTTCGACCAGGCGGAGGCCTATCTGGGGGACGCGGCCCTGCCGCCGCCGGAGCCCCTGGGCGATGAGGAGGAGGACCTGTGAGCTGGCCCTGGAACGAGCTGGGACTCTCCGGCCCGGCGGGCCTGCCGGAAATCCGGAAAGCCTACGCCGAAAGGCTGAAGGCCGCCCACCCGGAGGAGGACCCGGAGGGCTTCCAGCGCCTCCACGCCGCCTATCAGGAGGCCAGCCGCTATGCCCGCCGGAGCGCCCGGCAGACCGCTGAGGAGCCCGCCTTGGAAACGGAGGCCCCGCCGGAGGAGGAAGCGGCGGCCGGGCGGGACTATGGCGGGCCTCCGGAGGAAGAAGCGAAGGCCCCGGAGCCCCAGGACCCCCAGTGGGACTACGACGAACTCCTGGAAGCGGAGGCCGGGCCCGCCGGAGCGCCGGAAGCGCCCCCGGCCCCGGAGTGGGACTTCGAGCGCCTCTTCGCCGAGGGGGAAGAGGAAGCCCAAGAGGCCCGCCGCCGGAGGCTGGAGGACCTGCGCCACAAGAACTGGGCCCGCTACGCCCCTCAGGCCCGGCTGCGGCGGGAGGGGGAGGACGCCTGGCCCGCCGTGCTGGCGGCGGTCCGGGCCCTGGAGCTTCTGGAGCGCTCCGGCGCGCCGCCGTCTCAGTGGCGGCGGTTTCTGGACAGCTCCGTCTTTTTGAGCGTCCGGGCCGACATGGACTTCGTCTTTTTGCTGGAGGACTTTCTGGAGCAGCACCCGGACCTGTCCCCGGAAATCCGCCGGGCCGTCTTCAACGCCTACGAGGCCCAGAACGCCTCCAAGTACCCGGCCTACAAGCCCCTCTACCGCCTCCTGGGCGTCAAGCGGGAGGACACGCGGCGGGCCGCCAGGGCGAAAAGCGGCTGGCGGAACGCCTGGCGGAGCTATCCCCCCTGGCGGAAAGCCGCCGTCGTAGTCTGCTTCACCATCCTGGCGGTGTTCCTCTCCATCGGCATCGGCGTCAACCTGCAAACCGCCCGGGAGGACCGCGCCGCCCGGCGAGAGGCCGAACACTGGACGGAGACGGCCCCCCAGTGGCTGGAGGAGGACTTCGGCGAGCCCTTCGTCCACGCCGTGTCCGGGGATATCTTCGCCCCGGCGGCGGACCCGGACCTGTACTTCCACGCCTCCCCCCGGGGGGAGCGGTCGGAGGGCTGGCCGGGCTATCAGACCAATTACCCCCACATCCTGGTGAGGCGGGCCCTGGAGGACTTCGCCCGGGAGCGGGAGCTGGACCTGGACCTTGCCTCCTACTCCCACGAGATCGGGGACGCGCCGGGGGCCTACCTCCTGAACCTCCCCCTGCTGGGGGCGGAGGAGGACGTGGCCGCCCTGGGGGCCTTGCTGGAGGACCTCTCCCGCCAGGACTGGTATCAGGTTCCCCTGGTTTCCCCCCAGGGCGAGGCGGAAATTTTGGCTCGGGAGCCGGTGAAGTACACGGTGTTCCTGTGCCACCGGGGCCTGGCCTTCTACGAAGCCCCGTCCCAGGAGGGCTTTGACACGGAGGAGGCCCTGGGGCTCTACGCCCAGGCGGGCCCCGCCCTCTGCCGCTATATCTTGGAGCAGAGCGGCCTGGCGGATGAGCACCTGGGAGAGGGAACCTACGTCCTCCAGGACCGGGAGCCGGTGGAGCTGGGAGACGGGACCTTCTTTCAGGTTCACGGCGTGGACAAGGACACCGGGGAACTCAAGGTGCAGTATCTCCTGGCCTCCGGCGGCGGGACGCTCTTCTGCGTCCCCCGGGAGAAGATGGAGGGAATCCGCTCCGTCATTGATCTGTACCGGGGCACGCCCCGGACTCTGGAGCTGAACAAGCTGGGCCTCGTCATGGTGACGGACCAGGTGCCCGGCGAATAAAGCGCGAACAAGGGCGGGCCCTTACGGGCCCGCCCTTTGGCGTATTTATTGGCAGGTAAAGGCATACCAGCCGTTGTCCTCCCGCCGCTCCCGGATGGTTACTCCGTTGGCGGTCAGGGCGTTTGCCGTCTCGTCCGCCCGGCCCTCGATGATGCCGGAGCAGAGGAAGGTCCCGCCGGGGGCCAGCAGCCCCCGGACCCGGGGAGCCAGGGCGATGATGACGTCCGCCACGATGTTGGCCAGCACGATGTCATAGCCTCCGCCGGTTTTCTCCGCCACAGTCTCGTCCGTCAGGATGTTCCCCACCAGGATGTCCAGCCGGTCCGGGCCGATGCCGTTCAATCCGGCGTTCTCCCGGGCGGCGGTGCGGCACTTGTCGTCGATGTCCACCGCCAGGGCGGACCCGGCCCCCAGCCGCAGAGCCGCCACGGACAAAATACCGCTGCCGCAGCCCAGGTCCAGCACCCGCTCCCCGCCCCGGACCAGGCCTTCCAGGGCCGTCAGGCACAGGCGGGTGGTGGCGTGGGCCCCGGTGCCGAAGGTCAGCCCCGGGTCCAGGTAGAGGGGCGCCCGGTCCCCCGGGTCCGCCTCCTCCCACTGGGGGACCACCAGCAGCCGCTCCCCGATTTCCATGGGCTTGTAGTACTGCTTCCAGTTGTTCTCCCAGTCCGCGTCCTCCACGTCCTCCAGGGTCATCAGCAGGGTTCCCAGGTCCCGGCCCTCCCGCTTCAGGCCCTCCAGGGCGATGCGGACCTCTCCCAGCTTGGCGAAGCCCGCCTCCCGGGCCTCCAGGTAGAAGGTGATCCGGGACCGGCCCACCATGCGGCGCTCCAGGTCCTCGTCCACGTAGTCCCAGTAGTCGCGGTTGTTCTCCAGGAAGTCCTGGAACTCCTCCCCGTCCTCGACCATCACGCCGTCCACGTCCAGGGAGGACAGCAGGGCCTGGACCGTGTCCAGCCCGGCGTGGTTCGTGTCGATGTGCACTTCCAGCCAGCGCATGTCAAACCGCCTTTCTCATCTCAGCGGCTCCGCCCCACGAAGAACAGGGCCATGACCCCCGCCCCTGTGTGGCTGCCGATGACCGGGCCCACGTAGCTGATATGGATGGTTTTGGTGCCGAAGCGGCGGCGGATCTCCTCCGCCAGGAACTCCGCCTCCTCCAGGCAGTCCCCGTGGCTGATGAAGACGGGCCCGTGCTCCGGGTCCAGAGCGTCCTTTTCCATATGGTCCGCCAGGGCCAGCAGGGAGGCCTTCCGCCCCCGGCACTTCTCCATGGGGATCAGCCGCCCCTGGTCGTCCACGTGGAGCACGGGCTTGACGGACAGCATGGTCCCGAACAGGGCCGCCGCGGCGCTGACCCGGCCGCCCCGCTTCAGGTGGTTTAGGTCGTCCACGGTGAACCAGTGGCAGACGCGGCCCTTGGTCCTCTCGACGTAATCCCAGAGCTCCTCCAGGGTCGTTCCCCGTTTCTTCTCCCGGGCGCAGAGCCAGACGAAGAGCCCCTGGCCCATGGAGGCGCACAGGCTGTCCACCACCCGGACCTTCCGCCCCGGGAAGGACTCCTCCAGCTCCCTGGCGGCGATGACGGCGGACTGGTAGGTGGTGGAGAGGGCGGAGGAAAAGCACAGGCAGAGGATGTCCTTCCCCGCCTCCAGAACGGGACGCATGGCGGCGTCGAACTCCCCCACGTTGACGGCGGAGGTCACCGGCATGGCCCCGTCCCGTACCCTATCGTAAAATTCCCGAAAACCGATCTCGCTGCCGTCCAGCAGGTTCCGGTACTCCTTTCCCTCCAGCTCCAGCCGCAGGGGCAGCACCTCCAGCCCCAGCTCCTCCGCCATGCCGGCGGGGAGGTCGCAGCAGCTGTCGGTCATGATCACATACTCAGACACGTTCACTCACGCTCCTTTTCTTTTTTCCCTTTCGCGGCGGGCTCCTTCCTCTCCCGGAGGAGGGCCACGCAGCGGCTCCCCGCCACGCCGGCGGCATAGCTCAGCAGGGCAAAGTGGATGGCGGCGTCCGCCAGGGCGGGGTCGTCCAGCTCCCGGTCCCCCACCCGGGACGCCAGCTCGTCGGCAGTGATGTTCAACGCCTGATCCAGACTCCGGCAGAAAGCGCCGTAGCCCTCCCGCACCGGGCGGTCCTGAAGCTCCTCCCGGATAAGCAGGTCCATGTCCCGGGTGGACATGACCCGCTTTAAGACGCAGATGGCGGTAAAGTAGGCCAGGTGCTCCCGGCCGTACTTTTTCCCCTCGGCCCGGGGGGCCAGGCCGCTTTTCGTGTAGTTGTTCACCATGGCGGCGGTGAGCCCGTCATCCCCGTCAAAGCGGATAACCTGCCGGTCCATGTAGGAGAGAACCTGGTCCATGTACAGGGAGAAGTCCGGAAGCTGCTCCCAGTCCACGGGCCGCTGGTCCCGGAGGCGGGCTTGAAGGTCGGTCAAATCGTTCATGCCTCGTCCTTTCTTGAAGTTCCGTTTTCTTCACAATCGGAAAACCGCCCGGCGGGGCCGGGCGGCTCACAATGGTTATTGTAACACCGGGACGCGGTTTTGTAAACCACATTTTGGGGGATTGAAAAACATATTTTCACTTCCCCACGCAGAACCGGGAGAAGATGCGCTCCACAATCTCCTCCTTGGCCGTCCGGCCCGTCAGCTCCCCGATGGCGTCCAGGGCCTCCTCCGCGTCCGTCAGGGCCGCGTCGGGGGTCAGCCCGCCCTCCAGAGCCTCCAGCGCCCGGCGGACGGCGCTTCGCGCCCGGGAGGCCGCCTCCTCCTGCCGCCGGTCCGTGAGGAGGCTCCCCGCCTCCCCCGGATCCCCGGCGGGGAACAGGGCCGCCACGGCCTCCTCCAGCTTGTCCAGCCCCTGGCCGGTAACGGAGGAGACGCAGAGGCAGGCGGCGGGGTTGTTGGCGTCCTTTTGGATAAGCCCGATGGAAAAGGCGTGGGGCCCGGTCAGGTCGCATTTGGACTCGATACAAAGCCAGGGCTTCCCGGTTTCCGCCACCTGGCTCAGGAGGAGCGCCTGCGCCTCCAGGTAAGCCCGGTTTTCCGGGCAGGCCTCCGCGGCCCCGTCCTTTACCAGCAGAATCAGTTCCGCCTCCTCCATGGCCCGGCGGGACCGCTCCACGCCTAAGCGCTCCACCTGGTCCTCCGTCTCCCGGAGGCCCGCCGTGTCGACGAGGCGCAGCAGCACCCCGCCGCAGAGGACGGACTCTTCCACCGTGTCCCGGGTGGTCCCCGGAATGTCGGTGACGATAGCCCGGTCATACCCCGCCAGGGCATTCAGCAGGGAGGACTTCCCCGCGTTGGGCAGGCCCACGATGGCCGTCCGCACCCCCCGCTTCAGCACCCGTCCCCGCTTGCAGGTGTCCAGCAGGGCCGTCAGGGCCTCCTCCGCGCCCCGGAGGGCGGAGACGATCTCCTCCGGCCCCGCGTCCTCGATGTCCTCGTCGGGGTAGTCTACCACGGCGTAAAACCGGCTGGCCACGTCCAGCAGGGCCTCCTGCATCGGCTCCAGCCGGCGGCGCAGCCCCCCGTCCAGCTGGGCGGCGGCGTTCCGGGCGGCGGCGGCGGTCTCCGCGTCGATGAGGTCCACCACGGCCTCCGCCTGGGTCAAATCCAGCCGCCCGTTCAGAAAGGCCCGCTTGGTGAACTCCCCCGGCCCCGCCTGCCGGGCTCCCGCGGCAAAAAGGGCCGCCAGCAGCTCCCGGAGGACCACCGGGGACCCGTGGCAGTGGAACTCCGCCGAGTCCTCCCCGGTGTAGCTGCGGGGCCCGGGGAAGCGCACCGCCAGCCCCCGGTCGATGACCCGGCCCCCGCCGTCCAAAATCTCCCCCAGGACCATCCGCCGGGCCTCCAGCTCCCCGAAGGGCCGGGAGGCCCGGAAGACCCGCCCGCAGACGGCAAAGCACTCCGGTCCGGAGACCCGGACGACCCCGATGGCGGAGGGAGCGCCTCCCCCGGCGGCGATGGCGGCAATGGTATCCATAGGCTGCTCCTTTCAAAAGCAGGGGCGGGCTGTCCGCCCGCCCCTGTCGGTTATATTCTTTGACTGTAGCGGTAGAGAATCACCGCGAACTGAGCCCGGGTCAGGGACCCGTTGGGATTCAAGCTCTTGTCGGCGGTGCCGCTGACGATGCCGTTGGCCAGGGCCCAGGAGAACGCGTCCCGGGCCACGGCGGGCACGGTGCGGCTGTCGTTGTAGCCCGCCAGGCTGGTGGTGTTCCGGTTCGTGCTGCCCGAGAGGCGGGCGCAGCGGTACAGGGCCGTTACCAGCTGATGGCGCTTCACTGCGCCGGTGGGCGCGGAGCCGTCGGCAAAGCCCCCCTGAACGGCCCAGCGCCGGGCCTCCTCCATGCTGCCGGGGTTGGACCCGGTGAGGCGGGCCAGCACCATCCAAAGCTGCTGGTGGGTGATGGTCCCGTCGGGGTTAAAGCGGCCTCCGGAGCCGTTCATATAGCCCATCTGGTTGGCCCAGTTGATCTCCCCCGCCGCCCAGTGGCTCATGGGGATGTCCCGGAAGAGCTGCTGGGACGCGTCGGTCCGGGGCGCGTCCAGGGTGGGGTTCTGGGTGGGCACCACGTCCGTGGTCCGCCGGGGGTCCCCGCCGGAGGCGCTGTCCCCCGGGGCGGTGGCCCAGCTGGGCCCGGAGCTCTTGCGCTCGAAGGTGGCCCGGATTTCCACGTTGGACGCGGGCATGGTGAAGCGGTACTGCCCGCCGCCCAGGTCCGTCAGCTCGGGGACCTTGCCGTCGGCGCCGACCACCCGCACCATGTCCAGCACATAGCCGGAGCTGGGGGAGACGGTGACGGTCACCTTGTCCCCCGCCTGGCCGGTGGTCCGGTTGGCGGAGGCGGTGCCTCCCGCCCCCTGGACGATGGTAATCTGATAGCTCTTGGGCTTCTCCGGCTCCGAGGGGTTGTCGGGGTCCTCGGGCTTGGAGGGCTCCCCGGTGGCGGGGAGGACGATTTTGTCTTCCTTGCCGCAGGTCTTGCAGGTCCGCTTTTTCTCTCCCGCCTGGGTGAGGGTGGGTTCCTTAGTCGTCCACTCGCCCCAGTCGTGCTGCCCGGTGGCGGGGAGGGTGATGGCCCGGTGCTCCGTCTCGCCGCAGAGGGTGCCGTCGGACAATTTGTTCTGGCAGGTAACGATCACGTATTCCACGCCGGGCTCGCCGCAGGTGGGGGCCTTGTCCTCCTTCCCCTCTCCGGGGTTCTCGTCCTTGACGGGCGCGCCCCAGTCGTGGCCCTTCTTGGGGAGAATCACCTTTACCGGAGCAATCGTCTTGCCGCAGGCGGAGCAGATCTGCCCGGCGGTCCGCGTCTCGCCCTCCTCCTGGCAGGTCGGCTCTTTGATGGGCTTATCCGGCGCCGGGTGGTCCTTGTCTTCTATCCACGTGTGCTCCCCGGAAATCTCTCCCGTCTCAATTCTCTCGGGCACGTCCTCGCCGCAGACCGTACACGTGTATGCCGGGTACTTCGTCTTCTTGGGGGTCTCGCAGTCCCCCGGCTCTATGACTTCTTCCTTGTACCCCTCCGGCGGCGTGTGGGGCAGTTTGTCGACGGTCTGGGTGTCGTCGTCGTCCCATTCCTTCGCGCCGCAGACCGCGCAGGTTTTCACCGCCGTCTTTTTGCCCTCCGCCGTACAGGTGGGCTCGTCATCGGGCGTCGTCTTGTAATCGTAGGTCTTTTCGCCAAAACTGTGATCCGGCTTAGTGATTTCTTCCAGGGAAGCGTGCTCGTCGGTGTTCTCCAAATGGGCCTTGTAAGCGCCCGTAATTTCTCCGCCGTCGTACTTTTCGCACTCCTCGCACACCCGGATTTCTCCGCACGTGTCGCAGACGTAGTCCACAACCTGATAGCCCACCTGTGAGCAGGTGGCCTCCCGGATAACGCGGGGCTCGTCGGCTTCTTTTTTGCCGTCGTACTTGTGCCCCGTCGCCTTGTCTGCCGGGCCTGTCGATGGCTCCGTCGTCACCGCGCGGCAGTCCGGGCACTGCTTTCCGCCGGAGGAACCGTCCTTCGTGCAGGTGGGCTTCACCGCCGGGATATCAAGATGGTTGGCCTCGGGAGTTTTGTGGTTCTTCGGGTCAATCTCAAGGACCTCCAGGCCCTCGGCGGGCTTGCCGCACACGGTGCAGTATTTTCCCGCCTTCCGCCCGGTCTCCACGCAGTTGGCGGGGACCTCGGCCACCTCCGCTCCAGGCTTGTGGCCTGTGGCCGGGATGGAATGCTCTTCTGTAATGATATCACGATTGCACTTTTCGCAGGAAGCGACAACCCGTTCCCTTCCGTCCGCCGTACAGGTGGCCGCCTTGAGTTCCTCGGGGTGGCTTAACAGGGAAAAATGGACAATCCGCGGTTCAGCATCCTTTTGAGCGGGTTCCTTTGTCATATCCCCGTAGTGCAGAAACGCCAGCTTTGTATCCATATAAAAGGCCGTCGCCTCAATTGTAGTGACCTTGGCGGGAATGTAAATCGTGTCCAAATCGCCGCATCTGCTGAACGTCCCCGCTTTAATGGTGGTCAGCTGCGCCGGCAAAATCACATCGTTCAGGCTTGAGCAGCCCGCAAAGGCGTCTTTCTCAATGGTGGTAACTTCACAGTTCTTGGAAAAATATACGTTATCAAGATTCACGCAGGTATTAAACGCGCCTTCACCGATGGTAACGACTTTTTTGCCAATCTCCACGGTCCTCAATATGCCGCACCCTTGAAAGGCGTTGGCGGCGACCGACGTGATGGGTACGCCGTTGACCTCCGCCGGAATGACTGCGTTTACAATCGCAGATTTGCTGACCGGCCCCAGGGCCGTGCCGGTGTCCAAATCGTACAGGATGCTGTCGCTTCCGCTGGCGGGATACTTGACCTGCGCCGCCGAAGCGCCCACCGTCAGCGCCGCCATAACGGCCACCGTCAGAAGCACTCTCCAAATCCAACGCCTCATCTTCCGCTCCTCCTATTCTCAAACACGCGCCATGCGCCATTTTTACTTCTACAGCATAGCACAAACTTCCCTTCCATGCAAGGGCAAAAAAGGGCGGACCTTCCGGTCCGCCCTGGAAAAGTTTGCTTACTTAATCCGCTCGCCCGCGGCCTCCTTGGCCTTGATTTCCCGGACGGCGTCCTTGTGGCTCAGGTTCACCCGGCCCTTTTCGTCGATGTCGGTGACCTTCACCCACATCATGTCCCCGATTTTGCAGGCGTCCTCCACCTTCTCAATCCGGTGTTCCGCCAGCTTGGAGATGTGGACCAGGCCGTCCTTCCCCGGGGCCAGCTCCACGAACGCGCCGAAGGTCATCAGGCGCACCACCCGGCCGTAGTACAGCGCGCCGATCTCCGGCACGAAGACGATGTCGTCGATGCATTTTTTCGCCGCGTCGCAGCTGGCCGCGTCCACGCCCGCGATGAAGATGGACCCGTCGTCGTTGATGTCGATTTTCGCTCCCGTGTCCGCCACGATTTTCTGGATGACCTTGCCGCCGGAGCCGATGACTTCCCGGATCTTGGAGGGGTCGATGTGCATGGTCAGCATCTTGGGGGCGTACTTGCTGACCTCCTTCCGGGGCTCGGCGATGGCGGGGAGCATAATCTGATCCAGAATCTGGCAGCGCCCGTCGTAGGTGATGTCCAGGGCGTTTTTGATGATCTCCATGGTGAGGCCGTCGTTTTTCAGGTCCATCTGGATGGCCGTGATGCCCTTTTTCGTGCCCGCCACCTTGAAGTCCATTTCGCCGTGGAAGTCCTCCACGCCCTGGATGTCGATGAAGGTGGTGAAGCCGCCGTTATCGTCCTGAATCAGGCCGCAGGAGATGCCCGCCACGGGGGCGGAGATGGGCACGCCCGCGTCCATCAGCGCCAGAGTGGAGCCGCAGATGGAACCCTGGGAGGTGGAGCCGTTGGAGCTCACCACCTCGCTGACCACCCGGATGGCGTAGGGGAACTTTTCAACGTCGGGAATCACGGGCAGCAGGGCCCGCTCGGCCAGAGCCCCGTGGCCGATTTCCCGCCGCCCCGGAGAGCGGGCGGGCTTGGCCTCGCCGACGGAGTAGCCGGGGAAGTTGTAGTGGTGCATATAGCGCTTCTCCGTCTCCTCCCAGATGGTGTCCAGCTTCTGGTTGGCGGAGAGGGTGTCCAGGGTGACGACGGAGAGGACCTGGGTCTGCCCCCGGGTGAAGAGGCCGGAGCCGTGGGCCCGGGGCAGCACGCCGACCTCGGAGGCCAGGGGACGGATCTCGTTTTTCTGCCGTCCGTCCACCCGGTGGCCCTCCAGCAGCCAGGCCTTCACGATTTTCTTCTGGAACTTGTAGGTGATCTCGTCCAGGTACTTGTCCATCTCCGGGTACTCGTCCAGGAAGAGCTCGTGCCACTTCTCAATGAGGGCGTTCCACCGGGTCTCCCGGACGTTTTTGTCGTCGGTGTCCATGGCGGCCTTGGCGTCCTCCATGGTGGCGGAAACGATTTTTTCAAACAGCTCCTCGTCGAAGTCCGCGTGGGGGTAGTCGAACTTCTCCTTGCCGATTTCGGCTACCATCCGGTTGATGAGCTCCACTTGCTTCTGGTTTTCCTCGTGGGCCATCTGGATGGCTTTGAACATGGTGTCGTTGTCCACTTCGTTGGCCCCGGCCTCGATCATGACCACCTTGCTCCCCGTGGAGACCACGGTGACGTCCAGGTCGGAGACCTTCCGTTCCTCGCTGGTGGGGTTGAAGATCAGCTTGCCGTCCACGAGCCCGACCTTCACCGCGCCCACGGGGCCGTGCCAGGGGATGTCGGAGATGGCAAGCGCCGCGGAGGCGCCGATGAGGCCGCAGATCTCGGGAGAGCAGTCGTGGTCCACGCTCATCACCGTGGCCATGATGGAGACGTCGTTGCGGAAGTCGTGGGGGAACAGGGGCCGGATAGGCCGGTCGATGACCCGGCTGGTCAGCACGCCCTTCTCCCCCGGGCGGCCCTCCCGGCGGTTGAAGCTGCCGGGGATGCGGCCCACGGAGTAGAGCTTCTCCTCAAAGTCCACGCTGAGGGGGAAGAAATCGATGCCGTCCCGGGGCCGGGCGGAGGCCGTGGCGCAGACCAGGACCCGGGTGTCGCCGTAGCCCACCATAACGGCGGCGTTACTAAGCTCCGCCAGCTTCCCGACCTCCAGGGTCAGGGGCCGGCCCGCCAGCTCCATTTCGTACTTGCGGTAGTTGGGAAACTGCCTCTGGGTGATGATGGTAGACATAGATACGCTCCTTTTCATTTGTCGTCCGGGAGCGGTCCTTTTCGTATTTGAACCTTCGTCCAGGGGCCCTGGGCAAACGTTCAAACACAAAAAGCGGCGGCTCCCGCGCGGGGTGGATAGGGACTTGAAAAAGGGCGGCGGAGACCGCCGCCCTTTTTTCTCTTATTTCCGGATGCCCAGCTTGGCGATGAGGGCGCGGTAACGCTCCACGTCCTTCTTCTGGAGGTAGTCCAGGAGGCTGCGGCGCTTGCCGACCATCTTCAAAAGCCCCCGGTTGGAGTGCTTGTCCTGGGGATTGGCCCGCATGTGCTCGGTGAGCACGTTGATGCGCTCGGTCAGAATGGCGATCTGAACCTCGGGAGAGCCGGTGTCGGTCTCGTGGGTCCGGTTGGCGCTGATGATAGCGGTTTTTTCTTCCTTGCGAAGCATGTGTGGTTTCCACCTTTCAAAATGATTCCCCGCGGGGCTGTGCTTCGGGCCGGTGAAGCTCCGCGAAACAAAGCTCCGGGGATGATATTGTCCGCCTGGCGGACTCCGTTACTATATCATAGTGATTTCCCATTGTAAAGGGTCAATTCATGATTTTTCCGCCCGACCGGGAAATTTTTCCCCGCCGGTAACAAAAATCCCCCTCCGCCTCTTGACAAACCCGGCATACTGTGTTAATTTTCTTAATACAGTTAATACAGTTTACCAAACACAGCAGCGGCGGGGCCTCCCGCCGCGGAAGGGAAGGTATGCGGTGATCAGCCTCAATTACCGGGACTCCCGGCCCATCTACGAGCAGATCAAGGACGGGCTCCGCAAGCTGATCGTCACCGGGGCCATCGGGACGGACGAGAAGCTGCCCTCGGTCCGGTCCCTGGCGACGCAGCTGTCCATCAACCCCAACACCATCCAGCGGGCTTACAACGAGCTGGAGGGCGAGGGGTACATCTATTCCGTCCCCGGCAAGGGCAGCTTCGCCACCGGGGACCCGGATGCCGACGCGTCCCGCCGGGAGGAGCTCCGGGAAAAACTCCGGGAGCTGCTGGCGGAGCTCCGCTATCTCGGCGTCAGCCAGGAGGAGCTGATGGCTCTTCTTGAGGAAGAGCCATCCGGCGGGGCCCCCGCCGGGGGCGCAGGGAGGGAAGGTTTATGATTCAAATTCAAAACGCCGTCAAGCGCTTCGACGGCTTTGCCGCCCTGGACGGGGTGAGCCTCAGCGTCCCCGCGGGGAGCGTGTACGGCCTGGTAGGCCCCAACGGCGCGGGAAAGTCCACCCTCATCCGGTGCCTGACGGGCATCTACCGCCAGGACGAGGGAGCGCTCACCATAGACGGAGAGCCCGTCTGGGAGAACGAGGCCCTGAAGGCCCGGGTGGCCGCCATCGCCGACGACTGGTACTACTTCCCCCAGGCCAGCATCCGGGACATGGCCAGGTTCTACCGGGGCTTCTACCCGAACTTCTCTGCGGAGCGCTACGAGAAGCTGAAGGAGGTCTTCGAGATCGACGAGCGCCGGCCCCTCCGCCGCCTGAGCAAGGGCATGCAGAAGCAGGCCGCCTTCTGGCTGGCCCTCAGCGCTATGCCGGACTACCTCATCCTCGACGAGCCCGTGGACGGCCTGGACCCCGTCATGCGGCGGCAGGTCTGGTCGTTGGTGCTGGGGGACGTGGCCCAGCGGGGGACCACGGTTCTCGTCTCCTCCCACAACCTCCGGGAGCTGGAGGACGTGTGCGACCACGTGGGCATTCTGGACCACGGGAAGGTTCTGCTGGAGCGGTCCCTGGCCCAGCTCCAGGACAACATGGTGAAGCTCCAGGTGGTCTTCAAGGACGGCGGCGGCGTGCCGGAGGACCTGGAGGTCCTCCACGCCTCCAAGGTGGGGCGCATTCACACCCTCATCATGCGCATGGGCGCGGCGGAGGCGCAGAACCGCCTGGCGGTTTACGAGCCCATGCTGGTGGACGCCGTGCCGCTGACCCTGGAGGAAATCTTCATCTACGAGTTAGGAGGCGCCGACTATGCGGTCAAAGACATCGTACTTTAACGGGACCCTGTTCCGGAAGAACCTGGCCCGCTTCTGGCCGCTGTGGGGCGGCGCGTCCCTCATCGGGGCCCTGTTCCCCCTGGCCTTCCTCACCATCCTCATCCGGGAGCACAGCTTCCTCGGGGAGCCCATGAACGACCCCCTGTCCATCACCGCGGGCTATTACTCGGTGGTCGCCTGGATCATCCCCATTCTCTCCCTGCTGTACGCGGCGCTCTGCGCCCTGGCGGCCTGGGGCTGGCTGTACAATCCCCGGAGCGTGGGCATGTATCATTCCCTGCCCATCACCCGGAAGGGGCTCTTCCTCACGGATTTCCTCTCCGGCATGGCCATGATGCTGATTCCCTACGCCGTCACCGGGGGCCTGGCCATCCTGGTCTCCGCCGCGGTGGGCGGCGTGGAGCCCGTGGGCCTGGCGGTGACCATCCTGGCCGTGGCGGGGCAGAGCTTCTTCTACTTCGCCTCCGCCACGGCGGTGGTCTTCATCACCGGCAACCCCTTCGCCTTCGCCGGGTTCTACTTTATCTTCCATTTCATCGCCGCCGGAGCCGAGTGGATGGTCACCCGGCTCATGACCATGTTCTACTTCGGCGTGGAGCGGTCCTATCAGGGCGTGGCGGAGTTCCTGAGCCCCACCATGTACCTGACAAGGAAGCTGAACGTGGACACGACGTCCCGGCAAA
The DNA here is from genome assembly GCA_950097265.1 of uncultured Oscillibacter sp. Lineage (GTDB taxonomy): Bacteria > Bacillota > Clostridia > Oscillospirales > Oscillospiraceae > Oscillibacter. Next base: position 34,166 of record CATNDJ010000010.1, read on the forward strand.
TTGTCAATTCCGAGGGCTGGGAGGAAACCGTCCTGGAGTCCGTCACGCTGGCAAACGGCTGGCTCATCGCCGTGTACGCCCTGGCAGGCGCGGCCCTGCTGGCCTTCGCCTGGGGCCTGTACCGCCGGAGGAGGAGCGAGAGCGCCGGGGACGTGGTGGCCGTGGGCTGGATGAAGCCCGTTTTCCGCTACGGCGTGGCCCTCTGCGCCGCCTTCACCGGGGGCATGGCCCTCTATGACCTCTTCTGCGAGAGCGGCCGGACCACCGCCGCCGCCCTGCCCATGGCCGTGTGCATGGCCGTCGCCGGGCTCATCGGGTACTACATCGCCTCCATGCTCCTGGCCAAGTCCCTCCGGGTCTTCCGGGGTACCTGGAAGGGAGCCCTGGCCACGGTGCTGGCCTCCATTGTCCTGTGCTTTGGCGTGGCGGCGGACCCCTTCGGCATGGAGCGCTGGACTCCCCAAGCGGAACAGGTCCAGCAGGTCCGTCTCTGGCTTCGCGGGTGGAACGGCCGCGGCGTCACCGTCGTGCTGGAGGACCCCGCCGCCATCCGGCAGGTCCTGGAGGTCCACCGGGCCATCGTGGCGGAGCGGGAAACTCTGGACCGGGACCGCTTCGAGGGCGAGACCCATTACGCCTATTTCGACCTGGATTACTACGAGGACCCGGAAGACTTCAGCGGGCGGGTCAACCGCAGCTATAACCTCCCCTGCAACGATATCCTGATGGACAAATCGGAGGCCCTGCAAAAGCTGGCGGCCCTGGCCTCCGACCCCCTCATCCAGGAGGCCAACATTTTCGACCAAATCTCCGGGGAGAACGTCGAGACCCGCCTCACCGGCGGCTACGCCTCCAACCTCTACAACCTCGAAACCAAGGACAGGGAGCAGATGGACCTGACCCTGGAGCAGGCCAAGGCCCTGGAGGACGCCGTCCGGCGGGACATCCAGGCGGGGCACTTCGGCCGGACCCTGTTCATGCTGGACGGCCGCTATGAGAAGGCCGCCTACTCCGGAGACCTGGACCTCTATTACTCCGTCACCTACCTGGACCGTCCCCAGACGGGTTCCCACTCCTGCAGCGTCTCTCTGAGCCTCTCCGTCTACTGCACGGAGACCCTGAAGGCCCTGGAGGACCTGGGCGTGGTGAACGAGACCCGAAGGCTCCTGACCTACGCGGAGCGGGACGCCCTGGAAAACGAGGAGAAGGGGATTCCCTACACTTACGACGACCCCTACAGCGGCTATTACGACGAGGGCTTCTACCCCGCCGACACGGTCTATCCCGGGGACGCCTACGTCTACCCCGGGGAAGAGGTGGACGCCGCGCTGCTCCACTGACCCGTGTTCCAGGAGAGAAGGCGCCGCGCTCCCGCGCCGGAGGAGCGGCGGAACATCATAGGGCTCTGCGCCCTGCTGGCGCTGCTGACGGCGGCGGTCCTTGTGACCGCCGCCCTCCGCCGTCCCTCCCCGGCGGAGGCCGAGGAGAATGTCCCGGACTACGTGACCCGGGACCTGCTGGAGGTCAATGAGTGGTCCCGGCCCGGGGACCCCTTGAAAAAGGTAACGGGCGTGGTCCTCCACTACGTGGGCAACCCCGGCACCTCCGCCCGGGCCAACCGGAACTACTTCGACTCCCTGGCCTCCGGGGAGTTGGGGGTGTACGCCTCCAGCCACTTCATCGTGGGCCTGGAGGGGGAGGTGATCCAGTGCGTCCCCATGACGGAGATCGCCTACGCGTCGAATACCCGGAACGAGGACACCATTTCCGTGGAGGTCTGCCACCCGGACGAGGGCGGGGAATACTCCCCCGCGTCCTACGCCCGGGCGGTGGAGCTGACGGCCTGGCTGTGCCGGGAGTTCCGCCTGGACCCGGCGGAAGACGTGATCCGCCACTACGACGTGACGGGGAAGCTCTGCCCGCTGTACTACGTGGAGCACCCGGAGGCGTGGGAAACCCTGCTGGCGGACGTGGCGGCGGAGATGAAGGCCCAGGAGGCGGCGGACGCGGCGGAGGGCTGAAAAAATTTTTTCAAATTTTTCCCGGAGGAATGAAACAAAACCGCCCTCTGAAACGTCTTATAATATAGACGAAGAGAAAGGAGACTCCCCCTATGGAGCAAACAACTACCGCCCAGAATCTGTGGCGCGTCTGGGTCGACACCCGGCGCCGCATCGTGTCCTTCCATGAGGAGGAGGACTGCAAGCTGCTGGAGTTCCGGAACCGGGATCTGTTTTTCAGCTGCATCGAGCAGTATACCGGGATGCAGTACCGGTATCAATAAACGCAAAACGGGGGCCGGAAAGGGCCCCCGTTTTGCGTTATATAGCCCCCCGTCTCTCGTCCCCCGCAGGGGGTGGGGGTTACTCAAGGGGGAGCCTGCTCCCCCTTGAAGGAGTATGAAGGAATGGAGCGGGCGGAGTCCTCGCCATCAGGCGGGGACGCAGCAGAGCGGAATTTCTTCATACGATAAATCCCCCGTCGGCGGCCAGCACCTGCCCGGTGATGAACGCCGCCCTTTCCGAGGCCAGGAAGGCCACGGCCTCCGCCACCTCCTCCGGCGTCCCCAGGCGGCCCAGGGGGGTCTCCTCCGCCAGCATGCGGCGGGTGTCCTCCCCCAGGATCCGCACCATGTCCGTCTCAATGCACCCGGGGGCCACGCAGTTCACCCGGATGCCCGAGGGGGCCAGCTCCAGGGCCAGGGAGCGGGTCAGGCCAATCAGCCCCGCCTTGGTGGCGGCGTAGGCCGCCTCGCAGCTCGCCCCCCGGAGCCCCCACATGGAAGAGATATTGACGACGCAGCCCCGCTTCTCCCCCAGCATGTGGGGCAGAACCGCCTGAATCGCGTTCCGGGGCCCGGTGAGATTCACCGCCAGGAGCCGGTCCCAGTCCTCATCTCCCAGGTCCTGAAAGAGGCCCTGGCGGGAAATCCCGGCGTTGTTCACCAGCAGCTCCACGGGCCCCAGCGCCTCCGCCGCGGCCCGGACCATGGCCTCTACGGCCTCCCGGTCCGCCACGTCCGCCTGAAAGGCCATGGCCGCCCGGCCCTGGGCCCGGAGCTCTGCAACCAGGCTCTCGGCGGCCTCCCGGCGCTCCAGGTAATTGACGCAGACGGGCCAGCCCTCCCGGGCCAGCGCGGCGGCAACGGCCCTCCCAATGCCCCGGGAGGCCCCGGTGGCCAGGGCGCATCTTCTCATGGAACCAGCTCCTTTTCCTTGATGGGGGCAGTATAGCAGAAAAAAAAGAAAAGCGCAAGAAAGGGCTTGACAAAAGGAACCGGTTCGTGTATCTTATATATGTTCGTTTCGGACGATTAGCTCAGCTGGCTAGAGCACCTGCTTGACGTGCAGGGGGTCACAGGTTCGAGTCCTGTATCGTCCACCAAAAGGAAAAGCACGCCAACGGCGTGCTTTTCCTTTATGCCATTCTCAGCCCTTGCACACGGGGACGATCCAGCCCTTGGTGTCGGGGAGCTTGCCCCACTGCATCCCGGTCATGGTGTCGTAGAGCTTCTGGGTCAGGGAACCGATCTTCCCGTCGTTGATAAAGACCTTGTCCCCCTTCCAGTCCAGCTCCTTCACCGGGGAGACCACGGCGGCGGTGCCCGTGCCGAAGACCTCCTCCAGCTTGCCCTCGTGGCCCGCCTTCATCACGTCTGCGATGGCCAGGGGGCCCTCGATAACCTCATAGCCCCAGTCCCTCAAAAGCTCGATGCAGCTCCGGCGGGTCACGCCGGGGAGCACCGTGCCCGTGCAGGCGGCGGTGTAGATCTTCCCGTCGATTTTGAACATGATGTTCATGCTGCCCACTTCTTCGACGTACTTCTTTTCCACGCCGTCCAGCCACAGCACCTGGGCGAAGCCCTTCTGCTCCGCCAGCTCCCCGGCCTTGATGGACGCGGCGTAGTTTCCGCCGCACTTGGTGAAGCCCGTCAGGCCCGGGGCGGCGCGGATGTACTCGTCCTCCACGTAGATGCGCACCGGGTCGATGCCCTCGGCGTAATACGCGCCGGAGGGGGCGCAGATGATGCAGAAGGTGTACTTCTTGCTGGCGTGGACGCCCAGCCCCACGTCCGTCGCGAAGACGAAGGGGCGGATGTACAGGGAGGTTCCGTCGGCGTGGGGCACCCAGTCCTTCTCAATTTCCACCAGGGCCTTCACGGCCTGGACGAAGTCGTCCACGGGGACCTGGGGGATGCACATGCGGTCGGAGGAATCCTGCATCCGCTGGGCGTTGCACTCCGGGCGGAAAAGCTGGATCTGATTGTCCACGGAGCGATAGGCCTTCATGCCCTCGAAGAGCTCCTGGGCGTAATGGAAGACGACGGTGGCGGGGTCCATGGCGAAGGGGGCGTAGGGGACGATGCGGGGGTCGTGCCAGCCCTGGCCGTCGGTGTAGTCCATCAGGAACATGTGGTCCGTGAAGATTTTGGCGAAGCCCAGTTTTTCCTCGTCGGCGGGCTTGGCCTTGGGGGCGGTGTTTTTGGTGATCTTGATATCCAGCATGGCGAACACTCTCCTGTTTGTGTATTGGGGGCGGAGCCCCCGGCCGGGCCCGAGGCCCGGTTTTCTGCTTTAAATGATTATATGCTTGCCGCCCGGCAAAGTCAAGCGGCAAACGGGCAAAAAGGAGAGCGAACCGCTGAGATGAGAAGATACCGTAGCGGTGAGCACAAGCGCCGTCATCAGGAAAACCGGCATTGCAAACCCCTCCCTTTTTATTCCGCGGGACCGGCGGCATGGAGAGCCGGCGCGCCCTCGCGGCCGCTCTGCCCGGAGCCGCGGGCGTTCTCATAAATGCGGATCATATCTTCCCGGGTCAGCTTTTTCGCGGATCCGGTGCGGCCTCCGCAGGCCGCCAGGCACCGCTCCGCCATTTCCCCGATTTGACCGTCCGTGGGACGGACGCCCAATTCCTCCAGATTCACGGGCATTTCAATGCTGCGGTAAAATTCCTCCATGGCCCGGATGCCGGCCTCGGCGGTTTCCTCATCGGAGCCCCCGGCGGCGACGCCCATGACGTTCCGGGCGTAGCGGACAAAGCGGGGCAGACAGTCCCGATAGACATATCTCGCCCAGCTGGGCCAGACGGCGGCCAGCCCCGCCCCATGGGTCACGTCGAACATGCCGCCCAGCTCGTGCTCCAGCTTGTGGGACATGAAGTCCCCGCCGTCGTTTCCGCAGCCGGTCAGGTCGTTGTGGGCCAGGCTTCCGGCCCACATGATCTCCGCCCGGGCGTCATCGTCCCCCGGGTTGTGGTGGAGCGTCACGGCGTTTTTCATCACCGTGCGGAGCAGCCCTTCCGCCAGGGCGTCCGTGATTTCCATCGTTCCGCCGTTGGTGAAATACCGCTCCATGGTGTGCATCATAATGTCCACGCAGCCGGATTCCGTCTGGTAATCCGGCAGGGTTTTAGTATAATCCGGGTTCATCACGGCGAATTTGGGCCGGGCCAGGTTGTCGTCGTAGGCCCTTTTTTCGCCGGTCCGCTCGTTGGTGATGACGCAGCCCTTGGAGGTCTCGCTTCCCGCGGCGGCGATGGTCAGTACGCTGGCAACCGGGAGGCATCTTTTCGCCGTCCGGGTATGGGCGAACAGCTCCCAGACGTCATATTCCGGTTCCGCAAGGCCGTAGGCCACGGCCTTCGCCGTGTCGATGACGCTGCCGCCTCCGACGGCCAGCAGGAAATCCACCCGCCGCTCCCTGCCGGTCCGGATGCCCTCATAGACCTTGTCCAGCCGCGGGTTGGGGACCACGCCGCCCAGCTCGCAGAAGGCGATCTTCTCCGCGTCCAGGGCGCTCTCCACCTTTTCCAGCAGGCCGGAACGCCTGGCGCTTCCCCCGCCGTACACCACCATTACGCTGGACGCGCCGCAGGCTTTCGCCTCTTTTCCGATTTTGCCCTCGGCGTCCTTTCCAAAAATCACTTTCGTGGGCGAATAGAACTCAAAGCTGTGAGCCATTTCTGTTTCCTCCGTTACATTTGATGGTTCTATCATAGAGGAAATCCGGCGGAAAAGAAATCAATATCGGGACCAGATATAGAAGAATCCGGACAGATATGGTATAATCCTTCTAACAATCCGGACAGGAGGCGTCAGCATATGCGTTTGTTTGAGACAGATGAAAACCAGGTGGAACAGATAGAGGGAATGACGGTGGAATACCCCTACTGCCTCCATGAGCGGGACTTGACGGATTTTGTAATCCCCTGGCATTGGCACGAGGAATTGGAGCTGGGCTATATTCAGGAGGGCGTCAGCAAAATCGTCACGGTTGGGGCGGAATATACGGTCCGCCAGGGCGACGGCTTTTTCATCAACAGCAACGTCATGGACATGAAGCGGAACGGAACGCCGGGAGCCAGGACGCTGGAAGTCAATCACATCTTCCATCCGGTTTTCCTGAGCGGGCATTTCAAAAGCCTCTTCGAGGCGAAGTACCTGAATCCGGTTATTAAGAACCGGCGGATAGAGGTTCATGTAATCCGGCGGGGACACCCTTCCTCCAACCAGATCTTGAGGAATCTGTATCAACTCAAGGAGCTGCAAAGCCGCCCGGATACGGAATTTCAGACAAGAAGCCTCCTCTCCGAGACGTGGCTTCTTCTGCTGGAGGAGCTTCGCAGCCACCCGGGAGAAAGCCCCCGGACGGGAGCGGAGCAGCGGGACCGGCTGCGCAGTATGATTGCGCACATACACCGGCACTACGGGGAAAAGCTCTCGCTGCCGGAAATCGCGAAGGCCGCCGGGGTGAGCGAACGGGAGGCCTCCCGCTGTTTCAAAAAAAGCGTCGGGCAGAGCCCCGTGGAATACCTGACTGCCTTCCGCCTGAACGAATCGAAAAAGCTGCTTCGGGAGAGCGATTTGTCCATTACGGAAATCGGCCTGCGGTGCGGCTTTTCGGGGGGCGCCTATTTTGGAAAGCTGTTCCGGGCCGCCTTCGGCGTAACGCCGGGGGCCTACCGCGCCGGCGGGCGCGCCGGGCAGCCCGCGCCTTGATGACGCCCTGAACCGCCATGTTGTTCCTGCAAAGAAAGAGGGGGAGGGGCTTCCGCCCCTCCCCCTTCGGCTCTTTTTCAGGCGGGCTTCCCGCACGCCATGCCCCGTTTCAGGGCCTCCAGGTTCAGCGGGACCAGCTTGGCCTTTTTCCCGGTGAACATCTCGGCGATCATGGTCTCGATGGTTTCCTGCTTCAGGGCTCCCGTGGCGGCCACGTAGGCCCCCAGCATGACCATGTTGGCCACCTTGGCGTTCCCCAGCTCCGCCGCGATCTCGTCGCAGGGGACGTAGACGGCGGACACGTCCTCCCGGCTCACCTTGTCCGGGATGATGCTGCTGTTGACGAAGACCGTGCCCCCCGGGGCCACCCGCTTTTCAAACTTGGCCAGGGCCGCCCGGTTCATGGCGATGACCTCGGAAGGGCTCTCCACCAGAGGGGCGCCGATCCGCTCGTCGCTGATGATGACCGTACAGTTGGCCGTGCCGCCCCGCATCTCCGGGCCGTAGGAGGGAACCCAGGACGCCTCCAGGTCCTCCGCCACGGCGGCCTCCACCAGGTTCTTTCCGATGGACATGACGCCCTGGCCGCCGAAGCCGGACAGAATGACTTCCTTTTTCATATCACGTCGCCTCCGTATCCTTGATGACCCCCAGGGGATAGTACGCCGCCATGTTCTCCATCAGCCATTGGTTGGCCTCGTCAATCTCCATGCCCCAGTTCGTCGGGCAGGCCGCCAGCACCTCCACGAAGGTGAAGCCGTCCCCGGCCATTTGCCGGGCAAAGGCCTTCTTCAGGGCCTTCTTGGCCTTGTTCAGGTGGGGGATGTCCGTGACGCAGACCCGCTCGGCGTAGACGCAGCCGTCCAGGGTGGAGAGCATCTCGGCAACCCGGATGGGCATGCCCGCCTGCTCCTTGGTGCGGCCCAGGGGGGCGGTGGTGGCCTTCTGGCCGATGAGGGTGGTGGGGGCCATTTGGCCTCCCGTCATGCCGTAGATGGCGTTGTTGATAAAGATGGTGGTGAATTTCTCTCCCCGCATGGCGGCGTGGACAATCTCCGCCGCGCCGATGGAGGCCAGGTCCCCGTCCCCCTGGTAGGTGAAGACGGGCTGGGCGGGATGGGTGCGCTTCACCGCCGTGGCCACCGCCGGGGCCCGGCCGTGGGCGGCCTCGATGGTGTCGAAGGAGAAGTAGTTCCCCGCGAAGACGGCGCAGCCAACGGGACAGATGCCGATAGCGGTCCCCAGGGCGTCCATCTCCTCCAGCACCTCGCCGATGAGCTTATGTACGATGCCGTGGGCGCAGCCGGGGCAGTAGTGCAGCTCCGTGTCCTGGAGGCCCTTGGTCTTCTGATAAACGGTTGTCATGTCACTTGACCTCCTTCCAGGCTTCCAGCGCGGCCCGCTCCACCTCGGACACGTGGGGGATGGCGCCGCCGCAGCGGCCGTAGAACTTGACGGGCTTCCGCTCGCCCACGGCCAGGTTCACGTCGTCCAGCATCTGGCCCAGGCTCATCTCCACGGTGAGGAAGGACTTCACCCGGTCCAGCCCGGCGATTTCCCGCAGCCGCGCGTAGGGGTAGGGCCATACGGTGACGGGGCGGAACACGCCGGCCTTGATCCCCTGTTTCCGCAGGTTCTCCGCCGCGGTCTGGGCCACCCGGGAGGGGGTGCCGTAGGCCACCAGAACCAGCTCCGCGTCGTCCATCAGGATCTCCTCCCAGCGGCACTCGTTCTTCTCCATCTCCAGGACCTTTTTGTGAAGCTCCAGGTTGTGGGCCTCGCAGGCGGGGGCGTCGATGAGCAGGGAGGTGATGAAGTTGTTGTGGTCCCGGTCCCCCCGTCCGCAGGCGGCCCAGGTCTTCTCCGGAAGCGCTCTGGGGGTCCGCTCCTTCCAGACGATGGGTTCCATCATCTGACCGATGAGCCCGTCCGCCAGCACCACCACGGGGTTCCGGTACTGGTCGGCGATGTCGAAGGCCTCCTGGGTCAGATCCACGGCCTCCTGAATATTGGCGGGGGCCAGGACCACCGTGCGGTAGTCCCCGTTGCCGCCGCCCCGGGTGGCCTGGAAGTAGTCTCCCTGGGCGGGCTGGATGGACCCCAGGCCCGGGCCGCCCCGCATCACGTTCACCACCACGGCGGGGAGCTGGCAGGCGGCCATGTAGCTGATGCCCTCCTGCTTCAGGCTCACGCCGGGGGAAGAGGAGGAGGTCATGGCCCGCACGCCGGAGGCCGCCGCGCCGTAGACCATGTTGACGGCGGCCAGCTCCGACTCCGCCTGGACAAAAACGCCCCCGCTCTGGGGCATGTGGAGGGACATATACTCGGGGATCTCGTTCTGGGGGGTGATGGGATAGCCGAAGAAGCAGCGGCAGCCCGCCCGGATGGCGGCCTCAGCGATGGCCTCGCTGCCCTTCCAGATTTCTCGTTTCATGGGACCGGCTCCTTTCAGTCTTTTTCAATGGTGATGATGGAATCTGGGCACATCTTCGCGCAGCTCGCGCAGCCGATGCAGGCGGCCTCGTCCGTGCAGGCCGCCGGGTGGTAGCCCTTCACATTGGTGCCGCCCTCCAGGGCCAGGATGTGCTTGGGGCAGGCGGTGACGCAGAGCCCGCAGCCCTTGCAGCGGTCCTGACGGAAGGTGAGGTGGATTGCCATGGCGCAAAATCTCCTTTCCTCTATATCTTAAAAATTGCCAATTTCATTCCCAGGGTTTCTTCATCCGAATTTCCATCGGAAACAGCTCCAGGTCCCGGAGCCGATCCTGAAACCGGGCCTCCGCCGCGTGGCAGATCAGGGGAACGCCGGTGATCCGGGAGACCTCCTCCGCCAGGGCTCCGCCCTCCCGCACCGTCTCCGGGGCGGTCTCATGACAGAGGTGGGTGTTGTTGACAAGCCCTGTGCACCGAAGGCCCGTCACGGCCTCGATGGCCCGGAGGACCTCCGTGCTGCGCTCCGCCGTCCGGACCTCCGGGCGGGCGGCGTTGACCACGTACAGCAGCTGATAGTCCTCCTTCAGGATCTTCGGCCGGTAACGGGCCAGCACCCGGGCCCCGGAGGGGTCCCCGCCGATGTCCAGCACGCCCCGGACCGCCCGGTCCTCCAGCACGGCGTGGAGCTCCGCCGGCAGAGCGGGCACGTCCGCGTCCGCCAGGGCCTGGGGCGTGGCGACGAGCCGGACTCCCGCCGCCTCCAGCAGCTCCCTCCGCTCCCGGCTGCGGAAGTAGGGGTTCACGATGTCCAGGTCCGCCAGGGCCACCCGGGCCCCCTCCCCCGCCAGGGCCAGGGCCAGGTTCACGGAAAACTCGGTCTTCCCCGTGCCATAGTGCCCGGTGACCAGGGTCAGCCGGTGGGGGAAGCGTTCCAGGGCAGTCAAGGGGAAAACCCCTCCTTCCAGAAAATAGTAAACAAGTTGTCTAGTTCGCAAATGCGTTGTATGATGTCATTTTATACTAAATCTCGTGGGCTGTCAAGAGACTTCTTGTTTTTTCTGGTAAAAGGCGGTATAGTAAGGAAAACGCACTCCCGGCGGGGCCGCCGGAGGATGGAGGTATCTATGGAAGGCAAACGCGCCAAGCTGTCCGAGCAGACGGCGGACCGGCTTTACGAGTGGATTGTGGAGGAGCGCCGCTATCCCCCCGGCAGCAAGCTGCCCAACGAGAACGAGCTCAGCGCGGCCATGGGAGTCAGCCGCACCACCCTGCGGGAGGCCATTTCCTTTTTAGTGGCCCAGGGGGTGCTGGACATCCGGCGGGGGAAGGGCACCTTCGTGGCCGAGAGCCTCCCCGCTCCGGGGATGGACCTGACGGCCCTGGCGGGAGTCCGGTCCCGGGTGCGGGCCAAGGACCTCTTCGAGATGCGACTGATCTTCGAGCCCGCCACCGTGGCCCTGGCCTGCCTGCGGGCCGGCGACGAGGAGCTGGAGCAGATCCGCAAGAAGGCGGAGCGGGTGGAGCGCATCGCCGCCGAGGGGGGCAACTGGCCCCTGGCGGACCAGGAGTTCCACTGGGCCATCATCAAGGCCTCCCACAACGAGTATATGCGGCGGCTGTACCCTATCATCAACAGCGCCGTAGACGAGATTTTACAGATCTCCCCCAGCCGCCAGCGGATGCTGGACATCGCCCTGGGGGACAACCGGACCATCCTGGACTTCCTCCTCAAGCGGGACGAGGAGGGGGCCCGCTGCGCCATGAGCATCCACATGAAGCACCTCATTAACACCCTCCAGGACTGAGGGCCGCCCCGCCGGAGGCAGGTTTGCCAAAGTCTCCGTCGAAACAGACAAATAAACTGTAGAATTTTTGTCTAGTTTGACGCCCGCTGTTCCGTTTTCTCCCAATCCGCCTTGTCGAAACCCACAATTCCACCGGCCTCATTCACAAATTGTACACAAATTTGTTCAAACCCTCTTAACAAATTGCCGGGGAGGGTGTATAATGCCTACGCAAGCTGGGGGTCCTTCCGGATGCCCGATTCTTAAGAGAAGCGGAGGACGCTATGGAGAGAACCCCCCAGGAGTGCTTTGAGAAGCTGCTGAACGCCTATTCCCACAACTACGACCTCACACGCGGCGTGGAGACGGAAGAGGGCGGCTCCTTCCCCGCCATGGCCCACTACTTCCTCCGGGACGAGCACTATCTGGTCCGGCGGGATAAGCAGTTCTACGCCACGGAGCAGCACGACTACACCTATTTCTATGTGGCGGACCATCTGGACGCCGCCGGGGCCAAGGACCTGACGGAGCGGACCCTGAAGGCGGGGCTGGCCGCCATCCGCCCCCACAAGGAGCACATGAGCTCCTTCGTCACCCTGGTGGTCCTGGCGGAGACCATCGACCCGGAGGCGCAGAAGGTTTTGAAAAAGACCCGCTTCCACAAAAACTACAGGCTGGCACTCCATGGCTGGATGGAGTATCACATAGCCGCAATGGAATGTTCCACCCGCACGTTCCTCTCCAATCCAGCCGGGAGGGGGGCCCGCAAAACCCTGGAGGCCAACTTCGGCCCCAAATGACCCCGGGGACGGGACCCGTCCCCAAAATCAAGAATCATGAAAGAGGGAGAGTGTTTTCATGAACGGATTAGTACTTCTGATTATCAGCATTGTCGTGCTGGTCGCCGGCTATATCTTCTATGGCCGCTGGCTGTGCAAGCAGTGGGGCGTCGGCGAGCTCGACAAGCCCACCCCTGCCCACGCCCTGGAGGACGGCATTGACTACGTCCCCGCCAAGGCTCCCATCCTGATGGGCCACCACTTCTCGTCCATCGCCGGCGCGGGCCCCATCACCGGCCCCATCGGCGCGGCGGGCTTCGGGTGGCTTGCCTGCACCCTGTGGATTCTGATCGGCGGCATCTTCTTCGGCGGCGTCCATGACTTCGGCGCCCTGTTTGCCTCCGTCCGCCACGACGGCAAGTCCATCGGCGAAATCATTTCCACCAACATGAGCAAGCGGGCCAAGATGCTGTTCCTGATCTTCGCCTACCTGACCCTGATCCTGGTGGTCGCGGCCTTTGCCTCCATCGTGGCCGGCACCTTCGGCGCCACCTTCACAGAAAGCGGCGCGGTGGATTACGCCGCCTCCGAGGCGAACGCCCGGGTGGCCATGGTCTCCCTGCTGTTCATCGCCATCGCCATCGTCTTCGGCTTCCTGGTGTACCGCCGGAACGCCCCGATGAGCGTGGCCAGCGTCGTCGGCGTCATCGCCATCGTGGTCATCATCGCCATCGGCATGAACTTCCACCCCATCTACCTGAGCAAGGACGCCTGGATGTGGATCTGCGGCATTTACATCGCCATCGCCTCCGTCACCCCGGTTTGGATTCTGCTCCAGCCCCGTGACTACCTGAGCTCCTTCCTGCTGTACGCCATGCTGGCCCTGGCTGTGGTGGCGGTCGTCCTGGCCCGGCCCGACATGGGCAGCATGGCCGTGGTGGCCCCCAAGAACCCCGCCGGCAGCCCCATCTTCCCCGTGCTGTTCACCACCATCGCCTGCGGCGCCATTTCCGGCTTCCACTCCCTGGTGTCGTCGGGCACCACGTCGAAGCAGCTGGATAAGGAAACCGACGCGAAGCCCATCGCCTACGGCGGCATGCTTCTCGAGTGCGTCCTGGCCATCCTGACCCTGTGCGCCGTGGCTTATGCCTACAGCTGGAACGCGGCCAACCCCGACTCCCAGCTGGCGGGCGCCACCGCCATCTTCGGCGGCGGCCTGGCCCACATGATCGACGATACCATCCCCGGCACCTACAGCATCCTGTACACCCTGCTGGTGCTGACCTACTCCGCCTTCTGCCTGACCTCCCTGGACACCGCCACCCGTCTGGCCCGGTTCATGTTCCAGGAGTTCTGGCTGGATTCCAGCAAGGGCGAGACCCCGGAGAACGTCACCGGCTACAAGAAGGTCCTGTCCAATATGTACGTCTCCACCGCTATCACCGTGGTGCTGGGCGTGCTGCTGGGCCTGAACGGCTATGAGAAGATCTGGGCGCTGTTCGGCTCCGCCAACCAGCTCCTGGCGGGCCTGGGCCTGCTGGCCGTGGCCACCTGGCTGGGCAACATCGGGAAGAACAACAAAATGTTCCTGATTCCCATGGTCTTCATGATCATCGTCACCATCTGCTCCCTGCTGGTCAACACCAAGGCGCAGATCGGCCTGATCAGCGCCGGCGGCGCGGACTGGGGCCCCTATGTCCAGGCCATCCTGGGCGTGCTGCTGATCGTCCTGGCGGTCATCCTGGCCATCGAGGGCTGCATGACCATTGCCCATCCCAAGAAGGGCCAGAAGGTCTGAGCATACCTCCCGGGCGGAGTGCCAGTCTCCGCCGGGCGCAAGGCTCTTTGTATCGGATGAAAAGAAGTTGTTGAGAAGGACCCGGCGGACACTGCCCGCCGGGTCCTTCGATTTTCCCGCCGCCGACAGATTCCCCCTGCATTTTCGCGGCCTCTGCTGTAAAATGGGACAAATTGGAAGGAGGCGTTTCCATGGGAGAGGAAAAGCGGGTGCTGCGGCTGGAGGTGGAGGCCATCCACCCCAACCCCCGCCAGCCCCGGAGGCTGTTCGACGAGGGGGCCCTGCGGGAGCTGGCGGCGTCCATCCGCCGCCACGGCGTGGTCCAGCCCCTCATCGTCCGGCGGCGGAGCGACGGCTGGGAGCTGGTGGCGGGGGAACGGCGGCTCCGGGCGGCGCGGCTGGCGGGCCTGACGGCGGTGCCCTGCGTGGAGGCGGAGGTGGACGAGCGGGAGTCCGCCCTGCTGGCCCTGGTGGAGAATTTGCAGCGCCGGGATCTTCACTACTTCGAGGAGGCGGCGGCTATCGCGGACTACCTCCGCCGCAGCGGCGTCACCCAGGAGGAGGCGGCGGCCCAGCTGGGGCGGTCGCCCTCGGCGGTGGCCAACAAGCTGCGGCTCCTCCGGCTGTCCCCGGCCTGTCAGGCGTTTCTTTTGGAGAAGGGGCTGACGGAGCGCCACGCCCGGGCCCTCCTCCGGCTGGAGGACGAGGAGGAACGGCTGGCGGCGGCGCGCCGGGCGGCGGAGCGGGGCTGGAACGTGGCCCAAACGGAGCAGTACGTGGAGCGGCGGCTCCAGGAGCTCCAGGCGGCGGTCCCGGCGGGGCGGAGGACGTACATCTTGAAGGACGTGCGGCTGTTCCTGAACAGCGTGGACCGGGGGCTGCGCATCGTCCGGGAGGCGGGGGTGGAGGCCAAGTGCCTCCGGGAGGACACGGAAGAGGAAATCGTCATGACCATCCGCATCCCCAGGCGGCCGGGGAGCCGGGCCGCGGGGGGATAGCCATTCTTGTTACTATATTGTAATCACTTTTTCCGGGAATCTGTGTTAGAATACCCAAAGAGAGAAACGGCCCCAGGTGTGGAGGCCGAAAAGGAGGGCTTCATGGGACAGATGACAAATGAAGTCGGGACCGGAGGCGCGCGGCTGAAGAAGGGCTCCGCCGCCCCGGTGTTTATCGCGCTGGCTCTGACCGCCGCCATCATGGCCGCGGGCTACGCCGGCCTCTGCGCCTGGGCGGGGTCCCGGACGACCTTTTACCCCAGGGAGACCATCGGCGGCGTGGACGTGGGGGGCCTCACCGTGGAGCAGGCCGGGCAGGTGCTGGCCGGGTCCCTGCCGGGGCGGACGCTTTCCGTCTCCCCCGTCCAGACGGCGGAGGACGAGGGCTGGCCCCCGGAGCCGGTTGAAAGCTCCGTCACTTTGGGGGAGCTGGGTTACACCGCCGAGCAGTGCCCCGGCATCGCCCAGCGGCACTTTGAGGAGCAATCCGCCGCCCCCTTCCTCACCCGGGGGGCCCGGGTGCTGTCCCTCCTCACCGACAGCACCGGGGACGCCCTGACGGCCCAGGACCGGGACGAGGAGATCTTCCGCCAGGGCGTGGCCCAGGTGGCGGAGGACCTGACCCTGGAGCCGGCGGACGGCAGCTTTGAGGTCCGGGACGACGAGATTTTGCTGACCCGCGAGGCCAACGGCCGCTCCGTGGGAGAAGAGGGCCTGGCCCTGGCCCTGGAGCGGGCCGCCGCCGGGGGGGAAACGGAGATTCAGGTGGACGTCACCACCCGCCCCGCGGAGGTCCTGTCCATCCAGGAGGTTCACGGGGCCGTCTCCGGCGAGATGGAGAACGCCCGCTACGACCAGGCCACCGGGGGCATCCTGCCGGAGAAGCGGGGGGCCTCCTTCGACACCGTGTCCGCCCAGCGGATGCTGAATGCCGCCGCCCCCGGGGAGACCGTCTCCATTCCCGCCGATATCCAGGAGCCGGAGATTACGGCGGAGGAGCTGAAAAGCGTCCTCTTCCGGGACCTTTTGGGGGAGTGCACCACCCATGTCGGCGGCACTGCCGCCCGGGTCAGCAATGTGAAGCTGGCCTCCGCCGCTTTCGACGGGACGGTGATGAACAGCGGAGACGTGTTCTCCTATAACGAGACCGTGGGCCAGCGGACGGAGGCCAAGGGCTACAAGGCCGCTCCCGCTTACGTCCAGGGGGAGACCGTGGACGAGATCGGCGGCGGCGTGTGCCAGCCCTCGTCGACGCTGTACTACGCCTGCCTGCTTGCCAACATGGAGATTACGGAGCGCTACGCCCACCGTTATATCCCCGCCTACATCACCCGGGGCATGGACGCCACGGTCTCCTGGGGCGGGCCGGATTATAAGTTTACCAACAACACCAAGTACCCCTTAAAAATCGTGGCCAGCTACGACAAGGGCTATCTCACCGTTCAGCTCTGGGGCACCAAGACCGACGACCTGACGGTGAAGATGACCTATGAAACGCTGTCCACCACCCCCTTCGAGGAGGTGGAGCAGCTGGATCCCGCCCTGGCCCCGGGCCAGCGGCAGGTGAAGGTCACCCCCTACACGGGCTATAAGGTGAAAACCTACCGGAACATCTTTGACGGCAGCGGAGCCCTGATTTCCAGCGACGTGGAGGATACCAGCGACTACAAGCACCGGGACCGCCTGGTCCTGGTGGGCCCGCCCAAGGAGGACACCCCGGCCGCCTCCGTTCCCGTGGTGCCCGGCACCCCGGCGGAGCAGACCCCCGCCCAGCCCGGCACAACGGAGCCCAGCGTGCCCGCCGCCGCCCCGGCGGAGGTCCCGGCCAATCCCCCGGCAGAGCCGGAGACTCCGGCGGAGCCCGCGGAGCCGCCCTCCATCGTGGTCATCCCCCCGTCGGAGGAGTGACGCGCGCATGATAAAAAGGCCCCCGGTCCCATGCGGACCGGGGGCCTTCGGCGTTCTGGTCATTCCGCCGCCGTCATCTCCTCGAAGCTTTGGATATAGTATTCCGCCAGGCGGCGCAGCTCCTCCTGATTGGGCTCCGAGGGGTCGTACACCGCCGCCGTGCGGAAGCCGGCCTCCTTCGCCGTCCGGAGGGCGTAAAGGGCGTCCTCGAAGACGACGGTGTCCCTTTTGTTGGACCGGAGGCGGCGCAGGGCCCGCTCGTAGACCTCCGGCCCGTCCCGCTTTCCCTGGCCCGCCTCCCGGGTGGTGACGATTCCCCGGAAGAAGCCGTCAATGCCCGCGGTCTTCAGAGCCGCCTCCGCCAGGGGGCGGTCCGTGGCGGTGGCCACGTACATCCAAACGCCCTCCATCTTCAAAATGGAGAGGAAGGGAATCAGCCCCGGCTTGGGCCGGACGTCCCGGCGGTAAAACCGCTCAATCTGGGCCCAGACCTCCGCCGCCAGCTCCTCCGGCGTGCCGGGGAGGCCGCAGAGCTCCCTGCACAGGGCGCAGCCCTCCAAAAGAGAGAGGGCGTTGACCTTTTCATTTAAGTCCGGCGGGGGGACCAGGCCGTGGCTCCGGACCAGGGTTTCCGCCCGGCTCCGCCACATGGGCATGGAGTCCAGCAGGGTCCCGTCCATGTCGAAAATCGCGCTTTGCAGTCTCATGATAAAATCCCCCTCACTCCGGCAGCTTCACAAGGCCCGCCTCCGCCAGCTTCTGGAGGCTCATTAAGATCCCCAGCTTGGCGTGCTGCCAGGTGAGCCCGCCCTGAAAGTACACGGCGTAGGGCGGGCGGATGGGCCCGTCGGCGGAGAGCTCGATGGAGCTGCCCTGGACGAAGGCCCCGGCGGCCATGACCACCTCGCTGTCATAGCCCGGCATGGCCCAGGGCTCCGGGGTCACATAGCTGTCCACCGGCGCGGCGGCCTGGATGCCTTTGCAGAAGGCCAGCATGGCCTCCCGGCTTCCCAGGGTGACGGCCTGAATGATGTCGCAGCGGTCCTCCGCCGCGCCGGGCACGCAGGGGAAGCCCAGGCCCTCGTACAGGCTGGCGGCGAAGACGGCCCCTTTCAGCGCGCCCGCCGTCACCGTGGGAGCCAGGAAGAGCCCCTGGTAAAAGGCGGGCATCAGCCCCAGGTTGGCCCCCACCTCCTGCCCCAGGCCCGGGGCGGAGAGGCGGTAGGCGCAGCGCTCCACGCATTCCTTCGTTCCGCAGATGTACCCGCCGATGGGGGCAAGACCCCCGCCGGGATTCTTGATAAGGCTGCCCACCACCATGTCGGCCCCCAGGTCCGAGGGCTCCCGGGTCTCCACGAACTCGCCGTAGCAGTTGTCCACCATCACCTTCACGTCCGGCTTCACGGACTTGCAGAAAGCGGTAAGCTCCCCGATCTGCTCCACGGAGAAGCTGGGCCGGGTGGCGTAGCCCTTGGAGCGCTGGATGGTGACGAGCTTGGTCCGGGAGTTGATTTTGGACCGGATGGCCTCGTAATCAAAGCCGCCCTCCGGCGTCAGGTCCGCCTGGGCGTAGGTGACGCCGTATTCCCTCAGGGAGCACTTGCCGGGCCGGATGCCGATGACCTCCTCAAGGGTGTCGTAAGGCGCCCCCACGGGGGAGAGGAGCTCGTCCCCCGGCAGGAGGTTGGCGGACAGGGCCACGGCGAGGGCGTGGGTGCCGCAGGTGATCTGAGGCCGGACCAGGGCGGCCTCCGTGTGAAAGACGGAGGCGTAGACCCGCTCCAGGTTGTCCCGGCCCTCGTCGTCGTAGCCGTAGCCGGTGGTGGCGGCGAAGTGGGTGGCGTTGACCCGGTTTTCCTGCATGGCCCGGAGGACCTTGGCCTGGTTGTATTCAGCGGTGCGGTCGATGGCGGCGAAGCGGTCCCGGAGGCGCTCCAGGGCCGCCTCCCCATAGCGGTAGACGGCCGGGCCGACGCCCAGGGCCTGATACATGGCTTGCAGTTCCATATCCATAAATAAGAGGGCTCCTTCTCGTTTGTTTTCAACAGAGCCTATCATAGGCGATGGGGCCGGGGCTGTCAAGGGGAGAGTGAGAAGGCCCGCCGTAAAAACGGCGGGCCTGAGAAACAGCCCGGGGCTTGACAGGAGGGGGAGCCCTGGGCTATAATATAGACAGGCACCGCGGCAAGCGGGCGGCCCTTAGGGTTAGGGTTTAAAGCAAAGTTTTAAAAACCGTCACTAGAAACCGTCACCGTGCCGGGTGGCGGTTTCTGCGTTTCACGACAATCGTAACCGTAAAGGCCCCGATGTGTAATGTAATCCGCATGCAGCTCACCTCCTTTCGGAGGGGGCCTCCCGCCTGCCGCTTAGAGCGGCGCCTGTTGACACGATATCACATTCTTCGCGGAAAAGCAAGGCTTACAAGAGAAAGGAGGCGCTCCCATGCCCAGCGTCCTGGTTCATGCCCCCGACGAACCCGTCACCCTCTCCGCCCAGGCGGTGAAGCGCCTTCTGGAGCGGGGGGACGGGGACGCCGCCCTGCTGTACCTGGCCCTGCTCCGCCGCCATGGGGACGCGCCCCCCCGGTCTCTCGCGGGGGAGCTCCGCTGGGACCGGGGCCGCATCGAGGCGGCGGAGGCCGCCCTGCGGGACCTGGGGCTGATCGCCCCTGAGGCTCCTCCCGCCGAGCCCGCCGACGAGCCCCCCTCCTACCGCCAGGAGGAGCTGGCCGGGAAGCTGGAGGAGAGCGCCGACTTCCGCCGCCTCACCGCCGAGGTGGAACGGAAGCTGGGCAAGCGCCTGACCACGGCGGACCTCTCCGCCCTGCTGGGGCTGTACGACTATCTGGGGCTTCCCTCCGACGTGATCTATCTCCTGGTCTGCCACTGCGCGGAGCGCACCGCCGCCCGCTTCGGCCCGGGCCGGAGGCCCACCCTCCGCCAGATTGAGCGGGAGGGCTACGCCTGGGCCCGGCGGGGCGTGGATACCCAGGCCGCCGCCGCCGCGTACCTCCGGGACTACGGGCGGAAACAGGGAGCCCTGCCGGAGTTCATGCGGGCTTTGCAGCTGGGGGACAGGCCCCCCGCCGCCGGGGAGGAAAAGTACCTCCTCCAGTGGCTGGAGTGGGGCTTTTCCCCGGAGGCCGCCGCCCTGGCCTATGACAAGACCATCCTCAAATGCCACGAGTTCAAGTGGAGCTACTGCAACGGCATCCTGCGCCGCTGGCACGAGGCGGGGCTCCACACCGTGGAGGAAATCGAGGCGGGGGACAAGCGTCCCGGGCAGCCCCCGGCGGTTTTCAACATCCAGACCTCCAGCGGCAAGGCCGCGGGGAACGCCTGGATGCGCAAGTACATCCAGCAGCGAGAGAAGGAGGGATGAGCCGTGGCTTATGACGGGAAAATTGTCCGCCGGGCCCTCCGGCGGTTCGAAGAGGACAAGAAGGACCGGGAGGACCGGACCCGGGACCGCCGGGAAAGCGTCTTCCACCGCCAGCCCCGGCTTCGGGAGATCGACGCCGAGCTGCGGGCCACCATGAGCCGCATCCTCTCCACGGCCCTCCGGCGGGGAACGGACCCCCGGGCGGCGGTGGAGGCCCTGAAAAAGCAGAATCTGGGGCTTCAGGAGGAGCGGAGGCTGCTGCTGGAGGGCCTGGGCCTCCCGGCGGACTGCCTGGAGGACAAGCCCGCCTGCCCCCTCTGCGGGGATACCGGCTGGCGGGAGGGGCGGATGTGCCGGTGCCTGAAGGCCTACTGCGCCCGGGAGCAGCAGAAGGAGCTCTCCCGGATGCTGGACCTGGGGAGCCAGAGCTTCGAGACCTTCTCCCTGGAGTGGTACGGCCAGGCGGAGGACCCGGCCCTGGGGGTCTCCCCCCGGGAGAACATGGACTGGATTTACCGGACCTGCAAGCGCTACGCCGCGGGCTTTGGCCCGGGGAGCGGAAGCCTGCTCCTCACCGGGGACCCGGGACTGGGGAAGACCTTCCTGTCCGCCGCCATCGCCCGGGAGGTCAGCGCCGAGGGCTTCTCTGTGGTCTACGACACCGCCGCCCACGTCTTCGACCGCTTCGAGGCCCGGAAATTCGGCCGGGAGGCGGGGGAGGCCGTGGAGGCCGACGTGGACCGGGTGCTGGACTGCGACCTGCTCATCCTGGACGACCTGGGCACGGAGCTCACCACCCCCTTCGTCCAGAGCGCCCTGTACACCATCGTCAACAGCCGCATCACGGACCGGCGGCCCTCCATCCTCAGCACGAATTTAAAGCTGGAGGACCTTGCCCGGCGCTACACGCCCCAAATCGTCTCCCGGCTTGAGGGAGAGTATCAGGTCCTGCCCTTCTTCGGGGAGGATGTCCGGCGGCTGAAGAAGGAGCGGGGCTGAGGACTCAAAGCCCATCCCCGCCCCCAAACCAGCAGCGCCGCCCCCGTCAGCGCCCAGCCGAAGGCGCAGGAGGCCCAGAAGCGCGTCCCGTCCCGGCTCCACAGCGCCGCCCCCAGCGCGGTGGCGGACAGCACCCGGGGAAAGCTCCCCAGCAGCCCCCCGGCGAAGTAGGCCCGCCAGGGCGTGCCCGCCGCCCCCAGCCAGAGGCTCACCAGCTCCACCGGCAGCACCCCCGCCAGGCGCAGCAGGAACACCTCCCGCCCCGCCGCCGGGCCCGTCTCCAGGGCGGCCAGCCGGGGATGCCGGGCGGCCAGCTCCGCCAGGGCGCCCTCCCGCCGCCTGCCCGCAAGGTACGGCCCCGCCTGGGCCGCCGCCATGCCGCAGAGATTCGTCCCCAAAGCCAGGGGAAAGGGGAGCGCCAGCCCCGCCGCCGCGGCCAGGGCCGTGGAGGGCAGGGCCGCCGTCAGGCCCTTGAGAACATACAGCGCCAAAAGAATCAACGCCGCCGCCCAGGACCGTTCCGCCGTCCAGGCGGCGGCGTTTTCCGGCCTGAGCCCGGCCCGGCAGGACCAGGCCGCCAGGCCCAGCAGGGCCCACAGCAGCAGGGGGACGAGGCGTTTTTTCACAGGCACCCTCCTTTCAGGGAAGTTCCCTTAGTATGCCCAAAGGGCTTCATCGTCCCGGTGCAATCTTTGCGCCTCCGGCGGCGCAAATCTTGAACAAAGGCCCTCCATCTCTCTTCTTGACAAGGTAATCGTTTGCCGATATAATATGAAGCGCGCGAAGCTCCGGAACGCCCGCCCCTCCGGCGGGTTTCCGAACGAATACAAAAAAGGAAAGGATTGGACGACTATGATCTATTCCACCGAAGTGCAGAACATGTGCCCCGTCGCCAAGGGCGCGTACCACGGTCCCGCCCCCATTCCCGAGGAGGGCAAGTGGGTCCAGGCCAAGGAGATCCAGGACATCTCCGGCCTCACCCACGGCGTGGGCTGGTGCGCCCCCCAGCAGGGCGCGTGCAAGCTGACCCTGAACGTCAAGGACGGGATCATCGAGGAGGCCCTGGTGGAGACCCTGGGCTGCTCCGGCATGACCCACTCCGCCGCCATGGCCTCTGAGATCCTCATCGGCAAGACCCTGCTGGAGGCCCTGAACACCGACCTGGTGTGCGACGCCATCAACACCGCCATGCGGGAGCTGTTCCTCCAGATTGTCTACGGCCGGACCCAGACCGCGTTTTCCGAGGGCGGCCTGCCCGTCGGCGCCTCCCTGGAGGACCTGGGCAAGGGCCTGCGCAGCCAGGTGGGCACCATGTTCGGCACCAAGGCCAAGGGGCCCCGCTACCTGGAGATGGCCGAGGGTTACGTCACCCGCATCGCCCTGAACAAGGACGACGAAATCGTGGGCTATGAGTTTGTGAACCTGGGCAAAATGATGAACTCCATCAAAAAGGGACTGGACGCCAACGCCGCCCTGGAGAAGGCCAAGGGACACTACGGCCAGTTTGAGGGGGCCGCCAAATATATCGACCCCCGTCACGAGTAAGAAAAGGAGGAATTGAGAAATGGCTCTGTTTGAAAGCTACGAAAGAAGAATCGACAAGATCAATTCCGTCCTGTCTCAGTACGGAATCAAGAGCGTGGAGGAGTGCCGGGAGATTTGCCAGGCCGCCGGCTTCGACCCCTATGAGATCGTCAAGGGCATCCAGCCCATCTGCTTTGAGAACGCCGCCTGGGCCTACTGCGTGGGCGCGGCCATCGCGCTGAAAAAGAACGTGGCCACCGCCGCCGAGGCGGCCGAAGCCATCGGCGAGGGCCTCCAGGCCTTCTGCATCCCCGGCTCCGTGGCCGACGACCGGAACGTGGGCCTGGGCCACGGGAACCTGGGTGCCATGCTCCTGCGGGACGAGACCAAGTGCTTTGCCTTCCTGGCGGGCCACGAGTCCTTCGCCGCCGCCGAGGGGGCCATCGGCATCGTCCGCAACGCCAACAAGGCCCGGAAAGAACCCCTCCGGGTCATCCTGAACGGCCTGGGCAAGGACGCCGCCCAGATCATCAGCCGCATCAACGGCTTCACCTATGTCCAGACCCAGTTTGACTACTCCACCGGCGAGGTGAAGGTGGTCAAGGAGTACAAGTACTCCGAGGGCGAGCGGGCGAATGTCCGCTGCTACGGCGCCGACGACGTCCGGGAGGGCGTGGCCATCATGCACCTGGAGGGCGTGGATGTGTCCATCACCGGAAACTCCACCAATCCCACCCGGTTCCAGCATCCCGTGGCGGGCACCTATAAGAAGGAGTGCTGGGAGCAGGGGAAGAAGTATTTCTCCGTGGCCTCCGGCGGCGGCACGGGCCGCACGCTGCACCCCGACAACATGGCCGCCGGCCCGGCTTCCTACGGCATGACCGACACCATGGGCCGGATGCACTCCGACGCCCAGTTCGCCGGATCCAGCTCCGTCCCCGCCCATGTGGAAATGATGGGCTTCTTAGGGATGGGCAACAACCCCATGGTAGGCGCGACGGTCGCCGTGGCCGTGGCGGTGTCCGAGAGCAAGAAGTAATCCCCCGCGCCGGAGCGAAAGAACAGGAAAGGACAAGGCCCCGTCCGAATGGACGGGGCCTTGTTTTGTGCGGATGAAACGGGCTTATTTCTTCGGCTCGTCGGGTTCCAGCACCGCCTTGGCGCTGGCGGCCAGGCCCGCCAGGCCCTGGAGCTCGCTGGGGATGATGATTTTCGTGGCCTTGCCGTCGGCTACCTTCTGCATGGCCTCCAGGGCCTTCAGCTTCACGACCTGGTCGTTGGGGGCGGCGGCGTTCAAAAGGCGCAGGGAGTCCGCCAGGGCCGTCTGGACCCGGGTGATGGCCTCGGCCTCCGCCTCGGCGGCCATGATGCGGGCCTGCTTCTCGCCCTCCGCCTGGAGGATGGCGGCTTCCTTGGCCGCCGTGGCCCGGAGAATGGCCGCCTGCTTCTCGCCCTCGGCCACCAGCACCTGGGACTCCTTCTGGCCCTTGGCCTGGAGGACGGATTCCCGGCGCTCCCGCTCGGCCTTCATCTGCTTTTCCATGGCGTTTTGGATGTCCTTGGGGGGAATGATGTTCTTCAGCTCCACCCGGTTGACCTTGATGCCCCAGGGGTCCGTGGCCTCGTCCAGGATGGCCCGCATCCGGGAATTGATGATGTCCCGGCTGGTGAGGGACTGCTCCAGGTCCATGTCGCCGATGATGTTCCGCAGGGTCGTGGCCGTCAGGTTCTCAATGGCGTTCATGGGGTGCTCCACGCCGTAGGTATAGAGCTTGGGGTCCGTGATTTGGAAATAGATGACCGTGTCGATCTGCATGGTGACGTTGTCTTTCGTGATGACGGGCTGGGGCGGGAAGTCCGCCACCTGCTCCTTCAGGGAGACCTTCTTGACCACCCGCATGACGAAGGGGACCTTGACGTGAGGGCCCTGGTTCCAGACTGCGTGGAACTGACCCAGCCACTCCACCACATAGGCCCGGGACTGCTGGACGATATGGACGTTGGAGATGATCAGGATGACCAGCAGGACGATGACGACGGAAACGGGAATCCACCACATTACTTTGTTACCTCCACTTTCTCTGAATATTGGACCAGGAGCTTGACGCCCTCGATCTTCTCAACTTTCACCTGGGTTCCGGCGGGGATGGGATCCCCGTTTACGCTGCGGGCGGTCCAGGTCTTTCCGTCCACGTAGACCGCGCCGGAGGCCCGCTGGTTGTCCACGGCCTCGGTGACCTTGGCCGTCATGCCCAGGACCCGGTCGGAGTTCGTGGGAATATGGGGTCTGCTCATAAAGCGCCGGACCAGGGGCCGGGTAATGACCAGGGCCAGGGCGGACACCACCGCGAACACCAGCACCTGGGTGGCCTCCGGGGTCAGGCTCCCCAGGGACCAGCCGGACATACAAGTGACGAGGGCCGCCAGGGACCCGGCCACGAACCAGATGGAAACCATGTTCTCCGTGACCACCTCGGCCACGCCGAAGAGGACGATGGCCCCCAGCCAGAGCCAAATAAAAACGTTCATCAAAATGCCTCCTTTCCAAAAAGGCCTTGGCTTTCATTATCAGTATAGCATACCTGCCGGGGGAAAAGTGTTTCATTTCAGTAACAATTCACAAAGGACCCGGAGAGCGCCCCGCCGGGGAGTTGAAAACCCCGGGAACTCCTGCTATACTGAGCAAAAGACTGCGGAAGCGAAAGGAGGCGTCCCCCATGATCTTGACCGTTCCCTGCCTCCTGGGCCTGGAGGCCCTGGTGGCCGGCGAGATGAAGCGCCTGGGCCTGAAGGAGGTCCGGGCGGAAAACGGCCGGGTCCACTGCGACGGGACCATGGCCGATATCGCCCGGCTGAACATCGGCCTGCGCTGCGGGGCCCGGGTGCTGATGGAGCTGGGGTCCTTCCCGGCCCCGGACTTTGAGGCGCTGTTTCAGGGCGTGCTGGCCCTGCCCTGGGAGGACTTCATTCCCCGGGAGGGGGAGTTTCCCGTGAAGGGCTATTCCCTGCACTCCGCCCTGCACTCCGTCCCCGCCTGTCAGGCCATCGTGAAAAAGGCCGCCGCCCGGCGGCTGGGGAACGCCTATGGCTGCGAGACCCTGCCGGAGACGGGGGGCCGCTATCAGATTCAATTTGCCATCGTCAAGGACCGGGCCTCCCTCTACCTGGACACCTCCGGCGAGGGGCTCTATAAGCGGGGCTACCGGGCGCAGAACATGGGCGCGCCCCTGCGGGAGACCCTGGCGGCGGCCCTGGTGACCCTCTCCCGCTACCGGGGGAAGGACCCCTTCTGCGACCCCTTCTGCGGCTCCGGCACCATCCCTATCGAGGCGGCGCTCATCGCCAGGAACCGGGCCCCGGGCCTGGACCGGCGCTTTGCCGCCCAAAAGTGGAAGGCCATGGACCCCAAGCTGTGGATGGACGCGGCGGAGGAAGCGCAGGACAAGGAGTTCCATGGAAACTACGACATCTGGGGCGGGGACGTCGACCCGGCGGCGGTGGAGCTGGCCCGGCACAACGCGGCTCTGGCGGGAGTGGAGGACTGCGTGCGCTTTGAGGTGGCGGACGCGGGGAAGTTCCATCGAAGCAGCGAGTACGGCCAGCTGGTGACGAACCCGCCCTACGGCGAGCGGCTGCTGGAAAAGGAGGAGGCGGAGGCGCTGTACCGGAGCTTCGGGAGAGCGCTGGAGGACCTGCCGCCGAAATGGCGGGTGATTGTGCTGAGCTCCCACACGGAGTTCGAGCGGTGCTTCGGCCGCCCGGCGGACAGGAAGCGGAAGCTGTACAACGGGATGCTGAAGTGCGACGCGTTCTTCTACGGGAAGTGAAAAAGGGGCGGGAATTTTCCCGCCCCTCTTGCAACGGGGGAAAAAGTGTGGCATAATAAGGGACGGTTTATGCAGCGGTATCGAAGTGGTTATAACGGCCCTGACTCGAAATCAGGTGTACCCGCAAGGGTACCGTGGGTTCGAATCCCACCCGCTGCGCCAGCTCGGACTCGCTTCGCTGGACTCGGGGCTGAGGGGGACGGGCGAAAGGGCGGCGGGGTGTTCCCCGCCGCCCTTTCGCTTTTGCTGCTTTTATTTGGGGCTTCCTTCTGGATTCCTCTATAGCCTATAGTTGCTTCTACAGCTTCTTCAGGTGCTTGGAGGCGGCTTTTAGCATCAGCTTTTTGCGGCCGGCCGCATCGAAGTCCACTTGGATCAGGGCGTCGCCGCCCATGGGCTGGACGGACAGCACCGTCCCGGGGCCGAAAACGCCGTGCTCGACCCGGTCCCCTTCGCTTAAGGCGATGGGGGGCGTCGCCGCCGGGCTCGCCGCCGGGCGGCGGGACTCTTGGTAAGACGGGCGGGCGGGACGGACGTAGACGGGGCGGCGGGCGCCGCCGGAGAAGTCTCCGCCGCCGTAGGAGCCGCTGCCGTAGGAGGAGCCGCCGTATCCGCTGAAGCTGCCGCCGGGCTGGAGGTCCTTCCCCACCCAGTTCAGGGTTTCCTCGGGAATTTCCTCCAGGAAGCGGGAGAGGCGGTTGCTGGCCGTCTTGCCGTAGAGCATCCGCTGGCGGGCGTGGGTCAGGGTCAGCCGCTGCTTGGCCCGGGTCATGGCCACGTAACACAACCGGCGCTCCTCCTCCAGCTCCTCCTCCTCGAACTGGGCGGAGCTGCCGGGGAAAACGCCCTCCTCCATGCCCACCACGTAGACCATGGGGAACTCCAGGCCCTTGGCGGCGTGGATGGTCATGAGGGTCACGCAGTCGTCCCCGCTTTCCAGGGAGTCCAGGTCCGTGTACAGGGCGATCTCGTTCAAAAAGCCCGAGAGGGTGGCGTCCTCCGGCCGGCGGTCCAGGAAGCCCAGGATGTTGGATTTCAGTTCCTGGACGTTCTCCAAACGGCCCCGGCTCTCCAGGTCGTTCTTGTCCCTCAGGGCCTGGGCGTAGCCCGTCCGCTCGCAGACCTCGTCGTAGAACTCCGGCAGGGCCAGGGTCCCCCCGGCCTTCCGGAGGCCGTCGATCATGTCCGCGAACTGGAGGAGCTTTTTCGCCGGGGTCTTCAGCTCCAGGAAGAGGTCCGCGTTGCGGATGATTTCATACAGGGAGGCCCCCTGCTGGGCCGCCAGGGCCGCCACCTTGTCCAGGGTGGTCCCCCCGATGCCCCGGGGCGGGTTGTTCACAATGCGCCGCAGGCGCAGGTCGTCCAGGGGGTTGTTCAGCACGCAGAGGTAGGCCAGCATGTCCTTTACCTCCGCCCGGTCGAAGAACTTCATGCCCCCCACCACCCGGTAGGGCACGCCGCTGCTCCGCATGGCGTATTCCAGGGCGTTGGATTGGGCGTTCATCCGGTAGAGCACCGCCGCGTCCCGGAAATGGGCCCCCCGGCCCACCGCCGAGAGAATATCCCCCGTCACGAAGGCGGCCTCGTCGCTCTCGTTCAGCGTGGTGCGGACGCTTACCTTTTCCCCGCCGCCGTTTTCCGTCCAGAGGGTCTTCCCCTTCCGGCCGGCGTTGTTCTCTATGACGGCGTTGGCCGCGTCCAGGATGTTCTGGGTGGAGCGGTAGTTCTGTTCCAGGCGGATGGTCCGGGCATCCTCGTACTGCGTTTCAAAGTTCAGGATGTTCTCAATATTGGCCCCCCGGAAGCGGTAGATGGACTGGTCGTCGTCCCCCACCACGCAGAGGTTCCGCCGCCCCCCCGCCAGCAGGCCGGTCAAGAGGTACTGGAGGTGGTTGGTGTCCTGGTACTCGTCCACCAGCACATAGCGGAATTTCCGCTGGTAGTACTCCAGCACCTCCGGCTCCTGACGGAGCAGGGTGACGGTGTGGTAGATGATGTCGTCGAAGTCCAGGGCGTTGGCGGAGGCCAGCTTCTTCTGATAGGCGGCGTAAATTTTGGCGATGCGGCCCATGCGCCAGTCGGTCTCCGCGCTGTACTTCCGGGAAAATTCCTCCGGCCCTATGTACTGGTCCTTGGCGGCGCTGATGACGGAGAGGACGTTTTTCGGCGGGAAGGCCTTGTCGTCCAGGTTCAGCTCCTTCACCACGTCCTTGGCCACCCGGCGGGAGTCGTCGGTGTCGTAGATGGTGAAATCCTTTCCGAAGCCCAGGCGGTCGATATCCCGCCGGAGGATGCGCACGCAGGCGGAGTGAAAGGTGGAGGCCCAGACATCGCCCGCCTCCGGCCCCAGGCGGGCGGCCAGGCGGTCCTTCAGCTCCCCGGCGGCCTTATTGGTGAAGGTGATGGCGATGATCTCCCAGGGCCTGGGCGGGTCCACGGCGCACAGACGCTTTGCCCGGTCGAAGTCCTGGGGGGCGGGGTCCTCCGGGAAGTTCTCTAAAAAGGCCAGGTCCTCCCCGGACGCGTCCTCCGGGACGAAGTCGGAGTCGCCGCCCCGGCCGTAGGTCAGCAGGTTGTAGATCCGCTGGATCAAAACGGTGGTCTTGCCGCTGCCCGCCCCGGCCAGGAGGAGCAGAGGCCCCTCGGTGGTCATGGCGGCCTCCCGCTGGGCGGAGTTCAGCCGCTGGAGGTCCCCGGCGATGACCCGCCGCCGGGCCGCGATGTAGCGCTGGTGAAAGTCGTTCATAGTTCTCCCGTTCCTTATCCTTGTACTGGAGCCTATTTTAAGGCAACTCCGGCGGCAAATCAACATAATTTTTTATTGACACCCTTCCCGCCCGTATGGTATACTATCCCATACGCCGAATCGGCGTTTGAATTTGTCTGCCGCGCCGCCCGCCCCCCGGGGCTTGGGCGGCGTTGGGAAAGCGCCGCCCCGTGACCGAATGCCGGGGCGGACGGAATATGGACAGGAGGTGTCTCAGCATGGCAACGAAACGTACCTATCAGCCCAAGAAGCTCCACGGCCAGAAGGTCCACGGCTTCCGCAAGCGCATGGCCACCGCCAACGGCCGCAAGGTCCTGGCCCGCCGCCGCGCCAAGGGCCGCGCCCGCCTCTCCTATTGAGAAGCAGGAGACACTTGAACACGAGTCCTGACAGGGGCGGCTGGAATTTTCTGGATTCCTCCGTCCCTTGTGCTGGTTCTCCGGCCTGGGGGGATGGGTTATGAAGCCCGCGGTGACGCTGAAAAAGAATCACGAGTTCCGCCGGCTGTATCAGAAGGGCGCGTCGGCGGTGGCGGGGAGCATGGTGCTCTACTGCCGGAAAAACCGCCTGGGCCACAACCGCCTGGGGGTCACCGTCTCCGTGAAGCTGGGGAACGCCGTGAAGCGCAACCGGGCCCGCCGCCGCCTGCGGGAGGTCTACCGGCTGAACAGCCCCCGGCTCCGCCAGGGCTGGGACATCATTCTGGTGGCCCGGGGCAGGACGCCGGCGGCCTCCTGGAAGGAGCTCAACGACAGCTTTTCGCGCCTGGCCCGGAAGCTGGGATTGTGGGAGGACAAGCCGTGAAGAGGGTTTTGATTTGGTTGGTGAAATTTTACCGGCGGAACATCTCTCCCGGCCGCCCCTCCTGCTGCAACTACATCCCCACCTGCTCCCAGTACGCCCTGGAGGCCCTGGAGAAGTACGGCGCGGTGAAGGGAAGCTGGCTCGCGTTCAAGAGAATACTCAGGTGCAACCCGTTCCACAAGGGCGGCTACGATCCGGTCCCTTGAGGGAAAGCGCTCCCCCACTGAAGAAAACGAGAGGAACAAATTATGTTTTCAACCATCGGATACGTTATCTGTATCCCCTTTGCCTGGCTGGTCCGGCTCTTCTATAACCTGACCAATTCCTACGGCATGGCCATCATCCTCTTCACCCTGGTGACGAAGCTGATCATGCTCCCCTTCCAGATGAAGTCCAAGAAGAGCATGATGCGCATGAGCCGCATGTCGGGCCGCCTCCAGGAGATTCAGAAAAAGTACGCCAACAACCAGACCAAGCAGGCGGAGGAAATGCAGAAGCTCTACGCCGAGGAGGGCGTCAGCCCCATGTCCGGGTGCTTGTGGAGCCTGCTGCCCTTCCCCATCCTGCTGGCCCTGTACTCCATCATCCGCCAGCCCATCACCCACTTTATGATGCTGAGCCGGGACGTGGTGCAGCAGATGGTGGACGCGGTGACAAACGCCGGACTGGACGTCACCGCCATCGTCCAGATGAAGGACGGAGCCCCCATTGTCGAAAACGGCTTTACCAGGCTGCTGCCCTACGGGCAGATCAACCTGGTGAAAACCATCGCCTCGGAGATGCCGGAGCTGGGCAGCAAGGTGGACGGCTGGATTAACATGAACTACACCTCCTTCGGCCTGGACATGGCGGCCAACCCCTGGAGCATGGTCACCCACTTCACCTTCACCTGGGCCGCCATCGGGCTGATCCTCATCCCCATCGTCGCCGGAGGCAGCCAGTGGCTGTTCAGCCGGATCACCATGAAGCAGCAGCCCCAGACGGACCCGTCCGCCGCCACCGCCAACCGCATGATGATGTTCATGCCCCTGTTCTCCGTGTATATCGCCTTCACCATGCCCGCGGCCCTGGGATTGTACTGGATTGCCCAGAGCGGCATCTCCGCCGTCCAGGAGTTCCTGATGGGCAGGTTCTTCAACCAGAAGCTGGAGGAGGAGGAG
>CATNDJ010000011.1:0-43721 GCA_950097265.1 uncultured Oscillibacter sp.
CTCAGGCGATGCTGGCCCAGGCCAACGCTGTTCCTCAGGGCGTGCTGCAGCTCCTGGGCTAATCCTCGAGCTGACGCAGAAGCATCAAAACCCAGCGTTTACGGGGCGGGCGCAAGCCCGCCCCGTTTCCCTGTCTTTGGGAAAGCCGTCCCCCTCCGGCCGGTTTTCCCAAGGACAGGAGGAAAGGAGAACATCATGGAAAAGAAGCCCGTATTGTCCATCGGCATGATTTTCAAAAACGAGACCCGCTGCCTGGAGCGCTGCCTGGAATCCCTCCGGCCCCTGCGGGAGGCGGTGCCCTGCGAGCTCATCATGGCGGACACCGGCTCCACGGACGGGAGCCGGGAAATTGCGGCGCGGTACGCGGACGACCTCTTCGACTTCCCCTGGGTGAACGACTTTTCCGCCGCCCGGAACGCCGTCATGGACCGGGCCTCCGGCGAGTGGTATCTGTCCATCGACGCGGACGAGTGGCTGGACCCGGACGTCCGCCAGCTGCGGCGTCTCTTCAAGGAGGGGCGGAAGCTGGGGGCCGAGGCGGCGGTGCTGGTGGTCCGCAACTACAAAGGGGATCTCCAGGACGGGGCCTATACGGACGTGTTCATCCCCCGTGTCCTGCGGATGGACACCGGGATGCGCTTCGCGGGGGCGATTCACGAGAGCTGGCCCGTGACCAACCAAAACAAGCTGGAGGCCCTGACGGAAACCATCCTCCACCATGACGGCTACTCCCGGCTGGGGGCGGAGATCGAGGAAGAAAAGCGGGTGCGGAACGTCACCCTGCTCCATCAGGAGCTGGAAAAGGAGCCGGACAGGCTGCTTACCCTCCTCCAGTACATCGAGAGCGGCCAGAAGGAGGAGGACTACGACGAGGTCCTGCGCCGGGCCGTGGCCCTGGTGGAGAAGAGGGCCAAGGGCTGGGAGCGCTGCGGCGCGCCCATTCTGCGCTACGGCGTCATGAGCGCCCAGGGCCGGGATTACCCGGAGCTGGAGCGGTGGCTTGCCCTGGCGGAGGAGCGGTTCCCGGATTCCTTCTTCACGCTGATCGACGCCCAGGGCGCGGCCTTTGACCACAGCTGGCAGAAGGGGGACTATGCGGACTGCATCCGCCGGGGCGAGACGGCCCTGAAGGCCATCGCCGACTACAACGCGGGCCGGGGGGACCAGCTGACGAAGCTGACCAGCGCCATTTTGCTGGCGGCCCCCCAGCAGGAGGCCTATCTGCGGCTGTTCATGGCGGGGGCCCACATTGAGCTGGGTCACCCGGAGGAGGCCCTGGCGCTGCTGGGCCAACTGGACGGCGCGGAGCTGAAGCCCCACCGGGTGGAGAACTTTATGGCCGTGCTCCAGCGGGCCCACGCCATGACGGCGGGGGACGACGGGGCCCTGGTGCTGCGGTTCTGGGAGCGGATCGGCCTTCCCCAGCCGTCGGAGGACCGGGCCCGGGAGCGCCGGGAGGCGTTCACAAAGGTGGCGGCGGGCTGCTTTGACCCGGCGTATCTTCAGAAGGAGCAGCGGGACGGCGCGCCCCGCCCCGCCTATACGCTTTACGAGCCTCTGGCGGGGCAGTGCGAGGTGGGAACGGCAGCGGCCGTCCTGGCGGCGGGAAGCGTGCCGGAGATGGCGGAGCTGCTGGCCCGGGTGGAGAATTGGGCGGCGCTGCCGCCTCTGGCGCTGGAAAAGGCGCTGCTGTCCGGCGTGTGCTTCCCCCTGGCGGAGCGGCCGCTGAACCTGGAAGAGATGGACGCTCTGGCCTCCGGCCTGGCTCAGGATCCGGGGACGCTGCATAAGCTGCTGAACGAGGCGGCGGGAGAGGACTACGCCGGGAGCTGGCAGACCCTGTCCTGGACCCGGGCGCTGGCCCTGGCGGCGGTACAGTCCTTCGGCTGGAAGAACGGCGGCCAGGAGGGCCTGGCCCTGGCCCGGACCTTCGCCAAGGTGGAGGGGGCCTTCCTCACGGGGTGCTATGCGCCGGAGGTGCTCCGGGAGGGGAACCTGCTGGTGCTGCCGCCCATGCACCGCTTCGGCTGGTACTGCGCCCAGGCGTTCAACGCTCTGGAGGCGGGGGATTCCATGGGCTATACCCGGCTGCTGCGGGCGGGGCTGGAGACGAACCCGGCCATGAAGCCCGTGGTGGAGTATCTGGCGGAGCACACGCCGGAGCTGGAGGACACGGGGGCCAGCCCGGAGCTGCTGGCCCTGGCGGAGAAGGTGCGGACCATGCTGGCGGCCTACCCGGCGGACGACCCGGCGGTGGCGGCGCTGAAGGCGAGCCCGGCCTACCAGCGGGTGGCCTACCTGATTGAAGGAGACCGGGGATGAAGGTTGTGATTTTGGCCGGAGGCCTTGGCACCCGCATCAGCGAGGAGAGCCACCTGAGGCCCAAGCCCATGATTGAAATCGGCGAGCAGCCCATTTTGTGGCATATTATGAAGTACTATTCCGGCTTTGGATTCCACGATTTCGTGATCTGCTGCGGATATAAGGGCCATGTCATCAAGGAGTACTTCGCGGACTACTACCTGCACCGCTCCGACGTGACCTTCGATTTCTCGGCGGAGAACCGGATGACGGTCCACGCCAACGTGGCGGAGCCCTGGCGGGTGACCCTGGTGGACACGGGGCTGAACGCCCAGACCGGGGCCCGGGTGAAGCGGGTGCGGAAGTACCTTGGAGACGAGCCCTTTATGCTGACCTACGGCGACGGGGTCAGCGACGTGGATTTAAACGCCCTCCTGGACCAGCACCGGACCTCGGGCAAGACGGTGACCCTGACGGGCGTCCAGCCCGGCGGGCGCTTCGGCGTGCTGGACCTGGATGAGGCGGGGACCACCGTTTCCGGCTTCCGGGAGAAGGCCAAGGAGGACGGCGGCTGGATCAACGGCGGCTTCATGGTAATGGAGCCCGGGGTGTTCGGCTACCTCAGCGAGGACGAGAGCTGCATTCTGGAGCGCCGTCCCCTGGAGACGCTGGCCCGGGAGGGAAAGCTGGGCATTTATAAGCACCACGGCTTCTGGCAGTGCATGGACACCCAGCGGGACCGGAGCCGGCTGGAGGAGTTTTGGAAGAGCGGCAGGGCCGCATGGAAGAATTGGTGAGCGTATGCTGGATTTTTACCGCGGCAAGCGGGTTTTCATCACCGGGCACACAGGGTTCAAGGGCTCCTGGCTGTGCGTGCTGCTGACCCTGGCGGGGGCGGAGGTCACGGGTTTCGCCCTGCCGCCGCCGGGGGAAGAAAACCTCTTCAGCCTGTCCGGGGTCGGGGAGCGGGTGCGCTCCGTGTTCGGCGACGTCCGGGACTTGGCGGCCCTGAAGGCGGCCTTTGACGGAGCCCGGCCGGAAATCGTCTTCCATCTGGCGGCGCAGCCCATTGTCCGGGAGAGCTACCGGGACCCGGTGGGCACCTATTCCACCAATGTCATGGGGACGGTGCATATTTTGGAGTGCCTGCGGCAGTCCGCCTCCGTCCGGAGCTTTTTGAACGTCACCACGGACAAGGTGTATCAAAACGAGCAGTGGCCCTGGGGCTACCGGGAGAGCGACCGGCTGAACGGCTTCGACCCCTACTCCAACTCCAAATCCTGTTCCGAGCTGGTGACGGCGGGCTACCGGAGCAGCTTTTTCTCCGGGGGCCCCACAGCCGTGAGCACGGCCCGGGCAGGGAATGTCATCGGCGGCGGGGACTTCGCGGCGGATCGGATCGTCCCGGACTGCGTGCGGGCCGCCCGGGCGGGGCGGCCCATCCAGGTGCGGAACCCCGCCTCCGTCCGGCCCTATCAGCACGTGCTGGACCCCTTGGCGGCCTATTTGCTGATTGCCCGGAGGCAGTATGAGGACGGGGCTCTGGCGGGGAGCTATAACGTAGGTCCCGAGAGCGGGGACTGCGTTACCACCGGCGCCCTGGCGGACCTGTTCTGCCGGGCCTGGGGCGAGGGCGCCCGCTGGGAGCACACCGGGGACAGCGGCCCTCACGAGGCGGCGGTCCTGCGGCTGGACTGCTCCAAGCTCCAGTCGGTCCTGGGCTGGCGGCCCCGCTGGCGGGTGGACCGGGCGGTGGAGGAGACCGTGGCCTGGACGAAGGCGTGGCTCTCCGGCCGGTCCGTTCCGGCGTTTATGGAAGAGCAGATCCGGGAATTTTTCAGTGAAGAGAAAGGCTGCGGTTTGATATGAGAGACCCACAGGCGGTCAGGGAGGAGATCCTGTCCCTCACGGAAGAATATTACCAGGCCCGGTTCGGCCGGGAGGAGCCCTTCCGGCCCGGAGACCGGATTTCCTACGCCGGCCGGGTCTTCGACCAGGCGGAGCTCCGGGCTTTGGTAGACGCGTCCCTGGACTTCTGGCTTACGGCGGGGCGCTTTACCCGGCAGTTTGAGTCGGGCCTGGCGGAGTACCTGGGGACGCGGTACTGCTCCCTTGTCAACTCAGGCTCTTCGGCGAACCTCCTGGCCTTCGCCGCCCTGACGTCCCCCCTGCTGGGAGAGCGGCGGATACAAAAGGGGGATGAGGTGCTCACCGCCGCTGCGGGCTTTCCCACCACCGTCGCGCCCATCATCCAGTGCGGCGCGGTCCCGGTGTTTGTGGACATTGCGCTGCCCTGGTACAACGTGAGCCTGGAGGCCCTGGAACGGGCCCTTTCCCCCAGGACCAGGGCGGTGATGCTGGCCCACACCCTGGGGAACCCTTTCCCGCTGGAGGCGGTGCGGCGCTTCTGCGACCGGCACGGCCTCTGGCTGGTGGAGGACAACTGCGACGCCCTGGGAACCGAGTGCCTGGTGGACGGCGCGTGGAGAAAGACCGGCAGCGTGGGGGACCTGGGGACCTCCAGCTTTTACCCGCCCCACCACATCACCATGGGCGAGGGCGGCGCGGTCTGCACCAGCGACCCGCTGCTGCACCGGATTGTGAATTCCCTGCGGGACTGGGGCCGGGACTGCTGGTGCCCGCCGGGGCGGGACGACACCTGCGGCTGCCGGTTTCAGGGCCGCTTCGGGGAGCTCCCGGAGGGCTACGACCATAAATACGTGTATTCTCACCTGGGCTACAACCTGAAGGCCACGGATATGCAGGCCGCCGTGGGCTGCGCCCAGCTGGAGAAGCTGGACGGCTTCGTCCGGGCCCGCCGGAGGAACTGGCGGTATCTCCGGGAGGCGCTGGACGGCCTCTCGGACCTGCTGGTCCTGCCGGAGGAAGCGCCGGAGAGCCGGGCGAGCTGGTTCGGGTTTATGCTGACGGTCCGGGAGGACGCCCCCTTCCGCCGGGAAGAGCTGGTCCGCCATTTGGAGGGGAAGAACGTCCAGACCCGGAATCTCTTCGCCGGAAACATGCTCCGCCAGCCCTGCTTTGACGGGATGAGAACGTCCGGGGAGAGCTATCGCGTGTCCGGGGAGCTCTGCAATACGGACGCGGTGATGGAGAGGAGCTTTTGGATCGGCGTTTACCCCGGCATGACGGAGGAAAAGCTCCGGTACATGGCGGAGGAAATCCGGGCTTTTTCCCGGGAGAGATAAAATAAACGCGCATAGGAGGCGCCGTCATGCCGGACGAGTTGATTTGCCTATCCACCCCCAACTTCCGGGGGAACGAAAAAAAGTACGTAGACGAGGCCGTCGAGACGGAATGGGTCTCCACCGCCGGGTCCTTCATCAGCCGGTTCGAGGAGCGGATGGCCGCCCGGCTGTCCGTGAAGCAGGCGTGCGCCTGTCAGTCGGGCACGGCGGGGCTCCATCTCTGCCTGCGGCACTTCGGCGTCTCGGCGGGGGATTTGGTGCTGGTTCCCACCCTGACCTTCATCGCCACCGTCAACGCCGTGATGTACCAGGCCGCAGAGCCGGTGTTTTTTGACTGCGACAGCCATATGTGCATCGACGTGGACCAGGTGGAGGCGTACCTGGAGCGGGAATGCCGCCCGGAGGGCGGAAGGACCGTGGAGATTGCCTCCGGCAGGACGGTGAAAGCCGCCGTCCCGGTCCACGTCTTTGGCGACCACTGCGACATGGACCGCCTGATGGACCTGGCGGAGCGCTATCACCTGGCGGTCATCGAGGACGCCACGGAGTCCCTGGGGGGCGTTTTCGCCCGGGGGCGGTACGCCGGCCGGGCCACGGGCACGGCGGGCCACGCCGGGGTCCTGTCCTTTAACGGCAATAAAATCATCACGACGGGCGGCGGCGGGATGGTGGTGTCGGACGACGTCTCGGCGGTGGAGCACATGCGCTACCTCTCCCAGCAGGCCAAGGACGACCCGGTGTACTTTGTCCACGAGGAGTGGGGCTACAACTACCGCATGACCAATCTCCAGGCCGCCCTGGGCCTGGCCCAGCTGGAGGAGCTGGACGGCTTCCTGGAGAGCAAGCGCCGGAACTACGCCCGCTACCGGGAGAGGCTGGCGGGTTGTGACTATGGGGAGCTGCTGCCCTTCGGGAGTGGGGAGAACTCCAACCACTGGTTTTACTCCTTCGCCCTCCGGGAGCCCGACGGGGCCAGGCGGGACCGGCTGATCCAATACCTGAGCGCCCGGAATATCCAGGCCCGGCCCATCTGGAAGCTGAACCACACCCAGACGCCCTTCCGGAAGTACCGGGCCATGGACTGCGGAAGGGCGCAGCGGTTTTATGACCGCGTCGTCAACATCCCCTGCGGCACGAATCTGACGGAGGAGCAGCTGGACCGGGTCTGCCGGGCCCTGCTGGCCTTTGGAGAAGAGGACCGGGGATAAGAACAGGAAGGGAGGCGGCGGAATGGACGCCGGCAGATATTTGGTCCCGGAAGAGGTCTCCGTCGCCGAGGCGGTGCGGCGCATCGACGAGGGAAAAAAGAAGGTGGTCTTCTGCCTGCGGGACGGCCGCCTGAGCGGCAGCTTTACCGACGGCGACATGCGCCGCTACATCCTGCGGGACGGGGACATGGGAAAGCCCGTCTCTCAGGCCATGAACCCCTCGCCCATTGTCTTTTCCATGCTCCGGGAGGAGGAGGCCCTGGCCTTCATGCGGAGGAGCCTGACGGTGGCGGTCCCCATTGTCAACGAGGACCGGGAGGTGGTGAAAATCTACTTCCGGGACGAGCTGGACGGCGCGGAGGCCGTCCGCCCGTTGCCGGAGGAGGCGCCCCTGGTCATCATGGCCGGGGGGAAGGGGACGCGGCTGTACCCCTACACCCGCGTCCTGCCGAAGCCCCTGATTCCCATTGGCGAGACGCCCATCATGGACCACATCATCGGCCGTTTCGGCCGCTATGGCGTCCGGGAGGTTTATCTGATCCTGAACCACAAGCGGAACATGATCAAGGCGTACTACAACGAAGCGGACCTGCCCTGCCGGATCCACTACGTGGACGAGGAGCAGTTTCTGGGCACCGGCGGGGGGCTGTCCCTCCTGCGGGGAAAGATGAAAGGAACCTTTTTCCTCTCCAACTGCGACTGCCTGCTGGACGCGGATTATACCTGCATGTACGAGTACCACAAGCAACACGGGAACGCCCTGACCTTCATCCTGGCGGCCAAGCGGGTGGGCATCCCCTACGGCGTGGTGGACCTGGACCGGGATGGAGCCATCGAGGCGGTGCGGGAAAAGCCGGAGTACGACTTCCTGGTGAATACGGGCATTTACCTGGCGGAGCCCAGCGTGGTGGACTGCCTGGAGGACGGGGAGCATATCGACATGCCGGACATCGCCCGGCGGCTGATGGACCGGGGCTTCCGGGTGGGGGGCTACCCCATCACGGAGAAGAGCTGGCTGGACATGGGCCAGCTCAGCGAGCTGAAAAATATGATGAAAGAATTGGGACTGTGAAGAGGATTCAGGAGGATTTTTAATTTATGAAAAGCGAAAAAAAGGAGCTGCTGGAGTTTATTAAAACAGAGCGCAACCGCTCCACTGAATTTGTAGGGCAAGCGAGAAACTATACGGGCGACATTTATTTATATGGAGCCGGATATCATCTTTCATTTACCGTGCAGTTTATGCAAAAATATGGCTTGCCTATCAAAGCGATCTTAGACACGAACCGCTCGGGCGAATATTACGGAAGCCCTGATAAGGGCTTCCGTAATGGGGATGAAATCCCCATTATAAAGTTTGATCAATTTTTGGCGGAAAGAGATCCCATGCGCGAGTGTTGGTTTGTAATTGCGGCTCCTTCTGCGGAGGAAAGCATTCGAAAGACCATAGGGCAGCATTTTCCCCAGGCCTGCGTTTTTTCTTTTGAAGTACAGCTTTATGCAGTTTATTTTGGCTTGGAAGATATTGAGGCGTACCGCACGTATTTGCTGGAGCACAAAGATGAGATCCTTTTGCTGTATGATACGCTTGCCGACGATAAGTCCCGTGAAACGCTTGTGTCCGTGTTAAAGGGAAGGCTCTCTGGAGAACTGGCTTATTTTCAAGGGTGCTGTGTCCCGGACCAATATTACCCTTCCGATGTTATTCATCTGTCGGAAGGAGAAGTCATGGTCGAACTGGGTTCATATGACGGCGGGACCTTACTGGAGTTTATCCAGCGCTGTCCGGGTTACCGGGCCGCCTATTGCTTTGAGCCGGATGTGAAGTTGCAGCCCCAGCTTAAGGCTATCGAAAAACAGCAGGCTGCGCAAGGAAAGCAGGTCCATGTTATCCCTAAAGGAGCCTGGGATTGCAGCACGGTACTGAACCTTTCCAGCGAAGGAACTTCAAAGGGCAATACCCGCATCCTGGATAGAGGTGAACTGGAGCGCAGCTACACAATAGAAACCGCGGCGGTAGACGAGGTAGTTACGGAGCCTGTTTCTTACATGAAGATGGATATTGAAGGCGCAGAAATGCGCGCACTTCATGGAGCAGAGAAACAAATCCGGGAAAACCATCCGAAGCTGGCGGTATGCGTATATCACAAAAATGAGGATATACTGGAAATCTGGGATTATTTACGGAAACTAGTGCCGGAGTATCGATTCTATTTGCGGCATCACACGATGGCTGGAGCGGAAACGGTGCTGTACGCGGTTCCGCAGGATAAAGGAGAAGCATGAAAGGATGATCTTTCCGTGAAAGAAATCGCCCTGACAAGGGATTTGCTGAACGCCCATAAGATTTTGTTCCACTACGGGAACATGCTGGGAGACATCGCCAAAGGGCATACGGATTTTAACCCCGTCGCCATAGAGGTCCACCCCACGGCGGCTTGTAATCACCGCTGCATCCACTGCTCTTATAAGGAGCGGAACGAGAGCCGGGCTTCCCTTCCCAAGGAATTGATGGACCGCCTGGTAGAGTCCATCATCCGAATGAAGATTCAAGCCGTATACTTCTCCGGCGGAGGTGAGCCGGCGCTGTATCCCGGGCTGGCGGGATATATCGAGAAGCTGACCGGTAGCGGCGTGGAATGCTCCATTCTCACAAATGGGTCCTGTTTTGAGGAGATGGGCCTGATTCCCGTCGCGGACAGGCTAAACTATATAGCGGTTTCTGTGCCGGGAATTGATGAGGCGACGTTTACGGCAATCACAGGCACAAAGAACATGGAGAAGGTATTAGCGCTGCCGGGCAAAATTAAGGCGGCCCATGGGGACCGCAGTCCGGTGATTGGTTCCCGCATTGTGCTGACGAATAAGAATTACAGGCAGGTTGGCGATTTCCTGCGGATCATCAAAGAAAGCAGCTTCGATTATGCCCTTTTCAAAGTCGTTCGGGATTACGAGGATAACGGCCAGGGACTTAGCCGCGAGGAAGAGGCGCACTTGAGAGAAGAGGTCCAAGCTTACAGGGACCTGGACGACCGCTTTACGAATATCAAGGGCATTTTCGGCTACAAGACTCTACCCGAGTTCAAGGGCGCCTGCTGGGCAAACCGGTACGGCATGCTGGCAAATGTCAGCACGGACGGAAAGGTTTATCCGAACATTGTGGAAATTGATAAAGAGGAATTCTGCATCGGCGACTTGCGCGAGGAAACGCTGGAGGAAATGTGGAACGGCCCGCGCCACGCCCAGGTGAAAAAGCGCTCCGATGAGAAGTGGGCCGGCGGGGCGTGCCGGAACTGCCGGGCCATGGCCTACAACGCTATCATCAACGAGTGGATGGAGCGCCTGCCCGCGTATTTCGACCCGTTTATTTGAGCGGAGACAGGGGGGAACAAACCGTGAAAGTATCCGACTATATCATCCGCCGCCTGGAGGAGCACGGCGTGAAGGACGTCTTCCTCCTCAGCGGCGGGGGAATGATGCACCTGCTGGATTCCCTTTTCCGGAGCGAGCTTATCCGCCCCTGGTGTAATCTGCACGAGCAGGCGTCCTCCGTCTGCGCCAGCGCCTACGCCCAGGCCGCCGGAAGGCTGGGCGTGTGCATGGTGACCTCCGGCCCGGGGGCCGCCAACGCCGTCACCGGCGCGGTGGACGCCTGGATCGACTCGGAGCCGGTGCTGGTGATCTCCGGCCAGGCCAAGACCTCGGACTTGGTAGGGGACCGGGGGGTCCGCCAGTGCGGCTCTCAGGAAGTCAATATCACCGCCATGATGAAACCCGTCACCAAATACGCGGTGAGCGTCACGGACAAGACGATGGTGAAATACCACCTGGACAAGGCCGTCTACCTGGCCACCCATGGCCGCAAGGGGACCGTGTGGGTGGAGGTGCCCCTGGACGTCCAGGGCGCCCAGGTGGAGGAGAGCGAGCTGGCGGAGTTCGACCCCGCCGCCGAGGGACTGGTCCCCCAACTGCCCCTTTTGGACGAGGATGTGGACGAGGTCCTGGACCTGCTGAGAGCGGCGAAACGCCCGCTGGTCCTGGCGGGCAAGGGCGTATTGGCCGGCAGGGCCGGGGAACAGCTGCGGGAGCTCTGCCGCGCGCTGAGGGTTCCGGCGCTGGCCACCTGGTGCGTGAAGACGCTGTTCGGCTATGAGGACGATCTGTTCTTTGGCTTTCCAGGCGGCCTGGCGCCCCGCTACTCCAATTGGATCCTGCAAACCTGCGACCTCTTGCTGGTCGTGGGCGCGCGGCTGAACCAGACCGTTACGGCGTTCAACGAGCCCCATTTCGCCTGCCGGGCCAAGCGGGTCATGGTGGATATTGATCCCAACGAGATCGCCAAACTGGACATGGAGTTCGCCAAGACGCTGGTCTGCGACGCGGCGGACTTCATCCCCCGCCTGTTGGAGAGGACGGCGGGAAGGGGGCCGCTGGACACGGCCGGCTGGCTGCGCTTCTGCCGGGCGGCGAAGGCCGCTTATCCCGCTTGGCGGGAGCCTCAGCCCAAGGCGCAGAAGCAGACGAATATGTATTTGTTCGGGCGTGAGCTGTCCCGGCGTGCTCTTTTGGATGATGTGATAGTAGGCAGCTCCTCTGGCCGGGCCAGCGTTATCCCCGCAATGAGCTATGAATTTAAAAACGGACAGACCGAGGTCTGCCCGTCTGGGCTTGGAAGCATGGGCTTTGCCGTACCGTCCGCCATCGGCGCTTGTATCGCCTGCGGAAAACGCCGGACAATCGTACTGGAGGGCGACGGCAGTTTGCAGCACAACCTTCAGGAGCTGGCGCTGATCCGGGGCTATGACCTCCCCATCAAGCTGTTTATCATGAACAACAACGGCTACTCCTCTATTGCGGCGATGCAGGAAAACCATTTTCAAGGCCGTTATGCCGGATGTGACGGCGCCAGTGGAGTCTGCTCCTGTGATATGAAGAAGCTGGCGGCGCTATACGATCTGCCATACTATGTGATTCGCGGGGACGGCGATATCGGGCCGGTTCTGGATTTGATTATGGCCGACGATAGAGCGGTACTTTGCGATGTGCTTTGCGATCGTACGTTTGACGAGGTGCCAAGGGCGATGTCCCGGCTGAACCCGGACGGTTCTATGTCCTCCTCCATGCTGGAGGACCTGTACCCCTTCCTCCCCCGGGAGGAGACGGAGAAATGGCTGCGCATGGGCCTGGGAGAGAAGCCATGAGACGGATTCTGCTGACCGGGGCGGGCCCCCGGGGATTTGTGGGGCGGAACCTGGCCCCTGCTCTGGGGGAGCGGTATGAGGTGTTCACACCCTCCAGCCGGGAGCTGGACCTCTGCGACTATGATCGG
Source organism: uncultured Oscillibacter sp. (assembly GCA_950097265.1). GTDB lineage: Bacteria > Bacillota > Clostridia > Oscillospirales > Oscillospiraceae > Oscillibacter. Next base: position 12,045 of record CATNDJ010000011.1, read on the forward strand.
GTAGCCCGATATTTGGAGATGCACCACGTCGATACGGTTATTCACGGCGCCCTGCAAAGCGTTCTGCACACGGGTCCGGAGGACGTCATGCTCCACGACCTGCAGATGTTTTACAACCTGGAAAAGCTCAGCGCGGGACTGGAGAAGGTGCTGTATTTCGGCTCGGGTGCGGAGTTCGACAAGCGGTTCCCCATGGAGAATATCCGGGAGGAGGACCTGGGCCGCTCGGTCCCGGCGGAATACTACGGACTGGAAAAATACATCATGGCCCTCCGCGCCCGGGAGAGCCGTAACATCTACAACCTGCGCTTGTTCGGCATCTTCGGGAAGTACGAGCACTGGCAGAGCAAGTTTATCTCCAACCTCTGCTGCAAGGCCATGTACGGCCTGCCCCTGAGCATCCGCCAGGACTGCATGTTCGACTATCTGTATGTGGAGGACCTGGCCCCCATTGTGATTTGGTTTTTGGAGCATGAGCCGGGGCATCACGATTACAACGTCTGCACCGGCCGCCCGGTCTCCCTGCGGGAGATTGCGGACGCGGTGCTGGAGGTCTCCGGGAAGACGCTGCCCGTGGCGGCGGCGAAGGAGGGCTGGAATCTCCCCTACACCGCGGACAACAGCCGCCTGGCGGCGGAGCTGGGCCCGCTGGAGCTGCACAGCCTGAAGGACGCGGTAACGGAGCTGTACGCTTACTATCAAACGTGTAAAGCAGAGATCCCATATGATGAATTGAAGGAGACGCGCTGAAAGGAGCCGCGCTCATGGAAGACATTGTGATCTTAGGTGCGGGCGGGTTTGCAAAAGAGGCGCTCTGGATATTGGAGCGGAACAATGAGTCCCGCAAGGATTGGAATATTCTTGGCTTTGTGGATCAAATGAAAACGGAACAGGAGCCGGTGAAGGGGTACGGCGTGATCGGGGATGATGAGTGGTTGCTGCGTTATCCCCACCCTATAAATGTGGTCTGCGGATTTGGGAGCCCCGCCTTGAGACGGAAGGTGGTTCAGAAATATAAAGATGAGGCTTATAACGTTACATTTCCAACGCTTATTTCCAACGGTGCAAATGTCTCGCGTCATGCGCTTTTGCAGGAAGGTTGTGTGATTTGTTCAGGTACGATGGCCGCTCCGAACGTGAAGCTGGGCAGTTTCGTGATATTGAACCTGAATTGTACCGTTGGACATGATACGGTCATACAGGAATTTAGCGTGGTCAACCCGGGCGCCAACATTTCCGGGAATGTTGTGATAGGAAACGACAGTGAAATTGGGACGGGCTCTTGCATTATTCAGGGAAAACGCCTTGGACCGGGGACCATTGTTGGGGCTGGGAGCGTTATCATCCGGGATGTTCCGGGGCATTGTACGGTAGTCGGAAATCCCGGGAGGATTTTGGAGAAATGAAAATGAAACCATATATCATTGCCGAGGCGGGGGTCAACCACAACGGAAACCTGGGCCTGGCGCTCAAAATGGTGGAGGCGGCCCATGCCGCTGGGGCCGACTGCGTAAAGTTTCAGACGTTTATCGCGGAAAGCGGGGTCTCCCGGTACGCGGAAAAAGCCGCCTACCAAAAAGAGACCTGCGGGGAAGCGGAGTCCCAGCTGGACATGGTCAAGAAGCTGGAGCTGCCGTTTCCGGATTTCCTGAAGCTGAAGGCCCGCTGCGACGAGCTGGGCATCGCCTTTTTGTCCACGCCCTTTGATCTGGAGAGCGTGGCCTTCCTGGATACCGTCGGCATGCCCTTCTGGAAGGTTCCCTCTGGGGAGGCGACGAACCTCCCCTATCTCCTGGCCGTCGCCAGGACGAGAAAGCCGGTGGTCCTGTCTACCGGCATGTGCGAGATGGAGGAGATTCGGGGCGCTATGGACGTGCTGCGGGGCGGCGGCACGCCGGAAATCACCCTGCTGCACTGCAACACGGAGTACCCAACACCCTATGGGGACGTGAACCTCCGGGCCATGGCGGCCATGCGGGAGCGGTTCGGAGTGGACGTGGGCTATTCCGATCACACGCCAGGCATTGAGGTGCCCATCGCGGCGGCGGCCCTGGGGGCGGTCATTATCGAGAAGCATTTCACCCTGGACCGGAACATGGAGGGCCCTGACCACAAAGCCAGCCTGGAGCCGGAGGAGCTGGCCGCCATGGTGCGGGCGGTCCGGCACATCGAGGCCGCCCTGGGAGAGGGGGAGAAAAGGGTGAGCCCCTCCGAGGCGAGGAACCGGGACATTGCCCGGAAGAGCCTGACGGCCCGCCGGGCCATTAAAAAGGGCGAGGTGTTTACGGAAGAAAACCTCACCGTCAAACGCCCCGGCGTCGGCGTCAGTCCCATGAGGTGGTTCGAGGTCCTGGGGACCCGGGCGAAGCGGGATTTTGAGGAAGACGAGAGGATCGAGCTTTGAGAGGGGAGGACAAAATGGCGGTTGGACAAGGTGGACAGCGGTTCCCCGTCTGCGTGCTCACCACCACCCGGGCGGACTACGGCATCCTGCGGCCTCTGCTGTCCGCACTCTCGAAGGACGGGGACCTGGACCTGCGGCTGGCGGTGACCGGCGCCCATTTGTCTGAGGCTTTCGGCATGACGGTCCGGGAAATTGAGGCGGACGGCTTTCCCATCGACGTCCGCGTACCGATCCTTCAGGAGAAAGACGGCCTTTTCCCTCTTATGTCCCAGGCCATGGCCCGGGCGCTGGAGGGCTTCGGAGCGTACTTTCAGGAGCGCCCCCCCGCGCTTTTGATGGTGCTGGGGGACCGGTACGAGACCTTTGCCGTGTGCGCCGCTGCCGTGTGCGCCTGCGTGCCCATCGCCCATCTCTACGGAGGAGAGACCACGGAGGGCGCGGTGGACGAGTGCTTTCGCCACAGCATCACGAAAATGAGCTGCCTGCACTTCACCGCCGCCGGGGAGTACCGGAAGCGGGTAATTCAGCTGGGAGAGGACCCGGCCCGGGTGTTCAACGTGGGGGGCCTGGGGGTGGAGAACGCGCTCCATACGGACTTCCTCACGCCGGAGGAGCTGGAGGCCGATTTGAACTTTCCGCTGTTCCGCAGGCCCTGTGTGCTGACGACCTTCCACCCCGTGACGCTGGAACCCGGGCAGACGGAGGCGCAGCTGGAAGAGCTGCTGGCGGCGGTTGCCCGGCGGGAGGACCTGCACTTTTTAATTACGAAGTCCAACGCGGATGCCGGGGGACAGCGCATCAACGAGAGGCTGGATGCCTTCGCGGCGGAGCACCCGCACTGCCGCGTCGTCGCGTCTTTGGGGATGCGGCGGTACATGAGCGCCCTGAAATACGCCCTGTGCGTCCTTGGGAATTCCTCCAGCGGCTTGGCGGAGGCGCCGTCGTTCGGTGTGCCCACCATTAACATCGGGGACCGCCAGCGGGGGAGGCTCCAGGCGGAGAGCGTGCTGAACTGCCGGCCGGAGCGGGAGGATATCCTCCGGGCCCTGGAGCGGGCCTGCACCCCGGAGTTTCGGGCGCGGGCGGCGGCGGCGGTGAATCCCTATGGGGATGGAAATACGTCGGGGAAAATTTGTGAGACCATAAAGCGGGTTCTTCTGCTGGGGGCGATAGACCTGAAAAAGAAGTTTTATGACATTGCGTAGACGAAGCAGGTATGTATGGCACAGCGCCTTTTTCGTATTCCGATTTGACATAAAGGAGGACTGCATATGGAAGATCAGGCTGTCACGCAGATTTTGGAGCTGATCCGGACGCTCCAGGAGGCCTGCCTGGAGCTGTATCGCAGCGTGGAGACGGAACAGGAGGCGCCGTTCCAACAGCTCTGCGGAGACGTGGACGCGGGCCTGACCTGCATCTTGAATCTGATTGATGGAGTGGAGACAGAGGGCAATCAGAAGCTGGACATGATATGCCGGTCGGCACGGGACTCGTTTGCGCGGATGCGGCTCCATTACCCCGAGAGGCGGGAGCGGTGCCTTCAAAAGATCGAGTTTGAATGTCTGCCGCTTTTGCAGGAGGCTTACGCGTCCTACTATTTTTACCAGTATCTGGGGGACCATCCGGAGCGGCTTGCTGCCTATGAGAAGAGCGAAAGGGTCCTGCTGTACGGGAACCCCTATATTGACCAGGCGGTGGAGACGGGCCGGTATCGGTATGAGGTCTCCCTGATGGTCATGGCGTACAACAAGCTGGAGTACACAAAGCGCTGCGTGGAGAGCCTGCTGGCGAACATCCCCAAGGGCCTGCGCTACGAGCTGATTTTGGTGAACCATGGCTCCAGCGACGGGACGAAGGAATACTTTGAGGAAATCGGGCCCCATAAGCAGCTGGATATCGCGGTGAACGGCGGCGGCGCGGCGGCGGCTGGGCGGATTGTGGAGGGAGAATACGTCATTGCGATCAGCAACGACGTCGTCGTCACACCCCATGCCATCGAGAACCTCCTGGCCTGTATGCGCTCGGACCCCAGCATTTTGTGGGCGGTTCCTGCGACTTCCAACGTGAGCAATTTTCAGGCGATCCCGGCGAAGTACTCCTCTGAGGAAGAGCTGATGGAATTTGCCCGGCAAAATAACCGGCAGGATCCCTTCCGTTGGGAGCAGCGGGTCCGCCTGTGCAATCCGATAGATATCCGCCGGAGCAGTATGTGGTTCGCCACCAGCGGTTTGGAGATATACAGCTGGAGCCTTCATCCCCTCTTCCCGGGACGGCGTTCCTCTTTCCCGGACGACCGGTGCTCCCTGCTGATACGGCGGAGCGGCTATAAGATGATGCTGGTTAAGGACGCCTACTGCCATCATTTCGGCTCCGTGACGCTGCGGCCCCTGATCCAGCGGCAAGGCGAGCAAGAGTACTATCTGGAGGGCCGGCAGGATTTCGCCCGCGCGTATGGAGTGGACCCCTGGGGGACGGGCTTCTGCTTTGACGCGGTGTTTATGAACCGGGTGGTTGGTGAGCATACCGGACATGTGGAAATTCTGGGTGTCAACTGCGGCCTGGGAAGCAATTCCCTGAAGATTAAGGAACAGGTCAGGGAGTACTGCCGCAATCCGGACGTCCGGCTTACCAACATCACCTGTGAGGACAGATTCCTGAAGGACCTGGCGGGCGTCAGCGACGAAGTGAAAAAGATCCGCTCGCAGGGGGAGCTTAAGCGGTTCCTGAACGGGAAGACATTCGATTACATCGTGTGGGAGGAGCCGTTCCCGCCTGTCAGGGACGGGCAGAAGATGTTGAAGCTCCTGCGGGCAGCTTTGCGTCCCGGAGGGCAGTTGCTGGTAAAGGATTGCCCGGCCGGAAACGGAGAAGAGGAGCTGGGAGAGCGGTGGAGCCGTCTTGCCGTGTGAGGAGATCCCAGAGCGGAGAGGAGGGATCGAGTGGAAGGGACGGTTCACTTTTCCAAAGAACTGAGATTGATCCTGTATGGCGTGAACCTGGTTTCCGAAAGGCTGTATCGCGCCCTGGAAGACGCGGGGTATCATGTCGAGGCTTTTTTTGACAGAAGATACCGGGAGCTGAACGGGCAGTATCCGGTTCCCGTCCGCGCGCTTTCAGACGATCCCTATGGAGGCATGGAAAAGGACGGGTTCTGCGTCATTATCCTGCTGCAAAACGCGGCGCAGCACGAACCAATCGCCAGGGACTTCTTGAAACGGGGCTACCGGCGGATCCTGTTCGCGCCGGTGTTGAGCGAACTCCCGGACGAAACGGCGGCGGCGTTCCGGAAAACTTACAACCTGCTGCTGGAGGGCGAGTATCAGGAGCTGAGGAATATACCGCTGCTCCATGACGGCCTTTTTGGGCTGGAAGACTCCGTCCGCCATTCCATCATTGAAAAAGAGGGAAGCCATTTGGTCGTCTGGGCTCCAGTGGAGCTCCTCCACTCCGGACTGGTTTTATTGGAGCACCCCGAGCTGACCAATATACCGCTGTCGGCCTATACGCACTATTTGGAGCTGTTTCAATATTTACAGGGAGAAACGGGGAACTGCCGGGCATATTTGGAATGCTGCGTGGCGCGGGGATATCAGTCCCCCAATTCCTATTCGGATCAGGACGTACTGACGCAGAGGAAGCAGCTCCTGGAGACATACATGACGGAGCTGAACAAAGGCATGGGCTTTTTCATATCCTCGGCGGCAGCGGCGAAATGGAACGACGGCCTAAACGCCTTCAATTTGACGGACGGCCACCATAGAAGCGTGTTCCTTTTGGCGCGGGGATTCCGGTATATACCGGTGAGAATCTCCGGCGAGGATTTCCGGAAGTGGAATCGCGTCTGCCGGAGCGAGCGGCTGAGGGCCTGCCTGAACGGCGGCGGGAAACGGCCGCATATCCTGCATCCGGGGTATAAAAAGGCTGGTGAGGTCTCCGACCGGACGGATCTGCTTCAATTACAGAGCATCCAACGCTGGATGGCGGCGGAACACGGCGGCTGGCTGGAGGGAAAGACGGCTTTGGACCTCAGCGGCGCCCATGGCTATTACGCCCGTGGCGCCTTGCGGATGCGGGCGCGGGGAGCAGCCGTGTACGCCCCCGAGGGGAAGGAGCTCATAGAGGAGATCGGCGCCCTGGAGGGGTTCCCGTGCGTGGAGATCCTGGATCGGTGGGACGAGACCGGGAAGACGGCGTATCACACGCTCTTCGTGCTGGGCGCCCTGGCGGATATGCCCGCGGAGGAAAAAGCGCGGTGGATCGAGCGATGCGCCCAGGCATGCCGGGAGGAGTGCTTTGCGGCCGTACAGGACGCCGGGGAGCTGGAGCTTTGGAAAGATCGCTTCCCGGAGGCGCGGAGCTTGAGAAAGCTGTTCGACCGGGGAAGGACCGTGGAGCTGTACGCGCTGCGAAAATAACGGGGCGGCCTGCCGTGCCGCCGGATATGCGGAACAAGGGAGGAGCAGCATATGGAGACATTCCATTTCAAAAAAGAGTATCGCTATTTTATCTATGGCGCTTCCATCCGAGGGAAGGCCGCGCGGAAGGCCCTGGAAGGGGCCGGGTATCATGTGGAGGCATTTTTCGACAGGAATGCGGACAGTTTTTCGGATATAGACGGCATGAAGGTCTATCACCCGGGCCGGTTTGAGCACGGCGGCTTTGAAAGCGCGGTGGTGGTTGTTACAATCACCAATTCCTATGAGCATCCGATGATTGCGGACTATCTGTATGGCCTGGGCTATGACAAGATCGTTTACCTTCCCTTTGAGGGAAGGCTGGACACGGGGGTGGAGAGCGACAGCTTCCGGAGCGTGTACCATAGGACTTTAAGCGGCTCCATCGGGGAGGAGGATTGCTTTTTCAAATACGCCCCGGCCCTGTTTGACGAGCAGTTTCAGGATGGCGCCCTGATCCGCGAGTCGGGAGGGGACGTAGTGGCCTTCCTGCCCATTGAGTTGTGTTTCGCCGCGGCGGCTTCGGGGAATGGAGGAGAGTCTGCCTGTTCCCTGGGGGAGCGGGTCCCACTTTCCATAGCGAACGGGGACTGCGTCCGCTATTTTAAGGCGATTTACGGCACTGCCGGCCAGGTTCGCATGGCGGCGGACGAGCTGGTTTGCCGCCGCTTGGGCGCTCACGGAAAGTATGAGCGGATAGAGGAGAGCGGGACGGCCCTTCTGATCAACCGGGACGCCATTTTTTGGAGAATGTTCCGGGCCTTTCAATACAGTGGCATGCGGTATTTCATAGACCGTCCTATTGAAGTCTCGTGGGACGGGGGCGTCTTTTTCGTTCGGGACGGCGTGCAGAGGGTGTGTTTCTTCCTCGCGCTTGGCCTTAGCTCCATTCCGGCGCGCATGACAAGGGAGGACTATGTCCGCTGGATCCACCGGGATAAACTGGACGCCTGCCTTGCGTACATCAAGGAGGGCCGCGTTGCGGCGGCTTACGCGCCGATTCCCCACCCTAATTTCCGGTTTTTCCCCGCGTACCGGGATATCGGCGGCTTCACCAGGCTCCAAAAAATCGGAGAGGTCCTGGCCTATAACCGCGTCCGTGTCCAGGACAAGAAGGTGCTGGACGCGGGTTCCTATTACTGTTACCTGTCCCAGTTTTTCGCCAGACTGGGCGCGCGGGTCACCGCGGTGGAGTACGAGCCCTCCAGCAGCAGGTTCGGCGCTCTGCTCAACGAGCTGCTGTACTGTTCCGGTATCCGTTCCGTCTGCTGCGGCCTGGACCGGATCGACATTTCCCAGCGGTTCTCCTTCACCATCATGCTGACCGTGCTGTACTGGTATTTGGACGATCCCTTGGGCCTGGAGATCCTGCGCAATGTTGATGCGGTGACAGAGGATTTCCTGATCTGGGAATCCGGCGACCGCCCGGAGGAGGAAATCCGGTTTATTCTGGAGCACTCCTCCTTCAGGACATACCTCCGGCTCGGAGAGACCTTCGGCACCGGCAAGATCCGGGAAATGGGAATCTTCTGCAAGGAGCATGTGGAGCTCCGTCTGCCGGAGTGGCTTGACCGCCGGTAAGCACAGGGATAGCAAAAGAGCCAAGGCCCGCGGGCCTTGGCTCTTTGATTTTTTGGCTCACTCGCCCATGGGCGCGCCGCACTGGGGGCAGAACTTACTGTCGGACTCCGCGCCGCAGATGGGGCATTTCTTTCCGGCGGGGACCTCTTCGGCTTCCTCGGCGGGCTCCTCCTTCACGGGCTTGCTGGCTTCCAGCTCGGCGATTTTCGCCTTGCTGGCATTGACGGCCTCCACGGCCTCCCGCACCGCGTCGGGAATTTCGCCCTCGTACTCGCTGACGAACCATTCGCCGATGGCGCGGTAATTCTTGTCGATTTCCTTCTGTTCTCCGGAGATGGCCACATTGAGCTTTACCAGCTCCGCGGCGTCCTTGGTCCGGTCGGCGGCTTTGTTGGCGACGTCCTTTGCTTTGCGGGTCAGTTCATCGAAATTAAACGCCATGGTTGTTGATCCCCTTTCATATTCCGGGCCCTCTGGGGGCCGGTATTGGTCACGTCTCAGACTACGAGATCTAGTATAGCGTATGCCGCGGCAAAACGCAACAGGAAGCCCAAATGTTTACAGTTCTTTTTCAATCGCAAGCTCAGTGGTCCTGCTCCGCCTTGACCACCGCGCCGGAGGCGGCGTCGATTTCGTACTCGTATTCCGCGGCTCCTGCCTGGAACTCGATTTCATAAACCCAGCGTCCGTCGTCCTCGTTCAGCTCGCACCGGATGTAGCCCGCGCTTTCAGCGGAGATCCCGGCGTGGGTCAGGGCGGCGCTTTTGGCGGCCTCCTCGCCGATGAAGCTGCCGGGCTGCTGGGGGGTGGCGCTGCTGTGGTCATGCCCCCAGTCCTGCCCGGCTTTGAGCACCGCGCTGGTGGACGCGTCGATTTCATAGTCATACTCAATGCCGTCCACCCAAAACTCGATTTCGTAGACCTGGCGGCCGTCCTCCCAGTCCAGCTCGCACTTGGTAACGGAGGCGCCGGCGGCGGAGACCCCGGCGTGGGCGAAGGCGGCGTTTTTCGCGGTTTCCTCCCCGGAGGCGGCAGGCTGCTGGGCGGGCGTGCCGGAGGCCGGGGCAGAGGGCTTCTGAGTGCCGGAGGCGGGAGCTTGAGCGGGAGCCGGGCCGTTGGCGGCGGGGACCTCCTGGGGCGCGGCGGCCTGGACGCTCTTCATGATATCGGGAAGGCCCTCCAGCACCTCGCCGCTGTAGGCGTCGATTTTATACTCGAAGTCCCCCAGGGTGGGGTGGCGGAGCTCCACTTCGTAGTGGGCGGGAGCGTCGTCCAGCTCCGGCTCCGTTTTGCTGGTGACGGAGTCCACCGCCAGGGTTCCGGCATACGCTTCAGCCGCGTGGGCGGCGGCGGAGAGGCCGACGGGCAGGCCCGGCGCGCCGGTCTCCCAGAGCTGCTCCAGCTCCTGGACGGAGAGGGCGGCCAGGCCGTCGAAGGACAGGGCAGGATTGAGGGCCTGAACGTCCTCAATCATGGCGGCCTTGCCGTGGGAGACGGCGGCGGAGGGATTCAGGGGCTCCGCGGCCTGGGGGGCAGCCGGACCGTTTTCGGAATCCGGGGCCAGGGAGCCGTTGTAGCCGTAAGTCTTCCTGCCGAACATCTGCCAGAGCTGGAGGCACAGCACCAGCGCCAGCAGGGCGATGGTGGCGATCAGCAGCCAGCGGGTAAGCCTGCCGCTGTTTTTCTCAGAGTTCATATAGGGTTCACACTCCTTCTTAGGATGGCCCTATTATAGCACGGGGCCGGAGAAAAGTCCAGAGGGGCCCGGGGGATTTTGGGATTGACAGGCGGGGGGAAAGCGGGTAAAATAGAGGCGTTATCCGCCCCGATAGCTCAGTTGGATAGAGCGTCCGCCTCCTAAGCGGAAGGCCGCTGGTTCAAATCCAGTTCGGGGTGCCAGCTCAGAAATTCCCGCCACCGCTCCGTTTCCGGCTTTGCCGAAAACTGCGCTATGGGCGGGAATTTCTTCGCTTTCGGCCCGGATTCGCTTCGCTGGATTCCGGGCCGAGGGGGAGCGCCTTTTTCCTCGGATCAGCTGAAACAGCCGTGACCCAAGGCGGGTCACGGCTGCCGTTTTTTAACCAAGGCGGCTCCCAAGCGCCGCTTACAGCTTCTTCTCGTAGCAGTTCAGGATTTCCTCGATGTACCCCTGGAAGAAGAATTTCGTGGCCCCGGCGAGGCGGTAGCCCAGGGAAGGGTACAGGTGGTTCGCGGGGGCGTTCCCCTCCCAGGTGTCCAGGCGGATGACGGTTTTGCTCTGGCTCCGGGCCGTCTCCTCGCAGAAAGCCACCATTTGCCCGGCGTATCCCCTGCCGGACCGGGCGGGGTGGATGCAGAGGGTGTGGATCACCCCCACCTCCTCCCGCTCCGCCGGGATGCTCCAGGGAATCTGGTCATACTCCGGGAGCTGAATCCCGTTGAGGTTCACCACGCCCCAGAGGGCGCCGTCCTCCTCGCCCACGTACAGCGTCCCGGCCTCCAGAACCTGCCGGGCGCTGTCCACGGTGGGATAGGTCCCCCGGAGCCAGTTGGTGTAGACGGGGCCCCGGGCCTCTTGGTCGAAAATCGCCTCGTATATCTCTCCGATGCCGGGGAGGTCGGCGGCGGCGGCTTTACGGATCATGGGGCTCTTCCTCCTGCTTTGTCTCCGGTTCCCCGGACTCCTGGGCCTCCTCCGGGGCCATAATCTTCTCGGAAATCATATGGACCTTCTTGGCCGGAGCCTCGATCTCCGCCGGGCGGGTGGAGGCGTAGGGGTTCTCCACCAGGGCGGGGTCCCGGCCCTCGATGATGGCCACCATCTCCGCGCCGGTGATGGTCTCCTTTTCCAGCAAGTAGGCCACCACCTTGTCCATGTCCTCCCGGTTCTCTTTGATGACCTCCACGGCGGTCTTGTAGGCCTCGTCCAGCAGGACCTTCACGGCCTTGTCCATCCGGGCGGCGGTGTCCTGGGCGCAGTCCATGCCGTAGCCCCCGTCCAGATACTGGTTCCGCCGGGAGGCCAGGGCCATCATGCCAAATTCCTCGCTCATGCCGAACATGGCCACCATGTTCCGCGCCACGTTCGTCGCGTCCTGAATGTCCTGGGAGGCCCCGTTGGTCATGGTGTCCATCACCACCTCCTCGGCGGCCCGGCCGCCCATGGAGACGGTGATTTTCGCCATGAGCTCCTCCTTGGTGCGCAGCTCCGTCTTGTCCTCCTCGGGCATCAGCAGGGTGTAGCCCAGGGAGCCCTGGGTGTGGGGGACGATGGTGATTTTCTGCACGGGCTCCGTGTTCTTCTGCTTGTAGGCCACCATGGCGTGGCCCACCTCGTGATAGGCCACCAGCTTTTTTTCGAACTCCGTCAGCACGCTGCCCTTTTTCTCCGTGCCGGCGATGACCAGCTCGAAGGCGGCCAGCATGTCCTCCTGGCTCACCAGCTTCCGGCCCTTCCGCACGGCCCGCAGGGCCGCCTCGTTCACCAGGTTCGCAAGGTCCGCGCCCACGCAGCCCGCCGTGGCCAGGGCCACCTTCTTCAGGTTCACGTCTTCCCCCAGCTTGATGTTCCGGGTGTGGACCTCTAACGTTGCGATGCGCCCGGCCAGGTTGGGCCGGTCAATGGTGATCCGCCGGTCGAACCGCCCCGGGCGGAGCAGGGCCTGGTCCAGCACCTCCGGGCGGTTGGTGGCCGCCAGGAGGATGACGCCCTTGGTGGGGTCAAAGCCGTCCATCTCCGCCAGGAGCTGGTTTAAGGTCTGCTCCCGCTCGTCGTTGCCGCCCATGCGGTTGTCTCGGGATTTACCAATCGTATCAATCTCGTCGATGAAGACGATGCAGGGGGCCACCTTGCTGGCCTCTTTAAAGAGGTCCCGGACCCGGGACGCGCCCACGCCCACGAACATCTCCACGAAGTCGGAGCCGGAGATGGAGAAGAAGGGCACGTTGGCTTCTCCCGCCACGGCCTTGGCAAGCAGCGTCTTGCCGGTGCCCGGAGGCCCCACCAGCAGCGCGCCCTTGGGCAGCTTTGCGCCGATTTCCGTGTACTTCCCCGGGTTGTGGAGGAAGTCAATGATTTCCGTCAGGGACTCTTTGGCCTCGTCCTGGCCGGCCACGTCCCGGAAGGTGACGCCGGTCTGCTTTTCCATATAGACCTTGGCGTTGGATTTCCCCACGCCGCCGATGCCCCCGATGCCGCCCATGCCCTTTTTGGCCATCCAGCTCATCACCAGGCTCATCACCAGAATGATAATGAAGAAGGGGGCCAGGTTCACCAGGAACAGCAGGATGGGGCTCATGGGGGGCTGGTAGTCCTGGTTGATGCGGATGCGGTCCCGGCCCGCCCGGTTGGGGGTGCCGTCGACTTCCCGGATGCGCTCCACAATGGCGTCATAGGACTGGAGCCGGACGGTGAAGAGCTCCAGAGACAGCTTCAGCTCCCGGCCCTGTTCGTCCACGTGGGTGTAGACGGCGGTCCCGTCCTCCAGGGTGGATTTGGTGTACTGCATCCCCTCGCTGTTGGTATAGACATACCCGTCCTCCGGGGTGATGATCAATATGGCTTCGCTGTTGTCGAAGTCCACTCCGGCCACCTGGCCCCGGCTGAGCATATTCAAAAACTCGCTGTACTCCAGCTCCACGGAGCTTGCCTGGTGGCCCATGCTGGTCATGTAGGTGGTGGCGTAGCTCACCAGCGCCGCCAGCAGCACGGCCCAGCAGATCAGGTGGATAAAGCCCCGCCAGTTGCTGTTTTTGTTCTGGTCCGGCTTTTTTTTGTTGTTGTTTTGGTCCATGTATGGAATCGCTCCTTTCTAGGGAAAAGCGCAAGGCGCCGCAAACGGCGATACTCAGAGAAATTATATCGCAGTATATCACAGAACCTGGAAACTCACAAGGAGGTTTCATGAAGTTTCTGTAAATTCCCGCTTTATTATCCTCCCCGGCTATGGTATACTAAAACTATATCGACAAAATTTTCAGGCCGGACCTCCGGCCGGGAAGGACTCCCTATGGAAAACCGCAGACCCCCCGCCCCCGAGGCCGACGGGATCATCGAGGGCCGGAACGCCGTCATTGAGGCCCTCCGGGCCGGGACGGCCATTGATAAAATCTACCTCCAGAAAGGCGAGACGGACAAGACCCTGGGCCACATCGCCTCCAAGGCCCGCTCCGCCGGGGCCGTGGTGGTGGAGGCGGACCGGCGGAAGCTGGACGCCATGAGCCGCACCCACGCCCACCAGGGCGTCATCGCGCTCAGCGCCGTCCGGGAGTACGCCAGTGTGGAGGACATTTTGCAGGCGGCGGCGGACAGGGGGGAGGCCCCCCTGCTGGTGGTCTGCGACGAGCTCTCGGACCCCCACAACCTGGGGGCCGTCATCCGCACGGCGGAGTGCGCCGGGGCCCACGGGGTCATCATCCCCAAGCGCCGGAGCGCCGGGCTGACGGCGGTGGTGGCCAAGACCTCCGCCGGGGCGGTGGCCCACGTGCCCGTGGCCCGGGTGCCCAACCTTCCGGCCCTGCTGGACGACTTGAAAAAGCGGGGAATCTGGGTCTTCGGCACGGCGGCGGACGGGACCACGGCCCTCTACGACGCGGATTTGAAGGGCCCCGCCGCCATCGTCATCGGCAGCGAGGGAGACGGCATAGGCCGCCTGGTTGCCGAGCGGTGCGACTTCCTGGTCAGCATCCCCATGCGGGGGAAGCTTTCCTCGCTGAACGCCTCCGCCGCCGCGGCCATCCTGCTCTATGAAGCTGTGAGACAGCGGCTTTAAACATCCTCAACCCCTTTTAAGGAGGGACCCCCATGACCCCGAAGGACGACAACCGCATCCCCGTCTCCGTGCCGGAGGATGATTACTCCCTGGAGGACATTCTGGCGGAGTACGGCGGCAGCTTGGAAAACCACCTGCTCCGCGGAAGCGAGCCGCCGGAGGCGGACCAGGAGCCCCCCGCCCCGCCGGAGCCCGCTTCGGCGGAACAAGCGGCCCGGGAGCCGGAAGCGCCCCCTCAGGCGCCCCCGGAAGCCCCTTCCGCCGCCCCGGAGCCGCCGCCGGAAGCGCCCCAAACGCCGGACCCCCTTCAGGCGGCGGAACAGGCGGCGGAGGCGAACGTGGCGAAACTGAACATTCCACACCCCAAGCCCATTTCCCTGGAGGACGTGGTGGGCAGCACCGTGGACGCGGTGATGGAGGAGGCGAAGGAGCCCCTCCTGTCCCCCAGGCGGGGCCTGTTCTCCCGGAAGCCCCTGGAGGAGACGGAAACCCTCCCCCCCCCGCCGGAACCGGAGCCGGAGCCCGACCCGGAGCCCATCGGCCCCGAGCCCACTCTCTGGGAGGCGGCCCACGACGCCCGGCAGCTCTACATCCGCCGGAAGCACACGGTGCTCCTGCCCCTGGTCACGGCCCTGCCCCCCACGGTCTTCCTGCTGCTGGAGCGGTATCAGGTGAAGGTCCCCTACTGGTCCGGGGACCGGGAGGTCCAATGCATGGTCCTGCTGGCCTGCCTGGGGCTGACGGCCCTGCTGTGCCGCCATGTTTTTCTCAAGGGCTTCGGCATGCTGCTGCGCCGCCGGTGCGTGGCGGAGCTGCTGGTGTCCCTCTCCGTCCTGGTCTCGGGGCTGGACTGCGCCGCCCGGCTTTTGGGAAAGCAGTCCGGCGGGGCCATGCCCTACGCCTCCGTCAGCTGCCTGGCGCTGGTCTTCGCCCAGTGGGGCGTCCGCCGGGAGAGCAAGGGGAATTACGACATGCTCCGGGCCGCCGCCCTGGACGACGACCCGCCGTATCTGGTGGCCGGGACCTCCCGGGGGGCCTGCAAGCAGCGGGGCTCTGTCCCCGGCTTCTTCACCACGGCCGCCCGGAGCGACGCCGCCACCCTCTGGCAGACGGCGCTGCTGCCCGCCTTCCTGGCGGCGGCCCTGGTCTTCGCGGGCCTGAGCTCCGCGGGGCAGGAGCGGAGCGGGGACTTTCTCTTGAACCTCTCCGCCATCCTGCCGGCGGCGGCCACCTTCTCTCTCCCCCTGTGCTGGGCCCTGCCCTGGTCCAAGCTGTCGGAGCACCTGCAAAAGACTGGCTGCGCCGTGGCGGGCTGGTCCGGGGCCCAGAAAATCAGCGCCAGGCGGCGGATGATTGTCACCGATACGGACCTCTTCCCCCCGGGAGCCGTCCAGCTCAACGGGCGGAAGCTCTACGGCGAGACCCAGGAACGGGCCGTCTCCCTGGCGGCCTCTATGGCCCGGGCCGCCGGAAGCGGCCTGGAGCGCCTCTTCAACAGCCTGGTCCGCAGCGAGGGGGGCTGCTATGAGAAGGTGGACGACTTCAGCTTTTACGAGGAGGGCGGCTGGTCCGGAATGGTCAAGGGCGAATCCGTGCTGATGGGCGGCGCGTCCTTCATGCGGAAGATGAACGTGAAGCTGCCCGCAGATGTAAATCTGAAAACCGGCGTCTACCTGGCGGTGGACAAGGAGCTGGCGGCGGTCTTCGCCGTGAAGTACAGCCCGTCGGAGAACGTGGACTTTGCCCTGAAGATGATGCAGCGCAGCCGCATTCAGCCCATCCTGGCCTCCCGGGATCCCAATATCACCCCTTCCCTCATCAAGCGGAAGTTCAGCCGGGGCGCCGGCATGGAGTACCCCGGCCTCTCGGAGCGCATCGCCCTCAGCGAGGCGGAGAAGGACCGGGACCTGCCCCGGGCCCTGCTGTTCCGGGAGGGGCTGCTGCCCTATGCGGAGACGGTGGCGGGAAGTCTCCGGCTCTGCAAGGCCGTCCGCCGGGCGGCGGCGATTTCGCTGCTGGGAAGCTGGGCGGGAACCCTGCTGACCTTTTACCTCACCAGCCTGGGGGCCTACGAGCTGCTCAATCCCCTGGCGCTGGAGATTTTCCTGCTGCTGTGGACTCTGCCGGTGCTGCTCATGGCGGACTGGACGGGGCGCTATTAAAACGAGGAGTTGATCCCATGGGAAAATTCGACGGCGTGCTGCTGGCCAGCGACTTTGACAACACGCTTTTGTACACCGAGGACGCCCTGCGCACCGGAGCGCCGGTGCCGCCCCTGCCGGAGCGGAACCGGGAGGCCCTGGAGTACTTTATGGCCCAGGGGGGCCGCTTCGCCATTGCCACGGGCCGGGCCCTTCCGGCCTTTATCCGCCACGCGGCGGACGTGCCCATGAACGCCCCCGGCGTGGTGTGCAACGGCGCGGCCATCTACGACTTTGAAAAGGGCGAGTACCTGGAGACCGCCATGCTGGACGAAGCCGCCCGGCGGCGGGGTCAGGCGGTGCTGGACCGCTTCCCCGCCGTGGCCGTGGAGGCGTACCACATCGACAACGTCATCCACGTGGTCCACCCCAACGCCGTCTCCCGCCAGCACGAGCACATGACCCACGCCGAGCTGACGGAGGCCCCCTCCCTGCCGGAGGTGCCCCTGCCCCTGGGGAAGCTCCTTTTCGAGGCGGACCACGAGACCCTGGAGGAGGTTTTGGCTTTCCTCATTGCCGAGGGGTGGGCGGAGGACTACGAGCTGATCTTCTCCGTCTCCCACCTGCTGGAGATGACCATTAAGGGGGCCAGCAAGGGCGGCATGGTCCGCCGCCTGGCTGCCCGGCTTGGAATCCCCATGGACCGCGTCTACTGCGCCGGGGACGAGGCCAACGACCTCTCCATGCTCCGCGCCGCCAGCCGGGGGTTCGCCCCCGCCAACGCCGCCGCCGCCGTCCGGGAGTCCGGGGCCACGGTGGTCTGCGACGCCCGGGAAGGGGCCATCGCGGACGTGGTCGCGATCCTGGATAAAACGTACTCCTGAATTTTAGCGCATTTTTTATACCCGGCGGGTCCTCCGCCGGGTTTTTCTATCTCCGCCCCTTGCAATTTCCCGTGAGAGTGCTACAATAAACGCCGTAGTAAACAAACGCGGCAAAACGATTTCTGAAGAGAGGGTGACACAAGCAGCATGGAATGGACAATGACGGCCAACGCCCCCGGTCAAATCTGCCTGATGCAGGGCAACGAGGCCATTGTACGGGGCGCGGTGGAGGCCGGGATTCACTTCGCCGCCTCCTATCCCGGCTCCCCCTCGTCCCAGGTGCTGGGGATGCTGGGCAAAATCGCCCGGGAGCGGGGCTTTTACGCGGAGTGGTCCACCAACGAGGTCTGCGCCCTGCAGGCCTGCACCGGCGCGTCCCTGGCCAACGGGAGGGCCCTGTGCGTGGTGAAGCAGAACGGCCTTTTGTGCGTGGCGGACGCGCTCCACTGCGCCGCCCAAGCCGGGGTGAAGGGGGGCCTTGTAATCGTCTCCAGCGACGACCCCAGCGCTCACTCCTCCACCAACGAGTTCGACTCCCGCTGGCAGGCCATGTCGGCGGGCATCCCCCTGCTGGAGCCCACCACCATGCAGGAGGCCAAGGACATGATTCCCTACGCCTTCGACCTCAGCGAAAAGGTGGGACAGATTGTGCTGATTCGGGTGACCACCCGGGTCTGCCACGGCCGGGGCAACGTGACCCTGGGCCCCCTGCCGGAGAAGCCCCGGGCCCTGGAGCGGGTCAGGGAGTGGGACCGGATGGTCTGCGTCTCCTACATGCACGGCCCCGCCCTGGAGAAGCTGGAGACGCTCCGAGGGCTCTTTGAGGCCAGCCCCTGCAACCACTATGAGGGCCCGGAGAGTCCGAAAAAGCTGGTCGTCGCCGGGGGCACCGGGCGGCTCTACGGCCAGGAGGCCCTCCGCCGCCTGGGCGTGGATCAGGAGGCCGGCTTCCTGTCCTTGGGGACCCTTTGGCCCCTGCCCGAGGCCTACATACTGAAATACCTCCGCAGCGCGGAGGAGGTTCTGATTCTGGAGGAGGTAGACCCCTTCCTGGAACGGGCGGTCCAGGCCCTGGCGGGACGGGAGGGCCTGCGGGTCAAGTTCCTGGGCCGGGGCGACGCCCTGCCGCCCTTCGGCGAGCTGGACCCGGACGTGGTCACCGCCGCCATCTGCAAGCTCACCGGCGCGGCCCTGCCCGCGAAGAAGCCCACCGGCGAACTGGAGCTGCCGGCCCGGGAGATGAGCTTCTGCGCCGGGTGCCCCCACCGGGCCACCTTCTACCTGCTGAAGCGGGCCATGCGCCAGGAGAAGCACCCCGGCGTGGTGGTCGGGGACATCGGCTGCTACTTCATGGCGGGCCAGTCCGCCGGGCAGTACGCCTGGCAGACCTGCAACTGCATGGGCTCCGGCGTCAGCGTGGCCGAGGGCCTGGGCCAGCTGACCAACTACGGCCTGGACCAGAAGGTGGTCACTATGTGCGGCGACTCCACCTTCTTCCACACTATCCTCCCAGGGCTGGTGAACGCCACCTACCACAACGCCAACATGCTCCTGATCGTCCTGGACAACTCCGCCACGGCCATGACCGGCTTCCAGCCCCACCCGGGCACGGGCCTCACCGCCATGGGGGACCACGTGAAGCCCATGGACATTCCCAAAATTCTGGATGCCGTGGGCTGCAAGGTAGAGGTAGCTGACCCCTTCGACGTGGTGGAGGCGGAGAAGACCCTCCGCCGGATGCTGGACCAGCCGGGGATGAACGTGCTGATTATGCGCCAGCCCTGCGCCACCCTCATGACCAAGGAGCGGAGCAAAAAGCCCGTCCGGGTCTACGTGGACCAGGACGTGTGCATCGGGGACGGCTGCGGCTGCGACAAGTACTGCTCCCGGGTCTGGGGCTGCCCCGGCAACACCTGGGACTTCCAGAAAAACAAGGCGCTCATCGACCCGGTCACCTGCGTTGGGTGCGGCGTGTGCGCCAAGCTGTGCCCCTCCGGGGCCATCAAAGTGGAAGGAGGCGAGCAGGCGTGAAGCTGAAATACGATCCCTTAAACATCGTGGTCTGCGGCATCGGCGGACAGGGCAACGTGCTGGCCGCCGAGACCCTGGGAACCGCCATGTGCGACCGGGGCTGCCGGGTGGCTGTGGGGGAGACCTACGGCGCGTCCCAGCGGGGCGGCTCCGTCATGAGCCACGTCCGGGTCTCCGAGAAGTGGGACCCCAGCGTGCTGATCCCCGCCGGAGAGGCCCACATCATCATCGGCTTCGAGCCCCTGGAGACCCTGCGCATTGCCCGGAAGTACGCCGGGGCGGACACGGTTACCGTCTACGACCCCCGGCCCGTCTACCCCTTGGGCGTTCTCCAGGGCGTGCAGACCTATCCGCCCCTGGAGGAGCTCCAGGCGGAGATTGCGCAGCTCTCCACCGTGGCCCTAGCCGTTCCTGCGGCGGACATCGCCATGGAGGCCGGGGACTCCCGGGCCGCCAACATCGCCTTGCTGGGAGCCTTCAGCCAGCTCTCCGCCGCCCCGCTGAACAGCGAGGACCTGGAGAAGATTCTGGCCCAGCGTTTCCAGGGCAAGGTTCTGGAGCTGAACCGGAAAGCCTTCGCCATGGGCCGGGAGGCCGCACGGAAAGGGGGCGCGGTATAATGGGAACCATTCGCGTGCGCTTTATCAACCCCGAGGAGAGGACGGAACTGACCCTGGACCTGCCCCGGGACGCTTCCTTCGCCTCCCTGACGCCCATGCTCCAGGAGCGGGGCTTCGCCGACCGCCGGAAGGCGGGCTGGCGCTGTCTCTACCAGGAGCACCTGTGCGGCATGAAGCACCGGCTCTGCGACTACGTGCCGGAGGACGCGGAAGAGATTACCCTGGAGCTCTTCGGCTTCTCCCAGGTGCTGGTGTAAAGGAGGGAATGGGAACATGTTAAGTACGATTGCGTTAGACACCCAGGTCCTCCGCCCGGGCCTGTGCACCGGCTGCGGGGCCTGCCAGGGCCTGTGCCCCTACTGGGGCAGCGTGGACGGGCGAACCGTCTGTTTCTTCGACTGCGAGCGCCTGGACGGCCGCTGCCAGCGGTTCTGCCCCCGGATGCCCACGGATTTAGAAGCCCTGCGGAAGCAGTTCTTCCCGGCGGAAACCATCCTGCCGGAAATCGGCCCCTTCCGGGGACTGTATCTGACCCGGGCCGCGGATGCATCCATCCGGGCCAAGGCCCAGCACGGCGGCAGCATGACCGCCCTGGTGGAGCTGGCTTTGAAAGAGGGCTTCATCGACGCCGCGGCCCTGACCCGCTCTCAGGGTGGTCTGAACCCCGAGGGCGTGCTGGCCACAACGGCGGCGGAGGTCCGGGCCTGCTCCGGCAGCAGCTTCCAGGTGCCGCCCGCCCTGGCGGTACTGAACCGGGCCCTGAAGGAAGACCAGTACCACAGCATCGGCGTGGTGGGCACCCCCTGTAAGACCCTGGCGGTTTATAAAATGAAGGCGAACCCCCTGCCGGAAAACGACAACCACGCCGGGAATATCGGCATGATTTTCGGCCTCTTCTGCGGCTGGGGCCTGGACTGGGACGGCCTGAACGCCCTGGCGGCGAAGCACGCCGACCCGGCCAAGGTCTCCCACGTGGATATTCCACCCAGCAAGTACCACTCCCTGGAGCTCCGGGAGAATGGGGAGACCGTCTCGGTGAACCTGGACGAGGTGACCCCCCTGGTCCGCTCCGGCTGCCGGTACTGCGCCGACATGACGGCGGAATTTGCGGACCTCTCCATCGGCGGAGCGAGAAGCGCCGCCGGCTGGGACGTGGACAAGGGCTGGAACCAGATTATTGTCCGCTCCGAGAAGGGCGAGCGGCTTTTGAACCTGGCCCGGGAGAAGGGCGTGCTGGAGTTCAAGGACGCCATGGAGGGCGGCTTGGAGAAGCTCAAAAAAGCGTCCCTGGGCAAAAAACGCACGGCGGTAAAAAACCTCCGGGCCCTCACCGGAAAGCAGGACGACCTGGGCTATCTGAACCCCAACCGGGAATCGTTCAAGGATTTGTGAGACTGCACCCCCTGTAATCGCGAGGAAAAGGGTGTATGCGGGAAAAAGCACGGCGGGTTTTTCCCGCATGCGAAATAAAGCCGGTCACCAAAAAGAGAGAGACAGGCTAAGCCTGTCTCTCTCTTTTTGGTGACCCGGCGGGGATTCGAACCCCGGACCCACTGCTTAAAAGGCGCAGACATAGCCGCTAATACTAAGGGTTACACGGTTTTTTGACTTGCATCCGACTTGCACGGCATTTCTTTCCCGCCCGGCTGGCCGGACAAATAGGCGTCCAGCTTGTCAACGGACTTCCGCTTGTGTATAGCGTCCAGGTGCGTATAAATCCGTAGCGTGGTGCTCACGTCGGCGTGTCCCATCTGAGCGCACGCCTGAACCACGTCCACCCCGGCCAGATACAGCAGCGTGCAGAAGGTGTGCCGGAGCCAGTGCATGGTGATGTTCGGGATCGTCCTGTCCAGCCGCTTGGGCCCCGGCTTGCCGGACCTCCGCCGTTCCAGGTCCGCCGGGGTCCTGGTCCCGTATTTCTCGTTCAGAAGCCGCATATAGGAGCCCCAGAGTTTTTTCCAGGCTGAGTCCGTCATAACGCCGCCGTGGGCGCTGGGAATCACCAGCAGATTGTCCCGGGGCAGCTCCGCCATGTAGTCCGCCAGCCGCTGGGGAATATCCACCGTCCGCATACCAGCGGCGGTCTTGGTGACGTGCCGGAGGCTGGGGACGCCGCTGGAATCGTACTCCATCACCTTGTTAACGGTGATGGTCCGGGCCTCCAGGTCCACGTCCGCCCAGGTCAGCGCCGCCAGCTCCCCCCGCCGGAGCCCGGACAGCATCATAATCACCGCTGTGCTTTGGGCCCGGTGGGGTGTGTCCCAAATCCATTGCTGTTCTTCGGCAGTCAGTGCCCGGCGGTGCTCCTCCTTGCGGCCCACCGCCGTCAGCTCCACCTGTTCCGCCGGATTGGCGGGGATAACCCGGCCCACGGCGCGACGCAGGATTTGCCGGATTGCGGAGCGGTACAGGCTCACGGTGCGCTGGGAAAGCCCCTGATCCGCCAGAGTGAGCAGCACCCGTTCGATATCGTCCGCCCGGACCTGGCCGATTTCGTAACCCTGGAGCTCCTCCTTCCAGAGCTTCACGGCCCGCCGATAGTTGTCCATCTGGCGGCAGGTGATGCGTTCCCGCTCCTTCAGCCGCAGCCAGTCGTCCGCCCAGGCGGCGAAGCTGTCCCTCTGGGCAAGAACGTCCAGCCCCCGGCCAAGCTGGAGGCGGACGGCGGTTTCCTTTTCCTTCAGCTCCGCCGGGGACTTGGCGTAGACGCTTTTGTATTGCCGCTTCCCGTTCTCGTCCCGGCCCAGGTATATCTGAGCGCAATAACGCCCGTCCGCTCGTTTCTTGGCCTTTGCCATGCGCTCAGTCCCAATTGATGGCGTTTTCGGCCACGTACTCCCCGGCTTCCAATTCACGGGCGGCGAGCTCCATAGCGGCGTGCTCCGCGGGCGTGGCCTTCGTGTAATCAGGGTCCCAGGCCAGGACCAGCTTTTTCACCAGCTCCAGGGCAAGCGCTTGGTCCGCTTCCGGCAGGATATTGACCATCTGTGCGATTTGCTGTGCGATTGGCGCCATACTTAAGCCCTCCTTACTTCTTGTAGATGTCTCCCCTGCTTCCTATATCCATGATATACAGGATTTCCAGCTGACTTTCCACCCCATATCTGTAAACGATTCTATATTTCCCCACACGGAGCCGGAAGCGCCCGTCATGGTACCCCTGCATAGCCTTGATATCACCCAGGGGCGGCTTTTGTGTCAGCCCGTGGATTCCGGCCCGTATGCGGGCTTTGGTAGGCCTGTCCAGGCTCTCCAACGCCTTTACGGCGGATTTCGCATATCTGATTTCCATTGGGACGGCTCCTTTCCTGCCCTGGGCCTCTGGCCTGGGGCTTTTTGCTCGCCAGCGTGCAATCGGTTTTGGTCCCCTATTCTGGGGAGCAATCTCCTAAATTTTGATCGGTCCAGATTTGGACTGACCTGCACCATTTTCCCGTGGAGCAGCTGCAACCCGGTCAAAAATGTCCGGGTTCACTCTGGGCTCAAAAGGGTATGTGTTCAAAACCCACCCCTTATCTATCCCTCTCTGGGAACCCTCTCAAATTTGAGTAAGTTGAATTTCAAGCATTTTTGACGGTATCAGGGGGGATCAAATTTCGTCCCCCTTCGTCCGGAAAACGGACGAAGGGTGTCATTTCAACTGACACCCTCTATTCGGCCTCCTCCGCCCCCTCTGGCGCGTCCTGGGCGGCGGGGGTATCTTTAACCTCTGGCGGTGCTGGGGGACGGCTCTGGGGGCGTTTGTGGGGACTCTGCGGGTGGTGGGAAGACCATTTCTTCGGGGGCGCGGGGGCCAAAGGCTTCCTGCATCAACTTTAGCTCCAAAGTTTTTGCAGCAATCTTCAAGCCATTCTGCGCACAGCTTAGCAACTCGTTCAAATCATCCTTTGAAATTTCAGAACCGCCATTTTCATATGTGAAGAAATAGTTCCCTCCGGTTTTCATAATGTCGTATCCCATAGAGTTTAGGAGAATTTTTAATGCCGATTCTTCGTCAGTCAAGGGGTCTAGTGGGGCTAAATGTGGTTTGATGGCATTTATAAAATTTTCATCGTCTTTGGCTTCTTGTCTAAGGGCTTCCTCAAATCGTCGGGCAACGTAGTCCTTCCACGCTTTGTCTCGGCCTTCTAGTGTACGTCCGTTCATCAGCCAATTAACATCAACATTCAGGGCGGCGGCTATGCGCTGGAGCTGTTCAATACGGGGCTGGCGCTTCCCGAGTTCATATTGTCGGATTGTGATTTCGCTGGTTCCAGATATAGACCCTAGCTGTTTTTGAGTAAGCCCCTTTTCATTTCTGGCTTGTCTTATTCGTTCTCCGATAGTCAACCCATAACCCCCTCTCATGCAAATACTATACCACGGAACAAAAAAAGTTTCAAGTGAATCTTTTCTTGGACTTGACAACTTCACTTGAATCTGCTATACTCACAACAGATTCAATCGAAACGGAGGTGAAACTATGAAGGTCAATCGCCGGAAGCTGGAATTGGCAATGGCGCGGTCCTGTATGAACAGTGCTGACCTTCCCGCCGCTGCCGGTCTCCCCCGGCCCACGGTGCAAAACGCCATTGTCGGCAAGGGTGTCCGGCCCGCAACCCTGGGCCGCATCGCTAAGGCCCTAAACGTGGACCCGGCGGAGCTGCTGGAGGATGGGTGACATGAATCTGTTGTTTATGCTGGCCGGGGCTTGGCAGCTGACAAGCTGGATCATGTCCCTGTTGGACCGGCTGGAAGGAGGGAAGCACAATGCGTAGAATATCGCGACCCAACAAGCCCCGCCGGGTGATCTACTCCGTCGACGAATTGCCCGCATACTGCGACTGTTGTGACGTGGGGCTGTATCTCCGGGTAAATCCCGAGGTTGTGGCCCGCATGGCCCGTGAGGGCGTCCTCCGTGGGGCCAAGATCGGCCAAAGCTGGCGGTTCCGCAAGGAGGACATTCTTGACTACGAACGGCGGCTGTTCGGCCTGGGAGGGGAGGGAAAGCCCTGCAATGGATGATCTCTCTTTCCTGTTGGAAAACGGAATGTCTTCCGGTGAGATACAGCGCCTCCAGGAACAGGGCATCCCCACGGCGGAGATTGCCGCCAGTGCCCGCCGTTTGATTGACAGCGGACGGCCCCTGACGGACCCCAGGGAAGCCGTCAAGGAGGTCCTGCCGGAGTTCTTTGACGAACGGGGACACTTCCTGCATAATGTCCTGGGGGATTACCTGACCGAGACCTACGGTTGCTGCAAGATAAATGGAAGCGTCCATATCTACGACGGCGGCGTCTATCGCCCCGGAGAGGACGCGCTGCACGGGGCAATGGTGGACCTGCTGCCAAGTCTGTCCGACGCCAAGCGCCGGGAGACGTTCAAGTATATTAGAGTTTGCAGGCGCACGCCGGTGAAGGAGCTGTCCCCGCCAAACCTGATCCCCTTCCGGCATCGGGTGTACGACCTGAAAAGCGGGGAGTTCCTGGACTACTCCAAGGAGTTGGTCTTCCTGAATCGCTTCCCCTGGGACTTTGACCCAGAGGCCCCGGAGTGCCCCGCCGTCACCGACACGCTGAACGCCATCGCCAACGGGGACGGCGAAGTGGTCAAGCTCCTGCTGGAATCCTTCGGGAATTGTTTCCACCTGCTGAATAGTTACCGGGGTGCTGTGGCGCTGTACGGGCCCTCCGGCAGCAACGGCAAGTCCACCCTGCTGAACATGCTGCGGCAATTGGTGGGCGCTGAAAACGCCTCCTTCCTAAGTTTGCAGGACACGGCGGAGCGCTTCCGGCTGATGGAGGTCTATGGAAAGGCCGTCAATATCGGCGACGACATCAGTGGGGCGTACCTGCCGGACAGCTCCCTATTCAAAAAACTGGTCACCGGAGAAACCGTCCTCGGGGAGAAAAAGGGCCAGGACCCGGTATCCTTCCGATCTTACGCGAAGTTCTTCTTTGCTCTGAACGAGCTGCCGCCGGTCAGCGACAAGAGCAGCGCCTTTTTCAGCCGGATATTGCTAGTGCCCATGACCGCCGACTTTTCCTCCACCAGGAGCCGTGACCCTGGTTTGAAGGACAAGCAGTGGTCCTCGGAGGAAATGACCTATTTGACCCGGCTTGCGATGGAGGGGCTGGAGCGGCTGAGAGCGCACGGGGACTTTACCCGGCCTCTGTGTGTGCAACAGGCTATGTCGGAGTATGAGATCGAATGTAACCCTGTGCTGGGCTTTCTGCTGGAGTACGACAGCGTTATTGGGGAGCCGACCCAAAAGGTCTATAACGATTTCCGCTCTTGGTGCGAGGACAACGGACACCGCAATATTGTCACCCGGAAAAAGTTTACCAAAGAAGTTTGCTATCAGGCGGGCGTTCACAGCGAATCTATCAGGCACACTTATTTCGGAGAGAAGACCGGCCGCTGCTTTGTAGAATAGCTCGTCACGTAACGTCACACTATCAAAAAACAAATCGTGACATCCGTAACCATTGTGGTGCAATGCTTTCACGCTATATGTCACGATGTCACGATTATTTATTATAGTCTGTAAGATTTATACATAGGGCGTTTTACATAAAAGATGTGCGAGTATAGAAAAAAATCGTGACATCGTGAAAAGTGCCCGCAGCCCTTGCGGCGCAATGCTTTCAAGCGTCACGATTATTTTGAAAAAACGAGACGAAAAGGAGCCTTATCATGAAGGAGGAGAATATGAGCTATTACCGGACCTGCCCCCATTGCGGGGCGAACCTGGACCCCGGGGAGAGCTGCGACTGCACGATATCCCAGGTCTGCGCCGAGGCAAGAGCTGTTTTCCCGGAGCTCTTCACGGGCCGGACTGACCGGGAGATCGTGGGTGAGCTTGTCGGAATTGTCCGGCGGGCAGAAATGAAAAATGCCCCCGCCGATGCTGCGAACACTGGCGAGGGCGGGGCGGAACAGAATTTGGCCACTGTTTCCGCCTCCGGTATAACCTAAAATGGAGGATTTGTCGAATGAACGATAACCAAAAGCTGGTGAAGGGGCTGTTAGAATTGCAGCGGACCGATCATGACGGATATTTAGCTATGGCTGCTATCATTCCCGCCATGATGGGGGTTGAAGATATACCCGTGCCGGAAGGGAACAGCCGCGGCGCTTTCAAGAGAGCCATTCGGAGAATCCGAGCGGTGCAAGCTGGCATGGAAAAGGACCACCCCGAGTGCGTTCCCGGCTTGAAGAAGGCGGCGGCATTGATTCGCCGGGAGTGGCTGTATAGAGAAGATAGAGTGAAGGAGGCCGGGCCGTGAGTGGAAGATCATCGCAGAGAAAGGGCCGCGCCGCCGAGCTGGAGCTTGTCCGCCTTCTTCGGGCCCAAGGGATACCAGCGGAGCCGGGGAAGCCGGCTTCTTTCGGAGAGACGCCGGACATAACCGGGATTCGCGGTATCCATGCGGAGATCAAGCGCCGGGAGAACGTCAACCTGTCGGCGGCGCTGGCCCAGGCGGCGGCGGACCGGAAAAATCAAGAAAATGTGGGAAAGGAGGTAGTGAATGACGGAACGGCAAAAACGGGTCTTGGCGGCGCTGTTGACCTCTCCGAGCAAGGCGGCAGCGGCGGAGGCAGCGGGCGTCACCGTCAGGACCGTACAAAACTATTTGAGTGACCCGGCCTTTCGAGAGGAATATCAAAGTGCCCTGGAAGACGTGGTGATGGATGCGGCGAAACAGGCAAAGCAATCTCTTTCCCCGGCCCTCTCCACGCTGCGCGAGATCACCGAGGACCGTGGAGAGGACGCACAGGCCCGCATAGGCGCGGCCCGCGCTATTCTCACCAGCGGGCTAAAGCTGATCGAAACGGCGGATATTCTGACCCGGCTAAAGGAGCTGGAGGACGCAATAGCAGGAGGTCGTGATGGCTAGTATCGAAGTACGGCTTGCCGCCCTGGCGGCGGAGATCCGGCGGCGGCAGTTCGCCAACGAGGGGCCGGTTGACGCCCTATCTCAAAGCTTGTTTGAGCTGGAGGGTGAGCTTTTGGGCCTGGATGATCTGGGCAAGGCCGCTTTCCTGGCGCAGTTGAACCAGGAAGATGAGGACGGGGCCGGGGGCCTGGGCCTGGAGCCAGAGGACTTGGAACGGTTAATCGCCAACGTTCGAGAAAACAAAAAAATCATTTGGTAGGAGGGAAACATGAGTGATTTTCTGATTGAGCATGAGCCGAAAGTGGTCACTTCGTTGGGGGAGGTTCCTAACAGCGCACTCCCGGCAGTCCATAGGGCGCTTGCGTCTTTGCCGTCTGAGCCGGAAAAACCACAGCAGCGGCCAGATAAAAAATGCCCTTTTCGTGGCGAACGGTATGACGACCTCTGTTCCGTTTCCTGTGCCCTCTATACCGGGACCGGCTGCGGAATCGTGGAACATCGGATGGGGACCGGGGTGACCTGTCCATTCCAAAACCGTCAATCCTGCGGGGATGGTTGTGCCCTTTATGTCGGCGGCGGCTGTGCCCTGGTGGGGGTAAAGGAGCAGGTACATGGCGAATGACGGCACCGTAAAGATCGGCGCGGAAATTGATGAAAAGGAATTTCTGGATAGTCTATCCAAGCTCAGCAAAACCGCGAAATCAGCCCTCAATAACATCACAGTCGACATTGAGGTTGACAAAAAAGGTTTTTCCGCTGAGTTATCAAAACTTGGGAAGGACGCTGATCCGGTTGAAGTTCCTGTAGAGGCCGACACCGACCAATTCAAAAAGGGGCTTGATGACCTTGAAAGGGAAGCGCAGAAAAACGTGACTTCCCTCAAGGAGTTGAACCGGGCCCTGGAGCTCAACCCTAAAAGCACGGACTTACTCATCGAGAAGCAAAAACTCCTTCAATCCGCCGTTTCCGCTGCTGCCAAAAAGGCGGATGACCTCAATTCCGCCCTGAAAAGTGCAAAGGCGTCTGGGGAGGTCGAGAAAAACGCGGAGGCATACCGGAAACTTGTGATTGAGTTTTCAAACGCCGAAGCGGAAGCCAAGAATATGCAAGCGGAATTGGATGACGTTTCCGCCAAGCTGAAGAATGGGCAGGGCGCAACTGAAGACATGGAGGATGCGACCGATGATCTTGGAAGGTCCTATACCAGTGTCGGCGATATCATCAAAGGCGTGGCAATCGGAGATCTGATTTCCAACGGTGTGCAAGCTGCAATCGACGGAATTAAGGACCTTGTGGGAAGCCTTTGGAACCTGGACGACGCCACAAAGGAGTTCCGGGAGGGCCAGGGCAAGCTAAACGCGGCCTTTGAAGCCGCCCATTTGGGCCCGGAGGCCGCAAAACAGGCGTATTCTGATTTCTACAAAATCCTGGGCGACACAGATACCGCCGTAGAGGCGTCCCAGCTGCTGGCAACCCTGACGAACAGCGAGGAAGACCTTGCTACATGGACGAACATTGCCGCTGGCGTCTTTGGCACCTTTGGCGATGCTCTGCCCATTGAAGGATTGATTGAAGCCGCGAACGAGACTGCAAAAACCGGGAAAGTTACCGGCGTGCTTGCCGACGCTTTAAATTGGGCAGGAATCAGTGAAGACTACTTCAATGAGGAATTGAAGTGGGCCGGGTCCGAAAGCATGCGGAATCAGCGTATCATGAAGACACTTTCCGTTGCCTATGCTGAGGCGGCGTTAGCTTTTAATCGGAACAACAAGGAGATCATAGCGGCCAGGGAAAACCAAATCCAACTGGACGAGGCAATGGCCACGGTGGGAGAGACCATTTCCAAAATCAAAAATTCTTTTTTGAATGAGTTGTCTCCTGTCATCTCCGAAATTGCAGGGAAGTTCGCGGAACTTGCCGCCTCTGTTGACTGGGAAGAATTGGCGTCCAGGGTTGGTGACTTTGTTGGAAGCATTGACTTGGATTCCATTTTTGACACCATCGAAAACGCTCTTAGGAACGTGGATTTTGATTCCCTGTTTGACACCATCGGGGATATCATCGGCGGGCTAATTTCCTTTGCACAAGCCATAGCCCCGGTTGTAAGCACTGTTGCGGAGTTTGGGGCACAGCTCTTTGGATTCTTCGAGCGGATGAACCCGCAAGTAAAACTATTTTTGGTGGGCTTCCTGGGGGCTATCGTGGCTGTTGGGAAACTGGGCAGCGCAATTTCTTCCGTCGGCGGCGCGGTATCCGGCGTTGGAAAGATTGCCTCTGCGTTCAGCACCGGAGCCGGGGACCAAGTTTACAACACGTTCTTAAAGTGGTCCGTCATTATCATCGCTATCATTGCCTCCCTTACGCTTTTGATCGCAATGATCAACACCTTGATGGGAAAAGGCGACGACATGAAATCGACGCTGAATTCCATGGGTGGAGCAATGAACGGCATGAATGGGGGAGGGGCCATGAAGCCCCGCGCAAAGGCTAAAGCGGCGCCCCCAGCCCTTTTGGCAGCAGGGCCCGCCAGTGAGGAAGGAGGCGAAGAAGGGGCCAGCATCACGGCGGGAACCTTCGACCGCGCGGCAACCGTCCGGGCGCTGGAGAGCGCAATTCCGAATGTGGAGGCACGTATGGCCCTGGCAACGGCGAACATGGCCCCGGCGGCGGGGTACTCCGCGCCGCCTATGGCCCATTCCGGCGGCGGCGCGGATCATCGCCAGCCCGTGCAACAGCCGACCCAGCAGACTATCACGATCAATTTCACTGGAGACTTGGCCCAGCTTGTACGGGTGCTAAAACCTGTCATAGACATTGAGAACCGGCGAATTGGGCCCGGAGTTTAAATAAAAATGGGAGGAAATTCCAATGAAGTATTTTATCATCGTCAACGGTGAAACCTGTACGCTACCCGCCCGGACACTGGAAATGGATGAGCGGATCGACATGATTCGGGGCCTTGACCGGATGGTCAAGGCCGGCGAAATCACCCGTAGGGAGGCCCGGCAAGAACAATACAGCTTTGTCAAGGACTGCATTGCAGAACCCATGCCGCCTTTTGAACAAATGGATATGGGAGACTTGGAGCTCAACGTCTCCGAGATCATCGCCGCATACCAGCGCCCCGCCACTCAGGCCAAACTTGAAGCGGCGTTGTCCATGCTAAAACATATTGTAAGCCGTCCGGATGTTCAAAAAATGCTTTCAAGGCCGTAAGAAACGGCGTTTTTCTGCACAAGAAATTATCATAGAAGGAGATCGAAAACCATGAGCAAGTATGCACAATATGCCCAAAAACTGGATACGGCCTTTAAGGCCGCGCGAGAGAAGTACATGGAAGTCTATGACGCCGTAAAAGCGGCGGAAAAACGGGTTGAAGACGCCAAAAACGAGAAAGACGAATATTTCCGGGGAGATGCCGACATCCACCGGGCCGAATGTGCGACGGCCCTTCGCAAAGCTGAAATTGTCTTTGAGCGCACAGCAGAGGGGATTTGGCCCGCCTTTGATGAAGTCCGGGACGAACTGACGGCAAAGCTGCGGGCGGAGATCCAGGCGGACACCATCGCCGCCCCGGAGGACATTGACCCCAACGGCATGACCTTGCTGCAATCCGGTATCCTGCGGGTCGATGAACTGGAAGCCCTTGCGGAACGGTATGCCGAAAATTATACAATGCTGCGGATTCTGGGCCAGCATGCCAAGGCCGCCGCTGACAAAGCGGAGGACACAGAGGCCCGGTGGCGGCTGGTGAATATCAGCCGGGCAGCAGACGGCGGCCCGGGCGTTGTTCTCCAGACCTGGGACGGTCTGTTGGAGGCTTGCCGGGTTTGTTCCGGGCGCAGACTTGGAGAGAAGCATGGAGACCCGAGCTTTGTTGCCTCCATCTCCAAGACGTGGGAGCGGCTGACCGAGGCAACGATTGAATCCTT
>CATNDJ010000011.1:43821-45078 GCA_950097265.1 uncultured Oscillibacter sp.
TTGCCTTCTGCGAAAAATCGTGGTATTCTGACAGCAGGAAAGAATCATCTTTCAGCGCTGCCAGTAACGGCGGACGGTTGGCCCCTTGACAGGGGGCACCTTCTTGCCCCCTGATCTTTGGAAAGGGGGCTGCCCTATGGTTACATACAGTGAGCTTTTCGCTTACTCCCTGGTTATCATCGGTATTTGCGGCCTGTTCATTCAGGCGTACAAAAAGAAGTAACCGCCCCTGTGCCCACAGTCCGGCGGTTACTTCTGTAACTTAGGCTAGGGCCAACCGTGTCTACCGGCAGCGCCCTTTCTATGCTTATTATAGGCCGTGTCGGCCCTTCTGTCAAGCCTCTGACTTCTTGCCAGGGGCTTTTTTCATTTTCCGGGCAATGCTGTCCCGCTGGGCCTGTGTCTCTACCGCTCTACCAACGAATACCGGCAAAGTCTCTCCCGCCGCCGCCGGGGGAAGGTCCTCAAGCTCCGCCCAGGAACCAGGGCCGAAAATCTGGCGGTGTACTGCCGGGTCTGTAAGACGGAATCGGTTGTGGATATTCTTACTTAGGAAAACATCAGTGACTTGCATCTTGACTTGCATCTTGACTTGCACGCATCAAAAAAACATCGGTTTTTGGGGCCATTTTGGAGCGCGTTTTCCAAGAGCACGCAAAAAGAAACCCCCTGTAACCATTGCACCGCAATGACTACAAGGGATTTTCCTTGGTGACCCGGCGGGGATTCGAACCCCGGACCCACTGCTTAAAAGGCAGTTGCTCTGCCGACTGAGCTACCGGGTCGTCGTCGGAAGAAGCTGCACTATGTGAATCCCGCCCTGCGGGCAGGATTCACGCCGTTCCGTTTCTTCCTCCTCTCCCCACCGGACCCGCTTGCGCTGGGCTCCGGCGGGGGGATACGCTATGGGCGCGGCTTCGCCGTGCTTGCGGCTGTTTTGCTCTCTCGTTCTCCTATCCCTCGTCCCTTCGTCCCCCGCAGGGGTGGGGGTTGCTCAAGGGGGAGCCCGCTCCCCCTTGAAAGAGGAGGGGCAAAGGAGCGGAGCGCAGTTTTCGCCTACAGTCCGCAGACTGTTGGCGGAAACGGAGCAGAGCGGATTTCGCCCCGACGATCTGGCAGGGACGGCTGGACTCGAACCAGCGCATGAGGGAGTCAAAGTCCCTTGCCTTACCGCTTGGCTACGTCCCCATGTGGGAAATGAACGCGGGGACCGGGGAAAAGCCCCGATCCCCTGCTCTTGTGGGGTGGGAGATGGGA
>CATNDJ010000011.1:45178-64397 GCA_950097265.1 uncultured Oscillibacter sp.
CGCGGGGACCGGGGAAAAGCCCCGATCCCCTGCTCTTGTGGGGTGGGAGATGGGACTCGAACCCACGACACCCGGAACCACAATCCGGTGCTCTAACCAACTGAGCTACACCCACCACATATCAACCGTCTGAAAGACGCTGGACGGACGCCCGGGGGAGAGCTTGGCACGCCAGAAGGGACTCGAACCCCTGGCCTACTGCTTAGAAGGCAGTTGCTCTATCCGGCTGAGCTACTGGCGCGAATTTTGGATGGAGCAGGTGACGAGAATCGAACTCGCATCCCCAGCTTGGAAGGCTGGTGCCCTGACCATTGTGCTACACCTGCGTAAGTCTTGGCCGCAAGGTCTCGGCCCCCCTGGAAATCGTCAGCTTGGACATCATACCACGAAAGCCCCCGGCTGTCAAGCGGTCTTGGACGGTTTTCCCTGGATTTTCGGAAATTTTTTCTCACCGGCCCAAATCCAAAAAAGCCTCCATCAGCCGCCGCCCCGGAGCCGGATCTCCCAGGCGCTCCGGGTGCCACTGGACCGCCCACACCGGCAGGCGCTCATGGCGCAGGGCCTCCACCACGCCGTCCTCCGCCCACTGGACGGCCCGGAGGCCGCCGCCCAGCCGGTCCGCCGCCTGGTGGTGGGCGCTGTTCACCGCCAGCCCCTCCTCCCACAGGAAATGCGAGGAGGCCGCCCTCACGCCGTGGAGCCGGTCTCCGCCCTCCCAGGCCCCGTGGCCGGGAACATCCTGGGCCAGCGTTCCGCCGAAAAAGACGTTGATGGTCTGAAGCCCCCGGCAGACTCCCAGCACCGGCTTCCCCGCAGCGGTAAACGCCTGGAGCAGCTGAAGCTCCGCCGCGTCCCGCTCCGGCTCCAGATTCCGGGAGGCCCTGTTCTCCTGCCCGTAACGCCAGGGCTCAAGATCCCCGCCGCCGGGGAGCAGCAGCGCGTCCCACCTGGCCGTCTTCCTTCCGGTTTCCTTTCCGAAGACCGCCCGGCCCCCGGCGGATTCCACCCAGCGCCGGTAGTTTGCGAAGCGCTCCGGGTCCCCCCAGATATACACGGTCCTTCTCATTTCCGTCCCTCCCCGTCTCCCTCCAGCCTATGCGGCGGGTAATTTTGATGTGACGGATATTGACTTGAAAGGCGGTCCGTAGTATCATTTCCTTAGGCCGGGAGGCGTTTGACTTCCATGCAGACCGCGCGGAATCCCACCTCCGGCAGAGAGAATCCAGACTACAGAATGGGGGATATCCTGCGATGAAACGACTGCTTTCCCTGACCCTGGCGCTGCTGCTGCTTTTGACTCTGGCCGCCTGCGGCGGCGGCTCCGGAGACGGCGGCCCTGACCGCTCCGGGGGAGCCGGCAGCGGCGAGGTCCAGGCGGAGGACGGCTATGCCGAGGGGCGCGTCGGCGACCTGATGCATTCCTATTTTATGGACTTCACTGTGAACGGCGCCTACACCGCCGCCGAGTACCACGGCCACGCCGCCCCGGAGGGCATGAAGGTGCTGGTGGTAAACATGACCATCAAAAATACCTTTAACGAGAGCCTGCCCATGTATGACGACGACTTCCAGGGCCAGTGGAGCGCCAGTTCCGAAACCGACGAGTTCGCCTGGCCCATCACCGAGGCCGAGGACGGCTCCGACCTGGATACCGTGGCGGAGGAGCAGTTCCCCGCCGAGTACGAGCTGGCGGTAAACGAGTCCCGGACCGGCGATCTGGTCTTCGACGTGCCCGCGGACGAGAAGGATTTCTCCATCTCCCACCTGGAGCTTTTCGACGACGACAGCGAGGGGGACACTTTCTTCGTCTTCTTCACCGCCGAGGAGCGGTAAGCGTAACCTTATAAGGGAAAAGCGGAGCGGCCGGGCCGCTCTGCCTTTTTCTTATTGGAAGCCCCCGGGATTTTTCCTGGTTGCTATTTCCATCCGCTCTTGTTATAATACCCTTAGAAAAACCGGCCCCCGGGGCCGAAATGCGACAGAGAGGAGACAAGAACTATGGATCGCTGCGCCAAGGCGTATCAATACCACAAGGAGGGCTGGAACTGCGCCCAGTCCGTGGCGGGAGCCTGTGCGGACCTGGCGGGCCGGACGCCGGAGGAGGTCCTGCCCCTCCTGGGCGGCTTCGGCGGCGGCATGGGCGGCAGCCATGAGGAGGTCTGCGGCGCCGTCAGCGGCGGCGCGCTGATTGTAAGCCTCTGCTTCCCCTTTGACAAGCAGGGGGACCAGGAGGCCAAGCGGAACGTCTACCGGATTACAAAAGAGTACCGCCGCCGCTTTTTCGAGACCTTCGGCCACACCCGCTGCGGGGACCTGCTCCGGGCCCGGCCCGGCGTGACGGACAAGAACCCCGCCTCCCGGCGCCTGGGGGTCACCGCCCACTGCGACAACATGATCGTCACGGCGGTGGAGCTGCTGGAGGCCCTGATTCAGGAGGAGCGGGAAGGGGGTACGGCATGAGCCACGAGCACAAGAAACGCCAGTTCAGCAGCCAGTGGGGCTTTGTCCTCTCGGCGGTGGGCTCCGCCGTGGGCATGGCCAACGTGTGGGGCTTCCCGGCGAAAATGGGCAGCTACGGCGGCGGGGCCTTCCTCATCGCCTATTTGATTTTCATCGCCTTATTTGGCACCGTGGGCCTGGCGGCGGAGTACGCCGTGGGCCGCCGGGCCCGGACGGGGACCCTGGGGGCCTATGAAATGGCCTGGGGCACGAGGAAGAAGGAGCTGGGGAAGGCCGGGGGCCTGTTGGGCTGGCTGCCCCTGGCGGGGTCCATGTGCATCGCCCTGGGCTACGCGGTCATCATCGCCTATGTGCTGAAGGCCTTTGCCAGCTCCCTCACCGGGGAGCTGATGACGGCGGACACCGCCGCCTGGTTCGAGAGCTTCTCCCTGGCGGACTACTCCGTTATCCCCTTCCACGCGATTGTGGTGGTGGGGACCCTGCTGACCCTCCTGCTGGGGGCCAAGAGCATTGAAAAGAGCAACAAGGTCATGATGCCCCTGTTTTTCCTGATCTTCCTGGTCCTGGCGGTGCGGGTGGCCTTCCTCCCCGGCGCGGCGGAGGGTTACCGCTATATGTTCTCCCCCCGGTGGGAGGAGCTGCTGGACCCCATGGTGTGGATCTGGGCCATGGGACAGGCCTTCTTCTCCCTGTCCATCACGGGCAGCGGCATGATTGTCTACGGAGCGTACCTGGACACGGCGGAGGACGTGGCGAAGCTTGCCAAGCGGACGGCCCTTTTTGACACCATCGCCGCTTTGGTTGCCGCCCTGGTGATGATTCCCGCCTGCTTCGCCTACGGGCTGGACGTCGGGGCGGGGCCCTCCCTGCTCTTCGTCACCCTGCCCCGGATTTTGCAGGACATCCCTTTGGGGCGGCTGTTCGCGGTCATCCTGTATGTGGCCATGATTTTCGCCGGGGTCAGTTCCCTTCAGAACATGTTCGAGGCGGTGGGAGAGTCCCTGCTCCACAAGTTCCCAAGGCTCAGCCGGAAGGCCATGCTGGTGCTGCTGTGCGTAGTGTGCCTTGGGATCGGCCTCCATATGGAGCCCATCTTCAAGTGGGGGCCCTGGATGGACATCGTGTCCATCTACATCATCCCCATCGGGGCTACCCTGGGGGCGGTGAGCTGGTTCTGGATCATGCGCCGGGAGGATTTGATGGACGAGGTGGACAAGGGGGCGGACAAGGCCCCCGGCGTCTGGTGGTACAACATCGGGCGGTACGTCTACGTCCCCTGCGCCGTCATATTGTGCCTGGTGGCGCTGTGCATGAAGGTTGCATTTTAATCAATCGGACAGAAAAAAGAAGGCGGCGGGGAATTTCCCCGCCGCCGCTTTCTCTTTATGAATCCAACTTATAACAGCCCCTGCACCAGGATGATCAAAATCAGCACCGGCAGGACGAACTGGAAATAGGGCCGCAGCCACCGGGGCATCTTCAGGCCTTCCCCGGCGTTGGCCTCCTCCAGGTAGCGGTCGTAGCCCCAGCCGCTCTTGCTGACGCAGAACAGGAGGTACACCAGAGATCCCAGGGGCAGCAGCAGGTTCGAGACAATGAAGTCCTCGCTGTCCAGCACGTCCCGGCCGCCGATGAGGTGGACATTGCTCCAGAGGTTGTAGCCCAGGACGCAGGGCATGCTGGCGATGAGGATGAAGATGCAGTTTACCAGGGCCGCCTTTTTCCGGGACCAGCCGAAGTTGTCGATGGCGTTGGCCTGGAGGTTCTCAAAGACGGCGATGACTGTGGAGAAGCTGGCGAAGGTCATGAACAGGAAGAACAGGGCCCCCCAGAGCCGCCCGCCCGCCATGTTCACAAAGACCTTGGGCAGGATGATGAAAATCAGCGCCGGCCCCTGTCCCGGCTCCACGCCGAAGGAGAAGCAGGCGGGGAAGATAATGAGACCCGCCATGAGGGCCACGAAGGTGTCCAGCAGGCAGATGCGCACCGCCTCGCTGGTCAGGGTGTTGTCCCGGCTCATGTAGCTGCCGAAGATCTCCATGGCGGCGATGCCGAGGCTCAGGGTGAAGAAGGCCTGGTTCATAGCGGCGGTGATCACGTGGCCCAGGCCCGCCTCCGCCGCCCGGCCGAAGTCGGGCAGAAGGTAGAACTTCACGCCCTCCATGCCGCCGGGGAGGATCAGGCTGTGGACGGCCAGCACCACAATGAGGGTCAGCAGCCCCAGCATCATCCACTTCGTGATCCGCTCCAGGCCCTTCTGGAGGCCGAAGCTTACCACCAGGAAGCCCGCCAGCACGGTGATGACCATCCAGGCGGTCATCTCCACGGGATTGCCCAGCATGGCAGGGAAGATCCCCTCCACCGCCTCGGTGGTCAAGCCGTCGAAGGCCCCGCCGGCGAACTTGAAGAAGTAGCCCAGCATCCAGCCGGACACGGTGGTGTAGTACATCATCAAAAGGCAGCAGCCCGCCACGCAGAACCAGCCGTGGATGTGCCATTTGCTTCCCGCCGGCTGGAGGGCCTGGTAGCCCTGGACGGCGCTCTTGCGGCTGGCCCGGCCCACAGCCAGCTCCATGGTCAGCACCGGCACGCCCATGATCGCCAGAAAGAGCAGGTAAAACAGCACGAACACGCCGCCGCCGTTCTCCCCGGTGACATAGGGAAATTTCCACACGTTGCCGATGCCGATGGCGCAGCCCGCGCTTACCAGCAGGAAGCCCAGGCGGGATTGAAAGCGCTCCCGTTTCATAAGTTTCTCGTTCCTCTCTCGTATGTTTCGTTGCCGCGCCCGGAGGCGGGGAGGCCGTCCCGGGGCAGATTCTCTTATGATAACGGGCATTTGCGGAAATGTCAATCCTTTCATG
This sequence comes from uncultured Oscillibacter sp., assembly GCA_950097265.1. Lineage (GTDB taxonomy): Bacteria > Bacillota > Clostridia > Oscillospirales > Oscillospiraceae > Oscillibacter. The sequence goes on from CATNDJ010000011.1 coordinate 50,503, forward strand.
GGCGAAAAGCGGGCCCCGGTTTCCGTCCTGATTTTTGCTCCGGTATCTTGCACAAAAAAACTGGACTTCGGCCCGGGCTTGTGGTATACTTTAAAGCCTAACTATGTAAAGCGAGGTGCTCTGTCATGCGCGAGGAGATGCGCACCTTTGGATATCTCTGCCCCAAGTGCGGGAAGACCGTGATGAAGACCCGCTCGGTCTTCGCCCTGGAGGCCTCCGGCGCGGAGGCGGAATGCGGCTGCGGGGGCTCCGCCCTGACGGCGGTTTTCGACGGGGAGCGCTACCGGCTCACCGTTCCCTGCGGCCTCTGCGGGGAGACCCACGCCGCCGTCTGCACCCGGGAGCAGGTGCTGGAGGGGCCCGGGACCGCCCTGGCCTGCGCCGGAACGAAGCAGTTCTGCTGCTTCATCGGCCCCGAGGGGACGGTGGACAAGCAGCTGCGGGAGCTGGCCGTCCTGGCGGAGAAGGAACGGCGGCAGGATGGGGACCAGGCGTTCCTGGACAACGTCATCATGTACGAGGTCCTCTCCGAGCTGCGGGACATCGCCGCCCGGCCGGGGGGAATCACCTGCGCCTGCGGCAGCGGCCGCTGGGGCATGGAGATCCGGCGGTCCGCCGTGGACCTCATCTGCCGGGACTGCGGGGCCAAGCTCCGGGTGCCCGCCGCCACGGACCGGGACCTGGACGACCTGTGCTGCCACATGAAACTGGTTTTGCCGGGGAAGAAATAAAAGGGAAAGAGCGGTATCGTCGTGCCGCTCTTCCGCATATCCTGTGATATTTGACTATTCCTTTGAGGGGAGCTGATTTTGTGCTTACCATACTGGCCCGCCTGTTCCTCAAGCCTGAGGGGAAAACCGAGGCCCAGGTGCGGAGGGGCTACGGCGTGCTCTGCGGCGGGGTGGGCGTGGGACTGAATCTGCTGCTGTTCCTGGGGAAGCTGCTGGCGGGTCTGGCCTCCGGCTCCATCGCCGTGGTGGCGGACGCGGTGAACAACCTCTCCGACGCCGGGTCCTCCGTGGTCACTCTGCTGGGCTTCCGCCTGGCGGAGCAGAAGCCGGACCACGAGCACCCCTTCGGCCACGGACGGATGGAGTACCTCTCCGGCCTGGTGGTGTCCATGCTGATTCTGCTGATGGGCTTCGAGCTGGCCCAGTCCTCCGTGGGGAAGATTCTCCACCCCATCCCGGCGGAGACTGGCCCCTGGGTGACGGCGGTCCTCTGCGCCGCCATCGCCGTGAAGCTCTACATGGCCTTTTACAACCGGCGGATTGGGAGGCGCATCGGCTCCACCGCCATGGAGGCCGCCGCCCTGGACTCCCTCAGCGACTGCGCCGCCACGTCGGTGGTGCTGATCGCCTCCCTGGTGGAGCGGTACACGAGCCTGACCCTGGACGGCTGGGGGGGCCTGCTGGTGGCCCTGTTCATCCTCTGGTCCGGCGTCCAGGCGGCCAAGACCACCATGGACCCCCTGCTGGGCACGCCGCCCTCGGCGGAGTTTGTGGAGGAAATCCGGTCCCTGGTCCTCTCCCACCAGCCCATCCTGGGGGTCCACGACCTCATCGTCCACGACTACGGCCCCGGGCGGCGCATGATCTCCCTCCACGCCGAGGTCCCCGCCAGCGGGGAGCTGCTGGAGCTCCACAGCCGCATCGACCACGTGGAGCGGGAGCTGCGGGAGCGCCTGGGCTGCGAGGCGGTGATCCACATGGACCCGGTGTGCACCGACGACGGCGTCACCCAGGAGACCCGGGAGAAGGTGGAAACCCTGGTCCGGTGCATCGACGGCGGCATCACCATCCACGATTTCCGGGTGGTGGTGCCCCGGGAGGGCCACGCGCACCTGATTTTCGATGCGGCGGTGCCCTTCGACTTCCGCCTCACGGACCAGGAGGTGGAGGAGAAAATTAAAAACGCCGTCCAGGTGCTGGACGGGGGCTTCCAGGCCAAGGTCCGGGTGGAGCGCTCCTATACGTGACGAGAAGAGCGTCCCGCGGGGGGCGCTCTTCTTTCTTCTTGACAAACCTCGGCCATCTATGTATACTAACCATAGATGACCGAGGTATTGCAGAAAGGAGGCGCGCCATGAAAATTGACAAGAGCCTGATGAGCGGCAGCACGACCCTGCTGATTCTCTCCCTGCTTTCGGGGGAGGAGATGTACGGCTACCAGATGATCACCGAGCTGGCCCGGCGGTCCAACCACGTCTTCGATTTGAAGGAGGGGACCCTTTATCCTATCCTCCACGGCCTGGAGGCGGAAGGGCTGGTCAGCGTCCGGGAGAAGAAGTCCGAGGAGGGCCGAACCCGGAAATACTACCGCATCACCCGGAAGGGCCGCAGGGCCCTGGACGCCCGGAAGGAGGAGTGGGCGGTCTTCCGGGAGCAGGTGGACGCGGTGGTGAACAGCGCCTCCCCGGCGTGAGGGGGCGCGCCGTGAGAGACGAGTTTCAAATCTGGGTGGACGCCGTGTGCGGGCAGGTCCGCTTCCGCCCGGACCACAAGGGCATCGAGGAGGAGCTGCGCGCCCACTACGAGGACCATGTCCGGGACCTTCTCCGCCTGGGCCGTTCCCGGGAGCTGGCGGAGGAGCGGGCCCTGGCCGCCATGGGGAACGCCCAGGAAGTGGGCTGGGCCCTGGACAGGGTACATAAACCCTGGCTTGGGTGGCTGTGGGAGGTGAGCCGCTGCATGGTTTTGGGCCTGGCGGTCATGGCGCTGGTGGCGGCGTTTGCCATCAACAGCTTGCCGAATATACTCCGGGGCATCCAGGGCGAGCTGGCCTGGGAGACGCCGCCCGCCACGGCGGCGCGGGTGGAGCTGGAACACGCTACCCTCTGGGCCGCGCCGGGGGAGATCACGGAGCGGGAGGGCCAGACGGTGGCGGCGGTCCGTCTGTGGATACAAATGCACGCCCCTCTACAGGTAAACGCCGGCGTTGGGACCTGGTATTTCACCTGGCGGGACGAGGAGGGGGAGCTGCCGCTCCGGAAATTTGATTCCATCCACCAGGCCTATGTGCCGGAGCGCCGCTATTGGCAGTTCGGGGAATCCCCAGATGCGGTATCCAGTGACGGATGGATCCGTTTCCAGCGGACGGTGGAACTGGTGCTGGATGAGCCGCCCCAGTGGGTGGAGATATCCTATCCCCTCTCCGGCCAGGACTGGGCGATGCGCCTTACATGGGAGGTGACGCCATGAACCGGGGAAGAAAGATTCTCCGCAACCTGCTTTTGAGCGTGCTGCTGGCCCTGCTGGTATACGCCCTGCTGGACTTTCCGCCCTACACGGTCCAGGGGATGCTGGACCGGATGGAGCGGGAGTACCTCCTCTCCGATTTGGAGCCGGTCGTGGTGAGGGGCAAGTCTTACAAATTCGGTAACGAGACCTTTGCCAACCACACTACTTTTCTGCTGGCCCGCACAGGGGACAGCTATGTGACAGGCGTCTTTGACCGCAGTGCGTTGGAGGTGTACCATGGGGTCAACCGGGATCCGGGAATCATGAAAGGCACGCTTTGTGCGGCCTTCAACGGCACGATCTATGTGGCGGGGGATTTCGCGGACGTGGGGTCCGCCTCCGTGGAGGTGACGGCCCAGCGAACCACCCGGCTCTACGAGCGGGATTCGGAGGAATCGGAACTCACCTATGGAGAGCGAAAGACGTTTTCCTATCCGGGAGTGAAGCTGAGCGATGCGGTGCTGGCCTTTTCCTATCAGGAGGAGGGAATCTCTCCGGGGGCCTGGGGGCCCAACACCGGCTTGGAAGGGGCGGCCTTTAACTGGTACAGCAGCCTGACTAAGGGAGAAGGGGGCCGGGGCATTCTCCACGCGGACCTGCCGGTGACCGTGACGCTGTACGGCAGGGACGGTGAAGTGTCGGGCGCCTTGGAGCTGTCCATTGACAATTATGAGCTCTACGCCTGGTGGTAAAAAAGGGGACGGTATCAATTCGATACCGTCCCTTGTCTCACTGCTTATTTATCCTTTAAATTCCACAAACAGCTCCCGCACGGCGTTGGGGTCCGCCGGGGCGGCCTTGGCCGCCGGAGCAGCCGCAGGAGCGGCGGCGGGCTCGTCGTGGGGCCCGTCCCTCCAGGCCAGGAACTTGGGGGCCACCTGGGGGAACAGGGCCAGGGACAGCACGTCCTCGTCGCTCTTGGCAACGCCCTTGAACTCCTCCCGGTACTTCTCCACCTCCGGCTGGAGCTGGTCCGCCGGGCGGCAGGTGATGACCTCCTCGGGCTTGATGCCCGCCAGGGCCCGGACCTCCTCGCTGACCTCGCCGGGGAGACGGCCGTACTCGCCCTTCAGCAGGGCCTTGGACTCCTTGGGGAAGGTCTTGTACTTGCCCACCACCACGTTCATGACGGCCTGGGTGCCCACAATCTGGCTGGTGGGAGTGACCAGCGGGGGATAGCCGAAGTCCTTCCGGACACGGGGAATCTCTGCCAGCACGTCGTAGTACTTCTCCTCCTTGTTGGCCTGCTTCAGTTGGGAGATCAGGTTGGACAGCATGCCGCCGGGGACCTGATACAGGAGGGTGTTGGTGTCCACGTTCAGCACCTTGGGGTCCAGGCTGCCCTGCTCCTTGAGCTTCTGGGCAACCTTCCGGAAGTGGGCGGCGGCCTCGCTCATCTTGTTCAGGTCCAGCTTGGTGTCCCGGACGGTGCCCTGGAGGGTGGCGACCAAAGACTCCGTGGCGGGCTGGGCCGTGCCGTTGGCCAGGGGGCTGAGGGCCGTGTCCACAATGTCCACGCCGGCGTAGGCTGCCATGAGGTACACCATGTCTCCCGTGCCCGTGGTGTTGTGGGTGTGGAGGTGGATGGGGATTTTCACGGTTTCCTTCAGCTTCTTGATGAGGGAATAGGCGTCCATGGGCAGGAGGAGGTTCGCCATGTCCTTGACGCAGATCACATCCGCGCCCATCTGTTCCAGCTCCTGGGCCAGCTTCACGAAGTACTCCTCGCTGTGGATGGGGGAGATGGTGTAGGACAACGTGGCCTCCACCATGCCGCCGTATTTCTTGGTGGACTTAATGGCCTGTTCCAGGTTCCGCACGTCGTTCAGCGCGTCGAAAATCCGGATGATGTCGATGCCGTTTTCAATGGACTTCCGGCAGAAGGCGTCCACCACGTCGTCGGCGTAGTGCTTGTAGCCCAGGATGTTCTGGCCCCGGAAGAGCATTTGCAGCTTCGTGTTGGGCAGAGCCTTGCGGAGCTTCCGCAGACGCTCCCAGGGGTCCTCGTTGAGGAAGCGCATGCAGGAGTCGAAGGTGGCGCCGCCCCAGCACTCCAGGGACCAGTAGCCGATGGAGTCCAGCACCTCGCAGGCGGGCAGCATGTCCTCCACCCGCATGCGGGTGGCCGCCTGGGACTGGTGGGCGTCCCGCAGGATGGTGTCGGTGATATACAGGGGCTTCTTAGAGAGAAATTCCATAGCCATTACAATACCTCCTATCTATCAGCCGAAGAGGGAAATCATCACGCCCGCGGCGATGGCGGAGCCGATGACGCCGGCCACGTTGGGACCCATGGCGTGCATCAAAAGGAAGTTGCTGGGGTTGGCCTTCTGGCCCTCCACCTGGGAGACCCGGGCGGCCATGGGCACGGCGGATACGCCCGCGGAGCCGATGAGGGGATTGATTTTCTCTTTCAGGAACAGGTTCATGATCTTCGCCAGGACCACGCCGCCGGCGGTGCCGAAGCCGAAGGCCACAATGCCCATGGCCATGATGGCGATGGTCTGGAGGCTGAGGAAGGTCCGGCCCGTGGCCGTCGCGCCCACGGACACGCCCAGGAAGATGGTGACGATGTTGATGAGCTCGTTTTGGACCGTCTTGCTCAGGCGCTCCACCACGCCGCACTCACGGAACAGGTTGCCCAGCATGAGGCAGGCAATCAGGGGGGCGGCGGAGGGCACCAGCAGGGCCACAAAGATGGCGACCATGATGGGGAAGATGATCTTCTCGGTCTTGGAGACCTGCCGCAGGGGCTTCATGACAATCTTCCGCTCCGCCTCGGTGGTCAAGAGCCGCATGATGGGGGGCTGGATGACGGGCACCAGGGCCATGTAGCTGTACGCCGCCACGGCGATGGGGCCCAGGAGCTCCGGGGCCAGCTTCGTCGCGCCGTAGATGGCGGTGGGGCCGTCCGCGCCGCCGATGATGCCGATGGACCCGGCCTGGGCGGAGGAGAAGATACCGGACATCCGGCAGCCCACGAAGGTCATGAAGATGCCAAGCTGCGCCGCCGCGCCCAGCAGCAGGCTCTTGGGGTTGGCGATCAGGGGGCCGAAGTCGGTCATGGCGCCCACGCCCATGAAGATGAGGCAGGGGTAGATGCCCAGCTTTACGCCCAGGTACAGGATGTCGATGAGGCCCGCTGTAATGGACGTGCCCACCGGGGCGGTGGCCAGCACGGCCTCGGCCACGCCCACCTCCCGGAGCCCGTTGATGAACTCCTGGGTGATTTCCGCGCCGCCGATGAGGTCCCAGTGGATGTGGCCTCCGGCGAAGAAAATTTCGTGGTACATCTCCGCGCCGGGCAGATTGGTGATGAGCATGCCGAAGGCGATGGGCACCAGCAGCAGAGGCTCAAATTTCTTCACAATGCCCAGGAACAGGAGGCCGCAGGCGATGAGAAGCATCAGCAGGCACTTCCAGTTGTCCCCCTGGGCAAACAGCGCGAATCCCGAGCTGTTTACAAAATCCAGAATAGCTTCCATTTGTGTCCCTCCAGCGCCTTACTGGATAACGCACAGCAGAGTGCCGGACTCCACCGCCGCGCCCTTGGAGGTGTGGATGGAGGCGACCTTTCCGTCGCAGGGGCACATAATTTCGTTCTCCATCTTCATGGCCTCCAGAATCATCAGCACGTCGCCCTTCTTGACGGAAGCGCCCTGGGAGACCTTCACGTCCAGGATGGTGCCGGGCATGGGGCTGGTGACCTGCTCGCCTCCGGCAGGAGCCGCGGCGGCGGGAGCGGGAGCCGGAGCGGGGGCGGCGGCCGCAGCGGGGGCGGCCCCGGTCAGCTCTTCCAGCTCAATCTCATAGGCGGTGCCGTTTACGGTGACTCTGTACTTTTTCATGATACTCTCTCCTTCTTGTTCCTTACAGTTTTTTCATGGATACGATGCGGATGCCTGTGATGCTGGTCCCCAGCTCCTCCGCGATGGCGGCGGAGACGGCGGCGGCGATCTCCTGGCGGTTGCCCTCCGGGGCGGCGGCGGGGGCCGCTGCGGCCGGGGCGGGGGCGGAGACGGCGGGGGCCGCGTGACCGCCCACAATCTTGCCCATAATCATCGTCAGGACGATGAGGCAGATGAGGCCGAAAAAGACGACGCCCATGCCCATCAGGCAGACAAACAAGCTGGAATACTCTGGCATATGCTCCCTCCTATAAATATAGATGCAGGGCTATTGTATCAACTTCCGCCGAAAAAAACAATGACTTTGGAGAAATTTTATCAAGGCTTTTTTGCCCGGTCTCCGGAGGCTGGACGTGAGGAGTAAAACGTGGTACAATTTTACGAATCCGGGGCGGGAAACGGCGGATTTGTCCGTTAAGAAACCGATAAAATTTCTCCGCCCCGCCGGAAAGGAGCCCGCTATGCAGTACAAAACCGTGGTCCCGGGCCGGTTTCTCGCCCGTCCCAACCGCTTCATCGCCCAGGTGGAGGCGGAGGGAAGCGTGCGGACCGTCCACGTCAAAAATACGGGCCGCTGCCGGGAGCTGCTGACTCCGGGAGCGGCCGTGTATCTGGAAAAAAGCGCGAACCCCAAACGGAAGACCGCCTACGACCTCATCGCCGTCCGAAAGGGGGATTTGCTGGTGAACATGGACGCGCAGGCCCCGAACCAGGTGTTTGCCGAGTGGCTGGAGCCGAGGCTTCCCCAGGGGGCGGTGCTCCGGCGGGAGTACGTCTATGGGGACTCCCGGCTGGATTTCTGCGTGGAGGGGCCCCAAGGACTCTATTTGATGGAGGTGAAAGGCGTGACTTTGGAGGAAGGGGGCGCGGCCCGCTTCCCCGACGCACCCACGGAGCGGGGGGTGAAGCACATCCGGGAGCTTCAAAAGGCGGCGGAGGCCGGGCTGGGGGCGGCGCTGTTCTTCGTGGTGCAGATGGAGGGCATGAAGAGCGTGGCTCCCAACGACGAAACCCACCCGGCCTTCGGCGCGGCTCTCCGGGAGGCGGCGGCCGCGGGCGTGCGGGTGTGCGCGTACGACTGTGCCGTCACACCGGAGAGCTTGGCCATCCGGCGGGAGGTTCCGGTTTTGCTCTAAAGCAGCCGCCCCACGGGCCTGGCCTCGAAGACCTGGGCATAGCGGCTTTTCAGCTCTGCCGCCGCCCCGGCGGTTTCCGCGTCCGGGGGGAAGAGGCCGAACACCGCCGGGCCGGAGCCGGACATGGCTGCGGCCAGGGCCCCTTGGCGGAGAAGCGTTTCTTTGACGCCTTCGATTTCCCGCCGCTCTCCGGGCTCCAGGACGGCCTCGAACACGTTGCCCACGCGCTGGGCCAAGCCCTCCAGGTCTCCCCGCTCCAGGGCGGAAACCATGCCGTCCACGTCCGGGCGGGGGCGGTCCACGCCGGAGCGGAGCCGGGCGAACATGGAGGCTGTTGGCAAATCGAAGCCCGGCTTGCAGATGACAAAGCGGCAGTCCGGCAGAGTGGGCAGCTCCGTCAGGACGTCTCCCCGGCCCTCCGCCAGGGCCGTGCCGCCCCGGACGCAGAAGGGCATGTCGCTGCCGATTTGTCCGCCCACGGCCTCCAGTGCCTCCCGGGGCATGCCCGGGGCGTACCGCTCCCGCAGCAGCCGCAGCAGGGCCGCCACGTCGGCGCTGCCGCCTCCCAGGCCCGCGTAAGCGGGGGTTTGCTTCTCCAGCGTCACCCGGAGGGGCGGCTGCGTCCGTCCGACGGCGGCGAAGAAGGCCTCCGCCGCCCGCTGCTCCAGGGTCTTTCCCTCAGGCAGGGCGAGTCCCCGGGCAGAGAGCGTGAAGCCCTTTCCGGCCTCCTCCAGAGAGACGGTATCGCAGAGGCTGATAGACTGCATGACCATGCGCATTTCGTGATAGCCGTCCGGGCGGAGGCCCAGGATGTCCAGGGCCAGGTTGATTTTCGCCGGGGCGGTTTGGGCGTATCGTTCCATGGCGCTCTCCTCAAAATCCCATGTCCGCCAGTTCCTGCACCAGGCGGACGTAAAATTCCCTGGCGTCGAAGCCGGGGCGCTTCCGCCTCCGGCCCCCCACGGCGTCCTGGTGGGACACGCCCTCCAGGGTGCCCCGGTAGGTTCCCCAGGCGGCGGAATCCGGGGAGACCAGGCCGTCGGTGGGGGCGTCGGCCTTGGTGATCCGGAGCTGAACGCGGTCCATGGGGTCCCAGACCGGCTTGTCCAGCCGGGCGCCCCAGCTCTGGTAGTAGACCAGGGGACTGTCCGGGTTTTCGGCGTTGAAGCGCTCCATGGCCTCCGGCGTCAGGGCGGATACCGCCGCCGGGAAGTCCGGGTCCCGGTCTCCCCGGGCCCGCCAGAAGCCCTCCAGCCCCGGGCCGATAACGCGGCAGGCCCGCTCCCGCCCCAGCCACTCCGCCGCCGTCCGGGAGCCCCGGTGGGGCGTGCAGATGGTGGTGAGGGAGGCGGCTCTGGGGGCGAAGCCCAGGGTGGAGAGGAGATACCGGGCCTCCAGTCCGCCTTTGGAGTGGGCGATGAGGTTCAGCTTTTCACTGCCCGTCTCCGCCAGAATATCTTCCGCCCGGCGGAGAAGGGCCCGGGCGTTGCCGGGGACGCCGCCCCAGGCGTCCTGGCCGCTGAGGTAGACCAGGGCCCCGTGGGAGCGGAGAAGGTCCGTGATGGGACCCCAGTAGGAGAAAATCCAGTCGTCCCGGCAGTTCAGCCCGTGGATGAGCAGAAGGGGATATCGGGTTCGGCAGTCCGTCATGGGGGGCCTCCTTTCCGCCGTCGGCGTTTCACGGAGCCAGTATAGCACGGCGGGGAGAAAAAGGAAAGCGGGAAAAATCAAGGGAAGAAACACTACCCAAACGCCGGGAAACGTGGTATGATATGATATTAGAGTTTTCGGGCCCCGTCCCGGGGCCGTATTCCAAACGCAGGGGAGGCGGCGTGATGGCCAAGAGAATCCGGGCCCTGGCGGCGGCGCTGGCGCTGTCCGCGGCCCTCAGCGGCTGCGGCGGCTTCAACATCGAATTCAACCCCGAGGAGCTCTATGCCCTCCCGGAGCTGCCCGCCAAATACACGGAGCTGAACGCCCGGCTGAACGCCATTCTGGAGGACGGCGCGGAGTACGCCGCCCCCATGTCCGGGGCGAACATCCAGCCCGTCCAGCTCACGGACCTGGACGGCGACGGGCAGCAGGAGGCGCTGGCCTTCTTCCGCAAGGCGGAGGACGAGAAGCCCCTGAAAATCTATATCTTCTCCGCCAAGGGGGACAGTTATGAGCAGTCCGCCGTCATCGAGGGCAGCGGCGCTTCCGTCTACAGCGTGGTATACAGCGACCTGGACGGCGACGGCAGGACGGAGCTCATCGTGGGCTGGCGGGTCAACGCCGAGCTTCAGGCCCTCTCGGTCTACACCCTGGCCGCCGGGGGACCCCAGGAGCTGCTGCGAAGCGTCAGCTACGTCCGCTACGCCAGCGCCGACCTGGACGGCGACGGCCTCCAGGAGCTGGTGGTGCTCCACGCCGACGAGGAGGGAGACGGCATCGCGGACTGCTATGACTGGCGGAAGGGAACCCTGGCGGCCCAGTCCCCGGCCCGCATCTCCGTCACCATGGCGGAACTGAGCCAGCAGGGCCGCCTTACCGCCGGGACCCTGAGGGGCGGCGAGCCCGCCCTCTTCGTCACCAGCGTAACGGAGCAGTCCGGCGCGGTGACGGACATCCTGGCCCTGCGGAACGGGGAGCTGACCAATATCGTGCTTTCCGAGGCCACCGGCGTCTCCGGGGAAATCGCTCCCTTCTATGGACTCTACCCCATGGACATCGATGGGGACGGCCGGACGGAGGTCCCCGCCCCCGCCTCCTCCGACGGCGCGCCCCCCTTCCACCGGATCGACTGGCGCACCTTCGGCCTGGACGGCACGGGGGAGACGGCGGCCGCCACCTACCACTGTATGGAGGACGGCTGGTATCTCCGGCTTCCCGAGTCCTGGATCGGCCGGGTGGAGACGGAGCGCAGCGCCACAGGGGGCGACTCCGGGGTGACCTTCTACGTGCTGAACGAGGAGGGCGTCCGGGGCGCGGCCATCCTGCGCATTACGACCCTCACCGGAACAGGCCGGGAGGTCCGGGCCGCCCGGGGGAACCGCTTCCCTCTCAGCCGCCAGTCCGACGTCATCTATACCGCCGAGCTGCCGGAGACCCCGCCCTGGGACCATTGCCTGACGGCGGAGGAGGTCCGGGAGGCCTTCAGCCTCATTGCCCGGGAGTGGATTGCCGGGGACAACTGAGGCCCATACTAGGAAAGGAACGGACGCCATGAAAAAAGTGTTGGTTTTAGAGGACGAGGCCAGCATCCGCGGCTTTATCGTCATCAACCTCCGCCGGGCCGGGTACGACGTCATCGAGGCCGAGAGCGGCGAGGAGGCCCTGGAGCGCCTGCGGGAGAACCCGGACGCCCGGGTGGCTTTGCTGGACATCATGCTGCCCGGCATCGACGGCTTTGAGGTCTGCCGCCGCATCCGGGCCACCAACAGCCGCATCGGCATCATCATGCTGACGGCCCGATCCCAGGAGATGGACAAGGTGACGGGCCTCATGACCGGGGCCGACGACTATGTGACCAAGCCCTTTTCCCCGGCGGAGCTCACCGCCCGGGTGGACGCCCTGGTCCGCCGCTCCGGCGGCGAGGACCCCCCCCAGGCCACCGGGGAGCTGAGCCAGCCCCCCTTCCTGCTGAACACCCGGAACCGGACCCTGGAGAAGAACGGCCAGCGCATCAAGCTGACCCAGGTGGAATACTCCATCATGCGGGTCTTCATGGAGAATCCCGGCAAGGCCCTCTCCCGGGAGGAGATTCTGGACATGGTCTGGGGCCGGGATTACTTTGGGGAACTGAAGATCGTGGACGTGAACATCCGCCGCCTCCGGCTGAAGATTGAGGACAACGTGCAGAACCCCGCCTATATCACCACGGTCTGGGGCTACGGCTACAAGTGGGGGCTGTGACGGAATGGAGGCAATGGAAAAAGAGCAGCGGTGGAAGTCCCTCCGGCTGCGGGGCCTGCGGCAGCGGTGGATCTTCAATTCCATCCTGCCCATTCTGACGGTGCTGGTGCTGGTGGTGACCCTGTTTTCCGCGGGCGTGTCCAACTACTACTACGGCACCATGCAGAAGGGCCTGGAAACCCGGGCCCAGGCCCTGGCCAACTCCTTCAACGAGTACTTCATGGACAACGGCTTCTCCAGTTATTACCAGAAGGCCGTCCAGTCCGCCGAGAGTTTCGAGGACAAAAACCGCATTGAGCTCCAGTTCATCGGCTCCAGCGGGCGCATCCAGGTGTCCACCTCCGGCCTGACGGCGGGGACCTACCCGGGTACCGACGACATTTTGCAGGTCCTCCGGGAGAACAAGATGACCCCCACCCCCTACCAGGGCCGGGACCTGGAGACGGGAGAGGAAATCCTAGCGGTGTCCTGCCCCCTGACGGTAAACGGCCGGGTGGTGGGCGTCATGCGGCTGGTGACCTCCCTCCGGGCGGTGGACCGGCAGGTGATGATCGTGGTCCTGGCCATTTCCCTGGCGGCCCTGCTGTGCATGCTGCTGGTGGTGTTCTCGAACCTTCTCTTTATTAACAATGTGGTGGAGCCCGTGGCGGTGGTGACGGAGGCGGCCAAGCGCATCTCCGCCGGAAGCTACGGAACCCGGATTGAAAACAAGTACTCCGACGAGCTGGGGGAGCTGGTGGACAACATCAACGACATGTCGTTGAAAATCAGCCAGAACGAAAAAATGAAAAGCGAGTTCATCTCCTCCGTCTCCCATGAGCTCCGGACCCCCCTCACCGCCATCAACGGCTGGGGAGAGACCATCCTGGACGACGGCCTTACCGACGACCCCGAGCAGCTCCGCCGGGGCATCCGGGTCATCGTCAACGAGTCCCGGCGCCTGTCCACCATGGTGGAGGAGCTGCTGGACTTCTCCAAGATGGAGGATGGGCGCTTCACCCTCCAGATTGAGGACGTGGACCTGCAGGCGGAGCTGGAGGATGCGATTTTCACCTATCAGCAGCTCTTTCGCCAGGACGGCATCGCCCTGGAATACCACCCCGGCGACGGGGATCTGCCCCTGATCCGGGGGGACTCGGAGCGGCTGAAGCAGGTGTTCTGCAACGTGCTGGACAACGCCGCCAAGCACGGCGGCGCGGGACGGCGGATTACGGCGTCCATCGGCCAGGAGGGGAGCCATCAGGTGGTCCGCATCCGGGACTACGGCCCCGGCATCCCGGAGGAGGAGCTGCCCTTCGTGAAGCAGAAGTTTTACAAGGGCACCTCCCGGGCCCGGGGCAGCGGCATCGGCCTGGCGGTCTGCGACGAGATCATCGGCCTCCACGGCGGGACCTTCTCCATCGGCAACGCCGACGGCGGCGGGGCCGTGGTGACCATCAAACTTCCGGTTCGGGCTTAAAATTCTAGAACAAACGTTTGCTTTTTCGGCAAGCCTGTGTTATACTATACCAACCCAAGAGAAAGGAAATTCCATGGCAGAAGAAAACAAATCCTGCGCCTTCCGTACCAGCATCGGCGGGCAGGCGCTCATTGAGGGCATCCTCATGCGGGGCCCGGAGAAACAGGCCATCGTGGTCCGGGACCAGGAGGGGAAGCTGGTGGAAAAGGTGGAGCCCCTGCGCTTCATCAAGGACCGCTATCCCATCCTGGGGGTTCCC
>CATNDJ010000012.1 GCA_950097265.1 uncultured Oscillibacter sp.
GAGGATGGAGAGGAAGGGAACTCCGGAGAGGACGGCGGGGAGAAGGAGAAGGAAGCCCCCGCCGCCGAGGAGCCGGAGGGCTTCACGAAGATTCTCTACCGCTATGAGGGACTGAAAAATCCCGTCAGCCTGATCTCCGCCTACGCGGCGGTGATGTCCACTGAGGACGCGGGCTTCTCCGTTGTGGACGAAACGCTGCTGCGGATCGACCCGCCGGAGGAGTACGGGGCGAGAGGGTCCATTCAGCTGGCCCGGAACGTGCCCAAGGCGGAGGACGGCACCGGCGGGGGGGTCCACTCCATGCTGCTGAGCTGGGAGGGAACGAACTGTTCCGTGCTCCTGGATATGCCGGAAGGCCGGGTCCACGACCCGAAGGCGGAAACCGCCGCTCCCGGCGTCACCAGGTGGGGCCTGTCGGATTTGGAGGCTCTGCATCCCTCCAAGCTGGGTCTGCCCGGCGAGTCCATGGAGGCCTATGAAATCATTCCCCAGGAAGGCTCCGTCCGCATCGCCAACTCCATCTGCATGCGGGTGAATATTTACGGCGAAAGCCATCAGATTGCCGGAAGCTACTTCCTCTCCACCGACGGTAAGCTCTACAAGCTGGATGAGAGCGTCAACAAGGTCGTAGAGCTGGACTGGGAGTAATCCGGGACCAGCCGGAGATTCCCGGGTTGGCCGGTCAGACGGTAAGCCGTCCGGCCCGAGGCCGCCGCCAGCAGGGGAGCCAATAAGCTCTCCAGCACGCAGACGGAGGACCGGATGGAGAGGCTCCCCGAGGGCGTCAGGGCCCGGAGGGTCTCCGGGGCCACCCGGACGACATTCAGGCCGTACTCCCGGCCCAGGGCCGCAACCTGCTTTGCGGTGACGGCCCGCCGGGCCTCCTCATCCAAGGCTTGAAGACCGATGATGCCGCTGAAGCGGCCCGCGATTTCCGGAAGCACGCCGAGGCGCACCATCGCCCGGCGTGCTTCCTCGTTTTCCCGGAAGAGGCGCTCCGCCAGCTCCGCCGGGCCGACGGGCGCTTTCTCCGGCGGGCGCTTCCGGGTATCGGGCCGGTCCTGGGAGAAGCCCAGGGGGCGGCCCCCCGCCGCCGTCAGGTCCGCGTTGGTGGTGAAGACAAAGACGCAGCGGCGGAAGTCCAGCTCCCGCCCGCCCTGCTCGTCGGCCTTGCGGGCGGTGCAGCGGCCCTCGTCCAGGATGGACATGAAGACCTTCAGTACCTCCGGATGGGCCTTCTCCAGCTCGTCGAACATGAAGACGGTAAAGGGGTTTTGGCGCACCGCCTCGAAGACGGGCTGGTCCTCATAGCCCACGTAGCCCGGCGGAGCGCCGGTGAGGCGGTGAACGGAGTGGGGCTCTGTGAAGGTGTTCAGCTCCGTCCAGACCAGGGAGCAGCGCCGCCCGCAGCACTGCTCCAGCGCCGGGGCCAGGGCCTTCCCCAGCTCCGACTTTCCCACGCCTGTGGGACCGTGGAAAATCAGGGACAGAGGCCGGGCGGGGTTCCGCTTCCCCGCGTGGCTGTAGAGCCGGAAGGCGGCGGCCTCCACCGCCCGGGGCTGGCCCAGAACCCGCTTTTCCAGCGCGGCCCGAAGCCTTAGGTACAGGGGCGGCCAGGGAGAGGCGGGCGTGGGGGCGGCGGGCTCCGCCGCCAGGACGGGAGGCCGGAAGGGCGCGGGGGCCTCCACCTCCCGGCGGAGGGAGGTTAGGCGGTTCGTCAGGACCTCGTAGCTGTCGAAGCTCCAGACGCTCCGGGCGAAGAGAGCGGCCAGTACCGTGCTTGTCCCCCGGTAGGCGACGGCGGGCCGCCAGTAGAGCAGATACCCCCGGTCCCGGCGCAGGAAGCCCAGCGTGGCCTGCCGGGGGGCGCAGCCCTCGGGCATCCGGCAGTCGGGAAACTCATAGCTCAGGCCCCTCCGCCCCAGCTCGTCCACCCGGCGGCGCAGGGCCTCCCGGGCCTCCGGGCCGCCGGAGCAGAATTGAGAAAATGTGACGCCCATGGCTCATCCTCCTTTTTACCCTGCCAAGTATTCCCAATTCCATTGAAATTTAAAAGCCCATAAAAAGGGGAGCGGCGCATGCGCGCCGCTCCCGCTTTTTCATTGTTCCCGCCGGGCCCGGAGGACCTTTCTCTGGTGGGTGAAGATGGCCTGGAGAAGCCGTTCCTGTTCCCGGGGAGGCACCTCCACGAACTGGCAGCCGTACTCGAATTTCTTCATGGGACTGCCCGTCTGAGCCCGGACCTCGGTCCGTTTCACCCGGCAGGTGAGGGTAAAGGGCTCCTCCGTCGGGAGAAGGGAGGCCTCCAGCTGAAAGGTGCTCTCCAGCTGGAAGAGCTTCGAGGTCAGGATCCGGGCTCCCCCGGCGCTGACGTCCAGTACTTTGCAGGGGAACCTCTGCCCCGAATCGGAGAATACCTGCCCCTCAACGCCGATGTTCTGCCGGAAGAAGCTGCGGTTCTCGGCGCTTTGCAGGGAGCGGAGCTTTTCAATCCGCCAGAATTTGGGGTCGTTGGGCCCGACGGCGCCGTTGAGGGTGAAGGTGTCTCCGTCCCTTTGGAAGCAGCGGAGCTTGACCTTCTGGTTGTACACCGCCCGGGGAATGAAGCCCCCGCTTTCTCCCAGGATATCCACCTGGTTCGGACCGGAAAGGCGGATTCTGCCCACAAAGATCAGGGCGTTGGCGGGGGTTAGAACCTCCACCTTCATGCCGTTGTAGAGGTCGGGGAAGTCGTCCGGCGGGACGTTGGAAACGGGCTCTTCCCGTTTGAAAAGCGACTTGAAAAATGCCATGGCGACAGCCTCCTTATCAGCGGGTCAGCACCCGGTGCAGGATGACGGCCATTTCTGCCCGGCTGATGGCCGCGCCGGGGTTGAGCCGGGAGGCGCTGTTGCCCCGGACGGCGCCCATTTGGACCAGGGCCGCCACAGAGGGCCGGGCAAAGGCGGAAACCTGATAGCCGTCGGCATAGGAGGCCAGCAAGCCGCTGTCCGCGGCGGGCAGGGACTGCCCCGCGGCCTCGATGGCCCGGCAGATCATGGTCATGGCGCTCTGGCGGGTGATGGGCCGGTCGGGCTGGAAGCGGCCGTTGTTCCCCTGGACGATGCCCAAATTTCTGGCGGCGGCCACGGCCCCGGCGTAGGTGCTGTTTGCGGGCACGTCGGGGAAGCCGGAGGAGCCCCCGGTGGGGAACTGGAAGGCCCGGCAGATCATCAGCGTGAACTCCCCCCGGCTGATGGACTGGCCGGGGCGGTAGGTGTTGTTGCTGTAGCCGTTGGTGACGCCGCTGGAGCGGAGGAACTCAATGGAGGGCTTTGCCCAGTCCCAGCCGGAGGCGGTGTCGGCGAAGGTGGCGGAGCAGTAGCCGTTGGAAAGCTGGAGCTCCACGGAACCGGAGTGGCTGGCGCCCTGGGTGTCGTAGGCGGTGTAGGGGACAGTCAGGGTCCCCTGGAACTCCGCCTTGGGCAGGTAGCTGATCTGGCTGAGCTGGGCGGAGCTGTAGCGGGTGGCGCTGTTGACGCCGGTGCCCGTCCGGGCGGGGCCGCTGTAGTTCTGATAGAGCCGCCCCGTGTAGGGCAGAGTTCCGAACTGGACGTAAGAGAGCTGGGTCCCCAGGGCCGCCTGACAGGCGTTCTGGAAGTCTGCGGCCCGGAAGGGGATGGGATGGGCGGCGCTGCCGGTGTACCGGATGGCGGAGTTGGAGGCGGCGTAGCCGGAGACTGTGACTTCCACCGTGCCGGTGAAGGAATCCCCCCGGGTGCTGTAGCCGGTGTAGCCGAAGGTGACGGTGCCGGTGGTGGAGGAGGCGGCGAAGCTGACGTCCCCCAACAGGCGGCTGCTGCCCGAGTAATAGTAGCCCGTGGCGCTGCTGACCGTGTTTCCCGTGCGGGTGGCGCTGTTGTACTGGTGGTAGAGGGTGCCGTACCGGGAGGCGGGGAGCTCGAAGCGGACGTAGTTCAGGGGGTCCCCGGTGGCGCTGCGGCAGGCGCTGCTGAAGTCCGCGGCACTGAAGCGGACGAAGCCGCTGGCCGGGGCGGTGTAGGTGATGGCCCGGGCGCTCCCGACGCCCACGGAGACGGAGACGGCGGCGTTGAAGCGGACGTTGTCTTCGTCATAGCCCGTGAAGGGGATGGAGACGGTGCCCGTGTAGCCCGAGGCGGGGACGAAGGTGATGCTGGAAATGGAAGGGGAGCCGCTGCGCCGGTAGTCCGTGCCGGTGGAGACGCGGGAGCTGGCGGAGCTGTAGTAGTTGTAATAGAGAACGCCCGCGCCGGAGGAGGGGAGGCTGGTGAAGCGGATGGAGCGCAGCGCCCGGCCGGTGATGGCGTATCCGGCGTCGTTAAAGTCCCCGGAGGCAAAGGTGACGGGCTCTCCCTTGGGGGTGTTGTAGTGTACGTTTCCCGTGCCGTCGTCCACGTGGATGACCAGGTCCCCGGAGAAGGTGGACCCGCCGGTGGAGGTCCCGGTGAAGGGGATGGTGACGGCGCCGCTGTAGCCCGAGGCGGGCACAAAGCTGATGTCCGAGATTCGGGGGGAGCCGCTGCGGTAGTAGTTCCGCCCGGCGGCGACCTTGGAGCTGGAGCTGCTGCTGTAGTTCAGGTACAGCGTCCCCTCGCTGGAGGAGGGCAGGCTGGTGAAGCGGATGTAATCCAGGGTCCCGTTGACGGCCTCCTGGCAGGCACTGTTGAAGTCTGAGGCGTTCAGGCTTTTCCGCTGGTTCCGGCCGGTGGAGTATTCCACGGCGCCGCTGCCCTCTCCGTTGGCCCCGTAGACCCGGACGCGGACCGTGCCGCTGAAGGACGCGCCGGAGCTGTCGGTGCAGCGGTAGGGGATATCCACGTCTCCCGCGTAGCCCTTGGCCGGGACGAAGGTGATATCGTCGATGGAGGGGCGGCTGGTGGCATAGTAGCGGGTGGAATTGTCCACCTTGGGGGAGTACTGGCCGGAGGGGTTGTAGCCGAAGTAGAGGACGCCCCGGCTGGCGGAGGGCAGGCCGAAGGTGACGTAGCTGATGGCCCGGCCGGTCCGGCTCTTACAGACGGCGGAGAAGTGCTCCGCCGCGAAGGAGACGGGCTGGTCGATGGCCGTGGAGTAGCTCACGTCCCCGGTGGACGTGGCCTCGATGCGGATGGTGCCGGAAAAGGTGGTCCCGGTGGTGGAGACGGCGTTGTAGTCCACCACGGCGACGCCGTCAAAGCCCGGCAGGGGGACGAAGGTCACGTCCTTCAGGGCCATCTGCCCCTGGCCGGTGGGCTGGTAGTAATAGCGCTCCGTGCCGCCCACGCCGTGGCCCGGGGTGGCGGGGGAGTTGTACTTGTAGTAGAGCACGCCGTTTTCGGTGGAGACCTTCAGGCTGTACACGCAGTCCAGGGGGCCACCGGCCTTCTCCCGGGAGCGGCGGTCCAGCTCGTTCATCACGCCGGAGAAGGAGTAGGAGGGCTCGGAGCCCATGTCCACGGTGACGGCCTGGGCCACGTCCTCGGAGACCCGAACCTTGAAGCTGGCCTGGCAGCTTGTGCCCGCGGCGGTGGCGGTGATGGTCACGTTGTCCCCGGGGTAGTTGCCCACTACCCGGCCCGCCAGCACCTGAGCGACGGAATTGTTGGAGCTCTCCCAGTTGATGAGCTTGTTTCGGGCGTTGCCGAAGGCCGTGGTGACCACGCTGATGTCCCGGTACTGGTAGATGTCCACCAGGCTGTCTTCATGGAGGGAGATGGTCTCCCCCTGGCCGCCGGAGGTGGACTTTTTGATATAATGCAGCAGGAGGCCGGAGACCTCCACCTTTCGCTCGGAGAATTTGGAGTCGTCGCCCGCCGCCTCGGCCCGGATAGTGGTGACGCCGGGGGAGCGGGGGGTGACCTTGCCGGTGTTGGGGTCGATGGCGGCGATGGAGGGGTCGGAGGAGGACCAGACGATGCGTTTATCCACCTCCGAGGCGTCGGCGGGCTCGGCCTCGGCCTGGAAAATCAGCTCGTCTCCGCCGATGTCCACATAGTTTCCCCCGTCGTCGGTGGCCCGGGTGGTGATGGTCACGTTGGAGACCTGGGGGGACAGGGCCCCCACGACCCGGACGGCGCAGGCGGCGGTGACAGCGGGGTTTGCTTCAGAGGTGGCAATGATGGTGGCCCTGGTGGGATTCTCCCCGGCCTCGGCGTTGTAAAGGGAGACCGCAGCCCTGCTGGAGTCGGTAGAGCTCCAGTCCACGCGGACTCGACTGCTGGTGGATCGCCAGGACAGCTCCTTGCTCACGCCCTCCGGGGCGGTGACGGTGGCCTTGAGGGTGATGGTGGAGCCCAGGGGAATGTACGCCGAGGTTTGGTCCAGCTCGATGGTGATGTCGGGCACCTCGGGCCGGATGGGTTCGGCCTCCTTGGGCTTTACGGTGATATCATAGGTGGCGGACCCGGTGTCTCCGGTTGCGTTATCCGTTACCGTCGCGGTCACTGTGACGGTTTGGGAAGCCGTAACCGTTCCGGCGGTGACGGCGCAGGCGAGGCCGGTGTTGCTGGGGCTGAGAGAGAGGATTGCAGGGTCGCGGGACCAGACGACTTGTGCGTCCGGCGGCGCGCCGGTAAGCTCCAGCGTCGCGCCGCCGCCGGACTCGAGTTCCGACTTGTCGGCGGTGATGGACAGGCTGGACGAAATGTCCGCCGCGGCCGCCGGAAGCGTGAGCAGGGAGCAGCACAGCGCCAGGGCCAGCAGCAGGGCCCCGGCCCGGCGGAGGGTTCGGGATTTCATAAAGCATACACTCCTTTTCCGAAAACGAAGCGAGGGCGGGCGGTTGCGCCCGCCCTCGTGGGGGAAAGTCCGCGGGGGTATCAGGACCAGTCTACGCCGTTGTAGTCCAGAATCCAATTGCCATTGGCGTCCCGCGCCAGGGAAATCATCAATTGGTTGGTTCCGGGGCGGACGACTGTGGTTGCGCCGATAATCCGGTCGCCGAAATCGACGAGCATGGTGCCCTCCTGCACCTCGGTCAGCCGGAGGGAGATGGATTGATCAATAATGCTTCCATGACCGGCGGTATTGGTAGTGGGGTTCAGATTGGTCAGCCTCACCCCGGTGCCGAAGGTCACGAACCAGAGGTTGGTGGCGCCGTTGTCTCCGACACGGTTTTCGGTGTCCTGCACGTGCAGGCCGTGGCCCACTTCACAGGTGTCGATGGGCAGGCGGCGGGGCAGGGTGCTGCCGCTGCTGATGGTGCGTTCCCGGTACCGCAGCGGGTCGTTGAAGGTGAGGTACACTGTGCCCGTGAAGAGGTCCGGGTTGAGAAGGTTCTCGTTCACCAGCCTGGGGGCAGTTACCGTCAGGTATTTGGGCTGCGCGTTCTGATAGGGCCAGGAGGCGCGGAAACCGTAAACCTCGGAGTTCTCCCCCTTGGCCACCATGAGGAGGGCGTATTCGTTGCCGTCCGTCAGGTTGAAGGTGAGGTCCTTGTCGGTGTAGCT
The DNA here is from genome assembly GCA_950097265.1 of uncultured Oscillibacter sp. GTDB lineage: Bacteria > Bacillota > Clostridia > Oscillospirales > Oscillospiraceae > Oscillibacter. The sequence continues at coordinate 7,449 of CATNDJ010000012.1, forward strand.
TCGGGCGGAATTTTCCAGGTCGTTCACAGTAGAGGGCTCGTGGTAGTAGGGCTCGTCGATGTAGAACGTCTGGTTGTAGGTCGAGGTAATGATGGTAAAGAAGGTGGACTTGGCGGACGAGGACGCGCAGTTGTCAAAGACGCTGAGTCCGTCTTCTCCCTCGGACCACATGGCCTGCAGCACCGTGCCGTCGGCGGGGAAGGAAGTGGGAAGGGTTTTGCTGGGGTCCAAATAGTTGCGCATGGGCTGGCTGAAGGGGTTGTTAGGCCGGAGGGTGAAATAGTCCAGCCGGACCAGGACGGAGGCCATGAGGGAGTTCATCGGATCGTGGTTGTTGTCCGGGGTCCGGAAGTGGATTTCCGCGGTGGTGCCGCCGGGATTGATGGTGATGGCCGGAGGCTTCGGCGGCAGGGTGGTAAACTTATAGCACAGGGCCTTCTCCGCCGGGTTGCCGGCCACGTCGGTGCTGACCAGGTACAGGATGTACTGGGTGCTGGGGGTCAGGCTGGGGATAATCACGTCGCAGGAGCCGCCCCCGTTTGTCAGCTGCTCCGCCGTGTTGCCGCGCCCCACCTGAGAGGGGAGGTTCGTCGGAGGATGGGAAATCAGGTCGGTCTTGGGGTGGTTTTCGTGCAGCCACAGCTCCCTCGTCTCGTTCCGCAGTCCCTGGGGAATCTGGCTCAGGGGGACCAGAGCGCCGTCCCGCTCCAGCTTGGGCTCGTAGCGGGCTCCGCCCACCACGTTGTAGTTCGTGTCGGTGCCGCCCTCGACCACCGGGACCGCCAGGGCGTAGACCCGGCCGCTCAGGTCCAGGTTCACCGGGACGGTGACCCGGGTGTCGCCGGGATTGATGACGCCGTCCAGGCTGACGGTGGGGAAGAGGTCCGACTTGACGACGAACTCATAGGCCTTCGGGTTGCTGATGCGCTCCAGCGGAGCGGGGAGGTTGTTGAAGTTTTCCTGGGTGCCCTGGCCGGTGGTTACAATGCGGAGCAGCTGCGTGTTGGTGCCGGTGTACAGCTCCGCTTCCATTTTCACGTTGCCGTCCTGGCCGCCCTCGGTGGAGATGATGCCGAATTCCAGGACCTCCGACAGATCCCGCAGGTAGGGCAGGCCCTGGTGGCCCGCCTCCATGCCGAAGAAGCCGGACGCAATCATCTTCGCCGCGCCGATGCTGCCGTAGAGACTGTGGTAGACCTTTTGGCCGTTAATCATGGCGTTGATGGGCCGGTCGGGGTCGGTGAGCTGATACCACTGGCCGCCGATGCGGCGGATGTACAGGTGGTACTCGATGTCGTCGTGGGCCCAGAGAATCAGGTCCCAGCGGGAGGACGTGGGGGCGAACTGGGTGGCCTCGTTGGGCTTGAGCCGGAAGATGGTCACGTCCCGGCCGTCAATCCGGTCGCCGTCGTCGTTGTCCGTGATGTCCACCCGGGCCGAGATGGTGTAGATGGGCACGCTGGCGGACTGGAGAATGTTGGGGGCGGGGTCGGCGGTGTCCTGAATCTGCTTGACGTAGAAGTAGTACCGGGCTCCGCTCTGGAGCTGGATACCCTTCCCGGCGGGGAAGGTGATGACGGTTTTCCCGCCCTCCCGGGTGACGGTGGCTTCCCGGAAGTCAATCCACTCCAGCGTGGACTCCAGATTCTCCGGCTTGATGCTGGCCTTGTTGGCCACGTAGCTGTCCTTGGCGGGCTCGCCCCGTCCCGGGGGCGTGCCGGTGTGGAGGGAGATGTGGCTGGCCAAGGCCGCGCCCAGGGCGTTCTTGGCCTTCGCCTGTTCGTCTCCGGTGGAGGAGAGGACCTTGCTGTAGAGGTCGTGGAAGAGATCGGGGTCGTCAATCGCGCCGGTGCTGGTTTTGTTGTGGCCCTGGACCTCCTCGCTGAAGACCAGGCTAATGTCGCTGTCCAGGTAGGCGTACTCGATTTTGGTGTCCTCGTCCAGCTCGGAGTGGCTGTACCGCTTGTCGACGGTGGGGGCCTGGCCGTCCTGGGTCCGGATGGGGAAGGGGAAGGCGATGGACTTGTTGTACACGCAGTAGTTCCCCGCCAGGTCCTTGGCCATGTAGTAGAGGTCGTAGGAGGTCTGGCCCTGAAGCCCGGTGACGGTGAAGGTGTAGGCGGTGGCGGCCCTGGCGGCCCGGACGGGGCCGCCCCGGCGGACGACGGTCTTGCCGTCCACCAGGATGTTCTCGATTTTAATCTGGTCGTTCTGGGTGGGGTTTTCCTTGTTGACCCGGATGGACTCGCCCTGGGTCACGGCGGCCCAGCTGAAGAGGCCGGGCTCATCCAGCATGAAGGACAGCGTGACGGAGGTGGCCGTGTAGCTGACGACCTTCAGGTCCTGAATGGTGGGCGGGGTCAGGTCCTTGGTGGTGAACTGGAGGCGGCGGACGGCGGAGCTCTTGCCGTTGTCCGCGTCGTTCAGCCAGAGGTAGAGGTCGTACTGGGCCTGCTCCTGGAGATGGGAAGTGTTGATGCGGGAGAGCAGGAAGGGGGTGTTCTTCCGCAGGGTCACGACGCCGTGGCCCAGGTTCCCCGGCAGGGCCGAGGAGCGGAAGTCCGCCGCCGTGGGAGCCACGGAGCCCCTGGGGAAGAGGGCGTAGTACATCTGGCAGTCCTTGGTGGCCATGACCATGACCTGGGCTACCTGTTCGTTGTCGGCGTCCACGGTCAGGATGGGGTTCTGGGGATAGCCGCTGACGAAGTTGGGGGCGGAGTCGTCCGGCGTGGTAAAGGCGGCGATCTTCACGGGGCTCCGCCGGCCTCTGGCGTCCACCAGCAGGGCGGAGACGTAGTAGGAGCCCTCCCGGGTCAGCCCGGTGAGCCGGGCGGTGACCTCCGTGTTGGAGGCGTTGACCCGCAGGGTGCCGCTGCGGAGAATTTTGGCGTGGGCGCCGGGGTTCATCAGCTCCTCCTCGCCCACAGAGCCGTCCATCAGGGCGGTGACGGCCCAGTGGATGGTGCCGGGCTTGTTGGTGCTGAAGACCGCGGTGGCGGAGGTGGGAGCCACGTCCTTGACCTTGGGATAGCCTGCCAGCAGCCGGGGATCCTCGGAGGACTCGGCGGCGGCGATGGTGTCCATGTTTTGGTTGAAGACGTTTCCGGTGATGCCGGGGCGGATGTAGATGGTGTCCGGCAGCATGGTGACGGTGGAACCCGGGGCGTTGATATTCAGGTGGCCGATGTCTCCCTTGCCGTCCACCTGGGTGGCCCGGTCCAGGTTCAGCTCCCGGATGGAGGCCCGGTCGTCAATGATCAGCCTGGCGTCCGCGGCCTTTTCGTCCATGGTGATGACGTCGGCCACGCCCTGGGCCAGCTGGACGGTAGAACCCGGGGTCAGGTCGACGACCCGCTTGATGTTGCCCGCCAGCTGGAGCTGGGCGCCCTGAGCGCCGTCCAGCCGGATGGCCTGGAGGCCCAGGCCGTCCTCCGTCAGGTCCTCCAGATAGCCGGAGGTGCGGACGGTGACCTCGCCGATGTTGGTCAGGCCCTCGGCCTGGACGGAGAGGAACTGGTCGGCCAGGCTGTCCAGCTCCAGGGCCCCGGCGGTGACGTTGCGCAGGAGGACGCTCTGCTTGCCCTTCTCGGCCTCTCCGCCGCCGCAGATGACGATTTTGCCCTGGACGCTGACGTTTTCCAGCTCCACGTTCCCCAGGCCCACGCCGCCGGTGAGGTAGAGGTTTCCGGTGACGATGGTATCTTTCAGCTTCACCCCGGGGGTGGTGATGGTCAGGTTGCCGTACACGCCACCGGAGGTCTGCTCGCCGGCCTCCTGAACCAGGGTGCCCAGGGCGCGGACCAGGAAACAGGCCATCTGGCCCCGGGTGATGGGCAGATTGGGGCGGAAGCTGCCGTCGGAATAGCCCTGGATAATGCCCAGCTCCGCGGCCTCCTGAACCAGGGGGCGGCTCCAGCCGCCGATGTCCTGCATGTCGGTAAAGGAGGAATTGGCGGCGCCGGGGACTCCCTGGAACCGCAGGCACCGGCCCAGAAGGACGGCGGCCTGCTCCCGGGTCACCAGGGAGTAGGGAGAGGCGGTGGTGGGGCTGGTGCCGTTGAAGTAGCCCGCCTGGTAGGCGATGCTGATGTCCTCGGCGAACCAGTCGTTGGGGTTCACGTCGGAGAAGGGGGCGTTGGGGCTGGGCTCTTTATAGCCGAAGGCCCGGTTCACCAGGGTGACGAACTCCGCCCGGGTGATGTTCCGATCCTCGTGAAGGTTGCCCTGGGAGTCCCCCTTCATCACGCCCCATTCCTGGACCTGCTCCAGGTAGGGGGTCATCCACTCCGCCGCCCGGGCGGGCCTGACGGAGAGAAGGGCGCAGAGGGTCAGGGCAGTGAGAACCAGGGCCGCCAGACGGGCGTACCTTGGTGAATGAGCGCGGCGGGCGCGGGTTTTTTGAGTCATCATGTTGTCCTCCTCGTTCCGTCAGTCCTGAGCGTCGCGGCTTTGCAGCTGGAGGCTGAACACCGCTTCCCGCACAATAACCTCTTCGTCCTCGCACATGTCCACAAACTTGGTGGCGTACAGAAAGCGGTCGTTCTGCAGCTCCTGCTTGCGCAGAATCTCGCAGCGCAGGATCACCGGCTCTTCCGTGGGGACGATGACGATTTCCATCTGCTCGTGCAGTTCCAATTGGCAGTCCGCGTAGAAGGCGATGCCGCCGCAGCTGAGGTCGATGGACTGCACGCTGCGCCGCTGCCGCCAGGCGGACTCAGGCAGCGGGTAAAGGAAGGTGTCGAACTTCACGGGGACCCGCAGGTTTCGCCGGACCTCCGGGTCCAGGGTGGCAATTTTCTCCAAGAGCACCGCGTCCCCCCGCTGGCGGAGGATGCGGCACTGGATGGGCAGTTCTTCGCTGCTGGAGCTGAACAGGGTGATCACCTCGTGGGCCATCACATCGTCCACCTTGTTGTCCTGGATGTTCAGCCGCATGGGAGAAGCCCCCGGCGGGGTGGCCAGCTCGCCGTTGGCCAGGGCGTGATTCTGGGTGTCCAGAATCAGGTATGTGCGGTTAGCAGTCATGTCGTTTCCTCCGTTTCGCTGGGCGGCGCGCCGCCGCCGTCTCCTTGGGCCTTCTGGGCCTTCAAATTCCCGGTGGGATCGAAGTGGAGGAAGTACACGTAAATCTCCACAATGGCCTGATACAGGCTCTCCGGGATCTCCTGCCCCAGCTGGAGCTGGGTGAGGATGGTGGACAGGGAGTTGTCCTCATAGATGGGCACGCCGCAGTCGGCGGCGGTCTCCACGATCTTCTCCGCCATATATCCCATGCCGGAGGCCACGATGACCGGCGCGGTGTCCCCGGGGCCGTACTGCAGGGCCACCGCTTTCTTGGCCCTGGTGGTTCCTTCAGATCTTGACATTGACACTGTTCTTCCCTTCAAAGATTTTGGGGAACACCTCGGTAAGCGTAACGGGGCGGTCCATCCGCCGGACGGCCACCCGGGCGGGCTTCAGGTCGTTCCGGGCCAGTATCTGGGAGACGGCGTCCCCAATCTGCTTGGAGAAGGGGGCCGCCGCGTCCGGGCAGGCGATCTGGATGTCCACGTCCGTCCCCTGGGCGGTGAGGATCACGTCGAAGAGGCCCAGGGACTGTACGTCCATCTTGAATAGAAAACGCATGGTCTTTTTGCCGCTTCCGCCGCCCCGGTTCTGCTCATCCTCAGCGTTGGGATCCACCCAGAGCTCGGAGAAGAGCATGCGACCGTCCCACTCCAGGGGGAGCAGATAGTGGTTGATTGGCATGTATACGCTCTCGTTCACCAGCATGGCGGCGATGAGGTTCTGAAACGCCTGCTGCACCTCGGCGCTGCCCTCTCCCCGGAAGGCCCGGGCGGCGGCGGCGGCCAGGTGGTTGGAGAACTCGACGGCCTTGGAGCCGTCGCCTCCGCCCCCCCGGCTCTTGAGCAGGAGGAGCAGGGACTGGTCGTCGATGCCCCCCAGCTGGCCCTTCAGCGTGCCGTAGCCGCTGAGCTGGTGGAAGCCCTCCAGCAGCTTTTCCTCGGAGCCGTTTTCATACCGGGCCACGTTCAGCGCCAGCATGGTCAGCAGGGTCCGGGGGGTGCCCATGTCGTGGGTCCGCTCCACGTAGGAGGACATGTAGGGGAAGATCTCCCGCTGGAGGAGCTGGAGGTTCCCCGGCCGGTTGCCGGCGGCGATGCCGTTTTGCAGCTGGGCCGTCAGGTCCCGGAGCTTTTCCGCCCAGCTGGCGGGCATGGCGTCCGCCATGGACTGGAGGTCCCGGAGGAGGTTGCCCTCGATGTGCTGGGTGGAGTCGAAGTCCACGTAAGCCTTCAAAAATTGCAGGATATCCGTCCGCACCCCGTCGGAGGCGGCCCGGTCATAGGCGTTGCGGAGCAGGGCGAAGAGAGCCCCGCCGAAGCGGGTGCCGGTTTTGAACTGGCCCTGGAGGAAGTCCAGGAGCTGGCCCTCGTCCATCCGCAGCATCTCCAGAAGCCGGCCCATCTCCTCGGCGATGCCGGCGCTGAGGCCGGAGGAGACGACGATGCCTTCCCGCCCCGAGAAGATGCGGGCAAGGCTGTCCGCCAGGCCGGGGGTGTCCCGCAGGCGCTGGAGGAAGGTCTGAAAGTTGGAGTCGTAACGGATTCCGCCGTCTCCCTGCAAATTGCTGTCCTGCTGCTCCGTCCGCCCGTCGGCGCGGACGACCTTGCTGGGATCGGGGACGTTTTGGATTTGCGTGTTGTCCGGGGAAACCGTGATATTCCGGTTGACCGTGGTTTTATCGTAACCGGGTACCGGATTGGTGGCGCCGAGCAAATCGGGCATTCATGACACCTCACAGAAAAAACTTGCCGCTGCTACTTATTTTTTTAGCGCAACAGGTCGATAGTAATGAAAAAGGCTGATAAGGTGGTGTTTTCGTGAGCAACAACGATATCTTGGATATGTACATCTACGAAACCAATACGCTTCTTGAGCAGCTGGAGAGCATCGTTCTGGACGCGGAAAAGGAAAATACATTCTCTCAGGACAATGTCAACGAGATCTTCCGCATTATGCATACCATCAAGGGCTCCTCCGCCATGATGGAGTTCGACACCCTGGCCCGGGTTTCCCACCGCATTGAGGACATGTTCTTCCTCATCCGGGAGGGCACCATGTCCGTGGTGAAGGACGAGGACCGTCCGGCGCTCTTCGACGTCATGCTGCACTCCGTGGACTATTTCCGGGAGGAAATGGAGAAGGTGGAGGCAGAGCAGCCCCTTAATGAAGATGTCGACAGTTTCCTTGGAAATATTAATAGTTTGATCGCCAAAATTAAGGGGGAAGAAATTCCAGCCGAGCCCGCCCCCAAGGCGGACGCCGCCCCGGCCCCCGCCCAGGAGGCGGCTTCCGCCGCCCCCGTTCCCGCCCAGACCTCGGAGGGCAGCGCCGAGTTCCCCTACGGCCTCCGGGTCTACTTCGACGAGGGCTGCGGCATGGAGAACCTCCGGGCCTTTATGCTGGTCACCTCCGTTCAGGGCTTCTGCGCCGACGCGGACTTCACCTACCAGCCCGCCGGCGTGGAGTCGGACTCCTCGCTGTCCGAGGTGGTGATTGAACACGGCTTCCTCCTCCAGTTCCGCAGCGACGCGGACCGGGCCAGGGCCGTGCCCATCGTCATGACCGCCGGCTCTGTCCACTCCTACGAGGAGCAGAACTATGTCGCCCCGCCGCCCCCGGCGGCGGAGCCCGCCCCCGCCCAGGAGGCCGCTCCCGCCGCGCAGAAGGCTCCCGCCGCTCCGGCGGCCCAGGCCCCCGGAGCCGCCCAGCAGCACCAGGGCCAGAAAGAGAGCCTCATCAGCGTGGGATTGAGCAAGCTGGACCAGCTCTCCGCCATCGTGGGCGAGATCGTCATCACCGAGGCCATGGTCACCGGCTCCCCGGACCTGAAGGGCCTGCACCTGGACGCCTTCTCCAAGTCCGCCCGGCAGCTCCGCAAGCTCACCGACGAGCTTCAGGACGTGTCCATGTCCCTGCGGATGATCCCGGTGTCGAACACCTTCCAGAAGATGAACCGCATCGTGCGGGACATGTGCAAAAAGCTGAACAAGCAGGTGAAGCTCACCCTGGTGGGAGAGGACACCGAGGTGGACAAGACCATCGTGGACTCCATCGGCGACCCCATTATGCACATGGTCCGCAACTCCATGGACCACGGCATTGAGGAAAACGTGCAGGACCGCATCGACGCGGGGAAGGACCCCGTGGGCGAAATCCTCCTCTCCGCCCAGGACACGGGCAGCGAGGTCATCATCCAGATTTCCGACGACGGCGCCGGGGTCAACGACGAGGCCGTCCTGGCAAAAGCCATCCGCAACGGCATCGCCTCGCCGGATATTGAATACTCTCATAAGGAGATTTTGAATTTCCTCATGGCCCCCGGCTTCTCCACCAACGCCCAGGTAACGGAGTTTTCCGGCCGGGGCGTGGGCATGGACGTGGTGAAGAGCGGCGTGGAGAGCCTGGGCGGCTCCGTCTCCATCACCAGCGAGCAGGGGAAGGGCATGACCACCATCATGCGCATCCCCCTGACTATGGCCATCATGGACGGCATGGAGGTCTCCGTGGGAGATTCCATCTTCACCATCCCCATCAACAACATCCGCTCCAGCATCAAAACCACGGAAGCGGCCATCCTCCACGACTCCGTCAACGGGGAGATGGTGAAAATGCTGGACGGCTACTACCCCGTCATCCGGGCCAAGGACTTCTACAATCTCCCCGGCGGCGCCGAGAAAATCGACGACGGCGTCCTGATGTGGCTGGAGTCCGGCGACTGCTCCTACTGCCTGTTCGTCGACGAGCTTTTGGGCGAGCAGCAGATCGTCGTCAAGCCTCTCCCGGCCTATGTCAACAACTTTGACATCAAAAATTACGGGATTACCGGGTGCAGCATCCTGGGAGACGGAAACATCAGCATCATCCTTGACGCGGGCGACCTGTACAAGGCAACCCGGGGTTAAGCGCCGAAGGAGGGAAAAACGCAATGAGTAATGAAAACGTCCTGTTCCAGGTCGAGGAAGACGAAATCGAGACCGCCGCTCCCGAGGACGAGGGCGCGGGCAGCCGGAAGCACCTCATTTTCACCGTGGACGACCTGAAAATCGGCATCGACGCCAATCAGGTAGTGGAAATTTTGAACGTCTACAACGCCACCTATCTCCCCATGATGCCGGACTATATCCAGGGCATCTTCAACATGCGGGGCCAGATCATCCCCATCATGGACATCCGTCTGCGCCTGGGGAAGCCCCCGGCGGAGGAGAGAATTTTGATCGTAATCGACTACAACAACAACCAGCTTGGCATCCAGGTGGACTCCGTGGACCTGATGCTGGACATTCCCCTGGAAAGCATCGTCCCCATCCCCTCTCAGAGCCCCCAGAAGCTGGTCTCCGGCATGTGCACCCTGCCGGACGGCTCCGGGACCATGCTGGTGCTGGACTGCGAGCAGCTGATTTCTCACGGCTGCGGCGTCTGAAATTGAAATGGTAGAAGCGGTGAACTAGAATCATGGATACGGCAAAACATGAGGAGGGCATGGGCGGCTTCGGCCCCATGACCATCTCCGACGCGGACTTCCGCAAGATGGTGAACTTTATCCAGTCCAGCTACGGCATCGACCTGAGCCAGAAGAAGCAGCTGATTACCAGCCGCCTCTCCCCGGCCCTGAAGAAGCTGGGCTACAAGAGCTTCGGAGAGTTCGTCAACCACCTCCTGGACAAGAAGGAAAACGACGAGGTCACCCTGGTTCTGAACAAGCTGACCACCAACTACACCTTCTTCATGCGGGAGAAGGAGCACCTGGACTATTTCTGCAATAACATCATTCCGGAAATCGTCCGCCGCCACGAGCGGGACAAAACCCTGGCTATCTGGAGCGCGGGCTGCTCCAGCGGAGAGGAGCCCTACAACATCACCATGTTCCTCTACGATTACCTGGGCCCCCGGGCCAAGGAGTGGGACACCCGCATCCTGGCCACGGACATCTCCGCCCAGGCGCTGGCCAGCGCCCGGCGGGGAACCTACAACCTGCCGGACACCATCCCGGCGGACTGGAAGCGGAAATACTTCACGCCCAACCGGGACGGCACCCACACCGTCACCCCCGCCGTGAAGGACAACGTGATTTACCAGACCTTCAACCTGATGGACCCCATCAAGTTCCGCCGGAAGTTCGACGTGATTTTCTGCCGGAACGTGATGATTTACTTTGATCAGCCCACCAAGGACGCCCTGGTCCGCCGTTTTTACGACGCCACCGTCCCCGGCGGCTATCTGCTGATCAGCGCCTCGGAAAACCTGAGCCAGAACGCGCCCTATCGCCGTTTGGCTACGGCGACCTTCCAAAAATAACAAGGAGGTGGTTCCCTCGACATGGAACTGGGGAAAAAAATCCGCGTGATGGTGGTGGACGACTCCGCCTTGGCCCGGAACCTGATCATTCAGGGCCTCTCGGCCCATCCCAGGATCGAGGTGATCGGCTATGCCATCAACACCCTGGACGCGAAACAGAAGCTGCCCCGCCTGAAGCCGGACGTGGTCACCATGGACGTGGAAATGCCCGGCCAGAGCGGCATCGACTTTTTGAAGGAGTACCTGCCCAGTAACCCGGTGCCGGTCATCCTCTGCTCCTCCCTGAACCTGAAGGTGTTCGACGCGCTGAACGCCGGCGCGGTGGATTTCGTCCGCAAGCCCGATGTGCAGGAGAGCAAGGAAGTCTTCATCACCAACCTCACGCAGAAGGTGCTGGTGGCGTCCATGGCCAGGCCCCGCTCCGCCCCGCTGCGGAGTCCCTCCGTGGCGGTGGACACGCCGAACCTGGGGGGCGGCTCCGCCCTGGACCGGGTTCTGGTGGGCCTGGGGGCCTCCACAGGAGGCACGGAGGCGACCCTGGAGGTCATGCGCCGCCTGCCGGCGGACATCCCGCCCATGGTCATCGTCCAGCACATGCCCAAGGGCTTTACCCAGATGTATGCCGACCGGCTGAACCGCATCTGCAAGATGGAGGTCCGGGAGGCCCGGAACGGCGACGAGCTCCACCGGGGGCTGGCCCTGGTGGCCCCGGCGGACCTTCAATGCCGGGTGGTGCGCATCGGCGATAAATACACCGTCTCCTGCACGCCGGGGGAGAAGGTCAGCGGACACCGCCCGTCGGTGGACGCCATGTTCCACTCCATGGCGGACGTGGTCCGGTGCAAGATGGTGGGCATCATCATGACCGGCATGGGCCAGGACGGCGCCGCCGGGCTGCTGGAGATGCGGAAGAAGGGGGCCTACACCATCGGCCAGGACAAGGAATCCAGCGTGGTGTACGGCATGCCCATGGTGGCCAACGACATCGGGGCCGTCTGCGTCCAGGCGTCCTGCGAAAACGTGGCCAGCGTGCTGCTGCGGCACTTGAAAACCCTGCACTGAACCGAAGGAATGCTTTGAACGGGCCCCGTCTCCGGGAGGGAGGCGGGGCCCGTTTTTGGGCAAAATGGACGTTCGGGGCCGCGGTTTCCCCGAACATATTTCCGCGTGAATCAAGAAAATTCTGCCTGCCGTCCTTAACTTTCCCGCCGTTTAGCCGATATGAATAATGAAGTGATAAGAAGTGGAATGCTGTCAAGAGCAAAGGATGTGAGTGAACATGTTGACTTCCGCCGGTTCCGGCCCCATCTCTTCCATCGGCCGGACAAAAACTTATTACACCGCTCAAAAGCGCGGAACGGCGGCGCAGCCCGCCTCCGGGCACAATTACGACTCTGCCGAGTTCTCCGCCCCCGCGGGCCGGAGGAGCTTCCAGATGGAGGTGGTCAGCCGCCTCTCCCGGGAGGTGCGGACCGCCAACACCACCGGCGATATCCAGGAGCTGCGCCGGGAGGTGTCCGCCGGGGAGTACCGGCCGGACCCCATGGCCATCGCGGGCCGGATGCTGTTCCTGGTGGAGGAATAAGGCATGGATGAGCTTTACCGTTCCTATCTGAATTTCCTGCGCTCCATGACCCGGGGCCTGGAGAGCCTGGCCGGACTGAACGAGAAGAAGCTGGCCGCCGTCCAGCAGGACGACCTGATGGGCCTGAACGAGCTTTTGAATCAGGAGCAGGCCCAGGCCCTGAACTTCCGGGGCCTGGAGCTGACACGGGATAAGCTGCTGCCCCAGCTGGGGCTGACGGGCGTGCCCCTGACCAAGGTCCCCGGCCGCTTCCCCCCCGCCATGCAGGAGGAGGCCCGGGAGGCGGTGGAAACGCTGCTGAGCCGCTATGAGGCCTACCGGCAGATTGCCGGGAAGACGCGGACGCTTTTGGAACAGAACCTCCACGAGGTGGACGGCATCATCGTGCAGCTGGGCGGCCCGCCGGCCGCCGCGCCGGGGGGCCCCGGCTATGGCCGGGAGCCGGAGGGCAGCGCCCCGCCCCCGTCCATGAAGACGGATTTCCGCGCCTGACATGCGTGAGACATAGAAGGAGTATTTCGATATGGGCATTGGTACCTTTGGATCCTTTACGCAGGCCCGCCTGGCCATTTACGCGGCCCAGACCGGCATTACCGTAACGGGAAACAATATTTCAAATATCAACACCCCGGGCTACACCCGGCAGCGGCTGAACCAGGTGAGCCTTTACGTCGCCGGGGCGGACCGCTATTACGCCGAGGGCGACATCCGCACGGGCCAGGGCACGCTGGTGAAGAGCCTTTCTCAGATCCGTAGCCCCTATCTGGACATCCGTTACCGGACGGAGAGCGCCAAGCTGGGCTATGCCGACGCCAAAATGGAGGCCCTGAACGAGATCCAGCAGATTCTGGACGAGGTGGGCAAAGGCGACGAGACCAAGGGCGAGGGGGGCCACGGCATCCTAGGCCTGGAGTTCGCCAAGCTGGCCGAGGCCTTCAAGAACCTGGTGGACCAGACGGGACACCAGGAGTACGACAACACCGTCCGGACCATTTCCCAGAATCTGGTTACCCTGTTCAACCGCTACGCCAACGACCTGGAGCAGGTCCGGGAAAACACCGTCACGAAGCTGGAGCAGAACTTGGATGAGGTAAACGGCTACCTGTCCACCATCCGCTCCCTGAACGAGGAAATTCGCAAGAGCGAGATTTACGGAGACCCGGCCCTGGAGCTCCGGGACGAGCGGAACGTGGCGATTGACAAGCTCTCCGAGCTGATTGATATTAACGTGACTTACAGCGAGGAGGAAATCGCCGCCGGGCTGAAGGTGGAAAAGCTGACCATCCGCCTGGACGACGCCAACCCGGACAAGTCGGTCCTTTCCGACGAGGCGCTGCTGGTGGACGGCATTTACAGCGGCGAGCTGCGTTTGAACAAGGTGCCGGTGACCCGGGAGATAGACCCCAACGACCCCACGACGCTGCCATTTTGGAACGACGCGCTGAACCAGGCGGTGGCCACGAAGGACGAGGCCACTATGGAGAAGATAAAAAACCCGGACTGGGACCAGGTGGACCCAAACACGGAATACCTGGGCACGGACGGAAAGCCCACCGATCTGCTCCACGCCGCCGAGGGGCCGAAGGCAAACGCCGGCTACCTGCCCTACCTGACCGAGGAGGGCAAGCCCACGGCGGAGCTCAAGGAGGCCCAGAAAATCACCGATCCCAATTACAATATGATCATCACCACGCTGAAAAATAAAGTGGGCGAGCTCCACACGGCAATCACCAAGGGAGACGTCAAGGTGGTCCAGGGGACGGACATGGTAGACGACGGCAAGGGCAACCCGATTTCGATTGAGGATTTGATCAAGCAGGGCGGCCGGGACAGCTTCACAGTGGAAACGCTGAACAAGCCCCACGAGGGCGATACCACGCTGATGATCTATAAGCGGGAGCAGCTGCCCAACAAGAAGATTATCTACACCCAGCAGATGGTGACCCAGGAGGTCTCCAAAAAAGTCAAACTGGACGACAACGACCTCAACGGAAAGATTCAGGCCTGGCGGGAGATGCTCACGGAGAAGGGCGAGTTTACGGACCAAGACGTAATCGACGGCATCGACGAAAACGCCGGCGGCAAGCGGGGCATTCCCTACTACCAGAGGTCCCTGGACCTGCTGGCCAACCAGTTTGCCAAGGTGATGAACGAGGCGAACCAGGGCTTCCTGACGGATACCGAAGGCAACTACATCCACGCGGAAAAAAATGACGCGGGAGAGGAAATCGGCGTCCCGATTACCATCAAGGTCAACAATGGCACGGAACAAAAAATTAACAAGAACTGGAGCCAAATGAGCAAGGACGCGCAGGACGCGCTCATCGCCGCCACGGGCCTCACCGATCAAATCATGGAGGATGAGGGACTGGAGGGCAAGGACGTTTTGGACGCCTATCTGAAAGGTCAGAGCTGGAATAACGGCCAGTTTGAGCCGGAGGACTGGAAGGCCGCCAATGGGGCCAAGGGCATCTTTGTGGGCGGCGTGCTGTTCAGCAACAACTCCGGAAACGACGACCCCTCCGGAATCAACGCCTTTAACATTTCGATTTCCAACACCTGGCAGAAGACCCACCTCCTGGTCTGCGACTACGCCTGCCCCAAGGACAAGACGGAGCCCGCCTCCGGCGCCAGCGACAACATCCGCCACTTCGAGTACCTGGTGGACGGGCAGAAGTTCGACTTCGTCCCCACGGACCTGGACGGCTGTGAAAACGCCAGCGGAAAGCCGATGATCAACGCCACCTTCCACGAAATGTGGAACAACATCGGAAGCACCCTGGGCCAGGACCAAAAGCAGACCAACACGGACCTGAACGCCAGCTATAAAAACGTCCTGTCCATCGATACGGAGCGAGACTCCGTGTCCTCTGTGGACTTCAACGACGAGGCCATGAATCTGATGATGTACTCGAAGTCCTACAACGCCGCCTGCCGGCTGATGACCACCATAGACAGCGTGCTGGATAAGCTCATCAACGGCACCGGCATGACGACCTGATAAGAAGGAGGAAGAAGCCCTATGATTCCAAGAATGACCACCGTAGGCACGCTGAAAAATTACCGTTACACGCTGAACGGGTCCAACAATACCATGACCAAAGCGATGAATACGGTTCTCACCCGGCGGCTCTTCAACTCCTACGGCGAGGACCCTGCCCTGGCCACCCGGTGCTTTCAGATCCGCCATTCCTATTGGCGGGCCAACAGCCAGCTGAACGTGAACGAATCCCTGCGCCACAAGTACGACGTGGCTTGGGCGGCCCTGAGCAATATGTCCACGGACCTTTACGCCCTGGCGGAGGACACGGGCCTGGGGGACATCGTCCGGGGCGAGAGCGATTCCACGGGCCCGGGCCGCACGGCCCTGGGCCAGTCCCTGATGGCCAAGGCCCAGGACCTGACCCAGATCATGAACGCCCGCTACGGCGAAAACTACGTCTTCAACGGGGCGGATACCCTGAACGCCCCCTTTACCTGGGACCCGCAGAAGAACCCGTACTACATCGACCCGGATGTAGCCCAGGAGAAGGCGGTGGACGCCAACCTGACGGCCGATGAGAGAGCGCGGTATGGGAAGGCCTGCAAATACCTGGACGCCGCCACCAATCAACCGACCAACGACGAAGCCGCCGCGACGCCCGCCGGAGCGACGGCGCCGACGCCGAACCCCGACTATGACGAGGATACCTCCTACCGCTATCTGACGGAGAACGGCGGCAAGACCAACCAGATATCCGAAGCCGCCAAGGTCCTCTGCTACCGGGGCGTGCCCGTGGATTCCAACGACTCCGCGGATAAGGAGAAAATGGAGTATTTTCTGAACGGCGAATCCAAGTATATCGACGTGGGCCTGGGCCACAAGGAGAAGGACGGCGAAGTGATTTCCTCCACCGTGTTCGACTGCTCCCTGCAGGGGCTCTACTACCTGGGCGGCTACGGTACCAAGAGCGTGGAAGTGGAAAATGAGGACGGGACGAAAACCACGGTGTCCGGCATCCCCAACAACATCATTTCCGTAGTCAATGAAATGGGGAAGATTCTCCAGCGCTGCGATAAGAGCAGCGGAGATTTCGCCCCCGGCACCGACGACGAGGTGCGCCTCCAGGCGCTGTTCCAGGAGTATGAGAACAGCACCAGCGCCTTCCGGGAGCGCTGGACGGAGATGGATACCCAGAGCGGCTTCCTCCGGGACAACAGCGAGCTGCTCACCGACACGTCGGACTCCCTGAAGCAGCAGTATATGGAGCTGGAGGATGCGGACCCCGCGGCGGCCATTTCGGACTTCATGTTCGCCCGCTACTGCTACGACGCGGCTTTGAAGGTGGGCAACAGCGTGCTGTCCCAGAGCCTGATGGATTACATGAATTTCTAAACAGCAGGTAAACTATATTTTTTCAGAGGAAGGAGTGCGCCATGACCTATGAGACAGCTTCTTGAAATCACCAGCGTGCCCATTGAAATCGAGATGCGGACATCCCGGGCGCAGCTGCAGTACACCCGGGGCACGGCGGAATTGGAGATTTCCCGCGACAAGAAGGGCCTGAGCATTAAAAGCAGGCCCATCCAGCTGAATATGGATACCTTTGAGATGCGCCAATCCATCGTTCCCTCCGCCACCCGCAGCATCGAGCAGAGCGCCCAGAAGGGCCAGCAGGCGGCCTACAGCGCCACCGCTGCCCGTGCGCAGGAAGGAGAACTCTACTTGAAAGCCCAGCTTGGCGAAGACGTGCAGGCACAGCTGGCAAAGACTGCCATCAGCGAGCAGATGTACAGCCAGCCTGCTATGGACTTTATTCCCTCCGAGGCCCCGGAGATCGACTGGAACCCGGGAGAGATGAACATCCGCTACGAGATGGATAAGCTGAATTTCGACTGGCGGATCAACCAGACGGAATTTGAGTTTGTCCCCGGGGACATCGAGATTTCCGTCAAGCAGAAAGCGGAAGTCATCATTAAGTATATCGGCGGCCCCCTCTACGTGCCCCCCTCCGCCGATCCCAACTACGAGCCGGTGGATGTGAAGGCATGACAGAGACGCTGAAGCTCCAGACCAAATATTTTGGGGAGATCGAGTACGACGCCGGAGACGTGGTCCGCTTTCCCGAGGGACTTTTCGGCTTCGAGGAGGAGCAGGGCTTCCTGTTCCTGCCCTTCGAGGGCGGCGGGCTGCTCTGCCTCCAGAGCGTGAAGACCCCTGCCCTGGCCTTTGTGGTGCTGGACCCCTTCACGCTGAAGCCGGACTATGCGCCGGAGCTGGAGCCCTCGGAGCTGAGGGCCTTTGGCGTGAAGGAAGTGGGCGAGCTGGCCTTTTACGTGCTCTGCGCGGTGAAAAACCCGGTCTCCGCCAGCACGGTAAACTTGAAGTGCCCCCTGGCCGTCCATCCCGAGACCCGGGAGGCCAGGCAGGTCATTATGGAGCGGTATGAGATGCGGCATCCCCTGGCCGAGTTCAGCCGCGGGGAGGAGGCCGCGCCGTGCTGATTTTACAGCGCAGGACCGGCGAGTCCCTGGTGATAGGGGAGGACGTTAGAATTTCCGTGGTATCCATCGAGGGGAGCCGGGTCCGTCTGGCCATCTCGGCTCCGCCGGAGGTGTCCATTCTCCGCAGCGAGCTGTTGGACGCCAAGCTGGTCAACCAGGATTCCGCCGTTGAGGAGGCGGCCCCCGCAGAGCTGCTGGGGCTGCTGGGCGGAATGCCTGTGCCCAAAAAGCAAGAGAAAGGAGAGTCCAGCGATGATGAATGACATTGCCATGGCCGCGATGGAGATGAGCTCCGCGCGGCTGGAGATGCAGTACGCCATGACCCTGCAAAAACGGACCATGACGGACATGGAGCAGCAGGCGATGGGTGAGCTGGCCATGCTGCCTCCCACCCCCGGCGTCGGCGACTATATCGACACCTACGCCTGATATGCCTGAAAAGAAGGCCGGAGCTCAAAGGGCTCCGGCCTTGCGTTTTCAGAGCGGGTGCTTAATAGTGCCGCACCACGGCGGACACCTTTCCCAAAATCTGGGCGTGGGTGCCGTCGATGGGGGAGTAGTCGTCGTTTTCCGGCAGCAGCCAGATTTGTCCGTTTTGGAGGGAGAGGCGCTTTACCGTGGCTTCGTCCTCAATCATGGCCACCACGATCTCCCCGTGCCGGGCGGTGGGCTGGCTGTGAACCACCACCAGGTCCCCGGGCAGGATCCCGGCGCCCAGCATGGACTCGCCCCGGACCCGCAGGGCGAAGTACTCCCCCTCCCGGCCTCCGGCGTCGAAGGGGAGGTAGTCTTCGACGCACTCTTCCGCCAGGATGGGGCTGCCGGCGGCCACGTTGCCCACGATGGGCACCCGGTCCCTGGGGGCGGGGGCTTCGGTGAGGGCGATGGCGCGGCCCTTTCCGGCCCCCTTGGCGATGACGCCGGCCTCTTCCAGGTGCTTGAGGTGGAAGTGAACGGTGGAGGGGGACTTCAGGCCCACCGCGTCGCCGATCTCCCGCACGGAGGGCGGGTAGCCCTGGGTCTGGATGCAGGAGACAATGTAGTCGTAGACCTTCTGCTGCATGTGGGTGAGCTTCGCCATAAACAGGACCTCCTGAGCGCCGCTGGGCGCATTCATTTTCCCCAGTATAGCACAACGAAAGAGAAAAAGCAAACATTTGTTTGAAGCGTTTCGGCGGAGATTTCAAAAAAACCGCCCCCCGGTTTTTCCCGAGAGGCGGTTTTTCAGATCCAATCAGCCGAGAATCAGCAGCACCAGGGTCAGAACCAGGAACAGGGCTCCGATCCACTTGGTGGCCCGGGCCAGTTTGGCGTCCATGGTCTTGGCCTTGTTCTTGGCCAGGAAGGAATCGGCCACGCCGCCGATGGCGCCGGAGAGGCCGGCGCTCTTGCCGGACTGGAACAGGACGATGAGGATGATGCCCAGCCCGCAGAGGAGCTGCAAAATGGTGATGGCGATTTTCAAGACGTTCTACCTCCAATAAGATCACGCGAAGCGTGAAGCGTGTTTGACAGCTTCTTATCATACCACAACGTTTCCGGGTTTTCAAGTGGTATTCCGGAAAATTCTCCGGAAATTCTGCGGGCTCTTATGCCTGCTTCTGCATTTCCTTGGTGAGCTCCTGGAGGGTCACCCCCTCGGCGTCCCAGTCCGCCTCCAGGATGGGCGTGAGGGGAAGGGAGATGTACAGGCTGTTGCCGGCCTCATAGGCTCCGGAGGTAACCCCCACGACGTGGCCGTAGATGTTCAGCAGGGCTCCGCCGCTGCTTCCGTGGGAGATATCCGCCGTGTTGACCACACAGGGGGCGCTGAACCTGTCCACCACGTGGTCCGTGGCGCTGACGATGCCCTCGCTGATGGCGGGAGTGATGCCCAGGGGCACGCCCAGGGTGTAGATCCGGTCTCCCCGGCGGAGGGCGGGTTCCTCCGCAATCTCCAGGAAGGAGAAGAAGGGGACCTCCGTCTTGGTTTTCAGGGAGGTTCTGGAGACCCGGAACAGGGCCAGGTCGCTGTCGGGGTCGCAGAACAGAACCCGGTCCACCAGGAAGGTCTCTCCGCTGATGAGGGTGACGGTGGCCCAGACGGCGTCCTCGAGGGTATGGTAATTGGTGACGGCCAGCCCGTCGGCGGAGACGAAGAAGCCGCTGCCCCCGTTGCTCCGCCGGTCGTTCTTAAAGGCCTTTTCCGTGTAGTAGACGTTCAGCTGGAAGGCGGCGGCCATGTGGCGGTCCGCCACCTGCCGGGCGGTGAGCTCCTCCGGGAAGAGGGGCTGAATCTGGGCCTGGGTGCAGCGCCCCTTCTCCACCAGCCCCTGGGCCAGGGTTTTGCCGTCTTTGCCGGGGAAGGCCAGGGCGTCCCGGGCCAGCTGGTACAGGTCTCCCAGGGTGAGGGTCTCGCCATAGTCCCGGGTGGTCAGGGCCGCCCGCCGGGCGAAGAGGGCGGCGTTTTCATCAGTGAAGCCCTCGTAGCCCAGCAGCCGCAGCAAGGAGGCGCAGAACTCGGCGGTGGGCAGGGGGTCGTTCTGCCCTATGGTGACGGTGACCCATCCCTGAGCCACGGCGTAGTCCTGAGCGCCGGAGGGCATGTCGGCCTGAACGGCGCCGGAGAGGCGCGCCAGCAGGTTCGTCCCGTGGATGCGGGCGGCGGGGCGCCTCAGGTCCTCCTGGCCGGGAATGGCGTCGATCAGGCCCAGGGCCGCCAGGGTTTCGGCCGCCTGGCGGGATTCCCCCTCCACGGCGGCGGCGGAGGGAACCGCGCCCAGAAGCAGGATCAAGGCGCAGAGCAGGGAGAGAATACGGTTTTTCATGGGATAAGCCTCCGTTAAGAATGTTCGTTCTATTGTAGCACGGCTGAGACGGGTTTGCAAGTAGGGGGGCAGGCACTGGACAGGCGTGGGAAAGTCTGGTATACTTAAAAGACAGACCTTTTCCCCGGGTGTCGGGGTATTACGATTATTATAAAAGGAGAACGCTGAAATGGAACTGAAGGAAATCCTTGGAAAGTGCGACCACACCCTGCTGGCCCAGGGAGCCACCTGGGAGGAAATCAAGGCCATCTGCGACGACGGAATCAAATACCAGTGCGCCAGCGTCTGCATCCCCGCCAGCTACGTGAAGCAGGCGGCGGAGTACGCAGCGGGCCGGCTGCCCATCTGCACGGTCATCGGCTTCCCCAACGGGTACGACACCACTGCGGCCAAATGCTTCATGGCCTCCGACGCCGTGGACAACGGGGCGGAGGAAGTGGATATGGTCATCAACATCGGCTGGGTGAAGGACCAAAAGTGGGACGAGCTCCTGGCGGAGATCAAGGCCGTCAAGGCCGCCTGCAAGGGCAAGCTCCTGAAAGTCATCATCGAGTGCTGCCTCCTCACCGACGAGGAAAAAATCAAAATGTGCGAGATTGTCACCGCCTCCGGGGCGGACTATATCAAGACCTCGACGGGCTTCGGCGGCGGCGGGGCCACCCGGGAGGACGTGGCCCTCTTCGCGGAGCACATCGGGCCGGGCGTGAAAATCAAGGCCGCCGGAGGCATCGCGGATTTGAAGGACGCGGAAGATTTCATCAACCTGGGGGCCTCCCGCCTGGGGACCAGCCGCATCGTCAAGGCCGTGAAGGCCCTGGAGGGCTGACATGGGCACCCCTCACAACGAAGCCGCCAAGGGCGATTTCGCGAAGACCGTCCTCATGCCCGGCGACCCCCTCCGGGCGAAGTTCATCGCCGAGACGTTTTTTGAACAGCCCCGGCTGGTGAACAACGTCCGGGGCGTCCAGGGCTGGACGGGGACCTGGAAGGGCGTCCCGGTCTCCGCCATGGCCTCCGGCATGGGCATCCCCAGCATCGGCATCTACTCCCACGAGCTCTTCCACTTCTACGGCGTGGAAAACATCATCCGGGTGGGCACCACCGGGGCTCTGAGCGAAAAGCTGAAGCTCCGGGATTTGGTCGTCGCCCAGGGGGCCTGCATGGACTCCAATTTCGCCCAGCACCTCCGGCTTCCCGGGGCCTTCGCCCCCATCGCGGACTTCACGCTGCTGGAGACCGCCGTGGCCGCGGCCCGGGACCGGGGGCTGGAGCCCCCGGTGGGGAATATCCTCAGCTCCGACGTGTTCTACTACAAGCACGGCAGCGGCCTGGAGTGGGCCCCCATGGGGGTCCTGGCCATCGACATGGAGACGGCGGGCCTTTACGCCACCGCCGCCGAGGCGGGGAAACGTGCCCTGACCATCTGCACCGTCACCGACAACCTGGTCACCGGGGAGGCCCTGCCCCCGGCGGAGCGGCAGAGCTCCCTGGCGGAGATGATGGAAATCGCCCTGGAGACCGCCGTGCGCATGGCGGAACGGTAAAAAATGAGAGGGAGGGAGCCGCCGCTTTTGTGGGAAATGATAGGGCTCTGCCCGGAATTTTGTCGAAAAGGAAAACATTTTGGAAATCCGGTTGAAATCCTGGGAAGGAATTGCTATAATGAGCTTGGCCGTTCAGGCCGCCTCCGCATGAAGGAGGAACATATGGAAGGAAGGTTGATACCCATGAAGAAGTTATTTGCAATCCTGCTGACTTTGGCGATGGTTCTGTCCCTGGCCGCCTGCGGCGGCGGAGATTCCGGCAAGACCGACGCTCCCGCCGACGGCGGCGCCCAGCAGGAGCCCGCCCAGACCCCCGCCGATACCACCGGCGGAGACGAGGGCGGAGAAGCGGCCGACATCCGGGTCGCCATGATTACGGACTACGGCGACATCACGGACCAGTCCTTTAACCAGACCACCTACGAGGCCAGCAAGGCCTGGTGCGAGGCCAACGGCGTGGAATTTACCTACTACAAGCCCGCCGGCGACTCCACCGCGGAGCGCGTGGCCATGGTGGAAAAGGCCGCGGACGAGGATTACAATGTCATCGTCATGCCGGGCTTCGCCTTCGGCGAGACCATCACCGAAGTGGCGGACGTCTATCCCGAGATCAGCTTCATCGCCCTGGACGTCAGCGAGGGCGACGTGGGCGGAACGGTGCCCGGCAACGTGTACTGCGCCGTCTATAAGGAAGAGCTCTGCGGCTACATGGCCGGCTACGCCGCCGTGAAGCTGGGCTACACCCACCTGGGCTACCTGGGCGGCATGGCCGTTCCCGCCGTGCAGCGCTTCGGCTATGGCTATGTCCAGGGCGTGGACGCGGCCGCCGGCGAGCTGGGCCTGAGCGATGTGGTCGTGGAGTACGTCTACGGCAACCAGTTCTTCGGAGATCCCGACATCACGGCTTACACCGACAACTGGTATCAGAACCTGGGCGTGGAAGTGGTCTTCGCCTGCGGCGGCGGCATCTGCACCTCCGCCGGTGAAGCGGCCGCCAAGGTCCCCGGCACCAAGGTCATCGGCGTGGACGTGGATCAGAGCTTCAACCTGGACGCGGCCTACGGCGAGGGCGTGACCCTGACTTCCGCCATGAAGGGCCTGGCCGCCACGGTCAACCACATGCTGGACGAAGTGGCCGCGGGCAACTTCGCCAACTACGGCGGCAAGGCCGAGGCCCTGGGCCTGGTCTCCGGCGACGATCCCTCCGCCAACTACGTTCTGCTTCCCATGGACACCACCCAGTGGGGCGACGGCTTCTCCCAGGACGACTACAAGGCCCTGGTGAAGGATATGTTCGACGGCAAAGTCACCGTGTCCGACGACATCTCCGCCCTGCCCGCAGTCTCTAACATCACGGTCAACGACCTGGGCAACATCAAGTAAAAAACCCCTCAAGCCAGCGAGGACGGGACATTCCCGTCCTCGCTTTTTCTTCCTTTTGGGGAGACCCGGCTTTGTGAAAATTTTCAAAAAATGCTTTGAAATCTCCGGCAGGTTATGGTACAATAAACAAGAACCTGTTTTTTCGCAAAGGGTTCCGGGAAACAGAGAAGGAGGAGGTTGTGAAATTGGAACAGAGTTACGCCATTGAGATGCTGAATATCACGAAACGGTTTCCGGGCATCGTGGCCAACGACAATATCACGTTACAGCTGAAAAAGGGCGAGATTCACGCCCTGCTGGGCGAAAACGGCGCCGGGAAGTCCACGCTGATGAGCGTGCTCTTCGGCCTGTACCAGCCGGAGGAGGGCGTGATTAAAAAAGACGGCCAGGTGGTCTCCATCAAGGACCCCAACGACGCCAACGACCTGGGGATCGGCATGGTTCACCAGCACTTCAAGCTGGTGGAGTGCTTCACCGTCCTGGACAACATCATTATGGGCGTGGAGCCCTGCAAACACGGTTTCCTCCAGAAGGGGGAGGCCCGGGAGAAGGTGCTGGCCCTCTCCGAGAAGTACGGCCTCCGGGTGGACCCGGACGCGTTGATCGAGGACATCACCGTGGGCATGCAGCAGCGCACCGAGATTCTGAAGATGCTGTACCGGGAGAACGAAATTCTAATTTTCGACGAGCCCACCGCCGTGCTGACCCCCCAGGAGATCGACGAGCTGATGCAGATTATGAAGAACCTCTCCGCCGAGGGGAAGAGCATCCTGTTTATCTCCCACAAGCTCAATGAGATCATGGCCGTGGCCAACCGCTGCTCCGTGCTGCGCAAGGGCAAGTACATCGGCACCGTGGACATCGCCTCCACCTCTCAGGAGGAGCTGAGCCGCATGATGGTGGGCCGGGACGTGAACTTCGTGGTGGAGAAGGAGCCCCCCAAGCCCGGCGAGGTGGTGCTGGACGTGAAGGGCATGACCGTGGCTTCCAAGCGGCACAAAAACAACGCGGTGAAGGACGTGAGCTTCCAGGTCCGCCGGGGCGAAATCGTCTGCATCGCGGGCATCGACGGCAACGGCCAGACGGAGCTGGTCTACGGCCTCACCGGCCTGGAGCCCCTGAAGGAGGGCACCCTGACCCTGAACGGCCAGGACATCACCAAGGCTCCCATCCGGAAGCGGAACACCTCCGGCATGAGCCACATCCCCGAGGACCGGCACAAGCACGGCCTGGTCCTGGACTACACCCTGGAGGACAACATGGTGCTCCAGCGGTATTTCGAGAGCCACTTCGTCACCCCGGCGGGCTTTCTGAAACGGAGGGCCATCCGGGAGTACGCCGTGGGCCTCATCGAGCAGTACGACGTCCGGTCCGGCCAGGGCCCCGTGACGGCGGCCCGGAGCATGTCCGGCGGCAACCAGCAGAAGGCCATCATCGCCCGAGAGATTGACAAGGGCCCCGAGCTGCTCATCGCCGTCCAGCCCACCCGGGGCCTGGACGTGGGCGCCATCGAATACATACACAAGCAGATCGTGGCCCAGCGGGACGCGGGAAAGGGCGTGCTGCTGGTCAGCCTGGAGCTGGACGAGGTCATGAACGTCTCCGACCGGATTCTCGTCATGTACGAGGGGGAGATCGTGGGCGAGTTCGACCCCAAGGAAGTCACGGTGGAAGAGCTGGGCCTCTATATGGCCGGCGCGAAGAAGAAGGGGGCGTAAGGCATGAAAAAAGAAAAGACCTCCCTGCTGCGCAACGGCGCGGTTCAGACGCTGCTGGCCTCCCTGCTGTGCATCCTCATCGGATTGCTGGTGGGCTACATCGCCCTGCTCCTCATCAACCCCGCCGGGGCCAACGGGGCCATTCTGGCCATCGTGGAGAACTTCATGACCTACTCCAAATCCACGGCCCAGCTCCGCTACTTCGGCAGCACCCTGGTGAAGACCGCCCCTCTGCTGATGTGCAGTTTGTCGGTGCTCTTCGCCTATAAGGTGGGCCTGTTCAACATCGGCGCGGCGGGCCAATACGTCGTCGGCACCGGCGCGGCGCTGTACTGCGCCCTGGGGCTGAA
Organism: uncultured Oscillibacter sp.; assembly: GCA_950097265.1. Taxonomy (GTDB): domain Bacteria; phylum Bacillota; class Clostridia; order Oscillospirales; family Oscillospiraceae; genus Oscillibacter. The sequence goes on from CATNDJ010000012.1 coordinate 32,682, forward strand.
GCTGCCCTGGTTCCTGTGCCTCATCGCCGCCATTGCCGCCGGGGCCGCCCTGGGGGCGATTTCCGGCGTGCTGAAAGCCTATTGCAACGTCAACGAGGTCATCTCCTGCATCATGCTGAACTGGATCAGCCTCTACGCGGTGAACATGCTGCTGACCCTGGTGAAAGAGGAGACCAGCCCCTACACCTTCACTCTGGCCAGCACCAACGAGGGGGCCATCCTCCCCTCCCTGGGCCTGGGGGCCCTGTTCAGCAAGAACCAGTACGTGGGCCTGGCCATTCCCCTGGCCATCCTGACGGCGGTCCTGGTCTGGGTCCTGCTGGAGAAGACCAAGCTGGGCTATGAGCTGAAGGCCACCGGCTGCAACAAGTTCGCCGCCAAGTACTGCGGCATGCGGGAGCGGAAGAACCTGATTCTCACCATGGCCATCGCCGGCGGGCTCGCCGGCATGGGCGCGGCCATGCTGTTCCTCTCCGGCTTCGAGCAGTGGCAGTGCACCCAGTCCGCCGTCCCCGCCATGGGCTTCAACGGCATCGCCGCCGCCTTCCTGGGCGGGCTGAACCCCATCGGGGCCATCTTCTCCTCCTACTTCATCCAGCACATCACCAACGGCGGAGCCTATGTGGACAAGACCATGTATTCCTCCCAGATTTCCGACTTTATCTCCGCGCTGATCATCTACCTCTGCGGCTTCGTCCTTTTCTTCAAGACGGCGCTGAACGCCTGGCTGAACCGCCGGGACGAGAAGAAGAACGCTGAGAAAGGAGGCGGCGGGAAATGATCCTTCTGCTGCAATACACCCTGATTTTCGCGTCGGTGCTTCTGCTGGTGGCCCTGGGCGGCTGCTTCTCGGAGCACTCCGGCGTCATCAACATCGGCCTGGAGGGCATCATGGTCATGGGCGCCCTGGGCGGCGCGCTGATGATGAAGTTTCTCCCGGACGGTACCCCCGCCTTCGCCATGATTTTGCTGGTGGTCCTGGCCGCCATTGCCCTGGGCGTCGTCTACTCCCTGCTGCTGGCGGTGGCCGCCATCAACTTCAAGGCGGACCAGACCCTGGTGGGCACGGCCATGAACCTCCTGGGCACGGCGGCGGCCACGGTCTTCGTCAAGGCCATGAACACCGCGGAAAGCGTGGACAACGTCTCCTCCACCATCCAATACATCAACGCGAAAAAAGCCTTCCTGGTGAACATCGGCAGCTTTGAGTTCAACTGGTTCATGCTGCTGGCGGCCCTGGCCCTCGTCGGGTCCTACGTGTCCCTGTACAAGACCCGGTTCGGCCTCCGCCTCATGGCCTGCGGCGAGCACCCCCAGGCGGCGGACAGCGTGGGCATCAACGTCTACAAAATGCGCTACGCCGGCGTGCTGATTTCCGGCATGCTGGGGGGCCTGGGCGGCATCGTGTACATCACGGCGGGCGTCAGCGAGTGGAAGTTTGAAAACGGCGTGGCGGGCTTCGGCTTCCTGGCCCTGGCCGTCATGATCTTCGGCCAGTGGAAGCCCACCCGCATCGCCCTGGCGGCGCTGCTCTTCGGCTTCTGCCGGGCTCTGGGCAACGTGTACTCCGGCTTCGACTTCCTGAAGGCCCTGAACCTCCCGGCGGCCATGTACAACATGCTGCCTTACATCATCTCCCTGGTGGTCCTGGCCTTCACGTCCAAGAAGTCCCGGGCTCCCAAGGCGGAGGGCGTGCCCTACGACAAGGGACAGCGGTAATTACAAATTGTAGATTTTTGCCGAATCCATACGAAACGGAGCGGCCCCCGGCTTGAAACCGGGGGCCGCCTTGCCGTTTTTGGAAGATTACAGATTCTTCAGCACGCCGCTCTCCTCGTTGAACGCCTCGATAAGCGCGTCCAGGTCCTTGGCCTGGGCGTGAACCGCGTCCCAGGTGCCCTCCACGTCGTACCAGAGGGCGTTGAGGTCGTGCATGTCCTTTCCCTGCTGCTCCACCCAAGTGTAGTACTTCAGGTTGTGGACCCGTTTCCGGTCCGCGTAGGTCAGCTCAATGAGGTTGTCCGTCTTCAGGCCCAGGATGTGCAGGCTGTGGTCCAGCCGGGCCTCCTCCGGGGTGTAGGCCCCGTGGAGCTGGTTCAGCTCCTGGACCCGGCTCCGGTACATAACGGCGGAGTCCGTGAGGACCGTGCCCACCACGTCCCGGGAGGTGAACTCGTAGTATTTCGCCATCTTGATGCAGCACAGCACGTTGGCGATGCCGGAAATGCCCAGCCAGGTGAGCTTTTCCACCAGCACGGGGTCCAGCTTCAGCGTGTGCAGCAGGTAGTCCTGACCCTCCGGAGTGTTGAAGAGGCGGAGGAGGCGCTGGGAGTCCTCGTCGTCTATGGCGATGGCCATGTCCGTGTTTTTCACATTGTGAATCCAGGGGATGTGCTTGTCTCCGATGCCCTCGATCCGGTGGCCCCCGAAGCCGTTGTTTAAGATGGTGGGGCACTGGAGAGCCTCGCCCACGCCCAGCTTCAGATGGGGATAGCGCTCCTTGAGCAGATCCCCGGCGCTCATGGTTCCGGCGGAGCCGGAGGTGAAGCAGGCACCGGCGAAGCGCTCCCCGGGGCGCTTCACGGCCTCGAACACGTCGGCCAGGGCCGTGCCGGTGACGTTGTAGTGCCAGAGGGGGTTGCCCATCTCCTCAAACTGGTTGAAGATCATATACTGGGGGTCCCGCTTCAGCTCGTTGGTCTTGTCGAAGATTTCCTTGACGTTGGACTCGCAGCCCGGGGTGGCGATGACCTCGGCCCCAATCTCGTGGAGCCAGTCGAAGCGCTCCTGGCTCATCTCCGCCGGGAGGATGGCCACGCCCTGGGCCCCCAGCAGCTTGGAGTTGAACGCCCCGCCCCGGCAGTAGTTGCCGGTGGAGGGCCAGACGGCCTTGTGGACGTCCACGTCGAATTGGCCGGTGACCAGCCGGGGGGCCAGGCACCCGAAGGACGCGCCGACCTTGTGGCAGCCCGTGGGGAACCACTTGCCCGCCATGGCGATGATGCGGCAGGGCACGCCGGTGAGCTCCGGGGGCAGCTCGATGTAATTGGGCACCGCCTGGAACAGGCCGCCGGACTCCTTGGCCTCGTTCTTCCAGGTGACCCGGAAGAGGTTCAGGGGGTTCACGTCCCAGAGGCCCACGGACTTCAGCTTGTCCTGAACCTTGCCGGGGATGGTCTCCGGGTGCTGCATCTGGGCGATGGTGGGGATGAGGATGTTGTTTTCCCGGGCCTTTTTCAGGTTGTGCTCCAGCCCTTGACGGTGGATGGTGAGATCAATCATGTCAATTGCCCTCCTGTTTATTCATATCAATGTAGGAATACAGGGTGTACTTGGAGATGCCGAAGTATTTGGCCACCTTGTCCCCGGACTTGGTGATGAGGAAGGCCCCGTTCTGGCTGAGGAACTGGATGGCCTTCACCTTGTCCTCTTTGTTCATGACGGCGGCGGGCTTGCCCACCAATGCCACGGACTGCTGGATGAGCTCGTCCAGCAGGTCGCTGACGTTGGTGATCCGCTCCGGCTCGGCGGGGACCTCCTCCCCGGTGGAGACCAGGTCCCGCAGGGCCTCTTCCATAAGGATGAGGCGGGAGATGTCGTAGTTGATGGCGAGAATGGCGGAGACCTTGCCCTTTCGGTCCCGGATATACACGGTGGAGGATTTCAAAATCTTGCCGTCCGGCGTCTTGGTCAGGTAGCACAGGTGGTCCTTGGGCTCCGGATCCTGGGTGCGCAGCTGCTCCATCACCACGTTGGACGCGCCGTCCCCCACCTTCCGGCCGGAGACGTGCCCGTTGGCGATGAAGACGATGGAACGGTCCGGGTCGCGGCTCAAATCGTGAATGGCCACCTCGCAGCTGCTGCCGAACTGGGCGGCGATGCCCGCGGCCACCTGGCGCAGAAGCTCCAGCTTGCTGTTTTCCGTGGGTGATCCCCCCTTTTTGCTTACTTTTTTATGGAAAGATACTGATTCATGCTACCATCATACCACGAACTTTCGGAGAAATCAACAGCAATTCAAAAAATTTTTTGGTTTTCAAAAATTTTGTTTGACAACGGAAAATCTTGTGGTATGATAAAGCTGTAGGGAACAGACGGCGGGAGAAAAGCGCCGTCCACTATAAAAATTTTTAACGGAGGTCTGCAGCATGGATTTCGAGAAGATCAAGTTGGCCGCGGAGGGCTACAAGGCGGAAATGTCCCGGTTCCTGCGGGACATGATCTCCCATCCCAGCGAGAGTTGCGAGGAAAAAGAAGTGGTCATGTGCATCAAGGCCGAGATGGAAAAACTGGGCTTTGACAAGGTGGAAATCGACGGCCTGGGCAACGTCATCGGCTGGATGGGCCAGGGCGAAAAAATCATTGCCATTGACTCCCACATCGACACGGTGGGAATCGGAAACATCGACAACTGGGAAGCGGACCCCTACCAGGGCTACGAGACCGAGGACGTCATCTTCGGCCGGGGCGGCAGCGACCAGGAGGGCGGCATGGCCTCCGCCGTGTACGGGGCGAAAATCATGAAGGACCTGGGGCTTATCCCCGAGGGCTACAAAATCATGGTCGTGGGCTCCGTTCAGGAGGAGGACTGCGACGGCATGTGCTGGCAGTACATCGTCAACAAGTATTTCCAGGGACCGGAGGACGCCCGTTCCAAGATCGAGTTCGTCATCTCCACCGAGCCCACCGACGGCGGCGTCTACCGGGGCCACCGGGGCCGGATGGAAATCCGGGTGGATGTGAAGGGCGTTTCCTGCCACGGCTCCGCCCCCCACCGGGGAGACAACGCCATCTACAAAATGGCCGACATCCTCCAGGACGTGCGGGCCCTGAACGAAAACGGCGACGGCCCCTCCAACAAGGTCAAGGGCCTGGTGAAGATGCTGAACCCGGAGTTTAACCCCCAGCACTACGAGGACGCCCAGTTCCTGGGCCGGGGCACCTGCACCACCAGCCAGATCTTCTACACCTCCCCCAGCCGCTGCGCCGTGGCGGACAGCTGCTCCATCTCCATCGACCGGCGCATGACCGCCGGGGAGACCTGGGATTCCTGCCTGGAGGAGATCCGGCAGCTCCCCAGCGTGCAGAAATACGGGGACGACGTGAAGGTCTCCATGTACATGTACGACCGTCCCGCGTGGACGGGCACGGTCTATGAAACCGAGTGCTTCTTCCCCACCTGGATCAACAAGGCCAGCGCCGCCCACGTCCAGGCCGTGGTGGACGCCCACCACGCCCTCTGGGGCGAAGAGCGCATCGGCCACGCCGACGCGGACGAGAAAAAGGACGCCATGCGCCTGCGCGCCGGCCGCCCCCTGACGGACAAGTGGACCTTCTCCACCAACTGCGTGTCCATCCAGGGCCGGTACGGCATCCCCTGCGTGGGCTTCGGCCCCGGCGCGGAGAGCCAGGCCCACGCCCCCAACGAGATCACCTGGAAGCAGGACCTGGTGACCTGCGCCGCCCTGTACGCCGCTGTCCCCGGCCTCTACAAGCCGGAGAACAAGACCGCCGACGTCACCGAGTTCCGCCAGAGCCTGACGGACAACGACATTAAATGATTTTTGAGTGAAGGAGATTTTCGATATGTCTAAAACCATCGAGCTGGCGCAGCACCTGGAAACCCTGCACATCAACAACATGTACAAGTCCGACTTCTACTGGACCTGGGACAAGACCGACGAGGAGCTGGACGCCATCTTTACCGTGGCCGACGCCCTCCGGGATCTCCGGGAGCGGAACAAGTCCACCCGCATCTTTGATTCCGGCCTGGGCATCTCCATCTTCCGGGACAACTCCACCCGGACCCGCTTTTCCTTCGCCTCCGCCTGCAACCTGCTGGGGCTCACCGTCCAGGACCTGGACGAGAAGAAATCCCAGATCGCCCACGGCGAGACCGTCCGGGAGACGGCCAACATGGTCTCCTTCATGGCGGACGTCATCGGCATCCGGGACGACATGTTTATCGGCGAGGGACACAAATACCAGAAGACCTTTATGGACGCCGTGAAGGAGGGCTACCGGGACGGCATCCTGGAGCAGCAGCCCACCCTGGTGAACCTCCAGTGCGACGTGGACCACCCCACCCAGTGCATGGCCGACATGCTCCACATCATCCACCAGTTCGGCGGCGTGGAGAACCTGAAGGGCAAGAAAATCGCCATGACCTGGGCCTACTCCCCCAGCTACGGCAAGCCTCTCTCCGTGCCCCAGGGCGTCATCGGCCTGATGACCCGCTTTGGCATGGACGTGGTGCTGGCCCATCCCGAGGGCTATGACGTCATGCCCGAGGTGGAGGAAATCGCCAAGAAAAACGCCGCCGCCACCGGCGGAAGCTACAAGAAGGTCGCCACCATGGAAGAGGCCTTCCAGGACGCGGACATCGTGTATCCCAAGAGCTGGGCCCCCTTTGCCGCCATGGAGGAGCGGACGAAGCTCTATCAGGCCGGGGACAAGGACGGCATCGACGCCCTGGAGCAGAAGCTCCTGGCCCAGAACGCCCAGCACAAGGATTGGACCTGCTCCGAGGAGATGATGAAGAAGACCCGGAACGGCTCCGCCCTGTACCTCCACTGCCTGCCCGCCGACATCACCGGCCTCAGCTGCCCCGAGGGCGAGGTGGACAACAGCGTGTTTGACCGCTACCTGGTGCCCCTGTACAAGGAGGCCAGCTACAAGCCCTATGTCATCGCGGCCATGATCATGATGAGCAAGGTGAAGGACCCCGTGTCCGCCCTCATGGCTCTGGACGCCGCCGGCAAGCGGAAGTTTTTCTGAGAGGCTCGCGTCATGGGTAAACGTATCGTAGTCGCCCTGGGGGGCAACGCCCTGGGCAATAACCTGCCGGAGCAGATGGCGGCGGTGAAGCAGACCGCCCGGGCCATCGCGGACCTCATCGAGGGGGGCAACGAGGTGGTCGTGGCCCACGGAAACGGCCCTCAGGTGGGCATGATCCAAAAGGCCATGGCCGAGCTCACCCGCTCCAACCCCGAGAAGTACATCCCCTGCCCCCTGTCCGTGTGCGTGGCCATGAGCCAGGGCTACATCGGATATGACCTCCAGAACGCCCTGCGGGAGGAGCTGCTGGACCGGGGGATTAACAAGGGCGTGGCCACCGTCCTCACCCAGGTGGAGGTGGACCCCAGGGACCCCGCCTTTGAGAACCCCACGAAACCCATTGGGGCTTTCATGACCAAGGAAGAGGCCGAGGCCCTGGTCCGGGAGCGGGACTATCAGGTGATCGAGGACGCCGGGCGGGGCTACCGCCGGGTGGTGGCCTCCCCGAAGCCCGTGTCCGTTATCGAGCTGGATACCATCCGGGCATTGGTTGAGAGCGACCACATCGTGGTGGCCTGCGGCGGCGGCGGCATCCCCGTCTTCAAGACCGAAGGGCACCACCTGAAGGGGGCGGCGGCGGTCATTGACAAGGACTTCGCCAGCGAGGTGCTGGCGGAGGAGCTGAACGCCGACGTGCTCATCATCCTCACCGCCGTGGAGAAGGTGGCGGTGAACTTCGGAAAGCCGGACCAGAAGTGGCTGGACGGCCTGACCCCGGAGGAGGCCCGGCGCTATATGGACGAGGGCCAGTTCGCCCCCGGCTCCATGCTGCCCAAGGTTCAGGCGGCGGTGAAGTTCGCCGAGTCCCGCCCGGGACGGCAGGCCCTCATCACCCTGCTGGAGAAGGCCAAGGCCGGCATCGCCGGGGAGACCGGCACCACCATTGCCCTGTAAAATGCGAGGAAAGGACCGCCCGGGAGGGCGGTCCTTTTGTTTGGGGGATTTCCGGTCACTTGACGGCCCGGTACAGGAACGTCACGATTTGACCCCGGGTGCAGGGATCGAAGGGGGCGAAGGTGTCGGCGGTTTTGCCGGTGGTGACGCCCTTTTCAACCGCCCAGTTGATGGCGGCCCTTCCGTCATCGTTTAAATCCGAGACGTCCGTAAAGGCCGCGGTCTTGGACGCGGCCGGCTGCCCGGCCACAACCCACAGGGCGTAAACAAACCAAAGGCGGGTGCAGGTATCGAAGCGGTCGTCCAGGCGGTCCATGTAGCCCGCGTCGTTCAGGGCCCACATCTCGGCCATGTCCATATCGTTCCCATAGCCGTTCGTCGGTTCGGGACGGCCCGCGTTCCGCCACAGGAAGATGTTGGCCTGGCCCATGGTGCAGGGGTCCCCGGGGCCGAAGGTGGTGGCCGTTTTCCCGGTGGTGATGTTCTTGCCCACGGCCCACTTGATAGCCTCGGCATAGGGGGAATTGGCCGCCACGTCGGTAAAGCCGGTGGAGGCGGCGGCGGACTTCTGGGTCTGGGCGGGCTTGGCTCCCGCCGCCGGGGCGATGCGGACGTAGGTGGCGGGCTTGTCCCCGGCCATGAGCTTATAGAGCGGATAGCCCGAGAATTTCTTGAAGGTCAGCTTTCCGCTGTCGCCCTCCTTGGTGCCGCCGGTCATGGTCAGACCGTCCTGGAGCTTTATGCTGCCGGAGGAGCCGTGCAGGACGCCGTTTTCCGTCGCGTTGGGGTCCGAAATAATCAGCTCGCCGCTTCCCTTGAAGACGGTGGGGTAGCCCTCCTCGCCGCTCAGGCTGTCCATCATGAACGAGGTGAGCGTATTCGTGGTTCCGGGAGCCAGAACGACGGTGGGGTCGGTGCCAAGGTGGCTGAGTATGACTTTTGCATCTGTTATCCCATTCAGCGTCAGAGTGAAGGCGTCGAAATCAAAAGACCAGCCGGTGCCGGTTTTGGAGCCGACGGTACTTTCAAATTCGTCGTTTGGGAACATGATGAAGACCGATTGCCCGTCCGCAAGGGCCGGGACCGCCAGGCTGAAGCTCAGGACCAGGGTCAGAAGTAGGGATATTAGTTTTTTCATAGGGTACACTCCTTTCGTAGTAGGAGCACGGGGAACCCCTCTATATAGTAAGTACCAAAACCGGCCCCGGAGGTTTTATAGTTTTCCAAAATTTTTCAAAAAAATTTCCTCCCGGCCGGACGGGGGGGCGTTGTCTGCAAAAAAGAGGGGCTGTCTGATTCCGTATCCTGGAAAAAGCTCCGTCGTTTTTTACGAGAATGGACGGAGAAAGGGGGCTGTATTCGTGAAAACATCCGGAAAATGAGCCGCATTTGATTTTTTGGTTGCGCTTTAAATTCCGGACATGTATAATAACGAACCAAGACAGGCGGAGCGCTCTCCCTTCGGGAGGGCCGGACGCCGGAGAGCCGCTCATACGCGGCGGAGGAAACGCCCTATGCTGTTGACCAACGCTCTGAACGACATCCTGGGCCTGTACATTATTCTGGTTCTGGTACTGGTAGTTTTGGTGCCGAAAAAGAATAGTGCGTTTGGTCATGCGCGGAACAGGGGCGCGGCCGGCGGGCTCCTCCGGGGAGCCGCCTGAGACCCCCTCAAAACCGGAACTTATGCAAGCCCGTGACCCGACGAGGGACGCGGGCTTCTTTGCTTTTGAAACCGAAAGGAGCTGCTGAGCATGGAACTGACAGGCGCGCAGATTTTGATGGAGGGCCTGGCCCGGGAGGGCGTGGAGCGGGTCTTCGGCTATGCCGGGGCCACCATCTGCCCCATCGCCGACGCCCTGCGGGAGGATCCCAACATCGACTACACCCTGGTCCGCACGGAGCAGAACGCCGGGCACATGGCTTCCGGCTACGCCCGGGTCACGGGGAAGACCGGGGTGTGCATCGTCACCTCCGGCCCGGGAGCCACGAACCTCATCACCGGCGTAGCCACGGCCTATATGGACTCCATCCCCCTGGTGGCCGTCACCGGGCAGGTGCCCTCCAAGCTCCTGGGGCGGGATATTTTCCAGGAAGTGGACATCACTGGGGCGGTGACCCCCTTTACCAAGCATTGCTACTTGGTGAAGGACGCGGCTCAGCTGCCGGTGGTTTTGAAGGAGGCGTTTCACATCGCCTCCACGGGGCGGCCCGGGCCGGTGCTCATCGACATCCCCGTGGACGTGCAGGAGCAGCTGGTGGCGGACGTGGCGTTCCCCGAGGAAGTCCGCATCCGGGGCTATAACCCCAGCGTCCGGGGAAACGACAAGCAGATCGCCAACGTGGCCATGGCCCTGGGCCTGGCCCAGAGGCCGGTGATCTGCGCCGGGGGCGGCGTCTTCCTGGCCCATGCAGAGGAGGAGCTGCGGCAGTTCGCCGAGACCACCGGCATCCCGGTGGTGACCACCATGATGGGCTTGAGCCTCCTGCCCACGGAGCACCCGCTGAACATGGGCATGATCGGGGCCCACGGGAACACCACGGCCAACAAGGCCCTGGTGAAGTCGGACCTCCTCATTATGATCGGCACCCGGGTGGCGGACCGGGCCATCGTGTCCCCGGACGAAATCCAGCGGCGCATGGCCAACATCCACATCGACGTGGACCCCGCCGAAATCGGGAAGAACATGCAGTCCACCCTCCCCCTGGTGGGGAACGCCAAGGTGATTCTCCGGCAGCTCATGGAGCGGGGGGCCAAGGCGGACTGCGGCGAGTGGCGGGAGACGCTCCAGGAACTCCGCCGGACGAACCTGGGCCGGGGCTATCCCACGAAGGACGGGTACGTCTTCCCGGGCCGCCTCCTGCGCCTCTTGGGGGAGCGCTTGAAGGAGGACGCCGCCGTCTGCGTGGACGTGGGGCAGAATCAGATCTGGGCCTGCAAGCACCTGCGGCTCAAGGGGGCCCGGTTCCTGACCAGCGGGGGCCTGGGCACCATGGGCTACGCGATTCCCTGCGCCATCGGCGTGAAAACCGCCCAGCCGGACCGCCAGGTGGCAGTCGTCTGCGGCGACGGGTCCTTCCAGATGTCCATGAACGAGCTGGCCGCCGTGAAGGCCGGGGGCTTCGATTTGAAAATCGTCCTCTTCCGCAACGGGGTCCTGGGCCTGGTGAATCAGATTCAGAGCAAGGAGCCCTACCACGGGCCCTTCGGCGTGCGGCTGGAGGGGGACCCGGACTTCGCGGCCATCGCCGCCGCCTACGGCATCCCCAGCATGACCCTCCGGGACGAGGGAAAGGTGGAGGAGACCCTGGACCGCTTCCTGGCAAAGGAGGGCCCCTGCCTCCTCATCGCGGAGGTGAGCCCCGAGTGGAAGACCACGGACTGAGAAGGGAGGACGGAAGGATGAAACAGACGATTTCCATTTTGGTGGAGAACCGGGCGGGCGTTTTGAACCGGGTAGCCAGCCTCTTCTCCCGCCGGGCCTTCAACATCGACTCCCTGGCCGTGGGGGTGACGGACGACCCGTCCCTCTCCCGGATGACCATCATCGTGGACAACGGGAACAGCGTGGTGGAGCAGGTGGAAAAGCAGCTGAACAAGCTGGTGGAGGTCATCAAGGTCCGGACCCTGGACGAGGGGAACATGATCGGCCGGGAACTGATGATTATCAAAGTCAGCGCCAACAAAAACAACCGGGAACACATCATGACGATCTGCAATATCTGCGGGGCCAAGGCGGCGGACATCTCGCCCACCTCCATGACCCTGGAGATCTCCGACACCCCGGACCGGGTGGACGTGTTCGAGGATATGATGCGGCCCTTTAACATTTTAGAGGTCGCCCGGACCGGGGTTATCGCCCTGCAAAAAGGCGGCGGGAAAATTTAAGGAAACAACGGAGTCGAAACGATATGGATAAAGCACAGAGAAAAGCCCTGGCGGAGGAGTGGAAGAACCGCCGCCCGGAGATGGGCGTGATTTCCCTCCGGTGCCGGGAGACGGGAGAGACCTTTCTGGGAACTGCCAAGGATACAAAAGCGGCGTTCAACAGCATCCGGGCCAAGCTCTCCGGGGGCCTGCACCCCAACAAGCGGTTGCAGGAGCTGTGGAAGCAGTACGGCGAGGAGGGCTTCGAGCTCTCCGTGGCGGCGGTCCTGGAGTACGAGGACCCGCTGGAGGACCACGCCGAAGAGCTGGAGACCCTGCGGGAGCTGTGTCTTGCGGAGAACCCGGGAGCGGCAAAAATCTGGAAATAGGAACGCGGTTCCGGATAGGAGGCTATATGAAAATCAAAGCCACAGCGGCCATCATGGAGTGCCTTTTGGAGCAGGAGGTGGACACCGTCTTCGGCTACCCCGGCGGCACCATCCTGAACGTCTATGATGAGCTCTACCGTTACAAGGATAAAATTCACCACGTCCTCACCGCCCACGAGCAGGGGGCGGCCCACGCGGCGGACGGCTACGCCCGGTCCACCGGAAAGGTGGGCGTGTGCTTTGCGACTTCGGGTCCCGGGGCCACGAATCTGACCACCGGCATCGCCACGGCGTACCTGGATTCCTCCCCGGTGGTCTTCATCACCTGCAACGTCACCGAGGCCACCCTGGGCAAGGACGCCTTCCAGGAAGTGGACATCACCGGCATCGCCATGCCGATTACGAAAGCCACCTTCCTGGTCCGGGACGCCAATACCATCCCCGCCGTCATGCGCCAGGCTTTCGCCGTGGCCGCCAGCGGGCGGCCGGGGCCGGTGCTCATCGACTTTTTGAAGGACGTGACCTTCCCCTGCGTGGAAATCGACTACGAGTTCGTCCCCTGGCGGGAGAACCGGAGCTGCGCCGGCATGCGAGAGCTGAACCGGGACCACGAGCTGAAAAAGCCCACGCCGAACCAGGAGGACGTGGACATCCTCCTGGACATGATTGCCCAGGCCCAGCGGCCCTTCGTCATCTGCGGCGGCGGCGTGGTGCTGGGCCGGGCGGATAAGGAGTTCAAGGAGTTCGCCGAGAAGCTGGACGCCCCGGTGGCCATCAGCCTCATGGGCGGCGGCGGCTTCTCCGGCAGCCACCCCCTGACCACGGGCATGATCGGCATGCACGGGTCCAAGGCCTCCAACACCGCCTGCGATGAGTGCGACCTGCTCATCGCCGTGGGCTGCCGCTTCTCCGACCGGGTGGCCCTGAACCCGGCCACGTTTGCCCGGCAGGCGCAGATCTGCCAGATCGACATCGACCGGGCGGAGATCGACAAAAACGTCCTGACGGATCACCACATCATCGGCTCCGCCCGGCGGGTGCTGGCCATGCTGAACGAGAAGCTGCCCCAGTACGACCACAGCGCCTGGAAAGCCCACATCCTGCCCCTCCGGGCCCCCTCCGTGGCGGACGACAGCGACTGCCTGACCCCCCAGCAGGTGCTGGAGACCATCCGGGTTCAGATGCCCGAGGACGCCATCGTGGCCACGGACGTGGGCCAGCACCAGATGTGGGCCATCAAGTACCTCCACTTCCAATACCCCGGCCAGATGCTCACCAGCGGAGGCTTCGGCACTATGGGCTTTGGCCTGGGGGCCGCCATCGGGGCCCAGACGGCCCACCCGGGCAAGCGGGTCTTTCACATCACCGGGGACGGGTGCTTCCGCATGAACTGCCACGAGCTGGCCACGGTGGGCTATTACAAGCTGCCCATCATCACCGTGGTTTTCAACAACGGCACATTGGGCATGGTCCGCCAGTGGCAGAGCCTGATCTACGGCAAGCGCTACTCCGAGACCACCCTGGACCGGGGGCCGGACTTCGTGAAGCTGGCGGAGGCTTACGGCGTCCGGGGCTTCCGGGTGGAGACCCGGGAGGACATGGAAAAGGCCCTGGCCCAGGCCCTGGCGGCCCAAGAGCCGGCGGTCATCGACTGCCGGCTGGACATCGACGAGATGGTCCGTCCCATGGTGGCCTCCGGGTCCGAGATTACGGATTTCCTGCTGAGCGAAGGAGGAGAGTCATGAGAAAGCAATGGGACACGGAAAAGAAGCTCTACACCCTCTGCATTCTGACGGAAGACACCCCCGGCATTTTGAGCCAGGTGGCCCGGCTCTTCTCCCGGAAGGGCTATAACATCGAGTCCATCGTCTCCGGGGCCACGGACCGGCCCCGCACCGCCCGCATCTCCATCGAGCTCATGGCGGACGAGCTGGTGGCCAATCAGCTGGCCACCCAGTGCCGGAGGCTGCTGGGCGTCCAGGCGGTGAAGATTTTCGACGAGGAAACCTGCATCCGCCGGGAGATCGCCCTCATCAAGGTCCGGGCCACGGACCACGGGTCCCGGGACGAGATCATCCAGCTGGCCAACATCTTCCGGGGCCACATCATCGACGTGGACAAGGAGTCCCTGACGGTCTGGGTCTTCGGCTCCCAGAGCAAGAACGCGGCGCTGATCCAGATGCTGGAGGACTTCGGTATTTTGGAAATCGCGAAGACGGGTACTATCGCCATCGAGAGAGGGCGGAGCACAATATATGACGAGAGCAAACTGAAGGAGGAATACGAATATGGCAAGAATGTATTATGAGAAGGACTGCGATCTGGGCAAGCTGGACGGGAAGAAAATCGGCATCATCGGCTACGGCTCCCAGGGCCACGCCCACGCCCTGAACCTGAAGGAGTCCGGCTGCGACGTGTGCGTGGGCCTGCGCCAGGGCTCCAAGAACTGGGCCAATGCCGAGGCGGCGGGCTTGAAGGTCCAGACCGTGGCGGACACCGCCAAGTGGGCCGATATCGTCATGATCCTGGTCAACGACGAGGTTCAGGCGGAGGTGTACAAAAAGGACGTGGCCCCCAACCTGGAGGCGGGGAACATGCTGATGTTCGCCCACGGCTTCAACATCCACTTCAAGCAGATCGTGCCCCCCGCCGGGGTGGACGTCAGCATGATCGCGCCCAAGGGCCCGGGCCACACCGTCCGGTCCACCTATGTCAACGGCAAGGGCGTGCCCTGCCTGGTGGCCGTGGAGCAGAACGCCACGGGGAAGGCCCTGGACCTGGCCCTGGCCTATGCCGCGGGCATCGGCGGCGCCCGGGGCGGCGTGATGGAGACCACCTTCCAGGATGAGACCGAGACCGACCTCTTTGGCGAGCAGGCCGTCCTCTGCGGCGGCGTGGTGGAGCTGATGAGAATGGGCTTCGAGACCCTGGTGGAGGCGGGCTACGCCCCGGAGAACGCCTACTTCGAGTGCATCCACGAAATGAAACTGATCATCGACCTGATCAACAAGGGCGGCGTGGCCATGATGAACTACTCGATTTCCGACACGGCGGAATACGGCGAGTACGTCTCCGGCCCCCGGGTCCTCCCCTACGAGGAGACCAAGAAGAGGATGAAGGCGGTGCTGACGGACATCCAGGACGGCGTGTTTGCCGGAAAGTGGATCGCCGAGAACAAGAACGGCCGGACCTTCTTCAACGCCAAGCGCCGCCAGCTGGCTCAGCACCAGATGGAAACCGTGGGCGCGGAGCTGCGGAAAAACATGCTCTGGGGAGACGATACCGACCCGGATACCGCCTCCAACTAATTTGCGCGCAAGAGCCGCCGCCTCCCCGGAGACGGCGGCTTTTCGGCAAGAAAGGATTGACCGCTATGAATCGTATTCTTCCCCACCTGATCCTCTACAGCGGCTTGGGGCCGGACAGCATCCTGGTCCGCCTGGCGGCGATCATCCAAGATTGCAGGGACGGCGGAGCCAAGGAGGCCCTTCTGCGGCGGACCAACGCGGAGGTCAAGCGCATCCTGGACTTCTCCACCGCCTGCGGCTTCGACGAGAACCTCTGGCAGTGCTACCTCACCTGGGTTCTCATGACCAACGACAACTCCTTCACCCGGACCTGCGAGCGGGCGGGGGCCTCCGAGGGGGGCAGTGTGAACCGCTTCGCGGAGAACGACTTCGCCGTCTTCTACCAGCTCTTCCACTATGACTTCTCCTTTGTGGAGCAGTACCTGCTCACGGACTGCTTCTCCATTCTGACGGACTACCGGGCCATCCCCAAGCGGGAGCGGACCTATAACCGGGACGTGAGCGACCAGGTCCGTTCTCTCCGCAAATCCCTGGCGGAGGCGGCGGACGGCCACGAGATGTTCCGCCTGGTGACGGAGTACTACAAGCAGTACGGCTACGGCGTCTTCGCCATGAACCGGGCCTTCCGCATCCGGCGGGAGGACGCGGGGGAATTGGAGTTTCTGCCCATCAGCAACGTGGACGGCGTGCGGCTGGAGGACCTGCTGGGCTACGAGGGCCAGAAGGCGGAGCTCCGCCGGAACACCGAGGCCTTCCTGGTGGGGAAACACGCCAACAACGTCCTGCTCTACGGAGACGCGGGCACGGGAAAATCCACCAGCGTGAAAGCCCTCATCAACGAGTACTACGACCGGGGGCTGCGGATGATTGAGATTTACAAGCACCAGTTCGGGGAGCTCTCCCGCATCCTGGCGGAGATTAAAAACCGGAACTACCGCTTTGTCATTTTCATCGACGACCTCTCCTTCGAGGAGAACGAGGTGGAGTACAAATTCCTCAAGGCCGTCATCGAGGGCGGCGTGGAAACCCGGCCGGAGAACGTGCTGATTTACGCCACCTCCAACCGCCGCCACCTGATCCGGGAGACCTGGAACGACCGGCAGGACATGGAGCACCACGGGGACGTCCACCGCTCCGACACCATGGAGGAGAAGCTGTCCCTGGCGGCCCGGTTCGGCGTGACCATCAACTACAACGCCCCCAGTCCCAAGGAGTTCCAGGCCATCGTCAAGGCCCTGGCGGAGCGGCAGGGGATTCAGATGGACGAGGAGGAGCTGATGGTGAAGGCCAACGCCTGGGAGATCCGCCACGGGGGCTTCTCCGGCCGGACGGCCCAGCAGTTTGTCCACTACCTGGAAGGTTTGGCGGAGTGAGGGAAATTAGAAGGTGACAAGCGGCGGAAAGTCTGGTATACTACAGGCAGAAAAGCGGTTCCCAAACGATAGAACACCAAGGAGACGTGACTATGAACATCGTATGTCTTGATATGGAGGGCGTCCTGGTCCCCGAAATCTGGATTGCCTTTTCCGAGGCCAGCGGCATCCCGGAGCTCCGCCGCACCACCCGGGACGAGCCCGACTACAACAAGCTGATGAACTTCCGGCTTGGCATCCTCAAGGAGCACGGTCTGGGCCTCAAGGAGATCCAGGCCACCATCGCCAAGATCGACCCCCTCCCCGGGGCCAAGGACTTCCTGGACGAGCTCCGCACCCTCACCCAGGTCCTCATCCTCAGCGACACCTTCGAGCAGTTCGCCAAACCCCTGATGGAAAAGCTGAACTGGCCCACCATCTTCTGCAACACCCTGGAGGTGGGCGAGGGCGGCGAGATCACCGGCTACAAAATGCGCTGCGAGAAATCCAAGCTTACCACCGTCAAGGCCCTCCAATCCATCGGCTATGAGACCATCGCCGCCGGGGACAGCTTCAACGACCTGGCCATGATTCAGGCCGGCAAAGCAGGTTTCCTCTTCAAGAGCACCGAGCAGATTAAAAAGGATTACCCCGAGCTTCCCGCCTACGAGGAGTTCGGGGACCTGCTGGCCGCGATTAAGGCCGCCCTGTAAGGCGGGCATGGACCTGTCCTTTTTCCGCGGGGCTCTTTGGGAAATCTTCAAGGGGCCTCTGATAGTCCTGGCCGCTCCGGCCCTGCCCCTGCTCCTAATCTGCCTGGGGGCCATCACGGTCATGGTTTTCCGGGAGCTGCGCAAAAAATAAGTAGGAAGGGAGACCCGACATGAATCCGAAATTTGAGAAGCTGGGCTTCTATCCCGCCGACGTCCTCCTGCCCAAAAAGGGCACGGACATGACGAAATGGGCCGTGGTGGCCTGCGACCAGTTTACCTCCCAGCCCGAGTACTGGCAGGCGGTGGAGGATACCGTGGGAGACGCGCCCTCCACCCTGCGACTCATTCTCCCGGAGGCGGGACTGAACGCCCCGGACGTGGACCAGCGCATTTCCGCCGTCAACGCCGCTATGGGGAAGTACCTGGCGGACGGCCTCTTCGAGACCCTGGAGGGGAGCCTCCTCTACATCGAGCGGGTCCAGTCCGACGGGAAGATCCGCCACGGCCTTGTCGGCATGGTGGACCTGGAGCAGTACGACTTCACCCCCGGCTCCGGGGCCCTCATCCGGGCGACCGAGGGCACCGTCCTCTCCCGCATCCCCCCTCGGGTGAAGGTCCGGAGGGACGCGCCCATCGAGCTGCCCCACGTCATGCTCCTCGTCGACGACCCGAACAAGACCGTGATTGAGCCCCTGACCCGGGCTTCCGGCGAGATGGAAAAGCTCTACGCCTTCGACCTCCAGCAGGGAGGCGGGCACATCACCGGCTGGAAGCTCACCGCGGCCCAGATGGACCAGACGGCGGAGGCCCTGGCGGCCCTCTGCTCCCCCCAGGAGCAGGCCTGGAAGTACGGCGTGAAGGACGCGCCGCCCCTGCTCTTCGCCGTGGGCGACGGGAACCACTCCCTGGCCACGGCCAAGCAGTGCTATGAGGATTTGAAGAAGGTTACCCCGGAGGGCGAATGGGCCTCCCTCCCCGCCCGGTACGCCCTGGTAGAGGTGGTGAACAACCACGACGACGCCCTGCAGTTCGAGCCCATCCACCGCGTGGTCTTCGGCGTGGAGCCGGAGGCGGTGCTGGCGGCCTTCAAGGCCTACTACCCCGGCGCGTACGAGGGCAGGGGAGAGGGCCACGCCGTCGCCTACACCCACGCCGGGGGCGAGGGCTTTCTCACCGTGCCCCAGCCCCGGGTCCAGCTGGCGGTGGGCACCCTCCAGGCTTTCCTGGACGCCTATGTCAAGGACCACGGCGGCGAAATCGACTATATCCACGGCGCGGACGTGACGGACCGCCTGGGCCGCCAGGCGGGGGCCATCGGCTTCAAGCTGCCCGCCATGGGCAAGCAGCAGCTCTTCAAGACCGTCATGGCCGACGGCGTGCTGCCCCGGAAGACCTTCTCCATGGGCCACGCCCAGGACAAGCGCTATTACGTGGAAGCCAGAAAAATCCGGTAACCGGACCATAGGAGTGAACCAACGTGGGATTGTTTGACCGTTTTAAGAAAGCGCCGGCACCCCCGTCCCCGCCGCCCAAGCCGGTCCGGCAGGATGACGACGTGTCCGTCTACTCCCATATGCGGGTGGAGGTGACCGCCAAGGACGGGCAGATGCTCTTCGTCGCAAAGCTCATGCACCCCCAGGGGCACACGGCGGAGCTTCACCAGTATTCCGAGGCGGAGGTCCCCCTGCTGAAGGAGATGTCGGAGGCCGAGTCCCTCCCCGTCCACATCCGAGGCTATCACGACCGGCTCCGGAAGGCCGTGTACATGGAAGGCTTCATCTCCCCCCAGCCCAAGCACATCTGGCTGGTGTCCCACCTCTATGTCGCCCGGGCGGGCAACGACCGGGCCTTCTTCCGCCTGGACACGGACCTGCCCGCCAGCGTCACTAAGTTCAGTGGCCGGAGCGCCGGGGACTTCCCCTGCCGCCTGCTGAACATCAGCGTGGGCGGGGCGTGCATCGCCTCGGAGCAGCGCTATTGGGAGGGCGACAAGCTCCTCTTGACCGTGAAGCTGCTGGAGGACCGGGATTCCTCCATCATGTACTGCGAGGTGCTGCGGGTCATCGAGAAGGAAGACGAGCCTTTCCAGTACGGCTGCCGCTTCCTGGAGCTGAACGACGCGGACCAGGACAAAATCACCGAAAACATTTTCGCCGCCCAGCTCAAGGCCCGGAAGGGTTTTCAGGACGCATGATGAACAAAGGCCGCCCATGCCTGCATGGACGGCCTTTCCTCTTGAGACCTCAGAGCCGGAAGAGCTTCAAAATCACGCCGTACAGCACCGAAGCCACGGTGCCGAAGACGATGACGGGCCCCGCCACGGTGAACATCTTCGCCGCCATGCCGGTGATGAAGCCCTCGCTCTTGAAGTCAATGGCCGGGGATACCACGGCGTTGGCAAAGCCGGTGATGGGCACCAGGGTCCCCGCCCCGCCGTAGCGGGCGATTTTGCTGTAGAGGTTCAATCCCGTCAGCAGGGCGGAGAGGAACACCAGCGTGCACGACGCGGCGGTGCCCGCCTCCTCCTTGTTGAGGCCCGCGGCGGCCCAGCCGTTGGTGATGGCCTGGCCCAGCACGCAGATGGCCCCGCCGACGGCGAAGGCCAGGGCCACGTCCTTGACAATGGGGGATTTTTTGGCCTTCTGCTTCACGTAGGCCTGGTATTCCTTGGGAGACATGTCCATGGAATGCATCCTCTTTCCCTTCTGGATTTCCTGGATAGTGTTGCCGCCCGGGGGCGGAAATATTCTCGCCCGCCGGGCGGTATTGAATCCGGCGGGCGGTTGTGGTACTATGAGGACAGTCAACTATCATGGAGGTCCTGCTATGCCTAAGCCCCTTGGCGTCTACATCCACGTCCCCTTCTGCAAGCAGAAGTGCGTCTACTGCGACTTCTACTCCCTGCCCCATCGGGAGGAGGAGATGGACGCTTATGTCTCCGCCCTCCGGGCCCAGCTGGCGGAAACGGATTTTTCCGGCTTCCAGGCGGACACGGTCTACTTCGGCGGAGGCACCCCAAGCTTCCTGGGTTCCCGCCGCCTGGCGGCCCTGCTGGAGGCGGTCTCCGCGGCCTGTTCTATTGCCCCGGGGGCGGAAATCACCTTCGAGGCCAACCCGGACTCCGCCGGGGACCCGGGGGAACTCTCCGCCCTCCGCCGGGCGGGGTTCAACCGCATCTCCCTGGGCATGCAGTCCGCCGACGACGGGGAATTAAAGGCCATCGGCCGCGTCCACACCGCGGCCCAGGTCCGCTCCTCGGTGGAAGCGGCCCGCCGGGCGGGCTTTGACAACCTCTCCCTGGACCTCATCTACGGCCTGCCGGGCCAGGACCTGCCCCGCTGGCGGGAAAACCTCGCCGCCGCCGCGGAGCTGGGCCCGGAGCACCTCTCCTGCTACGGCCTCAAGGCCGAGCCGGGCACGCCGCTTTACGCCCGCCGGGAGACCCTTCCGGGGGACGAGGTTCAGGCGGACATGTACCTGGAGACCGTGGGATTTCTGGAGGCCCGGGGATACCGGCAGTATGAAATCTCCAACTTTTCAAGGCCCGGCCGGGAGTCCCGGCACAATCTGAAATACTGGACCCTGGGGGAGTACTTGGGGCTGGGCCCCGGGGCCCACTCCGACTTCCGGGGCGTCCGGTACGCCTGGGCCCGGGATTTAAGCGCCTTCCTCCGGGGGGACCGCATTCTCTCCGAAGCCCGGCGGATGACTCCCCGGGACCGGGAGGCGGAATGGCTGATGCTGTCCCTCCGCCTGACCCGGGGCCTGGACATGGCGGGGCGGGAAGGCCGCTTCCGGCCCTTCCTGGAGCGCTGCGGGACGGCGGGCTACGCCCTCCGGGAGGAGGGCCGCTGGCGCTTGACGCCCCGGGGCTTCCTGGTGTCCAATCAGATCATCGGGGAGCTCCTCGACCTATTACAGGAGGAGTGAGCGACATGCACGTCTACACCACGGGCCAATGGGTCCTGCTGTTTTTCTTCTACTGCCTCTGCGGCTGGATCTGGGAGTCCTGCTACGTCTCCCTCTGCCAGCGGCACTGGGTGAACCGGGGCTTCCTCCACGGCCCCCTGCTGCCCATCTACGGTTCCGGGGCCATCATCATCCTCCTGGCCACCATCCCCGTGGCGGGGGACCTGCGGCTGGTCTGGCTCTTCGGCATGATTGCCGCCACGGCCCTGGAATACGTCACCGGGGACGCGATGGAGCGGATTTTCAAGGTCCGCTACTGGGACTACTCCAATCAGAAATTCAACCTCAACGGCCACATCTGTCTCACCAGCTCCATTGCCTGGGGCTTTTTCTCCATCCTGCTGGTGCGCTTTATCCACCCACCCATCGCCCGGCTGCTGGCCCGGGTGCCCGCCCTGTGCGTGGACCCCCTGGCCATCCTGCTGACGGCGGCTTTCACCGTGGACGCGGTGCGCTCCGTCCAGGCCGCCCTGGACCTGCGGGACCTGCTGGCCAAGGCCGCCGAGGAGAACGAGGACCTGCGCCGCCTGGCGAAACGGGCGGAGGTCTACGCCGCCTTTGCCAAGGACGATCTGCGCCGCTTCCGGGAGAAGACGGAGCTGGAGGCCCTGGAGCTCCGTCAGGCCATCGGGGAGGAGCTGGAGGAGCGCCGTCAGGCCCGGCGGGAGCGGGTGGAAACATCCCTGCGCCGCCGCTTCAACGCCAAGCTGGAAATTCTGGCCGCCATCTCGGGCGCCCTGGAGACCTGCCGGGACCACCTGGAGGACCTGCCCGATTCCACGCCGGAGAACCTGGAGGAGCGCCGGGCGGACCTGGACGAGGCCATCCGCCGCATCCAGGCCCGGGAGAACTCCCTGCGGGAGCGCTCCTCCGCACCCTATCACCGCTCCCTCCGCCTCCTGCGGGCCCATCCCTCCGCCTCCGCCAAGGAGTTCGGCGAGGTCCTGGAGTCGCTGAAAAAGCTGGGGAGGGATTAACCCTTCCCCAGCTCTTCCATGCGCTTGCGCAGCTTGCCGCAGTCCCACAGGAGGTTGTAAACCGCGTCCTCGGAGAGAACGCCCCGCCGCAGGTCCTGGGGGAGCTTCCCCGCCGCGTCGTCGTCATAGTCCCGCATCCACTGTCCGCCGCTGTAATAGGCTTCCAGCTCCGCCAGACCCTCCCGAAGGGCGGCCCAGCGGTCCAGGGCCCGGCCCAAACCGGCCGCCGCCGCCTCGGCCTCGTTCAGAATATTTTCCATGTGGGTGATGCGTTCGATTTGATTCATAGCGTACCTCCTGTAACGGCCGGTTTCAATGCCGCCATTATAGAACAGATCAAGCAAAAGCGCAATGAGGTTTTTACTCCGTCCGTTTCTCCTTCCAGCCGGCCTCCCACCATATTATATTCTACATTGGGACACTTGTCTATATTCGGCAAACGCTCAATATAGAATATGTTCAATTTTTTGACTTTGGGTTAAACTGAGGTTGGGTGATAGTGATGATTATTTACGACCCCTTCTGGCGCACTTTGAAGGACCGTGGCATTTCCACATATAAAATGATTAACAAGCTGGGTTACAGCAGCAGTACCCTCTACCGTCTGCGTCACAACAAGGGCATTTCTTCCCGGCTGATTGACGACCTCTGCGGGCTGCTGGACTGCCGGGTGGAGGACATTCTGGAGTACGTCCCCGACCCGAAGGAGCCGGAAGCGCCCGGCACGGAAGAAACCCCGTAACGAAAACCGCCGGACGGCTTGTCCGGCGGTTTTGTGTTCAGCTCATCTGCTTGCGGCGGCTGAGGTTCATGGTGCCCTCCTGCATGTTGCCCAGGGTCTCCAGGCTCATGCCGGTGCCCAGGGCCACGCAGGAAATCGCGTCGTCGGCGATGATGGTGTGGATGCCCGTCCGGGCCGTCACCAGCTTGTCGAAGCCGGACACCAGGCTGCCGCCTCCGGTCATGACAATGCCGTTGGTGGAGATGTCCGCCACCAGCTCCGGCGGGGTCCGCTCCAGCACGGAGTGGATGGCCTCCATGATGCGCTCCACGGGCTCCTCAAAGGCGTCCATCATCTCCGTGGAGCTGACGGCCACCACCTTGGGAAGGCCCGTCAGGAGGCACCGGCCCTTCACGTCCATGACCTCCTCCTCGTCCTTGGGGAAGACGCAGCCGATCTGTTTTTTCATCTCCTCGGCGGTACGCTCGCCTACCAGCAGGTTGTGTTTGCGGCGCATATACTTCACCACGGCCTCGTTCAGCTGGTCGCCGGCGATTTTGATGGAGGCGGACTCCACCACGCCGCCCAGAGAGATCACGGCGATGTCCGCCGTTCCGCCGCCGATGTCCACCACCATGTGCCCGTCGGGTTTGGCAATGTCGATGCCCGCGCCGATGGCCGCCGCCACGGGCTCCTCGATGAGGTAGACCTTCCGGGCTCCGGCGGAAATGCCCGCGTCGATGACGGCGCGTTCCTCGACCTCCGTGATGCCGGAGGGCACGCAGATAATCACCCGGGGCTTGAACACGGAGACCCCGGCCACCTTGTGGATGAACTCCCGGAGCATCCGTTCCGTCATGTCGTAGTCGGAAATCACGCCCTCCCGCAGGGGGCGGATGGCGATGATGTTGCCGGGGGTCCGGCCCAGCATGGCCTGGGCCTCCTCGCCCACCTTTAAGAGCTTCCCGGTGTTCTTGTCCAGCGCCACCACGGAGGGCTCATTTAAAACGATGCCTTTGCCTCGCACAAAAACCAGAACCGAAGCGGTACCGAGGTCGATACCGATATCCTTTGCCATGGGCAATTCCTCCATTTATCTTTCGTCCTAATGTATGTCAGGGCCCCGGACGGAAATCCGCCGGCGTATCCATAAAGTTACAAAGTACATTATACTGGCAGTCACGCCAGATTGCAAGCCTATTCTTTCCCTTTTTCTCCCCTGTTTTCCTCCTCCGGCCTGGGGAAGGCCGCGGCGGCGCAGACCACCCCCGCCGCTCCCGCCGAGAGGAGGGCCCCCGCGGCGGAAACCAGGGTGGCTCCGGTAGTGCAGATATCGTCGATAAGGAGGATCCGCTTTCCGGCGGGGTCTCCCTGGGTCTCGTAGACGTCCCGGATGTTCTTCCAGCGGTCCTCCACGCTCTCCAGGCTGGACTGGGCCGGGTTGTCCCGGACCTTGCGGAGCAGGGCTTCCGGTTCCACGCCCCAGAGCGCGCAGGCGCGCTCCGCCAGGAGGCGGGACTGATCGTAGCCCCGCTTCCGCAGCCGCTTGGCACTGACGGGGACCCAGGTCACCGTGTCAAATTCCCCGGAGAAGCGCTCCTCCGCCGCCGCCTGGGCGATCAGGTCCCCCAGGGGCCCGGCGGCGGAGACGCCGCCATGGAATTTGAAGCGGCGGACGGCCTCCCGCACGGAGCCCTCGTACCACAGCGGCGCGGCGCAGAGGAGCCCGCCCCGCAGCTCCCGGAGGCCGTGGGCCTCGTCCGTCCAGGGGAGGGAGCGCTCGCAGTCCGGGCACATGCCGGGCGCGTCCTGGACCCTTTGGCAGAAGGGGCACTTGGGCGGGAAGAGGAGGTCCAGGAGGGCGTCAACCCCCTTCACGGCTTCGCCTGCCGTTTCCGGGGATACGGAGTGGTTTCATCTGTCAGCCCCACTAAATAATCTACGCTGACATGATAATATTGCGCCAGAGTGACGACCACATCCAGCGGATAACGGGTAATGCCGATTTCGTATTGTGAGTAGGTGTTTTGGCTGACATTCAAGAGCTTCGCGATCTGTTTCTGCGTCAGCCCGCCATCAATCCTCAAGTTCCGTATCCGTTCATATTTTAGAATTTCTGTCCTCATACTCATCACCGAGTATGAGTATATGTATCTGAATTTCAGATATTTTGTTTTATCTAGTTTTTAGATAAAACGCTGTAACAAACGGTTGACAAAATTCTTTTCCAGGTCTATAATAAGCATAAGAAGGCACTGCGACAAGCGGTTAGCCCCTTCTAGGTTTGGGTTTCGCTATGGAAACCGTCACCGTGCGGGGTGACGGTTTCCGCTCTTTACCTTGATCGTTACAGTCCATCCGAAGATGTGGAACGTCAATGTAATCGGCATCTTCTCACCCCCTTTCCGAGGGTGTGACCAACCGCCCGCCTTTTGCGCAGTGCCTTCTTATCCGACGCTTTATCACATTTTCCGGCAAAAAGCAAGGACCGCCCGACGGCGGTCCTTCTTCTTTTTACTTCCCCTTGGCCAGCCGCCAGCGAAGACCGGAATACCGCCTCTGCCGCTTGTCGTTGGCCGCCATGGCCCGGATAGCCGCGTCGTCCCCCACCACCACCAGCAGCTCCTTCGCCCGGGTCAGAGCCGTGTACAGCACCCCCCGGACCATCAGGGAGGTGGGCGCGGGCATGGCCGCCAGCACCACGCAACGATACTCGCTGCCCTGGGACTTATGCACCGTCATGGCGAAGGCCAGGTCCACCTCGTTCAGCTGCTCCGCGCCGTAAACCGCCCGGCGGCCGTCGAAGTCCAGCTCCAGCCACTCGCCGGAGTCGTCGATTTTCACGATGCTCCCAACGTCCCCGTTGAACATCCCCGTGCCCACAGTTCCATCTTCCTTCTCCCAAACCACGTCGTAGTCGTTCCGGGTCTGCATCACCCGGTCCCCCTCCCGGAAGAGCCGGTCGCCCCAGAGAAGTTCCCGCTTTTCCGCCGTTTTGGGGTTCAGCGCCTCCTGGAGCAGACGGTTTAGATTCGCCGTCCCGGCGGGGCCCTTCCGGGTGGGGGTCAGCACCTGAATCTGGTCCGCCGGAACGCCCATGTTCCCCGGCAGGCGGGCCTTGCACAGCTCCACCAGGGTGCTCACCGCCCGCTCCGGGTCCCGGCGGCAGAGGAAGAAGAAGTCCCCCTGGTTGCTCTGGAGGTCCGGCGTTTTCCCCAGGTTCACGGCGTGAGCCGCCCGGATGATGGCGGACTGCTCCGCCTGGCGGAAGACCTCCCGGAGAAACACCGTCTCCACCCGCTCGCTGCGGATGAGGTCCGAGAACACGTTCCCCGGCCCCACGGAGGGGAGCTGGTCCGCGTCCCCCACCAGCACCAGCCTCGTCCCGGGCCGCAGGGCCCGGAGTAGCGCCGCGAACAGGGGCAGGTCCACCATGGAGGTCTCGTCCACAATGACGGCCCCGGCCTCCAGGGGCTCCTTCTCCGTCTTGGAGACGGTCACCTGCCGGGCGTCCTCGTTCCAGCTCATTCCCAGGAGCCGGTGGACCGTCTGGGCCTCCGCCCCGGTGAGCTCGCTCATGCGCTTGGCCGCCCGGCCCGTGGGGGCCGCCAGCACCACGTCCAGGCCCAGCTTCCGGAACAGGGCCGCGATGGCCCGGACCGCCGTCGTCTTCCCGGTGCCGGGGCCTCCGGTGAGGATCAGCACGTTTTCCCTCGCCGCCAGCTCCACGGCCTTGCGCTGCTGGGGGGAATAGGCGATGCCCTGGGCTTTCTCCAGCTCGTCCACCGTCCGGGCGGCGGAGACCCGGCCCTGGGGCTTCGCCGCCAGCAGGGCCTCCAGGCGCGCCTGGGCGGTGCGCTCCGCCTCCCACAGCCGCCGGAGGTAGCACGCGTCCACGTTAGCCACCCGCTCCTGGACCACCAGCCCCCGGTCGACGAGGGCGTCCAGGGCCAGCTCCGGCCCCTCCTCGGCGCACTGGAGGAGCTGGGCCGTGGCGGCGATGAGCTTCTCCCGGGGGAGAAAGACGTGGCCGTTATTTTCGTTGTGGCTCAGCTCGAAGCTCACCGCCGCCTGGAGCCGCGCCCCGCTGTCAGGCCCGAAGCCCAGGCTCATGGCGATTTCATCCGCCACGGAGAAGGCTACGCCGCAGTCGTCGGCGGCCAGCAGGTAGGGGTCCTCCCGGAGCTTTTCCAGGGCCGCGTCCCCATACTGCCGCCGCAGGCGCATGGCCAGCACCGGGGGCAGCTCGTACCGGGCCAGGAAGGCCATCAGCCGCCGGAGGCCCATGTGCTGGCGGAAGCTCTCGCCGATCTCCTGGGCCCGTTTTGCCGTAACGCCCCGCAGGCAGGTCAGCCGCTCCGGCGCGGTTTCCAGCACGTCGAAGGACTCCGGGCCGAAGCGGTCCACGATGTTCCGGGCCGTGGCGGGGCCCACGCCCTTCAAGACGCCGGAGGACAGGTAGCTGAACATCTCCTCCTCGTCCTCCGGCAGGCTGCGCTCCACCTCCGCCGCCCGGAGCTGCTCCCCGTGCTGGGGGTGGCGCTCCATCGCGCCGGTGACGCTCAGGCGTTCCCCGGGGGCGGCGCAGGGGATGCAGCCCACAACGGTGACGGCCTCCCCTTCCTCGGTGAGGAGGCGGAGGACCGTGTAGCCGTTCTCGGCGTTTTGAAAGATGACGCTATGTATGACGCCTTCCCGGCAGATGAGCTCTTCCATTTGGGCCGTCCTCTCTTTTCGCGTTTCGCGCGGAGTCAGATTTCCGCGATGATTTCCTCGGGGGAGACCAGGGCGGCGTTGCTTTCCCGGTCCGCCAGATACCGGGCCAGGGCCTGGGCGTCCGGAGTCAGGCCGCAGTCCGCCAGGAGGATTTTGGCTCCCGGCAGGCCCCCCTGAACCCGGCGGAGCTCCCGGACGTCGGCTTCCATGGCCAGGGCCTCCCCCCTCAGGGGCAGGACCAGCAGCAGGCCCGGGATGGCCGGGCGGCCGCCCATGTGGAGCAGGGCTCCGGCGGCGGTCCAGACGATGGCAGTCAGGCCTACGGCGGACAGGAAGGCCAGGACGCCGTCTTGCAATAGCAGCATTTGAATCACCTCGGTTCAGCTTATGCGGAACCGGGTAATTCGGTTAGCCGTCCGGTTGGCCTTGACAAAGCGGCCGGTTTTGGTATAATAGGCATAGAAGGGCGCTGCCACACGGCGGTCAGCCCTCACATGTCAACAAAGATCGTTGACCGCTTGGGTTCCGGCCAAGCGGTCAACACGCTTTTATGGTAAGGAAGTGCATCGCCAATGCCGCGAATACCAAGTACCGCAGCAGGACGAGAACCTGCCTTTTCCACATCCGCACCACCTCCTTTCGACCGAAATCTCAGGAGATGGGCCAACCGCCTTTTATGTAACAGCGTCCTTCTGGTATTTCATCCTACCAGAAAGGGCGCTTTTTGTCAAACTGGGACGGGGCCTTATCGCTCCTCGGACCGCCCCACCAAGTAGTCGATGCTCACCCCGAAGTGGTCCGCCAGCTTCCAGATATTTTCGAGATTAGGGAGGCCCGTACCTCTTTCATATATCTGGTAATGGGATTCTGCGATACCTAAGGCGTTCGCAACCTGCACCTGCGTCTCACACTGTTCTTTCCGAAGTTCTCGAATCCTCGTCTTAAGTATAATTTCCATAATACCTTCTTGACACCCTAAATTTTTAGTGCTATAATAGACACTATAAATATTTAGTGAATTGAGAGGGGTCCCGTTATGTCCGACTTCATGAAATGGCTCTACGCCAACTACATCAAGCCCCAGCTTGACGCCATTCCACGGGGAGACTACGAACCGGACTTCTACCTTTTGGAAGATGAAGTCGCCCCGGAGACCTGCGGCAGCTTCTCCAAAACCCAGGAGTTCACCGCCGCCCACGCCTTCCTCCTGGGCCTCCGCACCGGACAG
Organism: uncultured Oscillibacter sp.; assembly: GCA_950097265.1. Classification (GTDB taxonomy): domain Bacteria; phylum Bacillota; class Clostridia; order Oscillospirales; family Oscillospiraceae; genus Oscillibacter. Next base: position 61,654 of record CATNDJ010000012.1, read on the forward strand.
GGCCTGTCCGATTCCCTCCGGGTCTAGCGCGTAATCCCCAGCTCCGCCAGGATGGCCTCTTCCCGCGCCCGCATCTGCGCCTTCATCGGCCCCTCGTCCAGGTGGTCGTAGCCCAGCAGATGGAGCGTCGAGTGGACCGTCAGATAGGCCAGCTCCCTCCGGTTGGAGTGCCCGTACTCCTTGGCCTGGGCCGCCACGTGCTCCAGGGAAATCATCATGTCCCCCAGGGGCACCAGGCCCGTGCCGGGGTCCGCGTCCTCCGGGCCCGGGAGCTCCCCGGGTTCCAGGTCGAAGGCGGGGAAGCTCAGCACGTCCGTGGACTTGTCCACCTGCCGGGCCTCCCGGTTCAGCTCCCGGATCTCCGCGTCGCCGGCGACCAGCACGTCCACCTCGCAGGGGAAGTCCACCCCCTCCGCCGCCAGGGCCGTGCGGATGGCCCTGCGGATGAAAGCCCGCTGGCTGTCGTTCACCCCGGGGACGGCGGCGGTAACGGGGATATAATGCCGCTTCATTTCCGCCGCCCCTTTCCCGGCTCCTTCCGCTGGGAGCGCTTCTCGTAGTCTTCATAGGCCTGTACAATTCTCTGGACCATGACGTGGCGGACTACGTCGGCGTTGGTCAGCTCGCAGATGCCGATGCCCTCCACGTTTTTAAGGACCCGCATGGCCTCCTTCAAGCCGGAGGTCTTGCCGTCCGGGAGGTCGATCTGGGTGGCGTCGCCGGTGATGACGATTTTGGACCCGAAGCCCAGGCGGGTGAGAAACATCTTCATCTGCTCCCGGCTGGTGTTCTGGGCCTCGTCCAGGATGATAAAGC
>CATNDJ010000013.1:0-7475 GCA_950097265.1 uncultured Oscillibacter sp.
TAAGGGGGGCGGCTGAATTATGATGAATATTTTATTCGCGGTGGCCGTCCTGGGCATCCTGGGCGCGATCTTCGGCCTGGTCCTGGCCGTGGCCTCCAAGATTTTCGAGGTAAAGAAGGACCCCCGTGAGGAGGCCATCCTGGGCCTGCTGGCCGGGGCCAACTGCGGCGGCTGCGGCTATCCCGGCTGCGGCGGCTGCGCCGCCGCCATCCTGGCGGGGGATGCCCCCGTCACCGCCTGCGCCCCCGCGGGGGCGGAGAACGCCGCCGCCATTGCCAAGATCATGGGCATGGAGGCTCCTACCGGGGAGCGGCAGGTGGCCTTCGTCCGCTGCACAGGCGGCGTGAACGCGAAAAAACGCTTTGATTACGTGGGCGTCAAGGACTGCATCTCCGCGACGAAGGTTGCGGGCGGCCCCCTGGAGTGCGCCTTCGGGTGTCTTGGCTTCGGCTCCTGCGTGGCCGCGTGCCAGTTCGGCGCTATGTCCATCGGCCCCGGCGGCACCGCCGTGGTGGACCCGGACAAGTGCACCGCCTGCATGGCCTGCGCCAACGCCTGCCCCCGTCACCTGATTGTGTCTGTCCCCGCCTCCAAGAAGGTCCACGTGGGCTGCGCCAACCAGGACAAGGGCAAAGCCGCCATGAGCGTCTGTTCCACCTCCTGCATCGGCTGCGGCCTGTGCCAGAAAGAGTGCAAAAAGGACGCCATCCATGTGGAAAACGGCGTGGCGGTCATCGACTACGAAAAGTGCATCGGCTGCAAGCTCTGCACCAAGGTCTGCCCGAGAGACGCCATCCTGCCTGTGGCTACCGCCGAGGAGAAGGAAAAATACAAGGCTGTCAAGAAGGCCCAGGCCGAAAAGGCCAAGGCTGCCGCGGAGGCCAAGGCTGCGGAAGCCGCCGGGAAATAAGCGGAAAAGGTACATGGAAGACGCCCCGGAAATTTCCGGGGCGTCTTTTTTTCTGCCGGAGGCTTGCATTCTCTCGAAAGATGCCGTATGATAAAGAGCACCCCGGTAAAACTGGGGAGACAGGCAGAGTAGGAACGCGCGTGTAAAAGTGCCGGGAAGACGGGGAGTTGCTTTCCGGACGAAGGAAGAAATTCCGCAGTGCGCGTTCCGCATCCCGCTGCCGCATATGGGAACGGGCTTCCTCTGTGCGGCGTGCTGCCGCATTTTGAAGGAGGTATTTTTTATGTCCAAAACAAGAAGAATGTGCTACGCCGCGCTGCTGGCCGCCATGTATGTGCCCCTGGCCCTCTATGTGGCCGTCCAGGTGGGGAACGTGCGGATTTCCTTCGGCTCCCTGCCGGTGGTGACCGCCGCCCTGCTCTTCGGCCCGGTGGACGCGGTGGTGGTGGCGATGGTAGGCGAGTTTTTCAAGCAGATACTGACCTACGGCGTCACCTACACGACTGTGCTGTACCTGATTCCCCCGGCCCTCCGGGGGCTGGTTGCCGGCATCGGGGCGGTGCTGGTTCTCCGTCAGGGACAGCGGCTGGAGGACCAGCGGGCCCTGTGCTACGCCGTCTGCATTGTGGCGGCCCTCTGCACCACCGTGGGCAACACTCTGGTCAACTGGCTGGACAGCGTGCTGATGGGCTACTACTTCCCCGGATTGATTTTGGGCGATTTGGTCTGGCGGCTCCTCGTGGGCATGATCAACGCGGTGGTCATGGCCTCTCTGGCCATCCCCCTGGTGAAGGCCCTGCGGCGGCGGGTCCCCAGCCTGGGAGGCGGCGCGGCATGACGGGGGAAGAGGCCGCCGCCTATATCTGGTCTCACGGCTGGCAGGTCCATGCCCCGGGCCTGGGCCGCATCCGGGAGCTGCTCCGCCGCCTAGAGGATCCCCAGAAGGAGCTGAAGTTTATTCACGTGGCCGGGACCAACGGCAAGGGCAGCGTCTGCGCCTGCCTTGCCTCCGTGCTGGAGGCGGCGGGGTACCGGGTGGGACTGAACACCTCCCCCCACCTGGAGCGCTTTCACGAGCGCATCCGGGTGGACGGAGAGGAGATTTCCGGCGAAGCCCTGGGCGCGGTGATGACCCGGATCCGGTCCCAGGCGGAGGCCATGGCGGAGCACCCTACCGAGTTCGAGCTGATTACCGCCGCGGCGTTCCTGCACTTCCTGGAACGGCGCTGCGATATCGTGGTCCTGGAGACCGGCCTGGGCGGAGCCCTGGACGCCTCCAACGTCATCGACGCCCCGGAGCTGGCGGTGCTCACCGCCATGGGTATGGACCACGCCGCCATCCTGGGCCCCACCCTCCGGGACATTGCCGCCGCCAAGGCGGGCATTATCAAGCCCGGCGGGACCGTGGCCAGCCGGGGCGGCTGCCCCGAGGCGGACGAGGTGTTCCGCCAAACCTGCCGGGAGCGGGGGGCGGCCCTGACGGAGCTGGACCTCTCCCGCCTGACGGTCCGGGAACTGAGCCTGGAGGGAACGGCCTTCGGCTTCGCCCCCTGGGAGGGCTTAACCATCCCCCTGGCGGGGGCCTATCAGGCGGAGAACGCCGCCTTGGCCCTGACGGCCCTGGAGCTTTTGCGGGAAAAGGGCTGGTGCATCCCGGACGGGGCGGTCCGCCAAGGGCTGGCGGCAGTCCGCTGGCCCGGGCGCTTCGAGGTCCTGGGGCGGGATCCGGTGTTCCTCCTGGACGGGGCCCACAACGCCCACGGCATGCGGGCTGCGGCGGAGAGCTTAAAGGTCCTTTTTCCCGGGAGACGGTGGACCTTCCTCCTGGGCGTTCTGGCGGACAAGGACGTGGGGGAAATGCTGGACCTGCTGGCCCCTCTGGCGGCGCGGGCGTTCGTCCTCCGGCCCGGCAGTCCCCGGGCCATGGACCCGGAGGCGCTGTGCGCCCTGCTGGCGGCTCGGGGACTGGAAGCCCGCCCCTGCGCCTCGGCGGAGGAGGGGCTGGAAGCCGCTCTGGCGGCGGCGGGAAGGGACGGGGCCGTCTGCGCCCTGGGGTCCCTGTACCTCTGCGGAGAGGTCCGGTCCGCCTGGTTTAAAACTCGCTAAAAAGCTGAAAAGACCGCCCGGCGGCTTGACAAGCCGGGCGGATACCTTTATGATAAGGAAGAATCAACATTTTGCCCAGATCACGGAGGGGGATTTCCGTCACTATGCTGGGGACGGCGGGAAGAGGAGGTGCGGAGCTATGGAAGTAATTACCAGCAAAGCAAACCCGCTCTGCGTCCATTTCCGGAAGCTGGCCTCCTCCCGTTCCTATCGCGAGGAAACGGGAGAATTTTTGTGCGACAGCCCCAAGCTCCTCCGGGAGGCGGTCCAGTGGGGCGCGGATATCCGGGCCCTGCTGTACACCGGGGGAACGGAGCCGCCTCCGGAGCTGGAAGGCCGGGTCCCCCGGATGGCGGAAGCCGGCGAAGCGGTGATGCGCTCCGTCAGCCCCATGGAGACCCCTCAGGGGGTGGTGTTCTCCTGCGCCTCCCCGGACTATGCCCCGCCGGAGCGGCTGGAGCCGGATGCGGCAGGGCGCCTGCGCCTCCTGGTGCTGGACGGAGTCCAGGACCCGGGCAACGTGGGAACCATCCTCCGGACGGCGGACGCCTTCGGCGCGCGGGCCGTCCTGCTTCCCGGCTGCGCGGATCTGAACAACCCCAAGACTCTCCGGGCGGGAATGGGGGTCCACTTCCGCACCGCCATTTACCGCTGTACGCTGGCGGAGCTGACGGCTCTTTTGAAAGAGGCGGGCCTGCCCCTGTACGGCGCGGCCCTCCGGGATGACACGGCGGACGTGCGGGCGGTGGACCTGGGCTGCTGCGCCATGGCCGTGGGCAGCGAGGGCCGGGGCCTTTCGGCAGAGGTGCTGGCGGCCTGTGACAAAACCATCCGCATCCCCATGGATCCCCGGTGCGAGTCCCTGAACGCCGCCTCGGCGGCCTCCGTGCTGCTGTGGGAGGCGGCCCGGGGGGACCTGTGAGAGGCGGGGGACCCGATATATTTTAGAAAATAGTACTTGCAATTCCGTAGTATTTATAATAGTATAGAGGACCCTGGAAAAAGGAGGGGCTGGACATGCTGAAATACTGGGTGTGGCTGGCGGAGCTGCCGGGCCTGAAGGGCCCGTCGCGGCTGGCGCTTCTGCGGCACTTCGGTTCGCCGGAGGATATTTTCTTCGCCGACCGGGAAGAACTGCTCCTGGCCGAGGACGTGCTCCCGACCCAGGCGGAGCTGGCGCTGAACCACGACCTCTCCGCCGCCGACCGCATCCTGGCGGACTGCCAGAGGCTGGGCCAGCGGATTCTGACCATTCAGGACGCGGAGTATCCCCAGCGGCTGCGGAATATCTTCGACCCGCCCCCGGTGCTCTACGTCAAGGGCAGGATGCCCGCCATAGACGAGGAAGCAGCCATTGCCGTGGTGGGGACCCGGTCCTGCACGCCCTACGGCGTCGCCAGTGCGGAGCGGCTGAGCCAGGAGCTGGCGGCCTGCGGCGCGGTGGTGGTGACGGGTCTCGCCAAGGGCGTGGATTCCGCCGCCGCCCGGGGCGCCCTCCGGGCGGGAGGCGCCGTGGTGGGCGTGACGGGCAACGGCCTGGACGTCTATTACCCCTGGGAGAGCAGGGACCTGTATGACGACGTGGCCGCCGCCGGGGTCCTGCTGTCCGAGTACCCGCCGGGCACGGAGCCGGAGAAGACCCATTTTCCCGCCCGGAACCGGATCATGTCCGGCCTCAGCGTGGCCGCTTTAATCGTGGAAGCTCCGGAGCGCAGCGGCGCGCTCATCACCGCCCGGCTGGCCCTGGAGCAGGGCCGGGAGGTTTACGCCGTCCCCGGGCCCATCGGGGCCCCGGCCAGCGTGGGCTGCAACCGGCTCATCCGGGACGGCGCGGGCCTGGCGGCGGAGGGCTGGGACATCCTGCGGGACTTCCGGGAGCGCTTCCCGGAGAAGGTGCGTCCCGCCGGGGAGCTCCCGGCCTGGACGCCCCTGCCCACCCGGCGGCGCACCGAGCCCCGGCGGAGACCGGAGGCCGCCCCGGAGCCGGGGGAGGAACCCAAGCCTGTCCCTCGGGCCGTGAGCCCAAAGGGCCTGACCGACGACCAGATCGCCCTTCTGCGGGTCCTGGAGCCGGAAAACCCCGCGCAGGTGGACGACTTGATTGAGACCACCGGCATCCCCGCCAGGCGGGTCTCGTCGGCCCTGACCATGCTGGAGATCGACGGCTGCGTGCAGCAGCACAGCGGCAAGCGGTACACCCGGACCGTGACTCTGGCGGAATAACGCGAATTTCATTTCCCCTCCCGCCCGGCGGGAAACAACGGAGGTAGCTATGGCAAAGCAGTATTTGGTCATCGTGGAATCCCCGGCGAAGGCCAAGACGATCGGAAAGTATCTGGGGAAGGAGTACACCGTGAAGGCCTGCATGGGCCACCTGCGGGATCTGCCCAAGAGCAAGCTGGGCGTGGACCCGGAGCAGGATTTTGAGCCGGTTTACCAGCCCATCAAGGGCAAGGAAGATATCATCAAGGACCTGAAAAAATCCGCCAAGGCGGCGGACACCGTCTTTCTCGCCACCGACCCGGACCGGGAGGGCGAGGCCATCTCCTGGCACCTGAAGCACCTTTTGGACCTGCCGGACGAGAAGACGAAGCGGGTCACCTTCAACGAGATTACGAAAAAGGTGGTCCGGGAGAGCATCGAATCCCCCCGGGCCATCGACCAGAACCTGGTGGACGCCCAGCAGGCCCGGCGCATCCTGGACCGGCTGGTGGGCTATGAGCTGAGCCCCCTGCTGTGGAAGAAGGTCCGCCGGGGCCTCTCCGCCGGGCGGGTCCAGTCCGTGGCCACCCGGATGGTGGACGACCGGGAACGGGAAATCGAGGCCTTTGAGCCCGAGGAGTACTGGACCCTGGACGCCAACCTCTTGGGGCGGAACAAGCCCTTTTCCGCCCGCTATCACGGGCGGGACGGGAAGAAGGCGGAGCTTCGCAGCCAGGCCGAGGTGGACGCGGTGGTCCGGGAGACGGAGAACGCCGCCTTCTCGGTGAAAAGCGTGAAGCGCACCGACAAGCAGCGCAGCCCCTCGCCCCCCTTCACCACCTCCACTATGCAGCAGGAGGCCTCCCGGAAGCTGAGCATGACCCCCCGGCGGACCATGGCCATCGCCCAGCAGCTCTACGAGGGCGTGGACGTCGCCGGAGAGGGCGCCGTGGGCCTCATCACCTATATGCGTACCGACTCCCTGCGCCTTTCCGAGGAGGCCCTGGCGGACGCCAGGGAGTTCATCCTGGGCCGCTACGGGGATTCCTACGCCCAGACCCACCGCTACAAGGCCAAGGCCGGGGCACAGGACGCCCACGAGGCCATCCGGCCCAGCAACGTCCGCTGGACCCCGGAGGATTTGAAGGCGGACCTGACGGGAGAGCAGTACCGGCTCTACCGGCTCATCTGGAGCCGCTTCGTGGCCTGCCAAATGTCCAACGCCGTGTACGACAGCGTGTCCGTGGAAATCGAGGCCGGCCGCCACGACTTCCGGGCCAGCTCCTCCAGCCTGAAATTCGCCGGCTACACCGCCGTTTACGAGGAGGGCCGGGACGAGGAGAAGGAGGAGAAGGACTCCCCCCTGCCGGAGCTCCAGGAGGGGGACGCCCTGAACCTCAAGGGCTTCGCCCCCAATCAGCACTTCACCCAGCCCCCCGCCCGGTACACCGACGCGTCCCTCATCCGGGCCATGGAGGAACAGGGCATCGGCCGTCCCTCCACCTACGCCCCCACCGTGTCCACCATCCTGGACCGGGCGTATGTGGAAAAAGAGGGCAAGTACCTGAAAATCACCAACCTGGGCCGGGTGGTGACGGAGCTGATGAAGGATAAGTTCACCGACATCGCCGATTTGAAATTTACCGCCCACATGGAGGAAAAGCTGGACTCCGTGGAGGGGGGAGACATCCCCTGGAAGGGAGTCCTGCGGGACTTCTACGGGGACTTCGATAAAAACCTCAAGCAGGCGGAGCAGGACCTGGAGGGCGTGCGCATCAAGGTGCCCGACGAGGTGTCCGCGGAGGTCTGCCCGGAGTGCGGACGGAACCTGGTGGTAAAAATGGGCCGCTTCGGCCGCTTCCTGGCCTGTCCAGGTTTCCCGGAGTGCAATTTCACCATGCCCCTGGTGGTGGAGATGCCGGGCCGCTGCCCCAAGTGCGGCGGGCGGCTGATGAAGCGCACGGGGAAGAGCAAGAAAACCGGGAAACAGTACACCTACTACTGCTGCGAGCACTCCACCAGCAAGGTGGAATCGGAGAAGTGCGGCTTCATGACCTGGGACGTGCCCGTGAAGGACGACTGCCCGGTCTGTGGGCAGACCATGTTCAAGAAGGCGGGCAAGGGGGCCAAGAAACCCTTCTGCATCAACCCGGCGTGCGCCAACTATCTGCCGGAGGACAAACGGGGCTATCCCCGCTTCGCCGCCCGGAAGGAGGGGGAGGAGCCCCCCGCGGAAGAAGAGAAGCCCGCCAGGAAG
>CATNDJ010000013.1:7516-59929 GCA_950097265.1 uncultured Oscillibacter sp.
CGCCGCTAAGAAAACCACGACGGCCAAGAAACCCGCCGCAAAAAAATCCGCCGCCAAGAAGGCGGAAGCGCCGGAGGGCTAAGCGAGCTCCTTAGCGGCGGCAAAGGCGGCCTGGAACATGGCCTCAGACTCCATGCTGTTTAATTCCATTGCCATGTCCAGACAGCACTGAAAGGCTTTTTTGTCCTTCTCCTGGAGGGAGGCTTTGAGCTTTTCCTCCAGCTGGGTCAGGCAGTCCGTGGTATGGGCGTGTTCCTGGGGATCCAAGTAGCCCCGCATACCGTGGGAGCAAACGTATTCGTAAATGACCTGCATCAAAGGTGACATAGGGTTGCCTCCTTAAAAATTTTGAAACATGCCCTAAAAGTTCGTATTTATTCTATACGAACTTTGGAGGCAAGTCAAGAGGTTTGCCATGAAAATTTTTGCACAGCGGGTAAAGACATTGCGCCGGGAGCGGAAGAAGACGCAAAAAGAAATGGCCGAATATTTGGGAGTCGGCCTCCGGGCCTACCAGTATTATGAGGGAGCAAAGCACTACCCCGATGTACCCGGCTTGATGAAAATGGCAGACCTGTTTGAAGTGTCTACCGATTATCTGTTAGGACGGACAGAGGAGCGATAAGGGAGGTGAACCCCATGCACGTAACCGTCATCGGCGCCGGCCTCGCCGGCAGCGAAGCCGCCTGGCAGCTGGCCAAGAGAGGCGTCGGCGTGACCCTCTGCGAGATGAAGCCGGAGAAAAAGACCCCGGCCCATGAGACGGCGTATTTTGCCGAGCTCTGCTGCTCCAATTCCCTCAGGAGCGACCAGCTGGAAAACGCCGTGGGCCTTTTGAAGGAAGAGCTCCGCCGCCTGGACTCCCTGATTTTGTCCTGCGCCGACGCCACCCGCGTGGAGGCCGGCGGGGCCCTGGCGGTGGACCGCCACGGCTTTGCCGCCCTGGTGACGGAGCGGGTGCGGAATCACCCCAACATCACCGTCGTCCCCGGCGAGGTCACCGAGCTTCCCGAGGGCGAGGTCATCGTGGCCTCCGGCCCCCTGACCTCCGACGCCCTGGCGGAGCGCCTCCAGGCCCTGCTGGGGGACCACTCCGCCCTCCACTTCTACGACGCGGCGGCCCCCCTGGTCTCCGCGGAGAGCATCGACATGGAAAAAGCCTGGATGGGCTCCCGCTATGACCGGGGCACGGCGGACTATGTGAACTGCCCCATGGATGAGGCGGAGTACGAGGCCTTCTGGCAGGCCCTGACCACCGCCCGGGAAGCGGAGGTCCACGGCTTCGAGGACCAGAAGGTCTTCGAGGGCTGCATGCCCGTGGAGGTCATGGCCCGGCGGGGCCGGGAGACGTTGTGCTACGGGCCGCTGAAGCCCCGGGGCCTGGTGGACCCCCGGACGGGGAAGGAGCCCTATGCGGTGGTCCAGCTCCGGCGGGACAACCGGGAAGGGAGCGTGTATAATCTGGTGGGCTTTCAGACCCACCTCCGCTTCCCGGAGCAGCGGCGGGTGTTCTCCATGATTCCCGCCCTCCACGACGCGGAGTTCCTCCGCTACGGGGTCATGCACCGGAACACGTTCCTGAACTCCCCCCGGCTGCTGGACCGCTATTACCGCCTCAAGGCGGAGCCCCGCATTTCCTTCGCCGGGCAGATGACCGGGGTGGAGGGCTACGTGGAGTCCGCCGCCAGCGGCTTCCTGGCGGGGGTGGAGACGGCGCGGAGGCTCCGGGGACAGCCCCCGGCGGACTTCCCCCAGGAGACCGCCATTGGGGCCCTGGGGCTGTACGTCTCCAATCAGTCCGTCACGGCGTTCCAGCCCATGAACATCAACTTCGGCATCATGCCGCCCCTGGGCCGCCGGGTCAAGGGAAAGCGGAACAAAAACGCGGAGCTCAGCCGCCGGTCCCTGGAGATCATAGAGAAGCTGCGGGAGACCGTGCTGGAATAAACAGAGACAAAAGGGAGGGTCAAGCATGAAGATCATCGTGGACGCCATGGGTGGGGACAACGCCCCGCTGGCCGTGGTCCAGGGGGCCCTGGAGGCCCATAAGGAGCACGGGACCAACATACTCCTGGTGGGCCGGATGGCGGACATCCTGAAGGCCGTGGAGCAGTGCGGGGAAAAGAACCTCCCCTCCGGGGTGGAAATCCGGGACGCCTCGGAGGTGGTGGAGATTTCCGACGACCCCGCCACCGCCTTCAAGAGAAAGAAGGACTCCTCCCTGACGGTGGGATTGAACCTGCTGAAAAACGGGGAGGGGGACGCTTTCGTCTCCGCCGGGTCCACGGGGGCCCTGCTGGCGGGAGCCACCCTGGTGGTCAAGCGCATCCGGGGAATCCGCCGGGCGGCCATGGGACCCGTCCTGCCCACGGCGGAGGGGCGGATGCTCCTGTGCGACTGCGGGGCCAACGCCGAGTGCACGCCGGAATACCTGCTCCAGTTCGCGTATCTCGGGAACTACTATGCCAGGCGGGTTTTGGGCGTGGAGCGGCCCCGGGTGGCCCTGCTGAACATCGGCGCGGAGTCCGAGAAGGGCGACCATCTCCGGCAGGAGACCCACGCCCTGCTGACGGCGGCGGCGGAGGCCGGGCGGCTGAACTTTGTGGGCAACCTGGAGGCGGGCGACGCCATGCTGGGCGGGGCCGACGTACTGGTGGCCGACGGCTTCACCGGGAACGTCATGCTGAAATCCCTGGAGGGTACCGCCAAGTTCCTGCTGAAGGAATTGAAGAAAGTCTTCCTCTCCAGCGCCAGGACGAAAATCGCCGCGGGACTGGTGAAGGGGGACCTGGCGGAGATGAAAAAGCTGCTGGACCCTAGCGAGGTGGGGGGGACCCCCTTCCTGGGCATTTCCAAGCCGGTCATCAAGGCCCACGGCTCCTCCGACGCCCGGGCCATCCGGAACGCCGTCCTGCGGGCGGAGGAATATGCGGCCAGCGGTTTCATCGCCGACGTGCAGGAGAACATCGAATTGATGAAAGTGGGGCCGGATAGGCAAAATTTGCCGGATGCCCCTTGACAGAGCGGCGGCGGTTGCCGTATGATAAGCTTCATGAAAAGCCTGTTGATTCAGGGCGCAGTCAAGTCGATTAAGGAGTGAAGCGGCAATGTCAAACGAAGAGATTTTAAAGATTCTGCGGGAGCTGGTGGCGGAGCAGTTTGCCAAGGACGCGGATGAAATCACCATGGACACCTCCTTCGAGGGGGACCTGGGGGCGGACTCCGTGGACCTGGTAGAGCTGGTTATGGCCATGGAGGAAGAGTTCGAGGTCGGCGAGATTGAGGAAGAGGAGCTCTCCAACCTCAAGACCGTGGGCGACGCGGTGAACTACCTGGCCGGCAAGCTGAATAAGTAAAAACGCGCCTGCCGGAAGCGGGCGCGGAGGAAGAGCCCGCCCCGTGACGCCACGGGGCGGCCTTTCAGAGAGGACTGCGGTTATGCAGGAACTGGAGCAAAAACTGAATTACGCCTTTCAGAACCACGCGCTGCTGGAGGAGGCCCTGTGCCACAGCTCCTACGCCAACGAGCACCGGGCGGAGCACCTGTCCAGCAACGAGCGCCTGGAGTTCCTGGGGGATTCGGTGCTGGGCTTCGTGACGGCGGAGTTTCTGTTCGTCCAGCATCCGGACCTTCCGGAGGGGGATCTGACCCGCATCCGGGCGGCCCTGGTCTGCGAACAAAGCCTCTACGAGGTGGCCAGGAAGCTGAACCTGGGGGCCTATCTGCGCCTGGGCCGGGGGGAGGAGTCCGGCGGCGGCCGGACCCGGACCTCTATCCTGGCGGACGCCACGGAGGCGGTCTTCGCCGCGGTCTATCTGGACGGGGGCATCGCCGCCGCCTCGGCGCTGATTCACCGGGTGCTGCTGGACGCGGAACGGGAAGAGGTGGTGGAGGAGCGCCGCCGGGACTACAAGACGGCCCTCCAGGAGCTGGTCCAGCGCCAGGCGGACCAGGTGCTGACCTACCGCATGGTGGGGGAGCGGGGCCCGGACCACGCCAAGACCTTTGCGGCGGAGGTGCTGCTGAACGGCGCGCCCATCGGCTCCGGCTCCGGCCACAGCAAGAAGGAGGCCGAACAGGCTGCCGCCCGCAGCGCCTTAGAGAGCCTTTCTGAATGAGAAGAACATCCCCGGCGGAGGTGTCCGCCGGGGTTTTTCCGTTTCGTCAGGCCAATAAAGCGTTGATCTCCTCGATCTCCAGATCCTGTAAGGCCCAATTTACGCTGTAGCCCACCACCTTGCTCAGCTCCCGGACCTGCTGGTCCACGTCCCGGGTGGTCACCGTCAGGGGGGCTTTCCCGTGGCGGAGACGGGTTTCGTCCAGCTCGGCCACGCCCGCTTCCTCCAGCAGGTCCGCCGCCAGAGTGGCCGCGTCCACCACCGTGGGCACGCCGACGGCGAACACCGGCACTCCCAGGGTTTCCCGGTTCAGCGCCGCCCGGTGGTTTCCCACGCCGGAGCCGGGGACGATGCCCGTGTCCGAGAGCTGCACGGTGGCGCACATCCGGCCTACCCGCCGGGCGGCCAGGGCGTCGATGGCGATGACCAGGGAGGGCTTCACCTGCTCCACCAGTCCCCGGACGGACTCGGCGGACTCCACGCCGGTGGTGCCCAGCACCCCCGCCCGGAACACCGCCACGGGGCGGAAGCCGGCGAAGTGCTTGGGGCTGGCGGCGATGAGGTGCCGGGTGACCAGCACGCTGTCCGCCGCCAGGGGGCCCACGGCGTCCGGGGTCATGGCGGCGTTTCCCAGGCCCACCACCAGGGCGGGGCCCTCGCCGGGGACCATGGCCTTTAGCTGGCCGCCCACCGCCCGGACGGCCCGCTCGAAAAAGTCCGCCTTCCGCTGCCAGAAGCTGGAGAGGTCGATGGTGAGGTAGGTTCCCTGGGGCTTTCCCAGGGCCTCCTCTCCCCGGCGGTCCAGGATGTCCACCCGGGTGACGGAGTAGCCCTCCTCCTTGGACTTCGTGGCCTTCACGCCGGGGAGCCGGGTGGTTTTCTCCGCGGATTCCTGCCAGAGTTCCCGAGCCTCCAGGGCCAGGTCCGTGCGCTTTGCGAACATAGAGCCGCCTCCCAAACCGAAGATTTCTTGGATTAGGGTTTGCGGAGGGCGGCGAAATATGCGAAAAGCGCCTTGAAAAATTCAAGGCGCTTCTGTGGTCAAGGACAGGTCCACAATGGAAAGCCCCCGGCCCATGGCGTACTGCATGGTGTATTGGGTGCCGCCGGGGGTGCCGTCAAAGGCGGCGATGAGCAGGGAGGAATGGTCCACCATGTAGCGGTCCCGCCGCTGCATACAGTAAGGCGTGTATTTGGCGGAAACCAGGGTCTCAAAGTCGCAGGCCTCCACCAGCCGCCGGTAACGCTCCCGCTGGTCCGGGGCCCAGGCATCCGCCTGGGTGGGGCAGGGGACGGCGGCTTCCACGGTGACGCCGGGGCGGCGGGCCCGAAGGGCCAGGACCGCCTCACAGAAGTAAAGGTCACAGCCCAGGGCCATGCCGCAGAGAAAGTGCCGGTAGCCCTCCTCATAGGCGGCCTCCGCCGCGTCGGCGATGCGCCGTTTCAGGGAGAGGCACCGGGGGTCCGCCTCGTCGTAGCGCCAGGGCAGCTTCCCGGGGCGGTGGCCGGTGAAGCAGCAGCTGATTTGTCTGGACCGCATGGCGGATCTCCTTTCCCGGCGGAGAGATGGAATTATTATAGAACATTCGTTCTGAAATGTAAAGCCTTTTCTTTTCCGGCCGGGAGGGGTATAATGAAGCTAAGCGGCGCGCCGCCGCGGGAAGGAGAGAGACCGCATGCTGTATTCCACCCTGTGCTATTTGGAGCGGGGAGACGAATACCTGATGCTCCACCGGGCTAAGAAGGATCACGATGTGAACCAGGGGAAATGGATCGGCGTGGGAGGCAAATTCCGGGACGGGGAGAGCCCGGAAGAGTGCATCCTGCGGGAGTGCCTTGAGGAGACGGGCCTGACGCTGACGGAGTACCGTTACCGGGGGCTAGTGACCTTCGTGTCGGACCAGGCCCCCACGGAGTACATGCACCTCTTCACCGCCTCCGCCTGGACGGGGACGGCCCACCCCTGCGACGAGGGGGAGCTGGCCTGGATCAAAAAGGCGGACCTGCTGTCCCTGCCGCTGTGGGAGGGGGATAAGCTTTTCCTCCGGCTCCTGGACGAGGACGCGCCCTTCTTCTCCCTGAAGCTCCGCTATGAGGGAGACCGGCTGGCCGGGGCGGCGCTGAACGGGAAGCCCCTGGACTGAAGAAGCCGCTCAGGACTCCCGGTGTTCCCGGAGGGCGGCTTCCCATTTCTCCCGGTCCGCCTCCGTCAGGGGACGGATTACCCGGCAGGGGTTTCCCCCCGCCACCACCCGGGGCGGGATATCCCGGTTGACGACGGACCCGGCGGCGATAACCGCCCCTTCTCCGATGGTGACCCCGGGGAGGATGACCACGTTGCCCCCAATCCACACGTTGTCTTCAATGACGACAGGGCGGCCGTATTCCAGGTCCGTGTTCCGCACCTCCGGCACCATGGGGTGGTTCACCGTGTAGATGCAGACCCGAGGGGCGATGTAAACCCGGCTGCCGATGGAGATGGGGGCGATGTCCAGGAAGATGCAGTCGTAGTTGGCGAAGAAGTAGTCCCCCACGGAAATCTGAGTCCCGTAGTCGCAGCGGAAATTGGACTCCACCCAGGCGTCCTTCCCGGCATAGCCGAAGAGCTCCCGGATGGTGCTGTCCCGGCCCTGGAAGTCGTCGGGGGCCAGGGTGTTCAGGCGGTGGCAGAGCCGCTTGGCCCGCATCCGGGCCTCCGTCAGCTCCGGGTCCGGGGGGTAGTAGAGCTTCCCCGCAAGGCGCTTTTCCTGTTCCGTCATGGGTATCCCTCCTGTGAAATGGTTTGGGTCATTATAGCAGGGCCGTGGGGCCCGGTCAAGAAGGGCTTACAATTTTTAGGGAATTTGGTATAGTGGTGGGGGCCAAAAAACGAGCGGAACCGAAGTTCCGCCCGTCTTGAGGACAGGGTAGTTTTCTTTCGGGAAGACCGGCTTACAGCGGCTCCTTCCGCTTGGGGGAGTTGATGGCCGCCAGCCAGGAGACCAGCAGGATAACGGCGCCGATGCAGTAGCCGATATAGTAAACGCTCTGACCCTGGGCCGCGGCGTCCATGGTGAAGAAATCGCCGATCTGACCGCCCAGGATGAAGGCCATGGCCACGGGAACGATGACCTTCAGGCAGACATCCATGAACTTGTTCAGCCAGTGGATCTGCTCCGCGCCGTGGTGAATCTCGTCGGTGATGGGTTTCGTGCGAAGCTCCCAGCCGATCATGATGCTCATAATCAGCGCGCCGGCGGGCATGGCCAGACCCTCGGACAGAGCGTCCATGAAGTCCAGCCAGCAGTCGTTCCAGGGACCGATGCCAATCATCTTCTGGAAGGGCACCCACACGCCGTTGCTGCCCAGGCCGTCCACGGCCACCAGGGCCGCCTCGGCCATGATGGCCACGCAGACCCAGAACACGACCTTGGAGCGGTTGCCCTGCTTGCCCTTGCTCTCCGCGTGGTCCAGCAGGAAGGTGACGACCACCTCAATCAGGGCGATGGCGGAGGAGATGGCGGCCACCAGCACGAACAGGTAGAAAATCACGCCGAACAGGGGGCCGATGGCGCCCATGGCCTGGAACACGTCCTGGAGGGTGATGAACAGCAGCTTGGGTCCGCTGAGGGTGGCGCTGGGGCCGTAGGTCGCCACGGCGGCGGGGATGACGGCAATGCCTGCCATGATGGCCACCAGCGTGTCCGCGAAGACCACCACTACGGAGTTCTTTACAATGTTCTGGGATTTCTTCATATAGGAGCCGTAGGTGATGGTGATGCCCATGGCCAGGGACAGCGAGAAGAACATCTGCCCGCCCGCCGTCGCCAGCACGGAGATGAGGCCGGGCGCTTCCTCAATGAAGCCCGCCTGCACCGCGTAGCCGGGGAGGAACATGAACTTCAGGCCCTCCGCCGCGCCGGGCAGGGTGACGGACCGGATGATGATGATGACCAGCATCACGAAGAGGGCCGGCATGCCGATGTTGTTGAATTTCTCAATGCCCCCGGAGATGCCGCCCCGGTTGATGAGGTAGCAGATAATCATGAACAGGAAGGTGAACATGACGCAGCCGAAGGGGTTGGTGAGCATGGCGCCGAACAGGTCCGCGCCGGCCTTGACCTCGGCTCCGCCGAAGGCCAGGTTGCTCAGGTTCAGGGACATGTACTCGATGCAGTAGCCGCCCAGAACCGTGTAGAAGCTCAGGATGACGAAGGGAGAGAACACCGCCAGCCAGCCCACCCACTTGAAGCGGGCGGACAGGGCGTGGTAAGCGCCGATGGTGCCCTTGCCGGTCTTCCGGCCCATGGCCAGCTCGGCCATCATGATGCTGAAGCCCACGAAGATGGCCAGCAGCACATAGATGACCAGGAAGGCGAAGCCGCCGGACTTGCCCATTTTGTAGGGGAAGCCCCAGATGTTGCCCAGGCCGACGGCGGAGCCGATAGCGGCCATCAGGAAGCCTAAGTTACTCCCCCAGGAACCTCTCTCATTTTCCACAAAAATGCCTCCTTTAATCGGTGATTATGAACAAACTATACTATACCCAAGGCGATTCGTCAAGAAAAAAAGGGGAAAAAATTTACAAAATGTTTTTACTAGATGGAAAATTGTCCATTTCACACTTTGATGCGATGCGGTTTTCTATACAAACCTCACAAAATAAGACGGCATCTGATGCTTGTGCAACAGTTTAAACCACTGGGGCATGCTATGCTGTTTGATGCTGTCATCACAGAATGAGACTTAAGGATGGGACTTATGCAACAGTTTAAACCAGTGACAAAACAGGACGGCGCGAAGCTGCGGCGCTATTACAAGGACTGCGATTACGGCCTGTGCGAGTACTCCCTGGGCACCAAGCTCATGTGGAAGAAGGTGCTCCACCCCGCCTGGGCGGAGATTGCGGGCTGCCTCGTGGTGCGGAACCGGGACGCCTATGGGTGGAACTTCGACTACCCGGTCCCCGGGCCGGAGGGGGACGTGGACGCGGCCCTGCGGGCTATTGAGGCCTACTGCCTGGAGGCGGGGCAGCTGCCCGTTATCTCCATGGTGCCGGAGCACCTGGCGGCAAAGGTGCTGAGCCGCTATCCCTACGTCCGGGTCAGCGACATCCGCACCTGGCGGGATTACGTGTACTATCGGGAGGATCTCCAGTATTTTACCGGGCGGCGTTACTCCGGCCAGCGGAACCATATCAAGAAATTCCGGGCCCAGTGGCCCGAGGCGGAGGTCCGGCCCCTGACGGCGGAGAGCGCGGGGGCGGTGGAGCAGTTCTGGAGGGACTACGAGGCGGAGTTCCCCAAGGGGGATAACGCCAAGGCCCTGGACGAGCTGAAGCTGGCCAAGAAGATGCTGAGGCTTGCGGGGAAGCCCTGGTTTGTCGGGGGCGGCATGTTCGACGGGGACAAGCTCATCGCCCTGGCCCTGGCGGAGCGCTGCGGGGATACCCTTATTATCCACATTGAGAAGGCGCTGTACTCCTACACCGGGGTTTATCCCGCGTTTGTCCAGGCCTTTGCCCTGGCCTTCGGGGGAAACTGCCAGTGGATCGACCGGGAGGACGACGCGGCGGACAAGGGGCTGCGGACCTCCAAGCTCCAGTACGGCCCCGCCAAGCTGGCCCCCAAGTACCGCTTCGAGCCCATGAACGAGCTGATGCGCCACATCACGGAGATTCCCAGGGTGGAGACGGCCCGGCTGACCCTCTCCGCCCTGACGGAACAGGATATCCCCGCCTATAACGCCCTGGTGCTGGACCGGGAGCGGAACCGCTGGTGGGGCTATGACGACGTGGCGGGCCTGGGGGGTCCGGTGGAGGAGCGGAGCTTCTATAACGTTGCCAAGCGGGACTTTGAGAACCACCTGGCGGTGAACTTCGCCGTGCGGCTGGAGGGGAAGCTCATCGGCGAGGCGGTGCTCTACAACTTCGACTGCCGGGGCGGCGCGGAGCTGGGCTGCCGCATCGACAAGGCTTACGCCGGGCACGGCTACGGCGTGGAGGCGTTCACGGCGGCGGCGGAGTGGGGGCTGTACAAGCTCCACCTGGGCCGTGTGTTCGCCAAGTGCTATAAGGAGAACGAGGCGTCCTACAAGATGCTCTCCGCCTGTATGCGGAGGCACGGGGAGGACGAGACCTTCTTCTACTTTGAAAAACTGGTATGAAACAGGGCCCCCGGCGGAAGCCGGGGGCCCTTGTTATGCACGACCTCAATAGAACTCCTTGATGTACGCATCCACGTCCGCCCGGGTGCCCATGTAGGGGCCCGGGGTCTCCATCTTCAGGGAGACCAGCGCTGTGGCGGTCTGGAGGGCGGTGGGGATGTCCTGGGTCAGCCGCTCGTTGATGTAGCAGGCAAAGGTAGTGTCCCCCCGGCCGGTCCGGCCGCCCAGGCTCCGGGCCTTGATGGGGCAGGTGTAGACCTCCTTGCCGTCGTAGACCAGGACTTCGGTGTTGTGGGTAATGAGGATTTCTTTCGCGCCCCAGCCGTAAAGGACCTTGGCGGCCTCCACCCGGTCCGTGAGGCCGGTGAGGATTTCCGCCTCGGCGGCGTCGGTCTTCAGGAAGCGGACATAGGGGAGAAGCTCCTTCTTGGCCTCCCAGTCCCGGTAGACCATGCCGCCGTTCTCCTCCCAGCGGAGCATGCACTGCACGTCGATGGCCAGCATGGCCTTTTTCGCGGCGAAGGGCAGGAACTCGTCGGGGATGTCCCCGCCCACAAGACCCGCCAGATGCCAGATCTTCGCATCGATCTCCTCCGGGACCTCCTCGGGCCGGTAGGGGTCGATCTTGCTGTCCACGGTGGAGGTCCGGCGCTCCCGGTCCGGGGTGTGGTAGACGTTCTTAGTGACGAAGGAGCGGGTGCTGTGGAGGGGGAAAACCGTCGCGTTGGGCGCGGCGGCGAAGACGGCCTTCAGGTCCACCTGGGCGGTGTCCGCTTTGGGAAGCACAGCGGTCTTGTGCCCCATGTTGGCGGCGGCGAAGCCGGAGTAGTACACCGCTCCTCCGATGGCCTGGACGGTGGTCCCGTCATAGTCCACATTGGTGTCCTGGGCGATTTCACCGATAATCAAGGTGTTGAACTGGCTCATTTTGCTTCCTCCTTCCGGATGGCCTCGTCGGCCTCCACAAACTCCTGGAACGCAGGGCTCCAGAGATGGAATTTATGACATTCAATCATGCGTTTGTAGGCGAAGGAATCGTGGACCCGCTCCGGCAGGATGACGGCGGTCCGGGCCTCGTCTCCGTCCCGGTGGGTGTCGGACCCGGCCAGGCGGAAGTACTCGGGATGGCGGCGGCAGAGGGCCAACGCTTTGTCGTTGTTGTTTTCGTGCCGGGGGTTTCCGTTGATGATTTCCGCCCCGTGGACGGCGGTTTCCTGGACCGGGGCGCTGCCCTTGCGGAAGGGATGGGCGTGGATGATGAGGACCTGGTCGTGGTACTTGTCGAAGAACTCCTGGGCGCTCATGCAGCAGATGTAGGGGTTGGAGCGGAGCCACTGTTCGTCGATGCCGTAGACCAGGTAGTCGTTGTCGTTCTCCGGGAAGCGGAGCTCCGCCCCCAGGATGACGTCCAGGCCCACCTCGTCGCCCCGGCGCTTGGAGGCGTGGTAGCCGCCCAGGTAGTGGTCCATGACCTTGTCCCAGTTGTGCTCCGTGTCGATGCGGGAGAGGTACTCCGGGTGAAGATGGTCCGTGACCACCAGGCCGGTGAAGCCGTTGCGGACGTAGCGGTCCACCACGTCGGCGGCGTAGAGGTGGCCGCAGCGGCTGGTTTCGGCGGTGTGGGTGTGGGGGTCGTAGCGGTAGCCGTTCATAGTGAAGATTCCCTCTTTCCTGACGGAGGCGGAAGCCTCCTGTGATTGATAGATCCCTTAATCTTTCTTTAAGACGCGTAGAGGTCCCGGCAGGTGCTGCGCTTGATCAGCGTGGGCATGAGAATCTGATGGACGTAGCCCTGGGTGCCGTTTTCAATTTTGTCCCGGAGCATATCCACCGCCTGGACGGCCATGTCCCGCTTGGGCTGCTCCATGGTGGTCAGCTCAATCCGGGGCAGGGCGGTGGAGGAGATGTTGTCGAAGCCGATGAGGCTCAGCTGCTCGGGGATGCTGATGTGGGCGTCGTCCGCCGCCTTGAGCACGCCCAGGGCGTTGGAGTCCGTGGAGGCGAAGATGGCGGAATAATCAATGGGCCTGGCGAAGAGCTCCTTGGCCAGCTGATAGCCGCCGGTAATGGAGGAGCGGGTGAACTCGCTGTTGAAGAAACGGGGCGTCAGGCCCAGCTCCCGGCAGGCCCGGATGTAGCCCTCGGCCCGGAACTGGTGGGTGGTGGTGTGGCGGCGGCCGAAGTAGAGGATGTCCCGGTGGCCCAGGTCATAGAGGTACTTCGTGCCGATATAGGTTCCCCGGCTGTTGTCCACGGCCACATAGCTCTGGGGCTGGTCCCGAAGATTCTCGCTGAGGAAAACCGTGGGTACCTGGTCCGTGTAGGCCCGGATGTTTTCATAGGTCTTGGGGCTCTGGGGGACGATCAGGATGCCGTCCACCTGCCGGCTGAGGAGGAGCTTTACCACGGTCTTCTCCTGCTTCAGATCCGGTCCGGAGTTGCAGAGCATGATGTTGTAGCCGTGCCCCCGGGCGCTCATCTCGGCGTAGTAGGCCAGCTCGGACATGAACTGGTTGTCGATGGAGGGGACCACTAAGCCGATGAGCCCGGTGCGCTTGGTCACCATGGAGCGGGCCACGTAGTTGGTGGTGTAGCCCATCTCGTCGCAGAGCTTGATGATGCGTTCCCGGGTGTCGCTTCCGATCTGATGGCTGCCGGAGAGGGCGCGGGAAACGGTGGCGTAGGAGACGCCGGCGGCCTTGGCGACGTCTTTTAAGGTTACACTTTTCATGGCTTTTCATCCTTTCCGCCCCGTTGGAAACCGTAAACGTTTCCGCTCTATTTTTTGAACCGGCCGGACTCCGGCCAGTTCAGGTTGTCAAGTAAAGAATATCCGATTTTCCCGGCAATGTCAATAACAATCTGGATTTTTCCCATCTTTGGGCAGAAAAACGAAAAATAATCAAAGTCTTCGGCGTTTGGTATATTGACAAAAGGGCGGTGTTTCATTTAGAATAAGGCTGAAAAGGCCGCAAACGTTTACGGTTGGGCCGGAGACGGCCCGGCCGCCCCCTGGAGCGCCGTTCCAGGGGCCCGCGACGTCTGAAAACATGAATGGAGGAATTTCTTATGACCCCCGATATCAAAACGATCTTTTTCGACGTTGGCAACACGCTCCGCATCGTGCTGAAGGAGCAGGACTTCATCGACCGGGCCGAGGCCGGGCTGATGGAGCTCATTCACACCACCGAGACCCATGACGAGCTCTTCGCCAAGCTGGAGGAGCGGTGGAAGAAGTACCGCAAGATGTCCAAGGACACCCTGCTGGACGCCTCCGAGGGCGAGCTGTGGACCCAGTATATGCTGCCGGAGTATGACACCAATATGATCTTCACCAACGCGGCGAAGCTGACCCGCCTGTGGCGGGACCACGACGGCCGCCGGGTGGCCCGGGCCGACGCCGTGGCGACCCTCAAGGAGCTCTGCGCCCGGGGATACACCCTGGGTATCATCGCCAACACCGTCACCGAGACGGAGATCCCCGACTGGATGGCCACCGACGGCGTGGCCCAGTGCTTCAAGACCACCATCCTCTCCTCCAAGGTCCGCCTGCGCAAGCCGGACCCGGAGATCTACCACCTGGCCTGCCGCTGCATCGGCACTCCGGAGGCCAACTGCGCCTACGTGGGCGACAACCCGGTCCGGGACGTGGAGGGCACCCAGGCCGCGGGCTTCGGCATGATGATCCGCATCGACGAGCCCGACACCCTGAACATGGAGCACGCCACCGGAAAGGAATTTACCCCCGACCATGTGATCACCGCGCTCTCTCAGCTTCTCGATATCTTCCCCGCCCGTACTTAACGCATAAGGAGGGAACACGCCATGGATACGACCAAGCGCTATAAGGCCGTCTTTTTCGACCTGGGAGGCACCCTGCGCATCGCACTGCTGGAGGAGCCCTGGATGAAGCACGCCCGCCGGAAGATGGCGGAGATCGCCGGGGCCCCCGTGCCCTACGAGGAGTTTTACCAGATGATCGAAGAGCGCTATGAGCCCTACCGGGACTGGGCGCTGAGCGAGAATAAGGAGTCCAATGACGAGGAGCTCTGGTGCAAGTGGCTGCTGCCGGACTACGACCAGGCCCGCATCAAGCAGGTCTGCCACGAGCTGAGCTTCCAGTACCGCCAGTGCAAGGGCCGCCGGGTGGTGGTCGACGGCGGCGTGGAGGTCATCAAGGGCCTCCATGACCGGGGCTACAAGCTGGGCATCATCTCCAACCTCATCGGGGAAAACGAGGTTCCCGACTGGCTGGAGGAGGACGGCCTGGCGGAGTACTTCGACACCGTCATCCTCTCCTCCGTCTGCGGGCTGCGGAAGCCCTGCTCTGAGATTTACGACGTCGCCTGCAAGGACATCGGCGTGGCGCCGGAGGACTGCGTGTCCGTGGCGGACAATGTGAAACGGGACATCACCGGGGCCAAGGAAGCGGGAATCGGCTGCAACATCATCTTCCGCTCCCCGGAGAAGAAGCACGCCGTGGAGTTCACCGAGGCCAACCGCCCCGACGCGGTGGTCGGCGACTTCCGGGAAATTCTGGATTTGCTTCCTCCCTTGAATTAAACCAATTTGGGATACGTCCGGGGAGACCCGGACTATCCCGCGTTTCAGAGAAATAGACTGACAAGGAGGCCGATAGGGAATGAACACCGATATTCGTTACATCTTCCTGGACCTGGGGGGCACTTTCCGGGTCATCGACGAGGACCCCGCCTACCTCTCCGCCGCCCGGGCGAAAATCGCTGAGCTCTGCGGCGTGGAGACCGACAACCCGAACCAGTGGTTCAGCGACGTCATCGACAAACGGTATGACAAATACCGGGACTGGGCCCTGAAATTCATGTGCGAGGCCCCGGAGGAGGTCCTGTGGACCCGGTGGCTGGCCTATGACATGGACAAAGAGCGTATTTTGAAGAACGCCGCTGAGCTGACCTACCAGTACCGCCAGACCAAGGGCCGCCGGACGGTGGTCGAGGGCGGCGCGGAGACGGTCAAGGAGCTGTGCGCCCGGGGCTACACGATGGGCATCATCAGCGATCTGGTGGGCAAACGGGAGGTGGACGAGTGGCTGGACGCCGACGGCCTCCGGCCTTACTTCAAGACCGTCCAGCAGTCCTCCATCACCTACATCCGCAAGCCCGGCCCCGCCATCTACTACTATGCCATGGAAGAAGTGGGGGCCCAGCCGGAGAACTGCTGCTATGTGGGCGACAACCTGAACCGGGACATTGTGGGGGCCAAGGCCGTGGACTTCGGCATGACGGTTACCGTGCAGTACGACCGGAGCAAGCCCCTGAAGCTGACGGAGGAGAACATGCCCGACGGCAAGGTCTACACCTTCCCCCAGCTTCTGGACATCTTCCCCCAGCGGGGCAAGGTGGATGTGGATAAGCTCATCGCCCCCAACGACGGACAATAAGTTATATAGGAGGTTTTTTATATGGCAGACATCAAACGCGGCGGCGCTCAGCTGGCTGAGGCCGTCAAGAAGGCATACGAGCTGGGTCAGGACGACTACCACCTGGAACCCATGGTCCTGGTGGAGGACGGCAAGCCCGTGGGCAAGATTTCCGACGGCGACGCGGCCATCTTCTGCTGCCGCCGGGGCGAGCGGGAAATCGAGCTTACCGAGATGTTCACCGAGCCCGATTTTGACAAAGTGGACCGCCAGATGCTCCGGGACCTGGACTTTGTCATTATGACCATGTACCACGACAAGTTCAAGGATTTGCCCATTGCCTTCGCCCCCGCCAAGGTGGTGAAGCCCCTGGCCCAGGTCCTCAGCGAGGCGGGGAAGACCCAGTTCCACTGCGCCGAAAGCGAGAAGTTCGCCCACGTGACGTTCTTCTTTAACGGCGGCGAGAACAACCCCTTCCCGGGGGAGGACGACGTGTGCATCCCCTCTCCCAAGGGCATCGACTTCGACCAGCAGCCGGAGCTGTCCCTGCCCAAGGTGGCGGACACCGTCATGGACGCCCTGGGGAAATATGACTTCGTGGTGACCAACTTCGCCAACGGAGACGTCATTGGACACACCCAGAACACGGAAGCCAAAATCAAGGCCTGCGGCTATGTGAGCCAGTACCTGGATAAAGTGGTGAACGACGCCCTGGGGAAGGGCTACGTGGTGGCGATTACGGCGGACCACGGAAACATCGAAAAGCTCTACACCGCCGCCGGAAAGCCCGACGGGGCCCACACCACCAACCTGGTGCCCTTCATCATGATCGACCCCGCCGACAAGAGCCCCATCGCCCTCCGGGACGGCTCCCTGGGCGACGTGTCTCCCACGGTGCTGAAGGTCCTGGGCATCCCCCAGCCCACCGAGATGGACGGCAAGCCCCTCTGTGAGGGCAAGGACTGGGGCGAGGGCCGGAAGATGCTCCTCATCATCTGCGACGGCTGGGGCCTGGGCACCGGGGACGACGGCGACGCCATCCACCTGGCGGACACTCCCTATTGGGACTCCCTGCTGGCGAACCAGTCCTGGTCCAAGCTCAACGCCTCCGGCGAGTTCGTGGGCCTGGGCGCGGGGAAGGCCGGCAACTCCGAGGCGGGCCACTCCAACCTAGGCGCGGGCCGCTGCGTAATGCAGGACGACGTCCGGCTGGACGCCGCCGTGAGGGACGGCAGCTTTAAACAGAACCCCATCTTCCTCCAGGCCATCGAGCACGCCAAGAAAAACGGCACCTCCCTGCACCTGCTGGCCTATCTGACCTATAAATCCTCCCACGGGTGCATCGACTACCCGCTGAACATCTGCGAGATGGCCCGGGACAACGGGTTGGACCGGGTGTATCTCCACATCATCTTCGACGGCCGCTCCACCGAGCCCGGGTCCGCCCCCGCGCTGCTGGCGGAGACCGACGAAAAGCTGAATGCCATCGGCGTGGGCCGCATCGTGGACGGCGTGGGCCGGGGCGTGGCCCTGGACCGGGACAAGAACTACGACAAGGTCAAACGGGCCTACGACGCCATGGTCGAGGGCGCCGGAACCCAGTACGAATAAGGCGTTTCACTGGAAGGCCGGGATGACACTTCCCGGCCTTCCAGAATTATGAAATTGCACGCAAAACCGGGGAAAATGCACGCAGAGAGTTTGTTAAAAATATAATTGTCATTGACGGGAGAGCCGCTGTTGGGGTAAAATATTCCACGAGGATAGGCTCCACAGCATTCAACAAAAAACAGGAAAGGAAGCGAACCCCATGAATGAGAAAAAGCTAAAAGTCCTGGCGGCGGAGATCCGGCTGGAGACGCTGAAGGTGATCCACAGCCGGGGCTTCGGCCACGTAGGCGGGTCCATGGACCTGGCGGATCTGATGGCGGTGCTGTACGGCGAGGTCATGAAATTTGATCCGAAGAATCCCCGCTGGGAAGACCGCGACTGGCTGGTCCTCAGCAAGGGCCATGCGGGCCCTGTGGCTTACGCCACCTTCGGCCTGATGGGCTTCTATCCCATGGAAGACGCGTACACCTTGAACCAGCCCGGCACCAAGTTCCCCAGCCACACGGACCGGAAGCTGACCCCCGGCGTGGACCTGACCACCGGCTCTCTGGGCCAGGGCGTGTCCACGGCCACCGGCGCGGCCCTGGGCAACAAGATCGACGGACGGGACAGCTATGTTTTCTGCGTCGTCGGCGACGGCGAGGCGGATGAAGGCCAGGTTTGGGAGGGCTTCCATTTTGCCTACGCCCACAAACTGGACAATATCATCTATTTCATTGACAACAACGGCTACCAGCTGGACGGAAAAACCGACGACATCCTGGCCCACGGGGATATCGCGAAAAAGGTGGAGGGCTTCGGCCTCCATACCCAGGTCATCGACGGACATGACGTAAAAGCCATCTATGAGGCCATTGAAGCGGCGAAAGCGGCCAAGGGCGTGCCCTCCTGCATCGTGCTGAACACCAGCAAGGGCAAGGGCGCGACGTTCGCGGAGCCCAAGCACGACCACTCCTCCCAGCCCAAGGAGGAGCAGTGGCAGGAGGCCATCGCGGCCGCCGAGAAGGCTCTGGAAGACGCCAAGAACGCATAAAGGAGGGTGAGAGAAATGAATGTGAAACTGATTGGCAAGCATGAAAAGGACTCCCGGGCGTGCCGGGACGGCCTGGCTCTGACCCTGAACGAGCTGATGGCCCAGGATAAGAGCATCGTGTATGTGGACTGCGACCTGATGGGCTGCATCAACACGAAGCAGCTTCGAGCCAACTACCCTGACCGGGCCTTCGAGGCGGGCATCGCCGAGGGCAACGCCGCCGGTGTGGCTGCGGGCCTGGCCGCCACGGGAAAGAAGGTCTTCTTCCACTCCTTCGGCACCTTCTCCTCCCGCCGGTGCTATGACCAGATTTACATGAGCGCGGCGTACGCGGGCCTCAGCGTCCGGGTGCTGGGCTCCGACGCGGGCGTGACGGCGGCTTTCAACGGCGGCACCCACATGCCCTTGGAGGATGCGGCCATGTACCTGTCCATCCCCACCGCCACGGTGATCGACCCCGCCGACTACGACCAGCTGGCCAGCGTCACCCGCGGGCTTCTCAATGTGGAGGGCGTGAGCTTCACCCGCTTTGTCCGCAAGGACGTCATCCGGGTCTATGACGAGGGCTCTGAGTTTGAGATTGGCAAGGGTGTAGTACTTCACGAAAGTGCCGACGACAAGGCGACCATCATCACCTCCGGCATCATGGTGGACGAGAGCCTGAAAGCCTACGAGGCCCTCCAGGCCGAGGGGATCAACGTCCGGGTCATCGACATGTTCACCTGGAAGCCCCTGGATGAGGAGCTGGTGCTGAAAGCGGCCAAGGAGACCGGGGCCATTGTCACCGCCGAGAACCACAACACCTGCTGCGGCCTGGGTTCTGTGGTTGCCAACTGCCTGGCGAAGAACTGCCCCACCGTCCAGGAGTTCGTGGGCGTGCAGGACGAGTTCGGCCAGGTGGGTCCCCAGGCGTTCCTGATGGACACCTACGGCCTCCGTGCGGCCAACATCATCGAGGCCGTCAAAAAGGCGATTTCCCGGAAATAAATTTGGGTATTCCTACAAAATTATAAAGGAGACTGATTCACTATGGCTCAGAAAATGGACGCTTTTTCCGCCTCTTTGATGGCCGACAAGCGTGAAATCATCTTTGCCCCCACCGTGTACAAGTTCGACACCTTCGCCGCCATGGCGGAGGAGTTCAAGCTGAATGAGCGGGACGTGGTGCTGACCAACGAGTTCATCTACACCCCCTTCATGAAGGAGCTGGGCCTCAAGTGCCAGTTCGTGTTCCAGGAGAAGTTCGGCGCCGGCGAACCCTCCGAGGCCATGATCCAGACCATGTACGACGCCATCCCCTACGAGAGCTATGACCGGGTCATCGCCGTGGGCGGCGGCGCCATCATGGACCTGTGCAAGCTGCTGGGCTGCAAGCGGCCGGACACCGTGCATAACCTGTATTTCAAGCGCTTCCCCGTCCAGCATGAGAAAGACGTCATCGCCATTCCGACGACCTGCGGAACGGGCTCCGAGTGCACGAACATCTCCGTGGCCATTGTCAAGGACGAAAAAGACGGCGTGCTGACCGGCGGCGAGACCAAACTGGGCCTGGTGTCCGACGACATCATCCCCAACAAGGTGTGCCTGATCCCGGACCTCATCAAGACCCTGCCCTACAAGCCCTTCGCCTGCTCCGCCATCGACGCGCTGGTCCACGCTACCGAGTCCTTCCTGAGCCCCCACCGCAAGACGATGACCAGCGAGCTGTTCAGCGAGAAGGCCATGGACATGATCCTGAAGGGCTTCAAGCTCATCGACGAGAAGGGCCAGGACGCCCGGTTCGAGTACCTGGACGAGTTCGTGACCGCCAGCTTCTACGCGGGCATCGCCTTCCTGAAGGCGGGCTGCGGCCCGGTCCACGGCATGAGCTTCCCCCTGGGCGGCACCTACCACGTGGCCCACGGCGAAAGCAACTATATGCTGTTCGGAGCCATCATGGATTACTATGATGAGAAGAACCCGGACGGCGAAATCATGCGCTTCAAGGAGCTGGTGGCCCGGATTCTCGGCTGCGAGGCCAAGAACGCCATCCCCGAGATGAACGCCCTGCTCCAGCGCATCCTGCCCCTGCGGCCCCTCCGCGACTGCGGCTTCACGGAGGAGGACTTCAAGAAGTTCCCCCAGAGCGTGGAGGCCAACCAGCAGCGGCTGATGACGAACGCCTACTATCCCTTCGATCTGGAGAGCGAGGAAGCCATCTACAGAAAGTGCTTCTAAGCGGTAGTTCACAAGCAAAGGCGGGCAGTTCCTTCCGGAACTGCCCGCCTTTTAATCTTCCTCTCCGTAGCGGCTGCGGCAGGCCTCCCGGAGCTGTTCGCGGAATTTAGGGTGCGCGATGGAGATCAGCAGCCTGGCCCGCTCCCGCAGGCTTTTGCCTCGGAGATTGACCGCGCCGTATTCGGTGACGATGTAGTGTACGTCCGTGCGGGTGGTGGTGACCGTGGTCCCGGCCTCAAATACGGGGACGATGCGGGAGATCTCTCCCTGCCGGGCTGTGGAGGGCATGGCAAGGATGGCCTTTCCGTCGGGGCACATGGCCGCGCCGCGGACGTAGTCCAGCTGGCCGCCCACGCCGGAGAACTGCTTGACGCCCATGGACTCGGAGTTTACCTGGCCGTTGAGGTCCACCTGCAAACAGGAGTTGATGGCCACCACCTTGGGATTTTGGCAGATAACGGCGGGGTTGTTGACATAGTCCACCGTTTTCACCAGCACGCCGGGGTGGTTGTCCACGAAGTCGTACAGCTTCCTGGTGCCCATCAGGAACGCGGCCACCATCTTGCCCCTGTCCAGGGTTTTGTTGGCCCCGGTGATGACGCCCTTTTCGTACAGGTCCACCACGCCGTCGGAGAACATCTCGGAGTGGATGCCCAGGTCCTTTTTATCCCCCAGGAACTTCAGGACGGCGTCGGGGATAGAGCCGATACCCAGCTGCAAAGTGGACCCGTCCTCCACCAGGGCGGCGATGTTGCGGCCGATGGCCTCCCCCACCTCGCCGATGGGGCCGGGGCTCAGTTCAGGCAGGGGGGTGGAGGCCTCTACGCAGCAGCTCAGCTGGGAGACGTGCAGGAAGGAGTCGCCCATGGTGCGGGGCATTTGGTCGTTGACCTGGGCGATGACGAGCCCGGCGTTTAAGGCGGCGGCCTTGGTGCCGCCCACGCTGACGCCCAGGGAGACATAGCCGTGGGCGTCAGGCGGCGTCACAGAGACCAGGGCCGCGTCGATGGGAAAGGTCCCGTCCGAGAAAAAGCGGGGGGCCTGGTGGTAGAAGAAGGGGGTGTAGTCCGCCCGGCCCTCCTGGACGGCGCTGCGGGTGGAGTTTCCCACGAACAGGGCGTTGTGCCGCATGTGGCCCTTCATTTTGGGGTCGCAGTATTCGCTTTTGCCCATGGGGACCCAGTGGACGATTTCCAGGTCCCGAAACTGCCGGTAGCCGCGCACCAGGGCGTCTACCAGCACGGGAGGCTGGTTGGCTGCCTGACCGAAAAAGACCCGGGAACCGTTGGGAATGCGCCGGACGGCCTCGTCTGCCGAGGTCAATTTGGACTCGTAAAGCTGCCGCCAATCCATCATAACGCTCTTCTGCCTCCTGAAAAGTATTGAACGTCCCGCCGATAGGGGAAGAGGACACGAAAGAGAAAAGACCGTAGGGTTTCGGGGCCTTTCACCGGAAAGATCGGAAAATCTGGCAGACGCCGCATCCTCCTCAACCGAGAACCCAGCGAAGCGGTTCTCGGTTGAAAGCGAAGAAAAAACCCGTCCGGCGTATGAAAAAAGCCCTAAGGCTTTTTTCATCGCCTTAGGGCTTTTTCTGAGCTGGCAGCGGGTGAAGGATTCGAACCCTCACATACAGAGTCAGAGTCTGCTGTGCTACCCTTACACAAACCCGCTGTATCTCTGTGGAACAGCTATCATTATACTAAAAAACGCCGCCTTGTCAAGGGGTTTTCTAATTTTTTTCCGAATTTCTTTTTTCAGGAAAAAACCGCGCCTTTCCCTCTTCCGCCGGGCGGCGGAACTGTGCTATAATAGCCCTAATCGACCCTGATACCTCATTCAGCCGCGCGAAAGGAGGCCTGTTCTCATGATAAAGCTGGAGGGCGTCCGCATCTCCCCCGGGGGCGGCGGGGCGGAGCTCCGGGCCCGGGCGGCGAAGCTGCTGCGCCTCCGCCCGGCGGAGCTCCGGGATGTTCAGGTCCTTCGCCGCAGCGTGGACGCCCGGGAGGACGTGGCCCTGACCTACACCCTGGCGGTCTCTGTGGAAGACGAGGCCGCCGTCCTCCGGCGCTGCCGGGGCCGGAAGGCCGGCCCCTGGGTGCCGGGACCGGCCTATCGTCTGCCGGAACCCCTGCCCCCGCCGGAGATTCCGCCGGTGGTGGCGGGCGCGGGCCCCGCGGGGCTTTTCGCCGCCCTGGTGCTGGCGGAGGCGGGCCAGAGGCCCATACTCCTGGAGCGGGGCCGCCCCGTGGAGGCCCGCCGGGCGGACGTGGAGCGCTTCTGGTCCTCCGGGGACCTGGACACGGAGTCCAACGTGCAGTTCGGCGAGGGCGGGGCCGGGGCCTTCTCCGACGGGAAGCTGAACACGGGGACCCGGGATCTCCGGCACCGCTTTATCCTGGAGCGGCTGGCCGCCTGCGGCGCGCCCCCGGATATACTCATCGACGCCAAGCCCCACGTGGGCACCGACTACCTCCACAAAGTCCTTCAGAACCTCCGCCGGGAGCTGACTGCCCTGGGGGCGGACGTCCGCTTCGAGACCCGGCTGGAGGACCTGCGGACGGAAAACGGCGCGCTGGCGGCCATAGAGATTTCCGGCCCCGCGGGGCGGGAGGCGATCCCCTGCCGGAGCCTGATCCTCTGCCCCGGCCACTCCGCCCGGGACACCTTCGAGATGCTGTACAAGCGGGGCGTGCCCATGGAGGCCAAGCCCTTTGCCGTGGGCGTGCGCATCGAGCACCGCCAGGCGGACTGCGACGCGGCCCAGTACCGGCGGTACGCCGGGCATCCGGGCCTTCCCGCCTCCACGTATAAGCTCTCCTGCCATCTGCCCAATGGGCGGGGCGTGTTCTCCTTCTGCGTCTGCCCCGGCGGGGAGGTGGTGGCCGCCGCCTCGGAGGCCGGGCGGGTGGTGACCAACGGCATGAGCGAGTTTGCCCGGGACCGGGAGAACATCAACGGGGCCGTCCTGGTGAACGTCACACCGGAGGACTTCGGCGGGGGCGGGTCCCCCCTGGCGGGGGTGGCGTTTCAGCGGCGGCTGGAGGAGACGGCCTACGCCCTGGGGGGCGGCGGCTACCGGGCCCCCGCCCAGCGGGTGGAGGACTTTCTGGCCCGCCGGCCCTCCGCGGGACCGGGGCGGGTCCTGCCCAGCTACCGCCCCGGCGTGACCTGGACGGATCTCCACGAGTGTCTGCCCCCCTTTGTCTCGGCGGCGCTGGAGGAGGCCCTGCCGCTTTTGGGCCGGAAGCTCCGGGGCTACGACGCGGCCGACGCGGTGCTCACCGCCGTGGAAAGCCGCAGCTCCTCTCCCGTCCGCATACTCCGGGGGCCGGACGGCCGGTCGGCCCTCCGGGGACTCTACCCCTGCGGGGAGGGAGCGGGTTACGCCGGGGGCATCCTCTCCGCCGCCGCCGACGGCATGCGGTGCGCCGAGGCGCTGCTGGAACATTCAAGACAAGGAGACGATCTGTCATGAGAAATATCTGCGTCTATCAGGAGTTTTTGACCGAGGCCCACAAGGCCCAAATCCGGCGCACGGCGGAGGCCCTGGGTTTCACGCCCCACTTCTTTGCGCTGGAGCGGTTCGAGGAGGCGAGGGCCTGCCTCCAGGACTGCGAGGTCCTCTACGCCCACGACCCAGAGCTGCTCAGGGAGGCCCCGGCGTCCCTGAAGTGGTACTGCTGCTCCTACGCCGGGGTGGACCCCTATTGCAAAGACCCGTCCCTCTTCGCCAACCCGGACTGCATGCTGACCAACTCCAACTGCTACGGCGTCACCATTGCCGAGCACGTGGTGATGGTGCTGCTGATGCTCCTCCGGCGGATGCCGGAATATGAGGAGGTGGTTCGGAACCGGGGCTGGAGCAACCAGCTTTCCATCCGGTCCATCCGGGATAACGACTTTACCATCCTGGGCACGGGGAACATCGGCGTGAACGTGGCGGAGCGGCTCCGGGGAATGGGGGCCGCGAAAATCACCGGCCTCAGCCGAAGCGGCAGGGAACAGGAGGGCTTCGACGAGGTCCTGCCCATCTCCCGGCTGGACGAGGTTCTGCCCCGGACGGGGAACCTCATCATGGCCCTCCCGGGCACGGCGGAGACCTATCACATTTTGAACCGGGAGCGCATCGCCCTGCTGCCCCGGGGAGCCTATGTGGTGAACGTGGGCCGGGGCACGGCCGTGGAACAGGAGCCCCTGGCGGAGGCCCTGAACGCCGGGCATTTGGGCGGCGCGGCTCTGGACGTGATGGACCCGGAGCCCCTGCCGGAGGACCACCCCCTGTGGACGGCCAGAAATATGATCCTCACCCCCCACGTCTCGGGGAACATGACCCTGGGCTACACCTGCGACCGGAACGTGGAGCTGTTCTGCCGGGATCTGGAGAACTACGCCGCCGGGCGGCCCCTGGAGGGCCTGGTGGACCGGACCCGGGGCTATTGAGACAACGAAAAAGCGGCCCCGGTCAGGGGCCGCTTGGCGGGCAGGTTTCATCGTTCAGCGGTTCAGGCAAACGGCACCGCCCAGTACGACGATGGAAAACAGCGTGTACAGCATGTGGGGCACCTCCTTCTTTCATAAAATCGTTGTGTGGCGTCAGCGCTTGATGCAGGCGGCGCCGCCCAGCAGGACCATGAACAGCAGCGTGTACAGAGTGCTCATTTCCGGGGCACCTCCTTCTCTCTTGAGGTTGTATTGATGATACCACGGCCCAGGGGGAAAGACATTCAATATCTTGCCGGGTTTTCCCGGGGAAGGCCCCGGCCCGGGCGGGGCGGGGCGGCCGGTTTTATAACATCTTGCGCTCCCGGGAGGAAAGGAGGCCCTCGTGGCGGACGAACGGATTTTGTGCTTTGTGAAGCGGGAGGCGCCCCCGCTCTTCCCGGCGGAGGCCATGCCCCGGCTGGCGTATGTGAGCCGGACCCTGCCCTCGGACCGGGCCTACCACAGCATCCTCCACGCCCATCAGGACCTGGCGGAGATTCTGCTGATCTGCGGAGGCGAGGGCCGCTTCCTGGTGGGGGAGACCTTTTACGAGGTGAAGGCCGGGGACCTGCTGCTGTACAGCAGCGGCGTGGTCCACGACGAGTTCTCCCATCCGGAAAACGCCATCTCCGCTTACTGCGCGGCCATCGCCGGGCTGCGCCTGCCGGGGCTGCGGGAAAACGCCTTCGTGGCTGACGGGGCCCCGGCCCTCTTCCACGCGGGGGAGGAGGCGGAGGACCTGCGGCTGCTGATGGACATGATGTACCGCTACCTGCTGGAGGACCGCCCGGGCTGCGAGATCCTGTGCCGCCACCTGACTCTGGCCCTGCTGAGCCGCATCCTCCAGCTCACCGGGGAGGCCCGGGAGCGGGCCGACGCGGAGCCCAAGACCCTGGGCCGCCAGGTCCAGGCGTTCATCGACGGGCACTTCAGCGAACCCCTGACCCTCCAGGACATGGGGAAGGCCCTCCACGTCAGCCCTTACTACCTCTCCCACGTCTTCAAGGAGACCAGCGGCTACTCCCCCACCCAGTACCTCCTCCGCCGCCGGATCGGCGAGGCCCAGAACCTGTTGATTTCCACGGACCTGCCCATGGCGAAGATCGCGGAGCAGGTGGGCTTCGAAACGCAGAACTATTTCAACCTCCAGTTTTCCAAGCATGTGGGGATGCCCCCGAAAAAATACCGAGAGTCCTTCGTGGGAAAGAAAAAGACATAAAGAGGGCCGGGCGGAATATCCGCCCGGCCTTCTTCACCATGGATCTTATAGGGCCATCGTCTCCCACTTGTGCCCGTGGAACCGGGGGAGGAAGAAGGCGATGCGCAGAAACCAGTCCGCAAACATGGCCATCCAGATGCCCACCACGCCGAAGCCCAGGAAGCGCCCCAGCAGCACGCCGAAGCCCACCCGCATGGTCCACATGGAGACGGAGGAGACCACCATGGTAAACCTGGTGTCCCCCGCGGCCCGGAGGGCCTGGGGCAGGGTGAAGGCCGGGGGCCAGAACAGCATGCCCATAAAGCCGTGCATCCAGACGATTTGACGGGCGTAGTTCTCCGCCTCCGGTGAGACGTTGTAGAGCCGGAGGATCGTGGGCAGGGCCAGATGCACCAGCAGGATGCAAAGGCCCATGCAGACGTAGGCCGCCTTCATCAGCTTCCTCGTATAGAACCTGGCCTTTTCATAGTCCCCGGCGCCCACGCACTGGGATACCACCGTCACAATGCCAAGGCCCATGGCGTTGCCGGACACACAGTGGAAGGTGGCCATGGAATTTCCGATGGCGTTGGCGGCCACGGAGGCGGTGCCCAGGACGGAGACCGTGGAGAGGAGCAGGATTTTGCCAAGCTGAAACATGCTGCTCTCCAGGCCGTTGGTCACGCCGAAGCGGAGGATGTTCCGCACGATATAGCGGTCGTGCCGGAGGGTCAGCTTTTCCACCTGGAGGGCCAGGCCGGGTCTCCGGAGCAGAATCAGCATGGCCCCCGCTGCGAAGACCCGGGATACCACCGTGGGGATGGCCACGCCCTCCACCCCCATGCGGAGGCCGAAGATCAAGAGGGCGTTTCCCGCGGCGTTGATGACGTTCATTACCAGGGAGACCCACATGGAGATCTTCGAGTTTCCCATGACCCGGAAGAGGGCCGCCCCGGCGCTGTAAACCGCCAGGAAGGGGATGGAGGACTCGACAATGAGGTAGTAGGTGCCGGCGTAAGCCGCCACATCCGGCTCCACCTGGCCGAAGACCACGTTCAGCACAAAGCCCTTCCCCAGGTAGAACAGGGCCATAATCGCCAGGGACGCCTCCAGCATGAAGAGCAAAAGCTGTTCCCCGGCGTGGCCGGCCTTGTCCCGCTCCCGGCGGCCCAGAAACTGCCCGGCGATGGCCGCGCCGCCGGTGGCCAGGGCGGCGAAAGCGCCCACCAGCAGCACGTTCACCGTGTCCACCAGGGAGACGGCGGAGATGGCCGCCTCGCCCACCTGGGAGACCATGATGGAGTCCAGCAGGCCCACGGTGATGGCCAGAAGCTGCTCGATGACCAGGGGAACAACCAGCCGCCGGAGGTCCCGGTTTGAAAAGTCGATTTGGATGGGTTTGGTTTCCATGGGTACTCCTTATCTATTCTATCTGAACTCCCGGGGGTTCATGTGGAAGGTGTTTCGGAAGGCCCGGAGGAAGGTGGAGTACTCGGAAAAGCCCACCT
Source organism: uncultured Oscillibacter sp. (assembly GCA_950097265.1). GTDB lineage: Bacteria > Bacillota > Clostridia > Oscillospirales > Oscillospiraceae > Oscillibacter. Next base: position 35,230 of record CATNDJ010000013.1, read on the forward strand.
GCTCCGCCGCCTTCATCACCGGCGTCCCCGCCCGGATGAGCTCCCCCGCCCGGAGGAGCCGCTTTTGGCTGATATACTGGTGAATGGTGTAGCCGGTGACGGCCTTAAATCGGTGCATCAGATAGTAGCGGCTCAGGTAGAACCGCCCTGCCAGGGCGCTGACCGTCAGGTCGGCGTCAAGGTTCCCGGCGATGTAGCGGAGGATCTCTTCAATCTTGGGGTCCACCCGGTAGCTGTCCGTCTCCTCCTGGGCGGTGCGGTCCCGGAGAATGTCCCGGTTTACGCCGATCAAAAGCTGCTGGCAGAGGGTGTCCGCCAGGCGCCCCGCGCCGAATTCCGCGGAGTGCAGGGCCCCCTCCAGCCGCTGGATGGCCCCCATGTACTGGAGCCGCCGTTCCGCATCCGTCCGCAGCAGGTGGAAGCCCCGGCGGCGGGCGGCGTCAAAGCAGGCGTCCAGGGCCTCGCCGGGGTCGCTCCGGGCGGCCAGCCAGTCCCGGCCCAGCCAAATCACCACCCGCTCATAGGGCTCCGAGGGGTCGATGACAGGCCGGTGAATCAGGTTGTGCTGGACCAGCAGGATGTCCCAGGGCTGGAGGAAGTAGGTGACGCCCTCCACCAGGTAGGCCACCTTTCCCCCCAGGAGGAGGATGAGCTTATCGAACTCGTGGTAGTGGTAGTCCACCTTCTGAGCCCGGCTGTCCTTTAGGTGGAAGAGGCGGAAGTCCTCATTGAGATAGCCCCGCTTGTGGGCGGCCTCCCCGATATTCACGGCGTCTTCCCCCTTTCCCCGTTTGTGACCTCTATCCTAGCGCACTTTTTGCCCCCTCGCAATCCGAATAACCAACAAACCTGGAAAAAGATTTCCCGTATCTTTGGCGGAAGCGGCAAAAACCCGGGCCCTGAAAGCAGAAAATTTGGGCAAACGGGTTTCTTGAAATCTGCTATAGTAATGTGTAAGATATTCCCGCATATGAATAGAACCAAGACCCGCCCTTTCGAGAAACGGGTTCCCGAGACTGTACGAGGTGAATATTATGAACGCTTATGTAGTCGCAGACCAGCGCTGGGCCTTTGGGCGGAACGGCGGCCTGCTGTTCTCCCTGCCCGCGGACCTGAAGCGCTTTCACTCCCTGACCCGGAACGGCACGGTGATCATGGGTCCGGAACGGCTGGAGTTTTTTACGGGCGGCTCTCCCCTGCCTGAGAGGCGGAACATCATCGTGACCCGGAATCCCGGCGCCCTGCCGGAGGGCGCGGAGGGGGTCGCCTCCCCGGAGAAGGCCCTGGCCCTCGCCGGCGGGCCGGAGGCCGAGAACCTGTGGATTATCGGCGGCGGCAGCATTTACGCCGCCCTGCTCTCCCGGTGCCGCCGGGTGTACCTTACCCGGGTGGAGACCCGGGTGGAGGAGTCGGACACCTTCTTCCCCAATCTGGACAAGCTCCCCAACTGGGAGGTCGCCAAGCAGGGGGAGCCCATGGAGGAGGACGGCTTGAAGTTCCGCTTCTTCGAGTACGTGAACACGAAGCTGAACGGCTGAACCCGCAAGGGACTTTTGAGAACGCCTGTTCCCGAAAGTCCCTTGTTTTCTGCCCTGCTTCACGGTATAATCAGACGAGAAAAACGGAGGGGAGGGGACGTCCCATGGCGGACCTGAAAACGGACGTGCGCTTTATCAAGGGCGTCGGCGAGCAACGGGCCAAGGTGCTGGCTAAGCTGAACATCCGCACCCTCCGGGACCTGATTTCCTGGTTTCCCCGGCGCTACGAGGACCGGACCGAGACCCGGCGCATCGCGGAGCTGGTCCCAGGGGAGACGGCCTGCGTCCTCGCCTGTGTCGCCGCCCCTCCCGCGGTCTCCCGCGTCCGCAAGGGCCTGGACCTGGTGAAGGTCCGGGCAGTGGACGAGACCGGGGCCCTGGACGTGACCTTCTTCAACCAGGCGTGGCTGAAAAACAGCCTCCGGACAGGAGAGACCTACGTTTTCTGCGGCAGGGCGGAGGGGAACCTGCTCCGCCGCCGGATGACGAATCCCGTGGTGGAGCCCGAGGGACGGCGGGAGGCCACGGGGCGCATCGTCCCCGTCTATCCCCTTACCGCCGGGGTCAGCCAGCTCGTGCTCTCCCGATCCGTCCGCCAGGGGCTGGACGCCTGCGCGGACATCCTGCCCGACGTGCTGCCGGACGAAATCCGGAGGGATCACCAGCTCTGCCGCATCGGCTACGCCTATGAGAACATCCACTTTCCCGAGAGCGGCGAAGCCCTGGACCTTGCCCGGCGGCGGCTGGCCTTTGAGGAGCTGTTTCTCTTCACCCTGGGCCTCCGGCGGCTGCGGCGGAGGCGGGAGACCGTGGAGGTGGAGCCCTTTCGCCCCGTGGACATGGGGGCGTTTTATGCCGCCCTGCCCTTCACCCTGACGGAGGCCCAGCGCCGCTGTATCGACGAGGCCCTGGCGGACATGGCGTCCGGGAAGCCCATGAACCGCCTCTGCCAGGGGGACGTGGGCAGCGGCAAGACCATGGTGGCCGCCGCCTGCGTCTATTTCGCGGTGAAAAACGGCCGTCAGGCGGCGCTGATGGCCCCCACGGAGATTCTGGCCCGCCAGCACTGGGAGGGGCTCCGGCCCCTGATGGAGCCCCTGGGGGTCCGGTGCGCCCTGCTCACCGGGTCCAGCACCGCCAAGGAAAAGAAGGTCTTGGCCGCAAGTCTGGCGGCGGGGGAGACCGACTTCATCGTGGGCACCCACGCCCTCATCACCGGCGGGCTGGAGTACCGCCGCCTGGGGCTGGTGGTGACGGACGAGCAGCACCGCTTCGGCGTGGGGCAGCGGGCGGCCCTGGCGGGGAAGGGGGACCACCCCCACACCCTGGTCATGTCCGCCACGCCCATCCCCCGGACCCTGGCCCTGATTCTCTACGGCGATTTGGACGTGTCCGTGATCGACCGGCTGCCCCCGGGGCGGAGGCCCGTCCAGACCTCCTTCGTGGACGGCAGCTACCATCCCCGGATTTACAAATTTCTGCGGAAGCTGGTAGGGGAGGGCCGGCAGGCTTACGTCGTCTGCTCCGCGGTCTCCGAGAGCGAAGAGGGGGACGACCGGAAGGCCGTGACGGAGTACGCCGCCAAGCTCCAACAGGAGGTGTTCCCGGACCTCCGGGTGGCTTATGTCCACGGGAAAATGCGGCCCAAGGAGAAGGACGCGGTGATGGCCGCCTTTGCCGCCCGGGAAACGGACATTCTGGTGTCCACCACCGTCATCGAGGTGGGGGTGGACGTGCCCAACGCCGCGGTCATGGTGGTGGAGAACGCGGAGCGCTTCGGCCTCAGCCAGCTCCACCAGCTCCGGGGCCGGGTGGGCCGGGGCCCGTGGCAGTCCTACTGCGTGCTGATTTCCGACAGCCGGAACGAGGAGACCCGGCAGAGACTGAAAATTATGACGAAGACCGCCGACGGCTTCAAAATCGCCGAGGAGGATCTGCGCATTCGGGGGCCGGGGGACTTCTTCGGCCAGCGGCAGCACGGGCTGCCGGGACTGCGGGTGGCGGACATTGGCTGCGACGCCCAGCTTTTGCGGGAGGCCCAAGGGGCGGCGGACGCCCTGCTGGAGCGGGACCCGGAATTGAAAAGCTGCCCCGCCACGGCGGAGCGGATGGTGGAGCTGTTCACGGAGGCGGGGGATACGCTGAATTGAATTTGTAGGGGCGGGCCTCTGTGCCCGCCCGTTTTGTGTCTTTGCCCGGAAAAAGAAAACGGGCCGGGACAGAGCCCGGCCCCTACGCGGATATTTACAAATCTTCTCCGCTGTCGTCCTCTTGTATTTCCGGCGGATTTCCGCCCATCTTCATCTCCTGCCACTTCTCCTTGGTAATGAGGAGCTGCCGGGGCTTGGATCCCTCGAAAGGCCCCACGTAGCCCCGCTCCTCCAGCTGGTCCACAAGGCGCGCGGCCCGGGAGTAGCCCAGCTTCAAGCGCCGCTGGAGCATGGAGGTGGAGGCTTGCCCCGTCTCCAGAATGACCTCCACGGCGGCGGGCAGCAGTTCGTCCTCCTCGCTCTCCTGGGGCTCGGGGGCGGGCTTTCCGGCCTTGTTCCCCTTTTCCTGGACGGACTCTTCGATTTTGGCGATGACGTCGTCGTCGTACTGGGCCTCTCCGGTCTGCTTGACGAAGCTCACCACCCGGTCGATTTCCTCCGGGGTGATGAAGCAGCCCTGGACCCGGGTGGGCTTCCCGGCCCCCAGGGGAGCGTAAAGCATGTCGCCCCGGCCCACCAGCTTTTCCGCGCCGCCGTTGTCCAGGATGATGCGGGATTCCATGGAGGAGGCCACGGCGAAGGCGATGCGGCTGGGAATGTTGGCCTTCATCAATCCGGTGATGACGTCGGCGGAGGGCCGCTGGGTGGCGATGACCAGGTGCATCCCGGCGGCGCGGCCCATCTGGGCCACCCGGCAGATGGACTCTTCCACCTCCTTGGCGGCCACCAGCATCAAATCCGCCAGCTCGTCGATGACCACCACCACGCTGGGCAGGGGCTCCAGGTCCTCCTTTGTCTTCGCCAGGTGGTTGAACTCCTCCAGCTTTTTCACCCCGTGCTCGGAGAAGGTCTTGTAGCGTTTCATCATCTCGAACACCGCCCACTGGAGGGCCCCGGCGGCTTTCTTCGGGTCCGTCACCACGGGGATCAGCAGGTGGGGGATGCCGTTGTAGGGGGCCAGCTCCACCATCTTGGGGTCCACCATGATGAAGCGGACATCCTCCGGCGTGGACTTGTAGAGGAGGCTGATGATCAGGGAGTTGGTGCACACGGACTTGCCGGAGCCGGTGGTGCCCGCGATGAGCACATGGGGCAGGGTGCCGATGTCCCCGATGACGTTCCGCCCGCCGATGTCCCGGCCCAGGGCGAAGGCCACGTTGGATTTATGCCCCGCGAACTCCCGGGACTCGATGACGTCCCGGATGAGCACCGGGGTTACCTGCTTGTTGGGCACCTCAATGCCCACCACGGAGATCTTGTCGGGAATGGGGGCGATGCGCACCCCCGTGGCCCCCAGGGCCAGGGCGATGTCGTCCGCGAGATTCGTGATCTTGGAGAGCTTCACGCCCTGCTCCAGGATGAACTCGTACCGGGTGACGGAGGGACCGTGGATCACGTCGCCGGGGGCGGCGTCCACGCCGAAGCTGGTGAGGGTCTCCGCCAGGCGGCGGGAGTTGTTCCGAAGTTCCGCCCCGGCCTCCACGTGGTTCTCCCCCTGGTTCATCCGCAGCAGGTCCACCGGGGGATACTGGTAGGCCCCGTCCTCCGCCGCCAGCTTCTCCTCGATTTCCGCGGCCACGGCGGCGGTCTGGGCCGCCACCTCCTTGGCCGTCTCGGCCTTGCCGCTGCGGGTGAAGGTCTCCGCCGTGGGCAGGGGGGCTTTTTCCGGCTCCGGGGCGCGGGGTGGTTCCACTTCCGCCGGAGCGGGGACGGCGGGGAAAATGGGCTCGGATACCGGCTCGGGCACCGGCACGGGGGGCGGCACGGGGATGGCCGCCCGGGGCCGTTCCGGCGCGGGGGCGGGTTCGGGCGCTGGCGCAGGGACAGGTTCGGGCTTTGGCTCAGGGGCCGCCTGAGATCGAAGAACCTGATCCGGCGTGGGCTGGGCGTCGGCCTTGTGGCGGAAGAAGCCGGTGAACTTCCCGGATTTCGCCGGTTTAGCGGGCCGCTCCTCGCCGTCCAGGGGGATGTCGATCTGGGGCTTGGGCCCGGTGGGGGCCCGGCGCTTGGGCGGGTCCAGGGGGGTTACCCGGATGGCGGGCTGCTCCTCATAGGGGGGTCTTGCCCGCCGCCAGTCCGCGAAGGCCGCCAGGGTCAGCCGCAGGGACACGAAGAGCAGGGCCACGAACAAAACGGTAAACAGAATCACCGAGGCCAGGGAGGAGAACACGGCGGCGGACCCGTTGGCCAGCACGCCGGAGAAGGCCCCGCCGGACTCCAGGGCCACGCCGTCCGCCCAAATGGCCCCCAGCATCTTGAAGAAAGAGGGCTCGTACTCCTTTTTGCAGAGGACCAGGTGGGCCAGGGTGCCGAACAGGGGCGGCAGCAGCAGGGCGCAGGCGGTCCGGAGCTGGACGGGGCGGCCCCGGTGGAAAATCAGGATAAGCCCCGCCAGCACCAGGGCGGGCCCCGCCAGCCAGTAGCCGTAGCCGAAGAGGCCCTTCAGGACCTTGGCGAAGAAGTCCAGAAACAGGGCGTTGACGCCGAAGTAGCCCACGAAGACGCACAGGGCCAGGGCCAGCAGCACGCCGCCGGTGACCTCCCGGCGGACAGGCTGTTTCTGAGGGAGCTTTTTCGCGGTGGATTTGCCGCCGGACTTCTTGGCGGCGGGTTTCTTCTGTGATGAGGAAGCCACGGTATGTACCTCCGAGAGTCAGGAATTTGTCACTTCTGCGTGAAGATCAGGGCCAGGGTGACGATGCCCGCCAGCCAGCAGTAATAGGCGAAGAAGCCGAACTTCCCCTTGTCCGCCACCAGTTTGATGAGCCGGATGCAGAGGTAGCCCACCAGGGCGGAGACCGCCACGCCCACGAGATAAATGGGCACCTCCTCCCAGAGGACCTGGGTTTCCAGCGCGTCCTTTAGGCTGAGAATATTGGCCCCCAGGATGGCGGGGATGGACATGAGGAAGGAGTACCGCACGGCGAACTTCCGGTCGAAGCCCACAAAGCATCCGGCGGTGATGGTGGTGCCGGACCGGGAGATGCCGGGGCAGGTGGCCAGGGCCTGGCCCACGCCCACCAGCAGAGCGTCCAGCATCGTGGCGGTCTTCTCCGTCTTCCGCCCCCGGCGGACGTGGTCGCTGGCGAAGAGGAGGCAGCCCGTCCCCAGCAGGGCGAAGGCCACGAAGTACATGTTATCCCCCAGGGCCTCGATGGCGTCCTTGACGGGCAGCACGGCGAAGAGGGGCAGGGTACCCACGATGATGAGCAGGATCATCCGCCGGGCAGGGGGGACGCGGCTGGGGGTTGTGCCGCGGACCAGGTCGCTCACGCCGCAGAAGAACTCCAGCACCATGTCCCGGATGTCCTCCCAGTAGGCGATGAAGACGGCGAACAGCGTGCCCAGGTGCAGGAGCACATCGAAGAAGGGCGGGACCTCCGCCGCGCCGGAGACGTTCAGCAGGTGCTCCGCGATGGCCAGATGGCCGGAGCTGGACACCGGCAGGAACTCGGTCACCCCCTGGACAACGCCCAGGAGGATGGAGGAAAGCAGGGTCAAAAAATTCACGCTCCTAACTTGGGGATTTTCTCACGTAGAACAGTATACCACGGACAGGCTGTAAATTCCAGTCATATTTCCAGAAGGCGCAAAAAGGCGGAGGCCGGGATTTTTCCCGGCCTCCGTTTGAGCTGCCGCTTACAGCAGGTAGGTATACTTATTCAGCACTGTGAGGATGAACACTTCGATATCGGCGGGCAGATCGTTCTTGCCGTTCAAATCCGCCTCGAAGACTTTCCCGTCCAGCCGGACCAGGACCCGGCTTCCGCCCAGGGGCAGGAAGCCCTGATTGTTCACACTCTCGTCGAAGCCCTCCCGGGTCTTGAACAGGGTGAACTTATCCCGGTAGGGGGCGGAGTCGTAGGGGCAGAAGATGGCGCAGTTGCCGCACTCGTTGCACATCCGGTCCACATGGAGAATCTCGTGCCGCCCGTCGGGGAGCTCCACCACCACGTTAGCCCGGTTGGGGCACACGTCGGCGCAGACCTGGCAGACTACGTTGCAGGTCAGGCAGCGGTCGCCCTCGCACTTGGCGGACGCGCAGAGGATACCCTTCTTGGCGATGGCGTCCGCCCGGGAGGCTTTGGCCTTGGCGGGGATTTCAAACTTGTAGGACTCCCCGATGACGGCGTTTGCGAACCACTGGGCGTCGGCGATGCCCTCTACCACCGTGGCGGGGCCCCGCATGGCGTCGCCTCCGGCGTAGACGCCCTCCACGTTGGTGCGGAAGTCCGGCAGGCCCTTGGCGTCCACCTCCACGCCGCTGGCGGTGAAGAGCTCGCTTTCCACCTTTTCGCCCACGGCGGAGACCACGGTGTCGCAGTCGATTTCCACAAACTCCCCGGTGGGCTCCGGCTTCCGGCGGCCCTTCTCGTCGGGCTCGCCCAGGCGCATCTTCTCACAGCGCAGCTTCCCGTCCTTCTGCTCCACGGGGGCCACCAGCTCCAGGAAGTTGACGCCGTCGGCAACGGCAAGCTCCAGTTCTTCAGAATCGGCGGGCATGTATTTCTTCGTCCGGCGGTATACCAGGGTAGAGGACTCCGCCCCTGCCCGGAGGGCCGCTCGGGCGGCGTCCATGGCGGTGTTGCCGCCGCCCACCACGGCAACATTCCCCAGAGAGACGTCCTTCCCGGCCTTCATGTCCTTCAGCCAGCCGATGACGGGCACCACGTTGCCGGGGATGTCCAGCCACCCGGCCTTCCACGCGCCTACGGCGAAGAAGATGTGGGTGTACCCCTGGGCCTTCAGCTCGGCAACAGACGGCGCGGGGGTGTTCAGCCGGATATCCGCGCCCATTTTGGCGACGAGGGCCGCGTCCTTGTCGATGGCTTCATCAGAAATGCGGAAGCCGGGGATGACCTGCCGGACGATGCCGCCCAGCTTATCGGCTTTCTCGAAGATGGTGACGGGGATGCCCGCCCGGCCCACAAAGTAGGCCGCCGCCATGCCCGTGGGGCCGCCGCCGATGACGGCCACCTTTTTGCCGCTGTTCGCCGGGGCGGGGGCCTTGATTTTGGACATATACTCGTCATAGCCCCGCTCCGCGGCCACCAGCTTGGTGGCCCGGATCTGGACGGAGTCCTCGTAGAAGTTCCGGGTGCACTTGGTCTGGCAGCGATGGGCGCAGATGGTGCCCGTGATGAAGGGCAGGGGATTCTTCTCGCAGATGAGCCGCAGGGCGGAGGCGTACTCTCCCTTCCGGCAGAGCTCAATGTACTCCGGAATGTCCTGGCCAATGGGGCAGCCGCCCTTGCAGGGGGCGGTAAAGCAGTCCATCAGGGGGACCTTTTCGGCCAGCTTCCGCCTGGGCAGGGGCTTCACGGCCTTGACGTGGTACTTGTCGGACCGGGCCGCCAGGGCCAGGGCCTCGATGCCCGCCACGTCTACGCCGGTGAAGGGCTTGAACTCCATAGTATCCAGCTTGTCGCCAATCTGAACGAAGCGCTGGTAGCCGCCGGGCTTGAGTTCCGTCGTCGCCATGGTGATGGGCCAAATCCCTAAGGCAAAGAGCTTGTCGATGTTCAGCGCGTCCGCGCCTCCGGCGTAGCTGATGCGCATCCGGCCGCCGAACTCCTTGGAAATCCGGGCCGCCATGGTGGTGGTCAGGGGGAAGAGGGACTTGCCCGCCATGTACATCTCCTCGCTGGGGAGCTCCCCGCCCTTCACGTCCACGGGGAAGGTGTTGGAGAGTTTCAGGCCGAACTCCACGCCGGTCCTGTCCGCCAGGGCCTGGAGGCGGCGGAACATGGGGATGGCGTCCTCGTACTGGAGGTCCTCTTTGAAGTGATGGTCGTCAAAGGCGATGTAGTCGTAGCCCATGCCGTCCAGGATGGACCGGGCGGTTTCATAGCCCAGGATGGTGGGGTTACACTTGACGAAGGTGTGGAGACGCTTCTTCTCAATCAGGTAGCTGGCGATCCGTTCGATCTCGTCCGGCGGGCAGCCGTGGAGGGTGGAGACGGTGACGCTGCCGGAGACCCGGGGGGAGATGCCGTCGATGAAGGCGGATTCCCCGGGGAAGAACTCCTTGAGGACCTTGACGCACTCCTGGAAAATCGGGGTCTTCGAGGCGTCCGTCATGCCGTTCAGGAAGCCGTCCACTTTTTCGCCCTGAATGCCCGCCAGGTCATAGCCTACGGACATGTTGAAGACGAACGCGTCCGGGTCCCCCAGGCCGTACACCTTGGCCATGATTTTGCAGGCGCACCAGGCCTTTACATACTCCTCAAAGGCCTGCTGAACGTAGAGTTCCGTGGACCACTCGCAGTTGTAGCACTCGTCCTCCGCCAGGATGCAGGGCCGGTTCACGCAGGCGGAGAGCTCCGCGCCGTCCATCTTCTGGACGGTCTTCAGCTCGAAGAACCGGGCCCCGGCGAAGTAAGAGGCGATGATGTTCTGGGCCAGCTGGGTGTTGGGCCCGGCGGCGGGGCCGAAGGGGGTCTCAATTTTCTCCCCGAAAATGGGCAGGGTCTTGACGCCCGCTTTGTAGGGCTTGTGAACGCCGAAGACGGTGCCTTCCTTTTGGTACTCGGCGGTCACCCAGGTCATCAGTTCCCGAAAGGGAATGGGGGTCATCAGTTCGGACATGGTTTCGTTCCTCCTGTATATTTAAAATCAGTATTCGCAATGGTTCAGGGTTCCCCAGAGCTTCTTGGAAACCTGGAGAATCTCCGCGTTGACGGCCTCCTCGTCAATCTCCGTGAGCCGGCGGTCGCGCATCAGAATTTTTCCGTTGACCATGGTGGTCTGGCACTGGCGGCCCGTCATGCCGAAGAGCATGTGCCCGTCGATGTTGGCGTCGGAGAAGGGGGTGAAGGGCTTGTAGTCCATAACGATGACGTCCGCCGCCGCTCCGGCCTTCAGCACGCCCATCTCGGGGAAGCCGCAGCGGGCCGCCATTTTGGCGTTGTTCTTGAAGAGCATATCCGTCACCTCGCACCAGCCCACGCCGGGGAGGCAGGCGTTGTGCCGCTGGATGGTCAGGGCTACTTTGATGCTCTCCAGCATGTCGTTGGTGTAGGCGTCGGTGCCCAGGCCCACCAGAATGCCCTTCTTGTAAAGCTGGAGCACCGGAGAGCAGCCCACGGCGTTGCCCATGTTGCTTTCCGGGTTGTTGACGCACATGGTGTCCGTTTCTTTGATGATGTCCATTTCCGCCGTGTTCACGTGGATGCAGTGGCCCAGGATGGTCTTGGGGCCCAGGATGCCGTGGTCCTGGAGCCGCTGGACCGGGCGGCGGCCGTAGTTCTGGAGGGAGTCGTAGACGTCGTTCATGCCCTCGGAGACGTGGATGTGGTAGCCCACCCGTCCCCCGTTGGCCTCCGCCATCCGGTCGAAGGTCTTGTCGGAGATGGTAAACAGGGCGTGGCCGCCGAACATGGCCTTCAGCATGTCCGAGGGGTGCGCCTCACAGTAGTCGATGAAGTCCTTGTTCTCCCGGACGGACTGGAGGGATTTTTCCTCCCCGTCCCGGTCGCTGACCTCGTAGCACAGGCAGGCCCGGAGGCCCATGGATTCCGTGACCTTGGCGATCTCCATCAGGGAGCCGGGGATTTCGCAGAAGGAGGCGTGGTGGTCGAAGATGGTGGTGACGCCCTGCTTGATGGAGTCGATGACCAGGGCCTGTGCGCTGGCCTTCGTGGCCGCCAGGTCCAGGTGGCGGTCGATGTACCACCACTGGCCGTCCAGCACCTCGTAAAAATTGGTGGGGGCGTAGCCGTTGATGCTGAGGCCCCGGGCCAGGGCGGAGTAGATGTGGGTGTGGGCGTTGATGAGGCCGGGCATGATGACTCCGCCTTTCGCGTCCACGAACTCCGCCTGGGGGTATTTGGCTTTCAGGGCGGCGGTCTCGCCAACCTCCACGATCTTTCCGCCCTCGGTGACCACGCCGCCGTCGGGCAGGTAGCCCGCGCCGTCGGGGTCCCGGGTGATGAGCTTGCCGTTTGCCAGTAGGATCATAGTAAAACTCCTCCTTGAATTGAATTTGGGTAAAAAAGAAAGGCGCCCCAAATCCACTCGGACTTGAAACACCTATCGGCTCGCACGGAGAGACAGGTGCGGGCCCGTGCGCGCGGCACTCCGTTGCAGCCATCTATCCTTGCTTTATCGTTTTTATTGTACCGAAGAGCCCGCGAAAATGCAAGCTCTCAAACAGAGAACTTCCCAGCCTCTTTTTAGACAAAACGCCGGAATCTTCCTCCCCGTCCAGGGGCTGCTTGCGGAGCCGGGCCGCAGTCACTGAGGCGGGGCTTCCACATAGGCGCAGATGCGCGCGAAGGTCTCCTCACTGAGGTCGTGCTCGACCTTGCAGGCGTCCGCCGCGGCCTGTTCCGGAGAGACGCCCATCAGCTCGAAGAGCCGGGTGATGGTCTTGTGGCGGCGGTAGATGCGGCTTGCGATTTCCATGCCGCTGGCGGTCAGGGTGATATTCCCATCCCCGGCCATGACAATGTAGCCGCTCTCCCGCAGCTTTTTCATAGCGATACTGACGCTGGGCTTGGAGAATCCCAATTTATTCACTACGTCGATGGACCGTACCTGTCCGGACTGCTCCTGGATGATCAGAATGGATTCCAGGTAATCCTCCGCAGATTCATGTATGACCAAGACGATGCGCCTCCCTTCTGCTTAATTTACCCATGATAACAAAGTTTTCCAAAAAATGCAAGTAGCTTTTGTCACAAAGACCGGAAATTTTTGGAAATTTTTCCAATTTGCCGCGCTGCTCCGGGGAAAAATGGAGCGGAGCCGTCAGGCTCCGCCCCGGATTTTGAAATTGCAGGGGTTTTCCGGCTCAGATTTTACCCGCCAGGACCAGGACCAGCAGGACGAAGGTGGCAAGCAGGGCCAGGGAGAACAGCAGGAAGCCCGCGTCGAAGCGGTCCCCGCTCTGGGCGGCGGCGTCCCGCTCGGGGGCCAGCCGGGCCTTCCGCAGGGCGGTGACCACGGGCTTATAGAGGACCAGGATCAGGGCCGTGTTCAGCCCGCCCTTCACCAGGTTGAAGGGGAGGAAGACCGTGGGCAGCATGGCGGCCACCACGGAGCGGTCCATGTGCATGTAGATGGGGGTAATCAGGTAGTTCCACAGGACCATGACCACCGTCAGGACCAGGGTGCCCAGGAGCAGGCCCAGGACCGCGCCCTTCCGGGTGCGCATTTTCTTGTAGACGAAGGAGGCGGTGCAGCAGAAGGCGCAGGTGGCCAGCACGTTCATAATGAGGCCGATGATCCCTGTGTCGCTGACCGTGAACATCTCCACCAGGGCTACCACGATGGAGATGATGGCGGCGGAGAGAGGCCCGAAGAGGAAGCCGCCGATGCAGACCACGGTGTCCTTCACATCCATCTGGAGGAAGCCGGAAATCTGGGGCAGCATCTTGCTGAGAAGCATGGCCACATAGGTCAGGGCCGTCAGCATGGCGAGAGACGTGACGGTCTTGACGGCGTTTTGGGATTCCCGGTGCATCCGGAGCTCGGCGGCGGCTCCGGCGGCGTAATCGTCGGCGGGGGCGGTGGTGACGTTGGATTCGTAGTTGGACATAAGAAAACACTCCTTTACAAACTTGAAAACACCCTGGATGCTTTGGCTTCTCCAAGGTGAACAAGCAGCAAAGAAGCGCGCCGAAAGGCGCGGCTCAAGCCGCACTCATCTTCTTCCATCCAGACTATAACTGTTGGTCCCGGAGTTTCACCGGGTCGGCGGGGGCCGTACTTGGGGAATCGGCCTCCGGTCGCGGACTGTACCGCCAGTGGGGAATTTCACCCCGCCCTGAAGACAAAGTATTCAGTTCGGTTTTCTGCTGTCAGTATACGACAGCGGGACGGAAAATGCAAGCCCCAATTTTTAATTTTTTCCGCGCTGTTCCGGCCGCCTTGCGCCGGACCGCGGGCTGCGCTAAAATCGTCCCATAACGCCGTTTCAGGAGGTTTTTTATGGACATTTGGGAGACGCTGTATGAGCGGGCGAAGCCCCTGTACCACCCGGAGGAGCCCACGCCGTTTCTGATCACCCACCATGTGGTCTGCGCCCTGGAGAGCGAAAACGGGGAGATCTACACCGGCTTCTGCGTCGAGAGCTGCTGCGGGGTGATGGACCTCTGCGCGGAGCGCACCGCCGCCCTGAACATGTACATGAGCAGCGGGCAGAGGGTGGTAAAGCGCATCCTCACCTTCCGGGACCTGCCCCCTTACGGCGGGGGCAGCGGGATGCCCTGCGGAGCCTGCCGGGAGTTTTTGATGCAGCTGTCACCGAAAAACCGGGACGCGGAAATTTTAACGGACTATGAGACCCGGGAGACCGTGACCCTGGGGGAGCTGACCCCGGGCTGGTGGGGAGCGGAGCGGTACGAACGGGCGGCGAAAGAGTAAATCCGGATTTTTCCCCTTTTCAAACCAGAACAAACGCGCTATAATGGGGCCATTAAAACGAGAGGGGGGACCTTGATGGACCGGGTAATCCTCCACTGCGACCTGAACAGCTTCTACGCCTCGGTGGAGCTGCTGGGCCGCCCGGAATTGAAGAAGCTCCCCGTGGCCGTCTGCGGGGATCCCTCCTCCCGCCACGGCATCATCCTGGCGAAGAACGAGCCCGCCAAGCGCTTCGGCGTGCGGACGGCGGAGACCATCTGGCAGGCGAAGAGGAAGTGCCCGGAGCTGATTCTGCTGCCGCCACATCACCGGCTCTACCGGGAATACTCCCAAAAGGTCAACGCCCTTTACGATGAATACACCGACCTGGTGGAGCCCTTCGGCATCGACGAGAGCTGGCTGGACGTGACGAACACCCTCCACCTCTTCGGCGGGGACGGCGGGGCCCTGGCGGACGCCCTGCGGCGGAGGGTGAAAAAAGAGCTGGGGCTGACCCTCTCCGTGGGTGTTTCCTTCAACAAGGTCTTCGCCAAGCTGGGCAGCGACTATAAGAAGCCCGACGCCACCACGGTGATCTCCCGGGAGAACTGGCAGGAGATCGTCTGGCCCCTGCGGGCGGGGGACATGCTCTACGTGGGGGGCGTGGCGCAGAAGCTGCTGGGGCAGTATGGAGTCTCCACTATCGGGGAGCTGGCGGCCTTCCCCCGGGAGACGCTGGAGGAACTGATGGGCAAGCTGGGGGGCCAGCTCCACGACTATGCCAATGGCCTGGACCGGGACCCGGTGCGCTCCCGCCGCGCCCCGGAGCCGGTGAAGTCCGTGGGCAACGGCACCACCTTTCCCAAGAACCTCACTACCCGGGACCAGGTGGCGGCGGGAATCCGCCTGCTGTCGGACAGCGTGGCGGGACGGCTCCGCCGGGCGGGGCTCTACGCCGGCGGGATCCACGTGACGGTCCGGGATCCGGCCTTTCGCGACCGCTCCCGCCAGCGGCAGCTCCCGGCCCCCACCCACTTGATTCGGGACATCTCCGCCGTCGCCCTGGAGCTGGCGGGGGAGCTGTGGAAGCCCCCGAACCCCGTCCGGGCCCTGACGGTGACGGCCATCTACCTGACGCCGGAGGAGGAGACCTATGAGCAGGCGGATTTGTTCACCGCCGGCAGCGCCCCGGACCGGCGGCGCCAGGAGCGGCTGGAGGCCGCCATGGACGGCATCCGGCGGAAGTACGGCAGCGGGTCCATCGCCTTCGGCGGAGCGAAGCCGGAGGAGCCGGAGGACGGGGGGAGCTTCCGGAAGGGCGGCTGAGGGCCGCGTGGAGAGGATAGAGGCATGGAAAAGGGGAGCGGCTGTAAGCCGCTCCCTTTTTACTCCTTATCAATGTGGTTCTGAATCCTCTGCATGATCATCTCCAGGGCCACCAGGTTGTGACCGCCCTCCAAGACGATGATGTCCGCATACTTCCGGGAGGGCTCCACGTACTGCTCATGCATGGGCTTCACCGTGGTCAGGTACTGGGTCACCACGGAACGCAGGGTCCGCCCCCGCTCCTCCACGTCCCGGAGTGCCCGGCGGAGGATGCGTTCGTCCGCATCGGTCTCCACGAAAATCTTGATGTCGAACAGCTCCCTGAGCACCGGATCCTGAAAAATCAGGATGCCCTCCACGATCAGAACCTTGGTGGGGAAGATCTCCACCGTCTGGTCCGTCCGGTTGTGGTCCACGTAGGAGTAGACGGGGCACTGAATGGACCGGCCCTCCTTCAGTTCCCCCAAGTGCCGGATGAGCAGGTCCGTGTCGAAGGCGTCCGGGTGGTCGTAGTTCTGGAGGGCCCGCTCCTCGTAGGTCTTGCCCTCCTGCCGCTTGTAGTAGCTGTCGTGTCCCACAACGGTGACGTCGGGACCGAAGTGGTCCTTTAAATGCCGGGTCAGGGTGGTCTTGCCGGAGCCCGTGCCCCCGGCGATGCCGATGATGATGGCGCTCATGCCGCATACCTCCCGTCGGTTCGATTCAATTCTGCAAGTTCCATTATATGGATTCGGGGCGAAAAAGCAAGGAGAACCTGAAAAGTTCACAAATTTTGACGAACTCGCACTTGACGGCGGCCTGGAAAATGGATATGATATAAAATGCGAATGTAATGAAACGACACGCGGGAGGACCGACATGGCAATGAAACGCTGCCCCGTCTGCGGGGAGAGATATTCCGATACTTATAAAGAGTGCCCGTTCTGCGAGGAGGAGGAGTACTGGGAGGAGGAGCAGGAGCCTGCCCGCCGCCCCATTCTCCGGGAGGGCGTCCGGAGCTCCGGCGGCCGGGGCGAACGGAGCGCCTACAGCATCGTCACGCCCATTTTGATTGTCCTGATTGTGCTGATGGCCCTGCTGCTGGTGTATCTTCTCTATGGGGACAAGTTCTTCGGCAAGGACAAGGACCCGGAGGACGGCAAACCCGGCATTACAGAACCCCAGAAGCCCGGCATTTCCGGCACGGCGCCGGGGAACACCCCCGCCCAGGACCCCGCCGGGACGGAGGATCCCGAGGGCTCCGGCGAGCCCGGAGGCCCGGATACGCCGGATACTCCCAACGGCGGTTCCATGCCGGAAGGGAGCGATAATACCGGAAGCTCCGGCGAGCCCTCCGGCGGCATGAGCTACGCTTCCGCCGCGGCCCTGCCCGGCGGCCTGACCCTGAGCAGCACGGACTTCACCCGGCCGGTCTCCGCGGGAGCCCACCAGCTGAAGGTCTCCGGCGGCACGGGAACCTATACCTGGATCAGCGAGGACCCCTCCATCGCCACGGTCTCCGGCGACGGCACCGTCACCCCCGTGGCCTCCGGCACCACCCACGTGGTGGTCACCGACGGGTCCAAGCGGGCCATCTGCATCGTCCGGGTCACCGGCGGCAGTTCCGCGCCGTCCTCCGGCGGAGGAACGACCACCACTACCCCGCCCCCAACGACTACGACGCCCGGCACGACCGCGCCGTCCGGCGGCGGGTCCCTGAAGGCGGGGAAGGCCGTGGTGGTCAACGGCGGCAACGGCGTCCGGGTCCGCTCCGGCCCCGGCACCACCTACGACATCCTGGCCACGGTGCCCAACGGCGGCTCCGTCCAGATTGTCCGCGCCACGGGAACCGGCGACTGGTATGAAATCACCTTCAGCAACGTGGGCGGCGTGACCACCACCGGCTATATGAAGGGCGAGTTCCTGGCAAATTCCTGAGCGTATTCTCCTGGGCCCAGTAGAAGATAAGGGCAACCCCGAACGCGAAAGCGTCCGGGGTTGTTTCTTGCATCTGCGGGAGAGTTATGCTATAATCCTAAACTGTAAAATTATGTGTTGACCATGGAGGACGCTTTTATGACCACCCGGGACTTCCAGCAAAAATCCGCCCTGCAAATTTTCCTCTCCTACTTCCGGCCCCACCGGAGGCTGTTCGTCATGGATTTGGCCTGCGCCCTGCTGATCTCCATGATCGACCTGGCCTTCCCCGCCGTGTCCCGGTGGTGCATGTACGAGCTGCTGCCCGAGAGCGCCTACAAGACCTTTTTCGCCGTCATGGCGGTGGTCTTCATCGCTTTTGTGCTCCGGGCCCTGCTGACCTACGTCATCTGCTACTGGGGCCACACCTTCGGCATCCTGGTAGAGGCGGACATCCGCCACGACCTCTTCCGCCACATGCAGGAGCTGAGCTTCAACTACTACGACAAGAACCGCACGGGCCAGCTCATGAGCCGCCTGACGGCGGACCTTTTCGACATCACGGAGCTGGCCCACCACGGGCCGGAGGACATCTTCATCTCCGGGGCCACCATACTGGGCTCCCTCATCATCATGTTCACCATCCAGTGGCGGCTGGCCTTGGTGATCGCCTGCATCGTCCCGGTGTTCTTTGCCGTGGTCTGGTCCTGCCGCCGGTCCATGAGCGAGGCTTCCGCCGCGGTCAAGCAGAAAACCGCCGTCATCAACTCCGACATCGAGTCCGGCCTCTCCGGCATCCGGACGGCGAAGGCCTTCGCCAACGAGGGGGCGGAGCTCCGGAAGTTCGACAGCTCCAACGCCACCTTCAAGACCTCCAAGCGGGCCTTCCACAAGGCCATGGGCCGCTTCAACGCCACCATGGAGTTCTTTCTGTGCATCCTCTCCGCCGCCGTCATCGCCGCCGGGGGCCTATTCATCATGCGGGGAGAGCTGAACGTCATCGACCTGACCACCTTCAGCCTCTACATCACCACCTTCGTCACCCCGGTGCGGAAGCTCTCCAATTTCGCCGAGCTCTTCGCCAACGGCACGGCGGGCCTGGGCCGCTTCATCGAGCTGATGCGGGAGGAGCCCGCCCTGAAGGACGCGCCGGACGCGAAGACGCTGGACCGGGTAGAGGGCAGAATCGACGTGGACCACGTGAGCTTCGCCTACCAGAAAGACGCGGCGGTGCTCCACGACGTGGACCTGCACATCCGCCCCGGGGAGACCCTGGCGGTGGTGGGCCCCTCCGGCGGGGGAAAGTCCACCCTCTGCCAGCTCATTCCCCGGTTTTACGACGTGACGCAGGGAGCCGTCCTCCTGGACGGCACGGACGTGCGGCAGGTGACCCAGGAATCCCTCCGGCGGAACGTGGGCGTAGTTCAGCAGGACGTGTTCCTCTTTGCCGCCAGCATCCTGGAGAACATCCGCTACGGCCGCCCCGGGGCTACGGAAGAAGAAGTTGCGCGGGCCGCGCGCCTGGCGGAGATCTATGACGACATCTGCGCCATGCCCGACGGGTTCAACACCTATGTAGGGGAGCGGGGCGTGCTCCTCTCCGGCGGGCAGAAGCAGCGCATTTCCATCGCCCGCATCTTTTTGAAGGATCCCCCGGTGCTGATTCTGGACGAGGCCACCTCGGCCCTGGACAGCGTGACGGAGGCCAAGCTCCAGGAGGCCTTTGACAAGCTCTCCCAGGGCCGGACCACCATCATCATCGCCCACCGGCTCTCCACCGTCCGGAACGCGGACCGTATCGCCGTCATTGAGGACGGGCGCATGGTGGAGCTGGGGAGCCACGAGGAGCTGATGGCCAGGGACGGGGCCTACGCCGCCCTGGTCCGCACCCAGGAGCTGCGCCATGGATAAGGGCGCGCTGCTGGACCGCCTGGGCCTCGCCGGGGAGGACCGGCTGGCCCTGGCCAAGGTCCTGGACAGAGCCGGGCAGGCTGTAAACCGGAACATCCCCGCCGCCACGGATTTCCTCAGCCCCCAGCAGCGCTCCCAGGCACAGGACTGTCTGCGCCTGGCGGGGATTCCCGAGACCGCTTATGTCCTCCAGGGGGGCTACGAGGGGGCGGAGCGGCAGGTGCTGCTGTTCCTCCCCGACTGGATGGAGCGGTCGAACGCCGAGAGCCCCATCCGCTGCCTCCGGGCCTCTTTCCGGGAGGAGGAGAAGCTGACCCACCGGGACTTTTTGGGGAGCCTGATGGGCATGGGCGTGGCCCGGGAGAAGATCGGGGACATTTTGGTGGCCCCGGACAGCGCGGACCTGCTGGTGCTGGACAGTGTGGCGGATTTCCTCCTGCAAAGCTGGGACTCCGCCGGGCGGGCCAAGCTGCGGGTGACGGCCATTGAACCAGGAAACCTCCACATTCCCACGGTCCAGCGCAGGGAGGTCCGGGACACGGTCAGCTCCCTCCGGCTGGACGCCGTGGCGTCCTCGGGCTTCCGATTGGCCCGGGGCAAGGCCGCCGCCCTCATCGAGAGCGGGAAGGTCCAGCTGAACTGGCGGGAGTGCGTGAAGCCGGACAAGCTGCTGGAGGCGGGGGACGTGGTCTCCGCCTGGGGCTTTGGGAAATTCGAGCTCAGCGAGGCGGGGGGCCTGACCCGAAAGGGGAGGATCTCCATCGTCTTGCAGGTTTACGTTTGAGGAGGGACAAGCATGAAGCAGGAGCAGATCGACCGCATCAACGAGCTGGCCCGGAAGGCCCGGTTCGTGGGCCTGACGGCGGACGAGGAGAAGGAGCGGGCCGCCCTCCGCCGGGCCTATATCGACTCGGTGCTGGGGAATTTACAGGCCCAGCTGGACAACACCTATATCGTGGACGGTCAGGGGAACAAGCGGAAGCTGGAGAAGAAAGAAACGGAGGAATGAGCTATGGCGGACAACAAGAAAAAATCCTCCGGCGGCGGGGACTGGGGCTGGCCGCTCATCATTCTTTCCTTCTGCCTGGGCGTCTGGCCCATCGGCCTGGTGCTGCTGTTCGGCAAGCTCTTTGCCGAGGACGAGAAGAAGCCCGCCCAGCAGGCCCCGCCCCTTCAGGGCATGGCGGGACAGGCCGGGACCTCCGCCGCGCCCCGGAAGCAGACCAAGGCGACCAAGGCGGTGAAGAAGGTCACCAAGTCCCCTCAGACGAAAAAGTCCACCGCCCGGTGGCTGAAGCTGCTGGGGGCGATTCTGGCCGTCATCGGCTGCCTTGCCATGATCGACGCGATCAGCGCCATCTTCTACGCTACCAGCTACTGGTGGGTAGAGGATCTGCTGAGCGGGCTGGCCTTCGCTGTGGGCGGCGGGGCAATGCTCTTTAAAGGCTTCTCCATGGACCGCCAGCTGAAGCGCTTCTCCAAGTATCTCTTGGTCATGGGCGACCGGGAGGCCATGCCCATCGACGAGCTGGCCCGGACCCTGGGCTACTCCGAGCGCCGGGTGGAAAAGGACCTGGAAAAGATGATTGACAAGGGCTACTTCGGCGGGAAGGCCTACCTGAACATGGAGCTGGGCTACCTGTTCCGCTCCAGCGGCGCAGGGGCGGAGTTCCGCCAGCGTTTCGAGGAGGCCGTCCAGGAAGAGGCGGCGAGAACCGCGGGGGAATCCAAAGCGCCCCCCAAGGAGGCGGAGGAGGGCTATTCCGGCATCCTGCGGAACATCCGCCGGGCCAACGACCGGATCGCAGACCCGGCGCTGTCCGCGCAGATCTCCCGGCTGGAGGAAATCACCGCCAAGATCTTCAAGGCCGTGGAGGAGGACCCCAGGAAAAAGGACCGCATCGGCACCTTCCTGAACTACTACCTGCCCACCACCCAGAAGCTGCTGGACTCCTACGCGGAGTTCGAGGCCGCCGGGGTAGAGGGGGAGAACCTCCGTCAGGCCAAGGAGCGCATCGAAAACACCATGGATTCCATTGTCAAGGGATTCGAGCACCAGCTGGACGAGCTCTACAAGGCGGACGCTATGGACGTGGACTCGGATATCCGGGTGATGGAGCACATGCTCCGCCGGGACACCGGCAGCGCGGAACAGGACTTCGGCCTGGGGGGTTCCGCCGTCCAGTCGGAGGACGAGTAAGAAGCGGCGCATGAATAGAGAAAGGGACTGCGGAAGCAGTCCCTTTCTCTGTGTTCAGTCGGCGGAGTAGACCTTCCTGCCGTCGCTCCAGACTGCCCGGATCGCGTCCCTCTGCCGGCGGTAGACACAGCGTTCCAGCCGTTCCGCCGCCGTCATGGGATGGGGCCGGGACAGGTCCCCGTCGTCCAGCACCACGGCGTGGAGGCGGTTCCCCGGGGCGAAGCCCGGCTGTTCCCCGAAGAACGCCGCCCCGGCGGAAGTCCCTAAGTACCAGCCCTCCGCCACGGTGAGAAAGTCCGTGCCCCATTCGTCCAGAATCCGCCGGGCCTTGGAGGCCCGGATGGAGGCCGCCACCACGTCGAACATGTTCAGGCGGTCCCCTCCGGCGATGTCGCTGCCCAGGGCCACCTTCAGCCCCTCGTTCAGCATTACCCGCACCGGGGCCGTGCCGGAGCAGATGTTCTGGTTGGAGTCCGCGCAGTGGACCACGGTGACCCCGGCGGTGCGCATGGCCGCCCGCTCCCGCCCGTCGGACCAGACGCAGTGGGCCATGAGGGTCTTGTCGTTCCAGAGGCCGTATTTCGCGTAGGTTTCCCAGTACTGGCCGCAGTCCGGGTGCAGCTCCTTTACCCAGGCGATCTCCCCGGTGTTCTCCGACAGGTGGGACTGAACGGGGAGCCCCCGTTCCGCCGCCAGCTTTCCCAGGAACTCCATCAGATTGTCGGTGCAGGAGGGAGTGAACCGGGGGGTGAGAATGGGCTTGACGTGCCGGAAGTCCCCGCACTCCTCCAGCCAGCGGAGGGTCTCCCGCTTGGATTCCTCCGTGTCCTCCTGAAGGGCGGGAATGCCGTTGCGGTCCATGTTTACCTTGCCCACGTACCCGGTAACCCCGGCCTTTTCCAGCTCCTCCATCAAAATCAGCGTGGCCCGGCGGTGGAGGGAGGAGAACATGCACACCCGGGTAGTCCCGTTCTCAATGAGCTCCCGGGCCAGCGCCCGGTAGACCTCCCGGGCGTAATCCGGGTCGGCGAAGCGGGCCTCGGTGGGGAAGGTATAGGCGTTCAGCCAGTCCAGCAGCGGCAGGTCCATGCCCATGCCCAGCATGGGATACTGGGGCGCGTGCAGGTGCAGGTCCGCGAGGGCCTGCAAAATCAGCGCGTCCCCATAGTCCTCCACCGCCGCCCCGGCGTATTGCTCCGGCAGGGCGGGGAAGACCCCGGTGATTTTTCCATCCTCCGCCACAAGACAGCCGTTTTCCGTGACGTCCAGTTTCCCCGGGGCCGGGGCGGAAACGACGGTCCCCTTTAAAATGGTAATCGACATGCCAACAACCCCTTTTCATATTTGCCAATACAAAAACAAAAAGGACGCCTGCGCGGACAGGGGGAATCCTCCCCTTCCGTACAGACACCCATAGAGAAGCCTTCGGCGGCTTCGTAGAAACGCCCGCGCCATACAGCGGGCTTATATGAGGCCCTTTGCTTGTATCGAACTGCTTACAGTGTACCACGTCCGGCGGCGGAAAGCAAGCACCAGTTCTGACCTTCGCGCTTATACTGTCATACGGGCGGTCCGCCGCCCGAATTGAGAATAAGGCGTTGATGTGTATGCTGCGGTCTCTTGGCTGGGCCGCCCTGGGCACGGGTTTCACCTTCCTGATGACCACCCTGGGCGCCGCCATGGTGTTTTTTCTCTCCGGGGAGCCCAAGCCCCGGTTTCAAAAGGCAATGCTAGGCTTTGCCGCCGGGGTGATGACGGCGGCTTCCGTGTGGAGTTTGCTTCTTCCCGCCATCGGCCAGGCGTCGGAGGAAGGGCGGGTCCCCAGCTGGCTTCCCGCAGCGGCGGGGATGCTGCTGGGGGTGGTATTCCTGGCGGCGCTGGACGCGCTGCTGCCCCGCCTCCGGCGGGCGAAGGAGGTCAGCGACGCCTGGCGGCAGAACACGCTGCTGATGACGGCCATCACCCTACATAATGTGCCGGAGGGCATGGCGGTGGGCCTGGCCTTCGCCCTGGCGGCAAATGGGGAGGGGGCTGCCGGGGCCATGGCCCTGGCGCTTGGCATCGGCATCCAGAACTTTCCCGAGGGGGCGGCGGTGGCTCTGCCCCTGCGGCAGGAGGGCCGGGGGCGGCTCGGCGCCTTTACCGGCGGCATGCTGTCCGGGGCGGTGGAGCCGGTATTCGGCATCCTGGTGGTGCTGATCGCCGCCTGGGCTCACCCCATGATGCCCTGGCTTCTGAGCTTCGCCGCCGGGGCCATGCTGTACGTGGTGGTGGAGGAGCTGGTGCCCCAGGCCCACAGCCGGGCGGGGACCTGCGGCTTTGTGGGGGGCTTCCTCATCATGATGGTGCTGGATGTGGCCCTGGGGTGAGAAAACGCGGCGGTATCAACCGCCGTGTTTTACTGTTTCTTCCTGTGCCGCAGGTCATAGAGAAACTTGAGGGTCCGCTCTCCTTCCACCACCCGGCAGAACCGCCCGCAGCCCTCGCAGAGCTCTCGTCCGTTGGACAGAATATAGTCCCGCTCGGTGCCGTGGGTGCGGTGCATCCGGTTCCAGCACGTCATGCAAAATTCGGCCATTGTATCGCCTCCTGAACATATTATAGAGTTTATAACTCTATATGTCAATAGAGTTATTTCCTCTTGGATATGCTGTATTCGAGGTGAGAGGATGCGGTGTGCTGAACGAATACGCGCTTTGCGGGAGGACCGGGATTTGACCCAGGCGTTTATCGCGGGGCTGCTGCATGTGGGTCAAAAGACGTATTCGGACTATGAACTCGGCAGGACCCGCATCCCTCTGGACAGTGTGATTATCCTGGCGAAGTACTACAATGTTAGCATGGATTACATCTGCGGCGTCTCAGACGAGTACCGCCGGTTTCCGAAAAAATGAAGGACCGAAGGACGATTGTCCTCCGGTCTTTTGTCACTCTTCTTCTTCGTCTTTGCCCGGTTTGTATTGCTCCTCGCCGCTTTCAATGAAAAGGATGAAGTCATTGATTTTCTTTTCACTCCATCCGGCGGCACGAAGCCCGAGAATCAGCCTTGCGCTCTCCTGCATGTTCATTTCTTTGCGCCTCCTTCCCTGTTCATAACGGTTTTGACTGCCTCAGTGAGCCGCGGGAAATCAGGTCTTCGCGTGAATCTCCGCCCCGCACTTGGGGCAGGTGATGACGATTTTCCCCTTGCCCGCGGGGACCCGGCAGATGGTCTTGCAGCTCTTGCAGGTGAAATACTTGTGCTCCTTGTCGGCGTGGCGGGGCCGGGCCCC
>CATNDJ010000014.1 GCA_950097265.1 uncultured Oscillibacter sp.
GCGGCGGCGGAGGGGGAGAAGTGGACGGAGGAGGACTGGCGGACGGAGCTCCGCCAGACCCTCTCCCATGAGCTGACCCACCACATGGAGGGCCGCAGCGGCCTCCACGCCCTGGACGACAAGGACGAGGCGGAGCTGGCCGCCTGGCGGGAGAAGTACGGGGAACAAGAGCCGTGAAAAAACCGGAAGGGGAGACCCTTCCGGTTTTTGCGCCTATTTTGTTGGAAAGCCGAACTGCTCCCGCATGTCGAAGAGGAACCGCAGGAAGCTCTCCGGGTAGGGGATGAAGGTTCCCCGGGCCAGCATGTTCAGAATTTCTTCCAGGGAGGCCCACCGGACGTCCCGGACCTCCTCCCGCTGGAGGGTCAGTTCCCCCAGGGACAGGTCCCGGGTGAGGATGTAGAAGTCGTCGAAGCCGCCGTCAAAGTTTACCGTCACCGAGGGGCGAAGGCCGCTCAGGTCCAGGGAAACGCCCAGTTCCTCCCGGAACTCCCGCTCCGCCCCCTGGCGGCTGGTTTCCCCGGCGTCCACGCCGCCGCCCACGGACACGTCCCAGAGCTCCGGGAAAATGGTTTTTGACCGAGCCCGCTGCTGGATGAGCAGCCGCCCCCGGCTGTCGAAGACGCAGACATGGACCACCAGCCGCAGCGCGCCGGGGCCCTTCCGCGCGTGTCTCTCCGCCGTCCTGCCCAGGGGGAAGCGGTTTTCGTCGTATAAGTCCACCAGTTCCATAAGGCCCTCCCCGGCGCCGTGCGCTCTCTTATTCGTCCAGGTCGATGGAGATGTGCTCCGTTCCGTGTTCGTCGAACTCGTCCAGGTAGGCGTCGATCCGCTCCATCAGGGCCCCGTAGTTCTCCCGGGTCAGGGGCTCGCCGTCCAGGTCCCGCAGGGCCAGCTCCTCGGCGAGAATCTCGTAGAAAACCACGTCCTCATAGCTCTCGATGGCCTCGTGAATGCCGCCGTTGGCGAAGGCCCGGGAGGGAATCAGTTCCCCCTGGTACAGCTCCACCAGCTTCCCCATGCCGTGGCGGAGGCAGTGGGAAAAAATCAGGCTTTCTACCTGGTCATACTCTTTAATGCGGTCGTCCTCCCGGGTGGAATTGAGGACCCAGTTGCCTATGTAGACCAGGTCCAGCAGGTAGCGGTACTGCCGCTCCGTCAGCTCGATTTTCATAAACAGGCCCCTCCTCACAGCGCCGGCGGCGGGTTGGTTTCAACATACGGCATGATTATAACAGAAGTTTCAGAAAAATTCCACATAAAAAAGAGGGCAGAAAGACTAAAATCTGTCTTGCGGGAAAGAGCCGCTCATAGTATAATACATAACTCAGAGCTATTTGCGGCGGGGGAACCGGCGTTCCGGCCCCGGAGGAGAGGAGTGACGGCAATGGATGCACGCCCCATCGGCGTGTTCGACTCCGGCCTGGGGGGATTGACGGCGGTGCGGGTTCTGCGGCGCATTCTCCCGGAGGAGAACCTGGTTTACTTCGGCGACACGGCCCGGGTGCCCTACGGCGGCCGGTCCCGGGAGACCATTTTAAGATACGCCCGGCAGGACCTGCGCTTTCTCCGGTCCTTCGACCTCAAGGCGGCGCTCATCGCCTGCGGCACGGTGTCCACCACCTCCCTGGACGTGCTCCAGGCGGAAAACGACCTGCCCATCGTCGGCGTGGTGGAGCCCACCTGCCGCCGGGCCCTGGCGGTGACGAAGAACCGTCGGGTGGGGCTCATCGCCACCCTGGCCTCCGTTCGCTCCGGGGCCTATGAGGCGGCGCTGCGGCGGCTGGACTCAGGCGTGGAGGTCCTGTGCCGTCCCTGCCCGCTGTTCGTGCCCCTGGTGGAGAACGGCCGGTTCCGTCCCGGGGACGTGGTCATCGAGACCGTGGCCCGGGAGTACTTAGCCCCCCTGCTGGAGTGGGGGATGGACGCCCTGATTTTGGGCTGCACCCATTACCCGCTGCTGGAGGAGGTTCTTTCCGCCGTCTGCGGCCCGGGGGTGGCCCTGGTTTCCGCCGGGGAAGAATCCGCCTTCGAGCTCAAGCGCCTGCTCACCGCCCGGAACCTCCGGGCCCCGGCGGGCGGAAAGGGGGAGGCCGAATTTTACGTCAGCGACCGCTCGGAGGATTTCGAGGGCGCGGCCTCCCTGTTTTTGCAGGAGGACATCCATCACATGGCACGGAGGATCGACATTGACCAGTATTGAGAGGCAGAAGCTGCCCGTACTGCTGACCATCCGGTCGGAGCAGCGTTTTGAGGATACGGAGCCCGACAGCATTGAGCTGATGACCGAGGGCACCCTGACGCCCACGGGGGAGGGGGGCCTGGTTCTCTCCTATCAGGAGAGCGCCCTGACCGGCCTGGAGGGCACCACCACCACCTTTGAGGTCCGGGGCCCCCAGGTGATTCTGAGCCGGACGGGAAGCGTGAACTCCCAGATGGTTTTTGAAGAGGGAAAGCAGCACACCTCCCTGTACGAGACCCCCTTCGGCGAGCTGGCCATCGACATCCAGACCAGCCGCCTCCGGCACAGCCTGACGGAGCGGGGGGGCCTGATGGATTTGCGGTACTCCATCTCCGTGGATCACTCCGTCACGGGGCGGAACGCCTTTAAGATTCGCGTGAAAAGAAAGCATGAGGCCCGGGAAAATGGGCAATCCTGATACAAAAGACGCGGGAAAGAAAGAGGTTTTCACAATGACGAACATGGTACAAAACGCCAAGGATCAGGCCGCGGCCCTGGCCCTGGCCGCCTACCGGGCTGCCGCGGAGGACGGGTCCCTGCCCCAAGCGGAGGTCCATACCGCCCCGGTGGAGGTTCCCCGGGACGCCGCCAACGGCGACTTTACCACTACCTTCGCCCTGGCGGCCTCCAAGGCCCTGCGGCAGCCCCCCCGGGCCATCGCCCAGGCCCTGCTGGACCACATGGACCTGGAGGGAAGCGATTTCGCCTCCGCCGAAATCGCCGGGCCGGGCTTCCTGAATTTCCGGCTGGGCCGGAAGTGGTATGAGGAGGTCTGCGCCGCCGTGGAAAGCGAGGGAGCGGACTATGGCCGCTCCGACGCGCTGAAGGGCCAGAAGATCATGGTGGAGTTCGTCTCCGCCAACCCCACCGGGCCCATGCACATGGGCAATGCCCGGGGCGGCGTGCTGGGGGACACCCTGGCCTCCGTGCTCTCCGCCTGCGGGGCGGAGGTGAACCGGGAATTTTACGTCAACGACGCCGGGCACCAGATCGACAAGTTTGCCCGCTCCATTTACGCCCGGTGCATGCAGCTTACCTACGGAGAGGACGAGCACCCCTTCCCGGAGGACGGCTATCAGGGCGACGACATCCGGGAGCTGGCCAGGGGCTTTTTGGCCCAGGCGGAGGACTTCCCCGGCGCGACCCGGGAGGAGGTCTGGATGGCGGCCATGAGCGAGTACGGCCTGTCCGTCAACCTGCCGAAGATGAAGGAGGACCTGCGGCGCTACAAAATCGAGTACGACACCTGGTTCTACGAGTCCAGCCTGCACAACAGCGGCGCGGTGGCGGAGACGGCGGAGCTTTTGACCAAGGCGGGCTGGACCTATGAGAAGGACGGGGCCCTGTGGCTGAAGACCGCCCAGATTATGCGGGAGAACCTGCTGAAGGCGGGGAAGAAGGAAAAGGACATTGAGAAGCTGGACCTGAAGGACGACGTGTTGCGCCGGGCCAACGGCTTTTACACCTACTTTGCCGCGGACATCGCCTACCACTACAACAAGTTCAAGACCCGCGGCTTTGACCGGGTCATCAACATCTGGGGCGCGGACCACCACGGCCACGTGGCCCGGCTGAAGGGGGCCCTGGACGCCCTGGGCCTGGACGGCAGCGGAAAGCTGGACATCGTGCTGATGCAGCTGGTCAAGCTCCTCCGGGACGGGGAGCTGGTGAAGATGAGCAAGCGCACCGGCAAGGCCATCTCCCTCTCGGACCTGCTGGACGAGGTGCCCGTGGATGCGGCCCGGTGGTTTTTCAACGCCAAGCCGGACACCCAGATGGACTTTGATTTGGGCCTCGCCGTCCGGGAGGACTCCGAGAACCCCATCTACTACGTGGAGTATGCCCACGCCCGCATCTGCTCGCTGGTTGAAAAGCTGGCGGGGGAGGGCCTGACGGTCCCCGCCCCGGGGACGGCGGACCTGAGCCTTTTGACGGCGGAGGCGGAAGAGGCCCTCATCAAGCAGCTGGCCGCCTGGCCGGACACCATCCGGGCCGCGGCGAAGAACTACGACCCCTCCCACGTGAACCGCTACCTGATGGAGCTGGCGGGCTGCTTCCACCGCTTCTACACCGCCTGCCACATCCGGGAGGAGGCCCCCGCCCTGGCCGCCGCCCGCCTCCGGCTGGCGGACGACGCCCGCATCGTCCTGCGGAACGGGCTGAAGCTCATCGGCGTGGACGCCCCCGAGCATATGTAAATCACGCATAATTCTACCAGCCTCCGCACAGAATGGAGAGGCGGCGTCGCCGCGACTTCATCCGGGCGGAGGCTGGTTTTATGAGGCGGAAACTGTTTTTCTGGGAGCTGGGGGGCTTTTTGTTCACCGGGGCGCTGGGGACGCTCCTGCACTTCGTCTACGAATGGAGCGGCGGCAGCGCCCTGGCAGCCTGGTTCTCCGCCGTCAACGAGTCCACCTGGGAGCACATGAAGCTCCTCTTTGTGCCCCTGTTCCTCTTCTCCGTGGTACAGATCTGCCTGCTGGGAAGGAACTACCCCAACCTCCTGGCGGTCCGGGCTCTCAGCGCCCTGACGGGAGTGGCCTTGATCCCCGTGCTGTTCTATACCTACACCGGCATCCTGGGCCGGAATATCAATTGGGTGGACGTCGCCATCTTCTTCCTGGCGGACCTGGGGGCCTTCGCCCTGGACTTTTGGCTGCTCCGCCGGGGGAAGCTCTCCAGCCGCTGGATGCAGCTCGCGGGTCTGGCGGTTTTGTGGGGGATGGCTTTCTGCTTCGTGTGGTGCACCTTCCGGCCGGTTCATCTGCCGCTGTGGCGGGACCCGGTGACGGGAGCCTACGGCATCCCCTGAAAACGCCCCTCGGGGCGTTTTCTCCTTTTTGGAATTTACTGTGAATTTCCGGCCCCCCTGCTTGACCAACGGGCCGCCGGGGGGTATAATATACTAACTTGCGAACTGTGTGACGAACGGAGGTCCTGTTATGACGGCCAAACGAAAGCCTGCCGCCCCCTTTTACGCCGTGGCGGCTCTGTGGCTGCTGGGCGGGCTGTTCCTGCCCCTGTATTCCAGTATGGCCATTGCCCTGATGGCATTGGTTTCGGCTGTGGTGTTTTTTGCCGTCAACAAGCTCTGCCGGGGGGCGGAGGCCGAATCCGCGGAAGCGCAGAAGAAGGAGGAGGCCCCTAAAAAGCCCAAGGAGGAGCCCTCCACCGGGAACGCGGAGCTGGACAAGGTGATTAAGGACGGAAAGCTGGCCCTGGGCGAGATGAACCGGCTGGACGACAGCATCGCGGACCCCGGCGTCTCCGCCGATATCGTGCGGCTGAGCCAGGTGTCGGAGAAGATCTTCCAGGCGGTGAAGGACGACCCGGACAAGCTGCCTCAAATTCGGAAATTTATGGACTACTACCTGCCCACCACCCTGAAGCTGCTGAACGCCTATGACCGCATGAGCGGCGCGGGAGTCTCCGGGGAGAACATCGACGGGACCAAGACAAAGGTGGAGGATATGCTGAAAACCATCGTCCGGGCCTTCGAGAAGCAGCTGGACGCACTCTACGGGGCCGACGCGCTGGACGTCTCCGCAGACATCCAGGTGATGGAGACCCTGCTGGCCCGGGAGGGCCTGACGGAGCCGGAGCTGAAGGCGGACTCCGTTCAGGCGGACGGCACGGACATCAGGCTGGAGCTGTAATAAGCGTGGAATAAAACGAAGGAGGAAGAATTATGAAAAACCGAAATCCCGTTTACCTGTTCCTCTCCATTTTGGAGGGCATGCTGTCCGGGGGCTACTTCTACCTGGCGAAGAAGGAACGGGACCCCCTGAACCTGGTGACCGGCTGCGTGTGGCTGGCGGTCTCCATTCTCCACGGGCTGACCGGCATCCGGGAGGAAGAACACGTTTTGCTGGTGGAGGAAGACGACTATGAGTGATAATATGATCCCCGAGCTGACCCTGGACCCCGCCGCCGTAGCGGCGGCTTCCGTACCGGAGCTGACCCTGGAGCCCGCGGCCACTCCCGCCGCCCCCGAGCCGGAAAAGCCGGAGGTGAAGCCGGTGGAGCTGGACGACTCCATGCTCTCCGAGGCGGAGAAAAAGGCCGTGGAAGAGTTCTCCAAAAAGATCGACGTGATGGATTCCAACCTGATACTGCAATACGGCGCGGCGGCCCAGAAGAACGTGGCGGGCTTCTCCGAGAGCGCCCTGGCCTCCGTCCGCACCAAGGATTTGGGAGAGGTGGGCAAGTCCCTCTCCGAGCTGGTGGTGGAGCTGAAGGGCTTCGGCGAGGAGGAGGAGAAAAAGGGCCTCTTCGGCAAGTTCAAGAAAGCCGGGAACCGGCTGGAGGTCATGAAGGCTCAGTACTCCAAGGTCGAAAGCAACGTGGACAAGATTGTCCGGGAGCTGGAGCAGCATCAGGTCACCCTGATGAAGGACGTGGCCATGTTCGACCAGATGTATGAGCTGAATCTTAAGTACTATAAAGAGCTGACCATGTATATCCTGGCGGGGAAGAAGAAGCTGGCGGACGTACGGGAGAACGAGCTCCCCGCCCTCCGGGCCAAGGCGGAGCAGACCGGGGCCCAGGAGGACGCCCAGCGCTATAACGACATGGTCCAGATGTGCGAGCGCTTTGAAAAGAAGCTCCACGACCTGGAGCTGACCCGCATGATCTCCATCCAGATGGGCCCCCAGACCCGGCTGCTCCAGAACAACGACACGCTGATGGTGGAGAAAATTCAGTCCTCCCTGGTGAACACGATTCCCCTGTGGAAGAGCCAGATGGTGCTGGCCTTAGGGATGGAGCACGGCCGCCAGGCCACCGCCGCTCAGAGCGCGGTGACGGAGATGACCAACGAGCTCCTGAAGAAAAACGCCGACATGCTGAAAATGGGCACCGTCCAGACCGCCAAGGAGGCGGAGAGGAGCGTTGTGAGCATCGAGACCCTCCAGCACACGAACCAGCAGCTGATCTCCACCCTGGACGAGGTGCTGAACATCCAGCGGGAGGGCGCCCAGAAACGGAAAGAAGCCGAGGTGGAGCTGGGCCGCATCGAGGGGGAGCTCCGGGCCAAGCTGATGGAGCTCCACAAGTAAAGGAACGAACCTATGAAATTCTTCCAAAAGCGCTCCGTGGCGGCGGCCGTCATGGTCCTGGCCATCCTGGCGGGCCTTATGCTGGGGCAGGCGCGGAAACCCTCTGCCTCCGTCCCGGAGACGGGGGGCGCGCCCCTTGACGAGAGCCTGTCCACCGCCTCCTTCCAGCGCTACATTTTGAATTACGACGGCCTGCTCAAGCGCGGGACGGTGGAGCAGCTCAGCCTGTACAACGCCAACTGGGAGAAGCTGGGCGGCAGCATCCTGGCGGTGGTGGCAATCCGGGAGAACCCGGGGGATTTGGAGAGCGCCGCCTGGGACTGGGCCGGAGAAATGGGACTGCGGGAGGACGACGCCATCCTGGTGATGAGCGCCGGGGCCCAGGACTGCTATCTGCTCTCCAGCGGCAGATTCTTCGACCGCTTTAACGGCCGGGAGGCCGCGTACCTGGATCAGTACGTCTATGAGGACTTCGCCGAGAGGCGGTACGACCAGGCTGTTTTGAACCTGTTCGCCCACGTCCACGGCCTCTTTGAAGAGGAGACGGGGAGCTACGCCGGCGGCGGATATGTCCTGCTTGCCAATTTGATTCCCCTGGCGGTCCTGCTGCTGGTCCTTTTGATGGTGCTGAGCAGCGTGGACCGGATGCGCTACAACACGTGGTATGGCCGCTACGGCGGGATGCCCGCGCCTCCGGTGGTCTTCCGGCCCATTATTTTCTGGCGCGGGCCCGGCTGGTATCAAAGACGCCCGCCCCGCCCGCCCCGTCCCCCGAGAGGGCCCGGCGGTCCCTTTGACGGTCCCTTCGGCCCCGGTCCCGGCTCCTTTGGGGGCGGCGGCTTCGGCGGAGGCCGGACCGGCGGCGGGTCCTTTGGAGGAGGCCGCGGGGGCGGCTTTGGCGGAACGCGCTCCGGGGGCGGCTCTTTTGGAGGGGGCCGTGGCGGCGGCTTCGGCGGAGGACGCTCCGGCGGGGGCGGCTTCGGCGGAAGGCGCTGAAAGAAATGAGAAATCAAAAGCGGCCCCCGGCGTGTTGGATACGCCGGGGGCCTGATACTGTTCAATTGGTTCAATCGAGTACTTGCACTGCCGCGCCCAGGACGCCGTCGCCGATGTAGACGCTGAGCGTCCCGTCGATTTCCCCATCCCAGATGTGGTCATAATGAGGCAGGGCGGCGGTGAGCTTCTGCCGTACCGTCTCCATCTCGGCGGCGGCCCCGCCGTTGGCGACGGCCAGGTTGTATTTCCTGTGCCCGCCGCAGCGGTCCACGGTCATGGACACCAGCTTGTCAATGACCTGGTTCCGGCCCCGGACCTTGGCGATGGACTGCAGCTGCCCGTCGGGGGCGAAGGTGATGATGGGCTTAATCTGGAGCAGGGTCCCAGCCGTGGCGGTGACCTTGCCGATGCGCCCGCCCTTCATCAGGTATTCCAGGGTGTCCACAGAGAAGAAGGGGTAGGTGCCCGCGATGAGCTGGGGGGCCCGGCGCTCCACCAGGGTCTCCCAGTCCATGCCGTTTCGAATATCCTCCGCCAGCTGAAGCACCGTCAGCCCCTGTCCCAGAGAGCCGCTGACGGAGTCGAAAACTTTAATGGGAAAGCCGTCCCCGCTCTCCTCGGCGATGAGGCGCAGCAGATTGTAGGTGCCGGAGAGGCCGCTGGAGAGCATGACGGCAATCACGCCGTCATAGCCCGCGTCCCGGATTTCCTCCAGTACGGCTCCCGCAGTCTCCGCAGAGGGAAGGGAGGTCTGGGGGAGCTCCCCGGCCTTGAGGCGGCGGTAGATGTCGGCGCTGCGGATGTCCACGCCGTCGGAGTACTCCCCGTCGGCGCAGAGGATGCGCAGGGGGACGATGTAGATGTGGTTTTCCGCCGCCAGACGGGGGGACAGGTCCGCGCAGGAATCCGTCAGCAGCGCGATTTTTTGAGGGGCCACGTGTTCCCAACTCCTTTTTTTCAGACAGGGCCCGTCCCGCCCCGCGGGGGGAGGGAAGGCCGCTGAGCTCGCCCAAGTGTGTTACGGCCATTATCCCACAAACCGGCGAAAACTGCAAGAGCGATTTGCGGACTTTTCCAGACTTTTCCTGCCGGGGGAAAAATATAGGGAAATCAAGAGATTTTCCCTTTACCTGCCGGGCGTTCTCTGCTATAATATACAAGTTATATTCTGCCCCAACGCCGGAGGAGAAAGGAGGGCGCTTTTGTGAAGTATCAAAAATGGAACATCGGCGCCCCCCGGGAGGAGGACGTGACGGCCCTGCGGGAGGCGGGCTACCCCTACCTCATGGCCCTGGTGCTGGCGGCCCGGGGCGTCGCCGCCCCGGAGACGGCGGCGGAGTTCCTGGAGCGGGACCGGAAGCTGACGCTGTCGCCCATGCTCATGCGGGACATGGATAAGGCCGTGGCCCGGATTCAAAGGGCCATAGCGGACGGGGAGACCATCGCCGTCTTCGGGGACTACGACGTGGACGGCATCACCTCCACCGTGCTGCTGATGGACTACCTGAAAAGCTGCGGGGCCAAGTGCCTGCGCTATATCCCCCGGCGGATCGAGGACGGCTACGGCCTGTCCAAGCCCGCCATCCAGGGCCTCCGGGATCAGGGGGCCACGCTGATGATTACCGTGGACTGCGGCATTACGGGAAACGAGGAAGTGGACTTCGCGGGTTCCATCGGCCTGGACGTGGTGGTGACGGACCACCACGAGTGCAAAGAAGCTCTGCCTAACGCCGCGGCGGTGGTGGACCCCCACCGGCCCGACTGCCCCTATCCCTTCAAATTCCTGGCGGGCTGCGGCGTGGCGCTGAAGCTGGTGCTGGCCCTGGGGGGCGAGAGCCGGGAGGACGCCCTGTTCGCCCGGTACTGCACCCTCGCCGCCATCGGCACCGTGGCCGACGTGATGCGGATGGAGGGGGAAAACCGGGCCATCGTCTCCTGCGGCCTGGAGGCCCTGCCCCACACGGACTTCGTGGGAGTCCACGCCCTGCTGCGGGAGGTGGGCCTGGCGGGAAAGCCCGTCACCTCCATTCAGATCGGCTTCGTCCTCTCCCCCCGGATCAACGCCGCGGGGCGCATGGGGGCGGCGGACCTGGCGGCGGATCTGCTGGAGACCGGGGACCCCGCCCGGGCGGAGGAGCTGGCCCGGGAGCTCTGCGAGCTGAACCGGGAGCGCCAGGCGGTGGAACAGGCCATCTGCGCCGACGCCGTGCGGCAGATTCAGGCCCTCCGGCAGGAGGAGCGCAGCGCCCTGGTCCTCTCCAGCGAGGAGTGGCACCAGGGGGTGGTGGGGATCGTTGCTTCCCGCCTCAGCGAGAAGTACTCCTGCCCCAGCTTCATGATTCACCTGAAGGACGGCACGGGCCGGGGGTCCTGCCGGTCCTACGGGGGGTTCAACCTCTTCACGGCCCTGGAGTCCTGCGCGGACCTGCTGGACGGCTTCGGCGGCCACGAGCTGGCCGCGGGCTTCACCATCCCCGAGGAGAACATCGCCGCCTTCCGGGCCCGGATGAACCGCTATGTGCGCTCCGCCACCGGGGGAGAGCCCCCGGTGAGCTGCCTGGACGTGGACGCGGCGGTGGCCTCCCCCGCCGAGCTCACCCTGGAGCAGGCGGAGCAGCTGGAGCAGCTGGAGCCCTATGGCGCGGGGAATCCCCGGCCGGTCTTCGCCCTGCTGGGGGCCACGGCGGAGGCCGTGCAGCCCGTGGGGCAGGGGAAGCATTTAAAGCTCCGCCTCAGCAAGGGCGTCAGCCGGTTTGACGCCATCTTCTTCTCCGTCACGGCGGAGGAGTGCGGCATTGTTCCCGGCAGCCGGGTGGATGCGGCCTTCTACCTTCAGGCCAATACCTTCCGGGGAAATACGACGCTGCAATTGCAGCTGGTGGACGTGCGGCCCTCCCTGCTTCCCAGCCGGAACGAGGCCGAGGCCCTGGCCCTGGTCCGCCGTTTGACGGAGGAAAACGGCCCCGTCTCTCCCCAGGAGGCCCTGCGCCTCCGGGCCTCCCGGAGCCAGTACGCCGCCTGCTGGATGGCCCTGGAAAAGCGGCTGCGCCAGGGAAAGGCGGAGGAGGACCGCCTGCCCTATCTCCGCCGCCTGGCGGCCCGGATGGGGGGGAGCGAGAGCTTTCTCCGCTCCGCCCTGGCCCTGGAGGTTTTCCGGGAGCGGGGGCTGATTGCCCTCAGCCGCCGGGGGGACCGGCTGACTTTGAGCCTGATTCCCGTTCAGGGGAAGGTGGATTTGACCGCCTGCCCCTATCTTCTCCGCCTGCAGGAAAAGGAGGCGACCTGAGATGACCGTACAGGAACAGTACGAGCTTTTGGAAAAGACCGTCCGCGGCTATAACCCCGCCGCCGACTTCGACCATATCCGCTCCGCCTTTGAGTATGCCGACCGCTGCCACGAGGGGCAGAAGCGCAAGAGCGGCGAGCCCTATATCATCCACCCCCTGGCCGTGGCCCAGATTGTGGCGGAGGAGCTGAAGCTGGACTCCGAGTCCATCGAGGCCGCCCTGCTTCACGACGTGATCGAGGACACCCCCGCCACCCACGAGGACGTGGCCCGGATGTTCTCCCCCACCATCGCCAACCTGGTGGAGGGCGTCAGCAAGCTGACCCGCATCCAGTACGCCACCAAGGAAGACGAGCAGATGGAGAACCTGCGGAAGATGCTCATGGCCATGAGCAAGGACATCCGGGTGATCCTCATCAAGGTCTCCGACCGGCTTCACAACATGCGGACCATGGAATACCAGTCCCCGGAGAAGCAGAAGCAGAAATCTTTGGAGACCATGGAGATCTACGCCCCCATCTCCCACCGCTTAGGGATGCAGCGCATCAAGTGGGAGCTGGAGGACCTGTCCCTGAAGTACCTGGACCCGGTGGGCTACAACGAGATCATCACTCGGCTGGACGCCAAGAAGCCGGAGTATGACGCCTTCCTGCTCCGCACCCAGACCCAGATGGACGACCGGCTGACGGAACTTGGCATCGGGCACATGGTCTACGGCCGCATCAAACACCCTTACTCCATCTACCGGAAGATGTTCAACCAGAACAAGTCCCTGGACGAGATCTTTGACCTCTTCGCCTTCCGGGTGCTGGTGGACACGGTGGGGGACTGCTACAACGTCCTGGGGGTCATCCACGACATCTACAAGCCCATCCCGGGCCGGTTCAAGGACTATATCGGCACGGAGAAGCCCAACGGCTACCAGTCCCTTCACACCACCGTCATGGGCCCCGACGGCCTGCCCTTCGAGGTGCAGATCCGCACCTGGAAGATGCACGAGGTGGCGGAGTACGGCGTGGCCGCCCACTGGAAATACAAGCAGCACGGCCAGGGGGCGGGCACCGAGGGGAAGTACGAGTGGGTCCGCCGGTTGCTTGAAAACCAGGAGGGGGCCGACGCGGAAGAGTATATCCACTCCCTGAAGGTGGATATGTTCGCCGACGAGGTCTTTGTCTTCACCCCCAACGGGGACGTACAGAACCTCCCCGCCGGGGCCACGCCCATCGACTTCGCCTACGCCATCCACTCCGCCGTGGGAAACAGCATGGTGGGGGCCAAAGTAAACAACCGCATCGTCACCTTCGACCATATCCTGAAAAACGGGGACATTGTGGAGATCATGACGTCCAAATCCGCCAAGGGCCCCAGCCGGGACTGGATGAAAATCGCCAAGTCCAGCGAGGCCCGGAGCAAGATCCGCCAGTGGTTCAAGAAGGAGAAAAAGGAAGAGAACATCGCCGGGGGCCGCTCCTCCTTCGAGCAGGAGCTGAAGCACGCGGGTCTCTCCATGAAGGATGTGACGGACCCGGAGAATCTGCCCTTGCTGCTGAAAAAGGTCACCTACGGCAGCCTGGAGGAGATGTACGCCGCCATCGGCTACGGCGGCTTCACGGCCCAAAAGGCCGTCAGCCGGATGAAGGGGGAGCTGCTGCGCATCTCCCGCCAGCACCAGGCGGAGGAGCAGCTGGCCGTCGGGACTGAGGACGCGCCCATCCCCGTGCCCCCCAAGCCTCTGAGCAAAAGCGAGCAGGGCATCATCGTGGAGGGCCTGGATAACTGCCTGGTGAAATTCTCCCGCTGCTGCACCCCCGTGCCGGGGGACGAGATTGTGGGTTTCATCACCCGGGGTTACGGTGTGTCCGTCCACCGGGCGGACTGCCCCAACGCCGCGCCGGAGCGCCGGGCGGAGCAGCCGGGCCGCTGGCTCAAGGTCACCTGGGGCACGGATACAAACGAGAGCTATCCCACCACCATCGACGTGGTGTGCAAGGACCGGATGGGCCTGATCCTGGACATTTCCACGGCCCTGTCCAGCACCAGCACCTTCGTCTCCGGCTTGAACTCCCGGAGCACGGAGGACGGCTTCGCCGTCATCCGCCTGGAAATCCGGGTCCGGGACGGGGCTCAGATGAAGGCCATCATGAACAAGCTGAATCAAATTTCCGGGGTCCTCCAGGTCACAAGACCTGCTGGGTAATATAGAAAGGAGGGATCGCCTATGCGCGCGGTCGTCACCCGCGTGAAACACGCGTCGGTCACCATTGAGGGGACCGTGACGGGCCAAATCGGGGAGGGATACCTGGTCCTGCTGGGGGTGGCTCCCGGGGATACGGAGGAAACCGCCGTGAAGCTGGCGGACAAAATCTGCAACCTCCGCATCTTTGAGGACGAGAATGAGAAAATGAACCGCAGTCTGGAGCAGGTGGGGGGGAGCCTGCTGGTGATTTCCCAATTTACCCTGTTCGCGGACACCTCCTCCCGCCGCCCGGGCTTTTCCGGCGCGGCGAAGCCGGATTTG
Source organism: uncultured Oscillibacter sp. (assembly GCA_950097265.1). Taxonomy (GTDB): domain Bacteria; phylum Bacillota; class Clostridia; order Oscillospirales; family Oscillospiraceae; genus Oscillibacter. Next base: position 14,100 of record CATNDJ010000014.1, read on the forward strand.
GCCATCCCGCTGTACGAGAAATTCATGGCCCATTGCCGGGAGCGGGGCTTTACCGTGGAGCACGGGGAGTTCGGCGCGAAAATGGACGTGGACTCCCTGAACCACGGCCCGGTGACCATCCTCTTTGACACGGAGAAGTCCTGACAGGCGGAACGAGTATCAGGAAAGGACGGGTGCTTTCATGGGACTGTTTTCCAATTTCTTTCAAAAGGAGTGCTCTCTGGGCGCTCAGCCCCGCAGCGGCTGGAGCTGGAGCCTGTCGGTGAACGGGATGCCCGCCGCGCATTTTGACTGGGAGGATATTGCCCGGGCCCTGGACGGCCTGAGTCCGCACGAAGACAGTTTTGTGATTCTGGAACAGCGGAAGGGACAGGACTACTGGTTTATCCAGAGCGCTGTGGCCCTGAAGGGGCCCCAGGCCGGCGAATACGCGGTGGGCGTAGGCTGGAACGACGACAAGGGCAGGCACTATATGGAGCGCTGCGGCGGCGCCGGGCGGGCGGTGGACATGTTCCGGGCCGCCTGGCAGGGGAAGACCCTGGACTTTTCCGGCTTTGAGGATCAGTCCGACCTGCTTCCCGGGGATTCTTGAGAATATGGACGGAAGAGGAGGAAGATTCCAATGAATATGAAAATGCTGCCGGTGGGCCCTTTGGAGACCAACTGCTATATTTTGGAGGATGAGAAGACCCGGGAGGCGGCGGTGATCGACCCCGGCGCGGACGCTCCGGCAATCATCGCGGCCCTGGAGGGAACGGCGGTCCGCTATATCCTCCTGACCCACGGGCACTACGACCATACCGGCGCGGCGGAGGCGCTGCTGAAGGCGTACCCTGATGCGGCGCTCTATATCCACGAGGCGGACTTCCTGGGCGTGGACCCGGCCCTGTTCCCCCTGAGCGCCGGACGGGACGGCGTGAAGTTTTACGGCGAGGGGGATAGCCTTCCCCTGGGAGAGCTGACGCTGCAGGTCTTCCACACCCCGGGCCACTCCAAGGGTAGCGTGACCCTCCGCTGCGGGAATCTGCTCTTCTGCGGGGACACGCTTTTCGCCGGGTCCTGCGGCCGTACGGACCTCGCCGGCGGCAGCATGACGGAGATGCTGGCGTCCCTCCGCCGCCTGGGGGAGCTGGAGGGGGACCTTCAGGTCCTGCCCGGGCACATGGAGACCTCCACCCTGGAGGCGGAGCGGCGGTATAATCCCTATCTCCGCCAGGCCCTGCGGGAGAAGCGATGAAGCTGGAGTTTCACGGCCATGACGAGCGCTACACCGTGGAGCAGAGCCTTTTGAACCTGTTTCCCGGCGAGCTTCCGGTCTACGAGCCGGTCCGCCCTCAGGAGGACGAGAGCTGGGCGATCGTCTCCTGGCGGGAGGGCGAGGAGAAGAGCGGGAAGCGGGGCCACGCCTGTGTGGAACTGGGATGGCAGGGAAAGGCGGACGCCTACAGCTTCGGCTGTCCCCTGACCGGCACGGAGTACGAGCAGGAGCGCCAGCGGCGGCACGCCATTGGGGCCTGCTTCTTCCTGGCCTATCGGCAGCTGACCGGCGGGCAGCCCCCCTGGGGGATGCTCACCGGGGTCCGGCCCGACAAGCTGGTGACCGAGGTCCTGACGGCGGGCAAGACGCCCGCCGCGGCCCGGGAGCTGATGGAGAAGATCTATTTCGTCACCCCCCGCCGGGCCGCCCTGGCCCTGGAGACGGGGACGGCGGCCTTTGAGGCGGCGAAAAACCTGGGCCCCCGGGACATCGCCGTCTATATCGGCGTTCCCTTCTGCCCCACCCGCTGCGCCTACTGCTCCTTCGTCAGCCAGTCGGTGGAGAAGAGCTTTTCCCTGGTGGAGCCCTACGTGGACGCCCTGACGGCGGAGATCGAGGCCGGGGGCCGCATGGTCCGGGAGACGGGTCTGCGTGTCCGGGCCATGTATATGGGCGGCGGCACGCCCACGACCCTGAGCGCCTCCCAGCTGGACCGGGTGCTGACGGCCTTTGAGCGGGCCTTCGGCTCCGCCCTGGACGGCTGCGGGGAGATTACCGTGGAGGCCGGGCGGCCCGATACCATCACGGCGGAAAAGCTGGCGGTCCTGCGGGACCACGGCGTCCACCGGGTCTCCGTGAACCCCCAGACCATGGAAGAACGGGTCCTCCGGGCCATCGGCCGCCGCCACAGCCCCGGGGACGTGGAGGCCGCCATGGACCTGACGGCAAGATACAACTTCTCCCACGTGAATATGGACCTGATCGCGGGACTGCCGGAGGACACGGCGGAGGGCTTTCGCCGCTCCCTGGACCGCTGCCTGGCCTTTGGCACGGACAATGTCACCGTTCATACCCTGGCGCTGAAAAAGGGCAGCCGCATCCTTCTGGAGGGCCTGACCATCCCCGGCCCCGAGGCGGTGGGGGAGATGCTGGACTACGCGGAGCCCGTCCTGCGGCGGGCGGGGCACGCTCCCTACTACCTCTACCGGCAGAAATACATGTCCGGCAGCTTTGAGAACATCGGCTGGACCCGCCCCGGCGGGGCGTGCCTTTACAACATCTATATCATGTCGGAGCTCTGCTCCATCCTCTCCTTCGGCGCGGGAGGGTCCACGAAGATGGCGGACCCGGCCCGGCGGCTCATTCAGCGGCGCTTCAACCCTAAGTTCCCCAAGGAGTACATGGAACGCCCCGAGAAAACGCGGTCCAACCAGGCGGACTTCGCCGCCTTCTATGCCAGATGAACGGAAAGGAGCCGTCCCCATGTATTCCCTGAAGCAGATCAACGAAGCCGTCCGCAGCGACCCCGCCGCCTTCGCCCTGGAGTGCGACGCGCTGTTTGAGAAAAAGGTGGAGGACGCGGCCCGGAGGATTGCGGACCACCGGGGAGAGTCCCACATCATCCTCCTCTCCGGCCCCTCCGGCTCCGGGAAGACCACCACCGCCCTGAAAATCGAGGAGAAGCTGCGGGAAATGGGCATCGAGACCCACACCGTCTCCATGGACAACTACTTTAAGACCTTCGACCCGGACACCGCCCCCCGGACCCGGGAGGGAGCCGTGGACTACGAGTCCCCCTTCTTCCTGGACATCGACCTGCTGAACCAGCATTTCGCCATGCTGGACCGGGGGGAGCTGATTCACGTTCCCAAGTACGAGTTCGCCCGGCAGATGCGGTCGGACATCTTCGCCCGGCCCATGCGCCTGGGGAAGGACGACATGGTGATTTTCGAGGGCATCCACGCCCTGAATGATATCATTGTGGGCAGGCATCCCCGGGCCTTCAAGCTCTATATTGCCGCCCGGAGCGACATCCTGGACGAGGACGGAACACTGGTCTTCGACAAGTCCTGGATCCGCCTCTGCCGCCGCATTGTCCGGGACTTCAAGTTCCGGGGCAGCGCCGCGGACTTCACCCTGAAGCTGTGGGGGAATGTCCGCCGGGGGGAGCGGCTGTATATCTCCCCCTACAAGGAAAACGCCGACCTCATGTTCGACTCGTCCATGGCCCTGAGCGCCGGCGCCCTGAAGCCCTTCGTGATTCCCCTGCTGGAGGAGATTCCCCAGGGGAAGTACCAGGTGGTATCGGATATTCTCCGGGGCCTGGAGAAAATCGAGCCTCTGGACGAGAAGTATATCCCCGCCAAGTCCCTCTCCCGGGAGTTCATCGGCGGGAGCCCCTATGATAATCATTGAACGGAAAACGAAAGGAGCGGCACTATGAGCAAACAGGAGAAGTTTTATGACCTGCTGGACACCCTCCGCACCGGCGTGGAGGCGGCGGGCACCCTGGCCCTGGGGACCCTGGGCCTGGCCTGCGAAGGGGCGGAAAAAATCGCGGAGGGCGTGAAGCTCCGCTATCAGGCCGCCCGGGTGGAGGGCGAGATGGACGAGAAGCTGATGGAGGCCGGGGAGATGGTCTATTCCACCCACACCGGCAATCCCACGGAGTCCGAGGAGCTGCTGGAAAAGCTCCGGGAGATTGACGATCTGAAAGCCCGGCTGGCGGAGCTCAACGAGACCCTGGGAAGGACGCCCGAGGCCCGGGTCTGCCCGAGCTGCGGCGAGGCCGTGGGGGAAGGAGCCCACTTCTGCCGCAGCTGCGGCATGAAGCTGGACTGAACGGACAGGAGGAACGACATGGAATTTTACACCTATCAACAGGTTGAGGAGAGCGCCCGGGCCCTCCGGGAAAAGCTGAACGGCTTCCGGCCAAAGGTGCTGGTCATTCTGGGATCCGGCCTGGGAGCCCTGGCGGACGAGGTAGAGAACCCCGTCGCCGTGCCCTATGCGGAGGTCCCCCACATGAAGCACTCCACCGCCCCGGGCCACAAGGGCCGGTTCCTCTTCGGGAAGCTGGCGGGCCGGGATGCGGCGGTGATGCAGGGCCGCCTTCACACCTATGAGGGCTGGTCCTTCGCCGACGCGGCCTATCCCGTCCGGGTGGCCCGCCTCCTGGGCGCGGAGACCCTGGTGGTGACCAACGCCGCCGGGGCGGTGAACGCCGCCTGGACTGCCGGGGACATCATGCTGATTACGGACCACATCAAGCTCTTCGGCGTCAGTCCCCTCTGCGGGCCCAACATGGACGAGCTGGGCCCCCGCTTCCCGGACATGAGCCACGTTTATACCCCCGCCCTCCGGGAGAAGGCCCGGGAGGCTGCCAAGGCCCAGGGCCTGGACCTGAAAGAGGGCGTCTACATGTTTTTCCCCGGCCCCCAGTACGAGACCCCGGCGGAGGTGAAGGCCGCCCGCCTTCTGGGCGCGGACGCCGTGGGCATGTCCACGGTGCCGGAGGCCATCGCCGCCGCCCACTGCGGCATGAAGGTCCTGGGCTTCACCCTGTGCACCAACATGGCGGCGGGCGTGCTGCCCCAGCCCCTCTCCGGCGACGAGGTCATCGCGGCGGGAGAGGCCGCGGGCCCCAAGTTCACCGCCCTGGTGAAGGGCTGCCTGGAGCGGCTGTAAGGATTTGAAAAGGCGGGCCCAGCCGCCGGGAGGGAATCTGGTCTATAGCGGGTCCCGGTCCCATAGAGTGGACAATGGGACCCGCTCTCACGGGCTGTCCGTGAATCTTTTTGAGTATTCGAGGTTATGCTTTTTATGTCGACGAAGAAGAAACAGTCCTTCCTGGGCGGCGCGGCCATCCTGGCCTCCGCGGTGGCCATTGTCAAAATCCTGGGCGCGGTGTATAAAATCCCCTTTGGAAACATCGTCGGCCCCGAGGGGCAAACCTATTTCAATGTGGCGTACAACATCTACAACGTGCTTCTGACCATCTCCACCGCCGGCCTGCCCCTGGCCATTTCCAAGCTCACCAGCCAGGCCCACACCCAGGGCCGGGAGAACCAGAAGCGGAAGATTTTCTCGACGGCCATCTGGCTCTTTTTCGCCATGGGCCTGGCGGGGTCCCTGCTGATGTTTTTCGGCGCGGAGCGGCTGGCGGCCTTCATGAACGAGCCCCTGGGATACTGGCCCATCCGGGCTCTGGCCCCGGCGGTGTTCTGCGTGTGTCTCCTGGCTTGCATGCGGGGCTATACCCAGGGCCAGGGGAACATGACCCCCACCGCCGTCTCCCAGATTTTAGAGGCCCTGTGCAAGCTGACCCTGGGCCTGGCCCTGGCCTGGTACTTCCTCAAGCTGGGCCTGGGCCTGGACATCGCCGCCGCCGGAGCCATTCTGGGCGTCACCGCCGGGACGTTTTTGTCCCTGCTGTACCTGATTTTCTATCTTCTGCGCCACCGGGACCGAAAGACCTCCCTGGACGTGCCCGACAGCGGCGGGAAGCTGATGCGCCAAATCCTGGCCATCGGCATTCCCATCACCCTGAGCAACTCGGCCATGAGCATCATCACCCTGGTGGACACCAAAATCGTCCTGGGGCGGCTGCGGGATATCCCCGCCCTGGCGGACTCGGCGGCGGAGCTGTTCGGCCAGTATACCTTCGGCATGAACCTCATCAACCTGCCGCCCTCTTTCGTCTTCCCCGTCACCATGAGCCTGATTCCCTTCGCGGCGGCGGCGCTGACCCGCCGGGACCACGCGGAGGCGGGACGCATCGTCTCCTCCGGCTTCCGGATTGTGGCGGTGCTGGCCATCCCCGCCGGGGTGGGGTTGAGCGTAGTGGGCGGTCCGGCTCTCCAGATGCTCTTCCCCCTCCGCCAGGCGGACGCCATTGCCGCCGGGCCCCATATGCGCTGGCTGGGCCTGGCTTGTATCTTCATGTGCCTGATGAACCTGACCAACGTGATTTTACAGACCTACGGCAAAGAGATGATTCCCATTTGGACGGTGATTGCGGGCGGCGTTACGAAGGTGGTCATGAACTATATCCTGGTGGGAAACCCGGATATCAATATCCACGGCGCGCCTGTCTCCACCCTGTGCTGCTATGTGGTGATTGTGTGCCTAAACCTGTTCTTCGTCTGGAAGTACTCTCCGGAGAAGCCTCATTACCTCCAGATTTTCGTCAAGCCGGTGGCGGCCTCCGCCCTCATGGGCGGCGCTGTTTGGGCGGTCCACGGCTTTGTGAGCCGCGCTTTGTCGGGACGCTCGGCTTACGGAGCCAACGCCGTGGCGACCCTCATCGGCATCCTGGCGGGAGTAATCGTTTACGCCGTTTTGGTGGTGGCCCTGCGGATTCTGCGGGCGGAGGACCTGAAAACGGTGCCCCATGGGGCAAAACTGGCGAAATTGTTGCATTTGCGCTAAAAAATTCAGAAAACTGGCAAAAGATAGGATGACAACCCAACTTTTTTCTCGAAATTTCTTGCAAAGGCGGGCAATCTATGGTAGATTTTCAATGTAAGCGCCGTTACGGCTGGGAGGACTTCCTGGAAATCATGCGGCTGCTCCGGGCACCGGGGGGCTGCCCCTGGGATGCGGAGCAGACCCACGGGTCCATCCGCCGGAACTTCCTGGAGGAGACTTACGAGGCTCTGGACGCTATTGACCGGGACGACCCGGCGGGTATGTGCGAGGAGCTGGGGGACGTGCTGATGCAGGCGGCGTTCCACGCTCAGATCGAGGCGGAACGGGGCCGGTTCACTATGGACGACGTGGTGGACGGCGTGGCGCAGAAACTGGTGTACCGGCATCCCCATGTTTTCGGCACCGTGGAGGTGTCGGACAGCCGGGAGGTCTTGGTGAACTGGGAGGCCCTGAAACGGAAGGAGAAGTCCCAGGCCACCACCGCCGACGCCATTGAGTCCGTGCCCCACACCCTGCCCGCCCTCTGGCGGGCGGAGAAAATCAGCTCAAAGACTGCCAAGGCGGGCTTCGACTGGTCCAGCGCCCTCAGCGCCCTGGGGAAGCTGGAAGAGGAGGTCCGGGAGCTGCGGGAGGCCCTGGAGGCCGGAGAGGCGGCGGACAAGCCCCATGGCGTCCGGGAAGAGCTGGGAGACCTGCTTTTTATCACCGCCAAGGTGGCCCAGATGTCCGGCGTGGACCCGGAGGACGCCCTTCACCGGGCCTGCGACAAGTTCGACGGGCGCTTCCGCCGGGTGGAGGCCATGGCGGACAAGCCCCTGGGCGAATACGCCGAGGCGGAGCTGGTGGAGCTCTGGAAATCCGCCAAAAAAGAGGAGTCTTAACACGCGTTTGCGTTAAGAATAGTAAGATACCAGAACACAAATGATTGCAGGAGGATACCATTCATGAACAAAGCAGAACTCATCAACGTCGTTTCCGCGGCCGCGGAGGTCTCCAAGAAAGACGCCGAGACCGTCATTACCGCTACGCTGGACGCCATCACCGACGCCCTGAAAGAGGGCGAAAAGGTCCAGCTGGTGGGCTTTGGCTCCTTTGAGGTCAAGAAGCGGGCGGCCCGTGTGGGCCGGAACCCCAAGACCAAGGAGCCTATTGAAATTCCCGCCTCCACCGTGCCCGTGTTCAAGGCCGGCAAGGTGCTGAAGGACACCGTGGGCGGCTGATCTGGGGAGAACGCTCTGTTTTGAACAGCCGGCAGGCCTGCCGGCTGTTTACTTTTTCGACGAAAGGAGGGCGCGCCATGCGCCTGGACAAGTATTTGAAGGTCTCCCGCCTCATCAAGCGGCGGACCATGGCCAACGAGGCCTGCGACAACGGGCTGGTTTCCGTCAACGGCCGTCCCGCCCGGGCCTCCTACGAGGTGAAGGCGGGGGACCAGATCACGCTCCGCCTGGGGGCCCGGGAGGTAACGGTGGAGGTGCTGTCCGTCCAGGAGACGGTCCGGCAGGCCGACGCCGCCGCGCTGTACAAACAGCTGTCATAAATGGGGACCTCCCGCCATATCCTTTGGACAGGGAGGGACGAACCATGAACGATTACGCTGTGCCCCAAGCCGCCGCCCACCGCCTGGAGCTGGACGGGCGGGAAAGCCTGACCGTCTCCGGCGTGGAGGATGTGGAGCGCTTCGACGAGACCGGCATTGTGATGACCACCGCCGTGGGCACCCTGGTGATCACGGGGGAGGACCTGCACATTGGGAAGCTGTCCCTGGACGGGGGAGAGCTCCACGTGGATGGGAGAATTGATTCCCTGACCTACGAGGACCAGGGCCCCGGGCGGGGCGGCTTCCTGGGCCGCCTGTTCGGCTGAGCATGGGCAGCCAGGCGGCCCAGCAGCTTCTGATATTCGGGCAGTCCATTCTTCTGGGGCTGTCCGCCGGGCTGCTGTACGATCTGCTGCGCCCCTTCCGGGTCCGGGCGCCCCGGGTGACCGGCCTTTTGGACGGGGCCTACTGCCTGGCGGTGTGCGGGGCCATGTTCCTCTTCCTGCTGCGCCGGGCCCAGGGCCAGCTCCGGGGTTTTGTGCTTGTGGGGGCGGTGGGAGGCGCGGTGCTGTTTTTTTGCGCGTTTTCGGAGCTGCTGCGGCCCCTGTGGGCCTTTTGGGCGGATACGCTGGCGTTTTTGTGGCGTCTGCTGTGCCTGCCTCTGGGGTGGACCAGGAATTTTTATAAAAAAATGCTCCGCCGGGGAAAAAACCTCTTTTATTTTTGGCGCAAATGCTTTACAATAAGGAAAAGTGGGTACAGGCCCGGGAAAGGGGACGGCAAACATGGCAAAGCAGCGAAAAACGCCAAAGGCGGTAAAGCTCCACACGGGTCTTCTGACCAAGCTGCTGATCGTGATCCTGCTGGCCGCGCTGGTCTGCGAGGTGTACGCCCTGCGGGAGCAGGTGTCGGACGCCGAGGCGGAAAAGGCGCGGGTGGCCGCCGAGGTGGAAGGCAAGCGCCAGGAGAACGACGCCCTGGCGGCGGACATCGAGGAGGGCTGCACGCCTGAGAAAATGCAGGAGATCGCCCGCCGGGAGCTGGGCTGGCTCCTGCCCGGAGAGTACGTCTTCGACGTGGGCAGTTAAGGGCCGTTTTACCCCGCGAATCAAGGGAAGGAGAAACTAGAAACCGTATGGAGCCTCAGGTTGGGAGCATTCTGGAAGGCAAAGTCACCAGCATTATGAAGTTCGGTGCCTTCGTGGCGCTGGAGGGAGGCGGTTCCGGGCTGGTACATATCTCGGAAATCGCGAATACCTTTGTGGAAGACGTACACGACCACCTTCAGACGGGGCAGGCCGTAAAGGTTCTGGTCCTGTCGGCGGAGAACGGGCGTGTGAACCTCTCGATTAAAAAGGCCCTGCCGCAGCAGGAGCGGCGGCCGCCTCGTCCCGGCGCGGGCGCTCAGGGCGGAGCGGGATTCCGCCCGGCGGCCAAGCCCGCCCAGCCCCAATTCCAGGGCCGGGGCAAGCCCGCGCCTCTGCCGCCGTCGGGGGACCAGGATTTCGAGGATAAGCTGAAGCATTTCCTCTCCTCCTCCGAGGGAAAGATGGCGGATTTGAACCGCAGCATGGACGGCAAGCGGGGGAGAAGAAGAAGATAACGAAAACCGCCCGGGAACGGGCGGTTTTTTCACGGCATAAAAAGGAGCCGCACGGTCAATGCCATGCGGCCCAAGCGGGTGGGATATTGGAAAGCTTCCTATATCAAAGTACCATAGAACCCATATTTTGTAAATAGGAAGTTTTGTCGCTTTTTGTCTTCTTTTGCCGAAAGGCGCAGTCCGGCGGTCTGCTGAAAAAAGTTTTGTGAATATTTTGAAAAAACGCCGCTTTCCTCTTCCCATTTCAATACAAATATGTTATATTATACAAAAGGGCTTCCAAGCGGATCCCGGCGGCCCTTTTTCACACGAAAGGAGCGATCTCGATGAAGTACACCTACGCTTGCAAGAAGGTCTCCCTCAACGATTCCATCAAGGCTTACACGGAAAAGAAAATTGCCAAGCTGGAAAAGTATTTCCGGGAGGACACCACCGCGTTTGTGACATTCTCGGTGGAGAAGGACCACCGCTGCACAGTGGAGATCACCGTTCGGAGCGGCGGCGCTCTGCTCCGGGCCCAAACGGAGGCGCCGGACGGCGATATGCGCGGCGCCGTGGATGCCGCCGTGGGCTATATTGAGCGCCAGATTTTGAAGAACAAGACCCGGCTTTCCAAGCGCCTGCGGAGCGAGGGCTTCCCGCCTCCCGCCCCGGTCACGGACTTTGACGTGGCGGAGGAGAAGGAATTTCCCGTGGTCCGCACCAAGCGCTTCGCCGTGAAGCCCATGAGCACGGAGGAGGCCATTTTGCAGATGAACCTGCTGGACCACAGCTTCTTCGTCTTCCGCAGCAGCGAGGACGACAGCCTGTGCATCGTCTACCGCCGCAAGAGCGGAGGCTACGGTTTGATTGTCACCGACGAAGAGGAGTAAAACCCGTACTATAAATGTGCAAAGCAGAAAATCGCGCCAGGGTTGAATTTCAGCCCTGGCGCGTCTTTTTATCTGAATTTCAAAGCCCGGCGGCGCGGTCAGACGGCGTCCAGAAACCGGAAAAAGGCCGCCTTGCCCTCCGCCGTGCGCTTATAGACCCCGGCGTGCTCCAGCACCTGGGCGAAGACCAGGCCGGTTTCCTTCTGGACGATCTCCAGGGCGTTCTCCGCCGTGATCCGATAGCTGGGGGCGAAGGCCTCGGCCCAACCGGCGTGCTTGGCGGTTTTCTCGTCCGCCCGGAGGTCACGGCCGTGGACAAGGCAGTCCGCCACCGCCGCCAGCTCCGCCTTCAGCCGGGCGGGGAGCACCGCCAGGCCCATGACCTCGATGAGGCCGATGTTTTCTTTCTTAATGTGGTGCAGCTCGTCGTGGGGATGGTACAGGCCCAAGGGGTATTGCTCCGTTGTCAGGTTGTTCCGCAGCACCAGATCCAGCTCGTATTTCTCTCCCCGCCGCCGGGCGATGGGGGTGATGGTGTTGTGAGGGATCCCCTCGGTCTCGGCGAGGATGACAGCCGCCTCGTCGGTGTAGGCTCGCCACTTGCCCAGGATTTTGTCGGCCAGATCAATGAGCCGGTCCGGCTCCCCGGAGGAGATCCGGATGACGGACATGGGCCACTTCACGATGCCCGCCTCTACGTCCTCGTAGCCGGGGAAGGTAAAGGGCGTCTCCACCGGGGCCTTCTCCATGGCAAAGGTGTAGCGCCCGCCCTGGAAGTGGTCGTGGGCCAGGATGGAGCCCCCCACGATGGGCAGGTCCGCGTTGGAGCCCACGAAGTAGTGGGGGAACTGCCCCACGAAGTCCAGGAGTTTGGCGAAGCAGGCCCGGTCGATTTTCATGGGGGTGTGCTCTTTGTTCAGGCAGATGCAGTGCTCGTTATAATAGACGTAGGGGGAGTACTGCAAAAACCAGGGGGAGCCGTTGATGGTGATGGGGACAATCCGGTGGTTCTGCCGGGCGGGATGGTTCACCCGGCCCGCGTAGCCCTCGTTCTCCGCGCAGAGCTGGCAGCGGGGATAGTTGGAGGCGGGGAGGTCCCGGGCGGCGGCGATGGCCTTGGGGTCCTTCTCCGGCTTGGAGAGGTTGATGGTGATATCCAGATCCCCGTACTCCGTGGGGGCTTTCCACTGCATGTCCCTGGCGATGCGGTCCCGGCGGATGTAATTGGTGTCCTGGCTGAGCTTGTAGTACCAGTCGGTGGCGGCCTTGGGGCCCTGGGCGTACAGGGCCTGGAACTTCGCGATGACCTGAGCTGGGCGAGGAGTCAGGCGGCCCATCAGCTCTGCGTCGAAGAGGTCCCGGTAGACCACGGAGTTTTCTTTCAGCACGCCCCGGGCGTAGGCATCGTCCAGCAGCTCCTCCAGCACGGGGGCCAGCTCCACGGTTTCCGGATCCCAGGTGCGTTCCGGCTCCGCGTAGCTGTCCAGCTTCAGCACGTCCAGGATGGTGTTGACAGCCCAGGTGCGTTCGTATGCGGAGATGAGGCCGGCGTGTTCTGCGTAATCTGCCAGCTTGGCTACGGCTTCATTGACCATAATGTGATTCCTCTCTTTAAAAAGTCTTTTAAGAAGGCTTTCGCAAAACGCAGGGCCGCTCAGGAGACGACGACGCAGCCGCCCTGGGGGCGGATGCGGAGCACGTGGCACTTCCCCTGGCCGAACAGCTCCTCAATGCCGGTTTTAAACAGCGCCGTCCGGCCCTCGGGCACCCACGCCTGAATCGTGCCGGCAAAGCCTCCGCCGTGGACCCGGATGGCCCCCTTGCCGTCCAGCAGATACTCCCCCACCGTCAGGGCCAGGGGAACAGCCTGCTGCCGGGGATCGGCGGTGGACCAGGTGTTTTGCAGGCGCAGGGAGGAGGACAGGCCGGAGGCGTTTACCATATTCAAAAAGGCCTGGAAGTTTCCGCGCTTCAGAGCACCGGCCTCCTGAACCGCCCGGCGGTCGTCGGCATAGAAGTGCATGGCCCGGAGCACCGCCCGGTCGCCGCACTCCGCCCGCAGGGTGGGGAGGGCGGCATGGAACTCGGCCAGGGGCACGTCCCGGAGGACGGCCTTTCCAAAGTGGGCGGCCACTGCGCCCATCTCCCGGGTGACGGCGGCGTAGTCGTCGGTGAGATCTCCGTGGCTGGAGGCGGTGTCTACGATGCACAGGGCATAGCCCGATTTGCTGAAGTCGAAGTTCACCTGCTCCACGACCGGGTCGGCGGGGTCGTTGAAGTCGATGGCCACCGCGCCGCCCACAGAGGAGCCCATCTGGTCCATCAGGCCGCAGGGCTTGCCGAAGTGGACGTTCTCGGCGTACTGGCCGATTTTCGCCAGCTCAATGGCGTCCAGCTTCCCCTCGCAGAAGAAGTAATTGAGGATGTTCCCGATGAGGATTTCATAGGCGGCGGAAGAGCTGAGGCCGGAGCCGGAGAGCACCGTGGAGACCGCGCAGATATCGGTGCCGCCCACGGCATAGCCCCGCTTGGCGACGCCCTCCGCCACGCCCCGGACCAGGGCGGCGGAGCTGTTGGCCTCCTCGGGCCGGGGGCTGAGGTCCGCCAAGTCCACCTCCAGGGCGGGGTAACCCTCGGACTGGACCCGGATGACGTTCAGCCCGTTGGGGGCGGCGCAGGCCAGCATGTCCATGTCCACGCTGGCGCAGAGGACGTGGCCCCGCTGGTGGTCCGTGTGGTTGCCCCCCAGCTCCGTGCGGCCGGGGCCGCTGAACAGGGCGGCGGCGCCTTTGGGGGCGAAGGAGTCCGCCAGGGCCTGAGTGACATGCAGGGCCCGGGCCTTGGCCTGGGCTAGACCCCCGGCGGTGTAGACGGCGGAGAGGGGCGCGTCGCATTGGCCCGCCTCCAGGGCCTGGAGCAGCTGATTACAGGAATACATAAGGCTCTGCCTCCTTTCTTTTTTCAGTGTCCAGTATAGTGAATCCGGCGGGAAAATTCAATGCCTACTTTCCCGCTTTGCCCAAAATCCGCAAAAAATTTTCATGGGCAATCATGCTCCGCTCGGCGGCGCTCATCCCCAGCCGCTCCAGGCAGTCCAGGAAAGTCATGGCCCGCCCGCAGTCCTCCAGCCCCCGGGCGGCGTCGTTGCCCGGGCCCATGAACTCACAGAAGTCGAAGCCGCAGGCCACGTGCTCCACCCCCATGACCTCCGCCATGTGGGCGGCGTGAAGGGCCAGGGTCTCCGCCGTCCGCTTTTCCGGGTCCTCGTGGACGAATTTGTGGTGGACGTTCAGCCCCACCACGCCGCCGCCGTCCCGGATGGCCCGCAATTGCTCATCGGTGAGATTCCGGGGGACATCGCACAGGGCGCGGCAGTTGGAGTGGGAGGCGATCACAGGCCCCCGGGCCAGCCTCAGGACCTCCCAAAATCCCCCGTCGTTCAGGTGAGACACGTCTACTATCAACCCCAAGTCCCCCATCCGCCTGACGGCCCGGCGGCCCAGGTCCGTCAGGCCCTTGCCAGGGTCCTGGGCGGCTCCGGCGGCAAAGCGGTTTTCCTCGTTCCAGGTCAGCATCCCCAGCCGGAGGCCCAGGGAGGCCAGCCGGTCCAGTTGCTCTGGGCGCTCCAGGCCCTCCATGCCCTCGATGGCCAAAAAGGCGTAAATTTTGCCCTTCGCCCGGGCGGCCTCCGCTTCCTCCGCCGTGCGGACCGCCGCCAGCCAGGGGCACTCGGCAAACTCCGCCTGGGCACAGGAGAGCATGACCTCCAGCCGGTGGGCCGGATCCTCCCCGCCGGGAACGCCGGGCCAGAAGGTTTGCCCCCCGCCCCAGCCGTACCAGAGGGCCAGCGTCAGCCCCTCAATCCCGCCCCGGCGGAGGCGGTCCAGGTGACGGCGCTCCAGCACGTGGGTTTCTCCCGTCAGGCGGCGGCGGGTCACATCATAGAGAAGGTCGGAATGTCCGTCAAAAATCATGGTAAAACTCCTTTCTCCCGGCGGAAGGGCCGGGGCGGCAATATGGGATTCCCGGGGGCGCTTTCCAAATTCCGGAGAGCGCCAGAGCCAGCGGGGAGGGAACTGCAAACAGACGCTCCAATATTTTGTTGGAAGCCGTTGAGAGCACACAAGATGTGGCATATAATGCTTCTTACAGCCAAAGCGGCCCCATGCCGGGCGGCGTTCTTGGCAAGTAAAAATAGATAGGAGCAGGCAGCATGATGATTTTAGACAGGGAACGAAAGATTCAGATTCCCCAGTCCGCCCTGGAGGAGCTGGGGTGGAGCCTGGGAGAGACCTTGACCTACGCGGTTCAGGGGAGGCGCCTGGCCGTGTATCCCGGCTCTCCGGAAGATATCCCCCCCTTCGGGGACCCTGTTCTTTCGGTGCTTCGGGTGGTTTTCCATTGAACAGGACGGCCGCCCGGTTCCCGTGAACGGGAAGAAGCTGAGGGAGCTTCTGGCCCTGCTGACGTACTACCACGGCGCGCCCAAGACAAAGCGGCAGCTCGCTTTCGAGCTTTGGCCGGATTCCTCCGCAGAGCGGGCCCGGGACTGCCTTTACAAGGTGCTGAGGGATTTACGGCGCTTGGGGCAGAGGGCGCCCCTGCCGGTCCGGGAGACCCGGGAGGGGATTTATCTGGAACTTACGAACCGGCAGTCCGATCTGTCGCTGTTTCAGCGGTGGTCGCATTCCGGCGACCCGGCGGAGTGGAAGCGGGCGTTTGAACTGTACCGGGGCGGCTTCCTGGATAAGGAGG
Source organism: uncultured Oscillibacter sp. (assembly GCA_950097265.1). Lineage (GTDB taxonomy): Bacteria > Bacillota > Clostridia > Oscillospirales > Oscillospiraceae > Oscillibacter. Next base: position 29,558 of record CATNDJ010000014.1, read on the forward strand.
GCTACGAGTGGGCGGCGGTGGCGCACTCCTACTATGAGGTTTGCTACTTCGACCTGCTCCGGGCCCTTGCGGGGCACTGTCTCTCCGCAGGCCGGGAGCCTGAGGCAAATTATTTTCAGAAATTGGCGGACCAGCTCTAAAATTTCTCAGTTTTTTCCGATCCTTCGCTGTATGATTTATCCAGGCCGGGGGCACCGGCCGGAAATTTTATGAACGGAGGAAACAATGATGAGTGAACAAGAAAACGGCAAGGCGCTGACCACTTTCCGCGGGACGGTGACGGAAGGGAGCTGCAAGATCAATTGGGAGACCACGACGATTGGCGGACACCCCGCCGTCAGCCTCATGTTTGCCCAGAGCAAGAAAAAGACCAATTACAAAATCGACCCAGAGCCGGAAAAGTCCAGCCAGAGCTCCTACGAGAAGCTGGTCCAGGCCGCGGCTCACAAGGCCGGCCTGCGGGACCCGGAGATGAGCTTCCCCTCCAGCATTCTCAACGTGAGCGTTTCCGGCAGGACCTACAATCTGCATAAGGGATGAGACCATGAGCGAACGGTATGCGGCCGTTACGATACTCAACACCCTGGACCGGCCCCTGGAGCTTGTGAACTCCAGGATTACGGCGGCGGAGGCGACCTCCTTTCCCCAGCGCATTGAGGCCGGGGGACGCGGAGACTACATTGTGACGGCTCCAAAAGTTCAGACTTCCAGCATGGAGGTTTCCTTTTCCCTGCGGGACGTTTCCCCTGCGGGGGAGCGGATGCTGGGAACCTGCTCGGTGGAATTCAGCATCCCGCTGGTCTCCAACAACGCCAGCCGGCTGAGCGTCACGGGGGCCATCGGGCAGACGGGCTATGAGCCGGTCAGCCCCCACGGCTACCGCTGGACCTGTACGATTACGCTTTTCTCCAAGCTGGACATGAAGGACGGAAGCGCGGCGGGCTACGGCTGGGAGGCCATATCCGCCCTGCCGGAGCTCCCCGGAGAGGAGGTGGACATTCAGTCCGCCGTACCGGAAAAATACGTGTTTGCCGACCGGCTGTTCGGACGCAGCGGCACGCTGGAAATTCCGAAGAAATACTGGGGGGAAATTAAGGACCCCTTGTTCCCCGACGAGTATGGGCAGAGGAATTTTGTGGCGCGGTACTTTGCCGCGGCGGTCTACAGGCTGAAGATGAACACCGCCGTTTCCATCGCGGCCAACCAGTCCTACAGCAGGGAGACGACAATTCACCACCGCTCCTCCACCCGTTCGGAGGTTTCGCAGGAGATGAACCTGGAAAACACGCTGCGGCTGGACCGGGAGGGAATCTGCGAGGAGCTGCGCTCCACCTACCGTATCTCGCGGATGACGGAGTACTGCAGCGAGTCCGAGGAAAACGTGACGGAACGCCTGGAGTACAGCGCGGCGGAGTATGACAGGGACGTGGTTGTGTGGGACCTGGACAAGATCGTCTGCATCTTCCGGGAAAACATCAAGGGGAAAACCGGACTGATTGGACTGAGCGACTATTACATGGCGTCCACCGCAAAAACCTATGCGAAAAAAGAAAGTGAGGAATAACTATGCTGCACAGTGATATGACGTTGAACCAGCGCCTGGCATTTCTGGAGACCCTGGAGCTGCCGGATTTGCCGGAATATCTTGCGGGGAAAACGCCGGCCCTGGTGACCGAGACGCCGAAGAAAGCCGGTATCGACGCGGGGCAGGTGATTGCCTTTTCGGAGGATGTCAGCAAAAGCGAGCACGCGGATATTTTGAATTCCTGCCTGCTGGCTCAATTAGCGGCGTCGAAGAAGTTCGACCGGGAGAAAAATCCCGTCGAGTGGTATCAATTTTACAGCGACGTTCTCTTTAACTGCGGCTGGGTGCTGGACAGCTTCCAGTTCCGCAAATATCAGACGTCCAGCGCCTCCTTCGGGATTGATACGTTTATGCTGAATCTCCTGCAGGGCCTGGCCACCGACAGCATGCTCTCCATGGTGACCGCGGCCATCAACTTTTTGAAGTCCCTGTCGAGCACGGACCCCCGCAGCCTCCTTTTCGACCACAATTCCCACTCGGGAAAGGAGGGCAATTTCCAATTGGGCGCCTGTTTCCATAACGGCGGCGTGCTGACGATGAGTCTGGGCTGCTCTTACTTCTCCGCCTCCCAAGCGGCGGACAGCTTCTTCTTCCTGCACTTTGAGTCGGCAGACAGCGAAATCTATTTCTCCAAGCAGAATATTATGCTGGATCTGGATGTGTATGCGAAGGTGCGGAAAGCAGTCGTAGAAAAGCTGGGAGACAGGGCGGAAAGATTTATCGAGGACCTGGACATTTAAAACCATCGGGCTCCGGCCGCGGCGGAAAGCAATTTCCGCTGCGGCCGGTTTCGGCCTTGCGCCAAAGGTTACCGCCGGGTAACCTTATTACAATATTGTGCGTACTTTACGCCCCGTCCCGATTCGGGTACAATCGTGTCAGCGACAGGAAGCGGAGGCCCGGAGGGGCTGAGCTTCCGGTTTTCAGGAGGACCTATGGAACGTATGGAAAAGATCCGGTATCTCAATGGGATTCTGCTGAGGGAGATGCCGGAATACTGCGGCCAGGCGGCGGAGTTTCCCTTGGAAGACGCCGCCCAAAGGCGGCTGCTCCGCAGCCTGATGAACCTCCGGCCCCCGGCGCCGCTGGACCCGGGCTTTCTGCGGGTTCAGGACGAGCTGCTGTCTCAGGAACGGGAGGCAAAGGGCGTTGTGGACGGGGAGGCGCTGCCCGCCGCCGCTCCCGGGATTTCCCTCTGGCAGGGGGACATTACCCGGCTGGCCGTGGACGCGATTGTGGACGCGGACAACAGCGGGCTGCTGGGCTGCTTTCATCCCTGCCACGGCTGCGTGGACAACGCCATCCACTCGGCGGCGGGCCTCCAGCTCCGGGAGGAGTGCCATGAGCTGATGAAGGCCCAGGGCGGCCCCGAGCCCGCCGGGCGGGCCAAAATTACCCGGGGCTATAACCTCCCCGCCAGGTATGTCCTGCACACGGTGGGCCCCGTCGTCCGGGGGCGCGTCACCCGGAGGGACCGGGAGGAGCTGGCCTCCTGCTACCGCTCCTGCCTGGAGCTGGCGGCGGAAAAGGATTTGAGGAGTGTGGCCTTCTGCTGCATCTCCACCGGGGAGTTTCATTTCCCGAACCGGGAGGCCGCTGAAATCGCCGTGAAGACGGCGGCGGCGTTCCTCCGGCGGGACACATCGGTTAAGAAGGTGATTTTCAATGTTTTCAAGGATATGGACGCCCAAATCTACCGGGAGCTGCTGGGAGAGCACTGAGCGGCTGCGGGAGGCGCTTGCGCCCGCGGACGCCGTGGTGATCGGCGCGGGGGCGGGCCTTTCCGCTTCGGCGGGGCTGACCTATTCCGGGGAGCGGTTTGAACGGTACTTCGGGGACTTCATCGAGAAGTATGGGATTCGAGACCTGTACTCCGGCGGCTTTTACCCCTTCCAAACGCCGGAGGAGTACTGGGCCTGGTGGAGCCGCCAGATACTGGTGAACCGCTATGAACGGGCCCCGAAGCCGGTGTACGGCAGGCTGCTGGAGCTGGTGCGGGGGCGGGAGTATTTTGTGCTTACCACCAACGTGGACCATCAGTTTCAGCTGGCGGGCTTTGAAAAGGAACGGCTGTTTTACACCCAGGGGGACTACGGCCTCTGGCAGTGCTCCAAGCCCTGCCGCCGGGAAACCTACGACAATGAGGAGGCCGTGCGCCGTATGGCCGCAGAGCAGAGGAACATGAAGATTCCCACGGAGCAGATTCCCCGCTGTCCCCGGTGCGGCAGGCCCATGGTCATGAACCTGCGGACGGACGGTACCTTTGTAGAGGACGAGGGCTGGCGCCGGGCGGCGGGGAGGTATCAGGACTTCCTGCGGCGGCACGGGAGGGACAGGACGCTGTACCTGGAGCTGGGCGTGGGAGGAAATACGCCGGCGATTATCAAGTATCCCTTTTGGAAATACGTCTATGAGAACCCGGAGGCAGTCTATGCCTGCATCAACCTGGAGGGGGCCTACGCCCCAGAGGCGATCGCCGGACGCTCCATCTGCATCAGCGGGGATATCGGCGGCGTGATTGAGAAACTGCTGTAAAAACTTCCAGGCGGCGGAAACGCCCTCCAGAGACCTTCAAGGACTTTGGAGGGCGCAGTGCGTTATAGTTCTGCCAGTTCCGCCGCGGCTTTTCGGTCCGCCTCCGCGAGGGCTTTCTGCCCCATGGAGGCGTATATTTTCGCGCGGTTCTGGTAAGCTCTTTTGTGCTTGGGATCTAATTGAATAGCCCTTGTATAATCTTCGAGGGCTTTTTCAAGCTCCTCCAGATCTTCATATAAAACTCCCCGGTTATTATAGGCGTATACATAGTCGGGATCCAGCTCAATCGCTTTGTCGTAGTCCGCAAGGGCTTTTTTGGAAACCCCCATATCGCTGTAGAGGATACCCCGGTTGTAATAAGCGTGTGCGTAATTTGGATCCAGCTCAATTGCTCTATTGTAATCATCCAGGGCCTTTTTGCGTTTTCCCAAATCTTTGTAAAGGATGCCCCGGTTGTTGTAGGCGAGCGGGTACGTGGGATCCAGCCCAATTGCCTTCGAGTATGCGTCAATGGCCTCCTGTTTGCGGCCCTCCCCACTGGCACGGAAACCCCGGCGGGCATAGTCCAGGGCGGTGAGGGACTCCTCTTTTTCCCGCTGTTCCTCTTCCTGCTGTTCCGCCGCGTTCATTTCCTGAAGGGCGTCCTTAGTTTCCGGTTTTTCGCTCAGATTGTTCCACTGTTCATGGTATTCCCGGATGCGGTCTTCATTCTTTTTCCGCAGCATATCCGCGGTGACGCCGGGCCGAATGGCGTCGCCGTACATGGTTTTCCCGATTTCCACCATCAGCGCGTCGAAGCCGTCGATGGCGGCGAAGTACCCGCCGCAGTCTTTCACAAACTTCCGGATATTCTTTTCGGGCAGGCAGGAGGGGTCGCACTTGCCGCGGTAGCACCAATACACGCCCTTGCGCAGGGCGGCGGGGTCCTTCTCCAAAAAGGACATCAGGCTGTGGTCGCCGCCGGCATAGCCGATGACAATGGGCGTATACGTATTGAGGGCATGACTCAGGGCGCGCTCCCACTCCGGCTTCAGACCTTCGGTGGATTCCGGGCTGTTGAGGGGCGCGTACATCAGGCCCCGGTGCACCTTTGCCACAATGGGCCGCTGGATGTTGGCTTCCATGTAGTCCACCAGGGATTCGTGGCCGACGACGAGGGGCTTTTTATCGGTGTACAAAAACAGCGCGTCTTCCACCAGGCTGTCGAAGTTCGTGGTGATGACGAGGTTGTGCAGATTATTTTCCGTCAGCAGCTTTGCCAGGGTGTGGTAGCCCAGGCTGGGATTACAGCGCTCCATGATTTTTTCAAGATAGCTGTACCCCTGGCGCGGGTTGGCGTGGAACCGCAGCTTGTAGATGTCAAAGTAATATTCGCTGGGGATGGGGCCGCCCTCTTTTTTCGCCTGGAGCCAGGCGGCTTCAATCTCCTGGAACTCGTGCCCGATTTCCTTCTCGGCGTACAGGGCGGCGGCAATTTCCCGCGTTTCTCCGGCGTCCATGGGGGGCATTCCGCGGTCCTCCATTTTGCCCATCAGGCAGTCCATCCACTGCATCTCCAGGGAGCTGCCGCTGGGAATGCCGGATTCCACCGACGCGCCGGAGCCCAGGATGAAGCAGAACCGCTCGCTGCTTTCGGACGACTCCTTTATCAGCTGGGACAAGCGCTTTGCGGAAATGATTCTGGACTTTGGAAATTCCAACCTGTCCACCTCCTTTTTCCCATTTTATCCGCATGTTCGGCCTTTGTCAACCCTGAGGCCTCCTTTGCGGCGGCGGAGGCCGCCCGGCATGTCGGGCGCGAAAGGCTGTTGAGTAATGCCGCTTTTTGTGATACACTGTAGCCGGAGCTTCCCGGGCCGGACGCATGGGGGCGGACGGCGGGAGAACCGCATGACGGAAAGAGAGGAGCTGACCGCAATGGCCGACCGTTCAAAGCGGCTGCTGGAGGCCGCCGGCATGCTCTTGATCCTGGCGCTGATGACGGCTGTCTGTTACCTCCTGCTGGCCTATCCCGGGGACGTCTCCGCCCGGCAGACAGAGAACCGGCGGGTATTCGGCGCCACCTATATGACCATGAACAACCCCTATTACCAGGTGCTGGACAACTGCCTGCGCTCGGAGATCGAGGCCAAGGGGGATATCCTTCTGACCCGGGACGCCGCCATGGACCAGGACCGCCAGAACCAGGAGATGGAAGAGCTCATCGGCGCGGGGGCCCAGGCGATTTTCCTGACCCCCGTGGAGTGGGACACCGCCCGGGCGGGCCTGGAGGCCGCGGCGGAGGCCGGGGTGCCGGTGATCGTGGTGGACGCGCCGGTGCGGGACGGGTCGCTGGCCGCCTGCTCCATCCTCTCGGACAACTATCAGGCGGGCGTCCTCTGCGCGGAGCATTTGATGTCCATAAGGGACCGTGCCAATATCGTGCTGCTGGAACACATCTCCGCCAGCTCCGGCGTGGAGCGGATTCAGGGTTTCCGGGACGCCATTGCTGGGCACGAGGGCTTTGCCGTCCTGGCCTCCGGCGAGTCCGACGGCCAGATTGAAAACGCCATGCCGGTGATGGAGGAGCTGCTTCGCCGGGCCCCGGAGGCGGACGTGCTCATGGCCCTCAACGACCCCAGCGCCTTCGGCGGCCTGGCGGCCATCGAGGGGGCGGGGCTTACCAGCCGTTTCCTCATCTACAGCGTGGACGGCTCCCCGGAGGCCAAGGCCCTGGTGAGCGACGGCCTGATGACCGCCACCTGCGCCCAGTTTCCCACCCGGATCGCCAAAGAGGCGGCGGCCCAGGGCTACCGGGCTCTTGACGGCGGTTGCGACCAGAGGGAGATCGTCGTGCCGGTGGAGCTGCTGACGAAGGACAACGTGGGCCGGTACGGAACGGATGGGTGGCAGTGATGGACAACGAAAAAACCTTATCCAGCCTCTCCCGGCTGATGTTCGCCCTGAACCTGGCGATTATCCTGTTTTACTCCCTGACCTGCCTGGCGACGACCCTGCGGGTCTGCGGGTCCTTCGGCGCTTACGACTTCCTGTCCTCGGCCCGCCGGATTCCCCCGCCGCCCTGGCGGATGCCCCTGTGGGCCCTGGGACAGTATCTGCTGCTCTGCGCCGTCAGCTTTGGGAAGAGCCGGTGGGAGATTGAGCGCTTTGAGGTCCGGCTGCTGATCTGTCTGGTGGAGATTCTGCTGTGCGTGGGCGTCACCGCCTCCCTGGAGTTTTACTACAGCGGCGCGGCGCTGCTGGTGCTGGCGGATTTGGTACACTACGTGCGCAGCAGCTTTTACCGCGGCTGCTTCACGGCGGCGCTGATTCTGCTGTTTTCCTTCGGGCGCTATGAGATCCTCTATCCCCTGACGGGGCGCATTGCCTTCAGCGCTTACCTGGACTACTATCATCAGACGGTTCGGAGCTTCTTCGCCGGAGCCGAAAGCCTGCTGGTCTGCCTGAACGTGCTGCTGTTCGTCCTCTTCATGATACTGCTCTTTACGGGGCAGAAGGCGGAAAACAGCCGCATCCGGAAGCTCAACCGGCAGCTGAACCAGGCCAACGGCCGCCTGAGGGACTACGCCTTCGAGCTGGAGCGCATGACGGAGGTCCGGGAGCGGAACCGGCTGGCCCGAGAGATCCACGACACCCTGGGCCATACGCTGACGGGCATCATCATGGGCTCCGACGCGGGACTGGCCCTTTTCGACGCCGCGCCGGAGGAGGCGAAAAAGCGCATCCAGGTGGTGGCCCAGGCGGCCCGGGACGGGCTGAACGACGTGCGCCGCTCCATCAAGGCCCTGCGGCCCGACGCCCTGGAGAACACCTCCCTGGCGGAAGCGCTGGAGACCATGATGTCCAATTTCAAAGCCGCCACCTCGGCGGAGGTCTTTTACGACCAGCAGGCCGGCCCCCTGGTCTTCGCCCAGGACGAGGAGGACACCCTGTACCGGGTGATCCAGGAGAGCATGACCAACGCCGTCCGCCACGGCCACGCCACGGAAATCTACATCCGCATCACCCGGCGGGACAGCCTTTTGACCATTGACGTCCGGGACAACGGCCTGGGCGGCGGGGACGAGACCCAGGAGGGCTTCGGCCTGCGGCACATGCGGGAGCGGCTGGAGCTGCTGGGCGGGTCGCTGGCCTTTGGAAACCGGGAGGCGCTGGAGGAGGACGGAGAGCGGGGCTTTTACGTGGTGGTAAGCCTGCCTATCCGGGGGAAGGAGGAGGAAGCATGATTCGAGTCTTGATTGTAGACGACCAGGAGCTCTTTCGGGAGAGCCTGAAAGTGGTCCTCAGCGTCAGCCCCGGCATTGAGGTGGTGGGCGCGGCCTCCAGCGTGCAGGAGGCGCTGAAAAGCGCCGCCGCCTGCCGCCCGGACGTGGTGCTGATGGACATCCGCATGCCCGGCATGGACGGGGTGGAGGGCACCCGGCTGATCAAAGAGCGGCATCCCCACATGAAGGTCGTCGTGCTGACTACCTTTGACGACGACGAATACGTCTTCGGGGCATTGAAAAACGGGGCCAGCGGCTACCTCCTCAAGGGCAGCAGCGTCTCCGAGCTGTCCAAGGCCATCCAGATCGTCTACGAGGGTGGGGCCATGCTGAACCCGGAGATTGCCAGCAAGGCCATCCGGCAGTTCTCCAGCATGGCGAAGGGGACCGCCTCCCTCCAGGTGGACCGGCAGGGAGAGGCGGAGCTCAGCCGCGGAGAGCGGCAGGTCGTTCAGGCGGTGGGCCGGGGCCTGTCCAACAAGGAGATTGCCGGAGAGCTGTGCCTCTCCGAGGGGACGGTGCGCAACGCCATCAGCGGCATTCTGAGCAAGCTAGACCTCCGGGACCGGACGCAGCTTGCCATCTGGGCCGTGCAGACCGGCGCGGTGATCCCATGAGGCGCCGTCTTGGAATCGCGGCCCTGGCCGCCGCGCTGCTGGCCGGGGGGCTTCTCTGGGGGCTGCATTCCCGGCGGGAGCCGGTGCTGACGGTGGGCGTTTACGCCGGGAGCTACTGGCAGACCCCCAACGGGGACTGCTATCAGATTTTGGACGACGCCGTCGCTCTGTTTCAGCAGGAGCACCCCGGCGTCCGGGTGGAGTATGTCAGCGGCATTCCCACGGACGCCTACAGCGAGTGGCTGGCAGAACAGATTTTAAAGGGGACGGAACCGGACGTCTGCTTCGTCCTGCCGGAGGACTTCAACCTGCTGGCCTCCTCCGGGGCTCTGGCGGAGCTGGACGGCCTCATGGCCTCGGACCCGGAGTTCGACCCGGAGGCTTACTACGAACCCTGCCTCCGGGCCGGGCGGTTCGAGGGGAAGCAGTACGCCCTGCCTCAGGAGAGCGTGCCCACCCTCATGTTCGTCAATAAGACCCTGCTGGAGAGCCGGGGCGTTCCCCTGCCGGACAACCGCTGGACCTGGGAGGACTTTTACGATATCTGCGCCCGGGTGACGGACGTGGACAGCAGGACCTTCGGCGTGTACGATTACACCTGGCAGAACGCCCTGTACGCCAACGGGGCCAGCCTCTTTTCCGAGGATGGGACGGCCTGCTGCCTGGCGGACGAGCGGGTCCAGGCGGCGGTCCGGTTTGCCCGGAGCCTGGGGGAGCTGAACGGCGGCTATACCGTCACGGCCCGGGACTTCGACCTGGGCCGGGTGGCCTTCCGGCCCTTCCTGTTTTCGGAGTACCGTGCCTACCAGCCCTATCCCTGGCGGGTGCGGAAGTACACCGGCTTTGAGTGGGACTGCGTGTGCATGCCCGCCGGGCCCGACGGGGGCAACGTCTCGGAGCTCCATACCATGCTGCTGGGCGTCGGTTCCCGGAGCAAGAACCGGGAGCTGGCCTGGGAGCTGGCGAAGCTGCTGTCCTGGGACGAGACCGTCCAGAGCCGGCTGTACACATACTCTCACGGGATTTCCCCCCTGCGGCAGGTGGCGGAAAACAGCGGGACCCTGGCGGCGGCGGACCTGCCCGGGGGCTTCTCAGCGGAGGTCATCCGGGAGATTATGAGCACCGCCGTGACGGCCCCCCGCTTTGAGCGCAGCGCCCAGGCCATGATGATGGCGGAGAGCGCCGTGGCGGAGGCCGGGGACCAAGATCAGCGGCTGCTGATCGCGCAGAGGGAAATCAACGTCTTTTTGAACCAGTGACCATACTCATAACGCAAAGAGAAGCCTGTTCGGAACCGCAGTCCCGGTTTCCGGACGGGCTTTTTCTTTGAGCAGTTTCGCCAAAAAGAGGGGGCCGCATTTTCAAGAGCTGTCAGATACGCGGGAACGGGCCGAAAATTCATGACAAATGTCATGGGGAAGTTGTGACAAAGCTCAGGTGCGAGGGGGGGAGTTTTTCGGTAAGATGAACCCATCCTGAACGACACAACAGAAAGGAAGAGGGCAGAATGCGGTATCACTTGATTGTCAGCCACGGCGGCTTCGCCTCGGGATTGGCGGAGGCCCTGGGAATGCTGGTAGGGCAGAGGGAGGACGTGCTCCAGGTTTCCTTCCGGGACGGCATGGCCCTCCCCGCTTTCCAGGAGCAGGTCCGGCAGATCACCGCCCCCATCACGGCGGCGGACGAGGTCCTGGTCCTGGCGGATCTGGTGAACGGGTCCCCCCTGACCACCACCATGGCGGTGCTGTCCGAGGGGCCGGGCCTTGCGAACGTCCGGGCCGTGGGCGGCATGAACCTCCCCATGGCCGTGGCGGCCATCGAGGGGGAGGACGACCCCCTGGACGAGACGGTGGAAGCTATGAAGACCTGTGCCCTGGAGGAAGTAAAGCAGTTCCAGACGGACGCCGGAAGCGACGACGACATCTGAATTAAATTTTTAGGAGGAAGAATTTATGATCAGCTTTATCCGCATCGACGACCGCATGATCCACGGCCAGACCTGCACCCGGTGGTCCCTGGAGTACCCCTGCACCGGCCTGGTGGCCGTCAACGACAAGGCCGCCGAAACCCCGGTTTTGAAGGCCGCCTACAAAAACGCCAGCGACAAAAAGACCTTCGTCTGGACCCTGGCGGACTGGCAGGCCAAGAAGGAGAAGGTGCTGGCCAGCCAGGATCAGTACTTCCTCATCGCCAAGAACCCCGTGGACATGGCCAAGGTCCTGCTGGACCAGCCCTTTGACCCGGGCATCAGGGAAATCTGCGTGGGCCCCTGCAACGACCGCCCAGGCGCGGTGAAGCTGGGAAACAACCAGTCCGTCACCCAGGAGGAGGCCGAGGCCCTTGAGAAGCTGATGAAGGCGGGATACAACATCGAATTTGCCCTCATCAAGGAAGCCGCCATCGGAAACTGGAAGAAGTTCCGGGGCCAGTTCGGATTTAACGATTAAGCCCGTTCCCGCCTCCGGGCCGGGCGGCTCACCTCTCCGGGCCCGGGGGCTCCTCCCAAACGGGAGATGTCCCTGTAAGATTTCAAGAGAAAGGAACCACTTGTTATGACAATCAATGTTGTGCAGGCCGCCATCCTGGGACTGTGCGCGTGCCTCTCCTCCATGCCGGGCCTGGGCGGCACCACCTTCGGAAACTACACCCTGGGCCGGCCCCTTATCGGCGGCTTGATCTGCGGCCTGGTCCTGGGGAACGTCCCCATGGGCATCATGCTGGGCGCGGCGGTCCAGATTGTGTACATCGCCCTGGTCACCCCCGGCGGCACCGTCTCCGCCGACGTCCGGTCCATCTCCTACATCGGCATCCCCCTGGCCATGCTGTACGTCTCCTCCGTGGGGCTGGACCCCGCCACCGCCGAGGCTCAGGGCTTCGCGGTCTCCATGGCCGCCACCGTGGGCACCGTGGGTACGGTTCTGTTCTACGGCACCGCCACCATCAACCTGGTCTGGCAGCACATGGGCCTGGAGTGGGTTAAGCGGGGGCAGCTGAAGAAGCTGTACCTGGTGGACATGGTTCTGCCCTGGATTTCCCATATCCTCTGCTCCTTCATCCCCACCTTCATCATGTGCTACTTCGGCTCCAACATGGTCCAGCTCATCAAGGACTACCTGCCCATGGACGGCCTGGCCATGAAGACGCTGTTTACCGTGGGCTCCCTGCTGCCCGCCGTGGGTGTGGCCATCCTGCTCAAACAGGTGGTGTCCAAGCCCGTGGACTTTTTGACCTTCTTCTTTGGCTTTACCCTCTGCGCCTGCATGCACCTGAATCTGATCGGATGCGCCATTGTGGGGGGCTTCTTCGCCATCATCAACTACAACATCCGCTGCCTCAGCCTGCGGCCCGCCGCCGCCACGGCCGCCATCGGCGCGGGAGACGACGATGAGGAGGACATTTGACCATGAAAAAGATTTCAAAAAAGGCGCTGAACCACTCCTTCCTCAACTGGTTCTACGGCCACCTGACCTGCTTCTCTCAGGAGCACATGCAGACCTTCGGCTACATGACCGCCATGCTCCCCATTGTCCAGGACCTCTATGACTCCAACGAGGAGCAGACGGAAAAGGTTTTGACCTATTCCACCTTCTTCAACACGGAACCCCAGGTGGGCTCCATCGTGGTGGGCATCACCGCCGGCATGGAGGAGGCCCGGGCCAACGGAGAGCCGGTGGACGACGAGACCATCAACGGCATCCGGGCGGGCCTCATGGGCCCCCTGGCGGGCATCGGCGACTCCCTGGTGGTGGGCACCCTGCTCCCCATTCTGCTGGGCATCGCCCTGGGCCTCTCCGGCGGCGGCTCTCCCCTGGGCGCTATCTTCTACATCCTGGCGTGGAACATCGGCATGTTCCTCATCATGCGCTTCATGTACTTCAAAGGCTACGAGCTGGGCGGCAAGGCCGTGGAAATCCTGGTGGGCGAAAAGGCAAACGCCATACGGGACTCCATCATTATGCTGGGCACCATGGTCATCGGCGGCGTGACGGCGAGCTGGATCAACATCACGACCTCCTTCCAGATGCTGGGCAGCGATGGAAGCGTCATCGTGGACCTCCAGAAGACCCTCAACGACGTGTATCCCTCCATCCTCAGCGCCGTGTTCGTGCTGATCTGCTGGTATCTCCTCAGCAAGAAGCGCCTGAGTCCCGTGCTGGTCATGCTGATTCTGGTGGCCGTGGCCTTCGTGGGCGTGCTCCTGGGCTTCTTCGACCCGCGGCTTGCATACTGATTTCCCTTTTTGCCATACCCACGCTCACTTCTTTCTCCGGGCCGGCACCTCCCGCCGCGGGTCCCCCTAGCTCGCGGCGGGAGGAGGGACGGCCCCCTATCAAACCTAAAACAAGGAGGACCAGGCGATGCTGAGCAGAGAACTGGCGCTGGACGAGGCGCGGAAGCAGAAGGAGGCCCTTGCGGAGATCGGCGGCTGGCGGCGGTTTTTGTTCCTGCTGTCGGCCTCCCTGGCCGCGGTGGCGGTGTTCGGATTCCAGCTGGAGGGCTGGCTGGCTCTGGGAATCGCCGCTGCGGCCGCTGCGGCGGTGAGCCTGCTGCTGGCCTTCATCGTGGACCTGAGCATCCGCAACGGCCGCCGGAACGTGGAGCGGATTTTAGAATCGCTCCGGTGATATTTTTGATATAAAGGGGCGTTTTGTGATGCGGCAGACCTATTCCATGGTGTTCCTGGACATCGACGGAACGCTGCTGGATTCCGGCCACAACCTTTCCCCTAATACGAAGCGGCTTCTGAACCGCCTGGAGAAGCGGGGGATTCCCATCATTCTGTGCTCCGCCCGGTATCCGGACGGCGTGGAGTGCGTGACGCGGCAGGCGGACCTGCACAGCCCCATCGTCTGCTACGGCGGCGCGCTGGTCCTGGACAAAGACCGCTCCATTTTGTCGGATACGGGGATTGAGATTCAGACCGCCGTACGGTTCAAGCGCTTCGTGGACGAGCGCTTTCCGGAGCTCATCACCAGCACCTACCTCTATAACGTCTGGCTGGTGGACGACGGCGAGCACCCGGACATCCGGCGGGAAGCGGGCATCATCCAATGCCGGCCCCTGGCCGGGAAACTGGAGACGGCCGCCCAGGCCATGGACCACGTTCATAAGCTGCTGTGCATCGGGCCTCCCGGGCAGATCCTGCGCCTCCAAAGGGAGGCCGCGCCCCTGTTCCCGGAGGTGGAGCTGCTCAGCTCCGGCGCATCCTATCTGGAGGTCCTGCCGAAGGGCGTTTCCAAGCGCACCGCCATGGGGATGCTCCAGGCCCGTTACGGCTTAGGCCGGGAGTCGGCCGTGGCCTGCGGGGACCACTTTGTAGATCTGGAAATGCTGCGGTACGCGGGACTTGGAATCGCCATGGGCAACGCGCCGGAGGAGGTCAAGGCGGCGGCGGACCGGGTGACGGCCTCCAACGACGAAGAGGGGGTCTACATCGCCCTGAAGAACCTGAAGTTTACCCCTCCGCCGGAAAAAAGAGCGGCGCCGTAGGCGCCGCTCAGCTTGTCGGAAAACGCGGAAGATCCGTTCGGCTTATTCACGTTTCCGGGCCCTCCGTCCCGATGTGATACAGCCTGAAGAACTCTCCGATGGTATATACCTCTTTCCCAAATGGAAAGGGGGCTTTTTTTGTTTCTCATAAAGCCTCCCCGGCTTCATTGCACATGGAAAGGGGGAGAAATACAACCGGAAGCTTTGGGCCCTGCGGAGCGGAAGGGGGAGAGGGCGGCGCCCCCTGGGAATTTTAGTTGTATTGCCGCGAAAATTATACTATAATGTAGAAAAACAGAGGTCCATGAGCCGGCGGACGGCCCTGTATGAAGGAGTGATTCGATGGAGAGCAACTTCTGCTTTTTAGACAAGGACTTTCCCGTCCTGGCCCAGTTCGGGAAAAACGCCGAGAGCTACCTCTACTCCGACTCCAACTCCTGCCTGATGAAGCTGGGGATGATCGGGGAGACCATTGTGAATCTGATGTTCACCTACGACAAAATTCCCCTGCCCAGGGAGAATACCGCCGTGGAGCGCATCAACGTCCTGGCCCGGGAGGGCCTTCTGGCCAGGGACCTGACGAGCATTCTCCATGCGCTGCGGAAGGCCCGGAACAAGGCGGTCCATGACAACTACGAGTCCGTATCCGACGGCAAGGCCCTGCTGGAAATGGCCTACAGCCTCTGCGAGTGGTTTATGCAGACCTACGGGGACTGGAACTACCAAAGCCGGCCCTTTGTGCTTCCCCTCAAGGAGGAGCCGGCTTCCAGGCAGGACAGGGCCGCGGAAGAGCGGGAGGAAATCCGCCTGGCCGAACAGGCGGAGCAGGCGGCGGCTTCTGCGGCCCCGGTGGCCAAGGCCGAACGCCGCCGCCAGGCTGCCAGCGCGGCCAACCAGCGGCAGAAATCGGAGGCGGAGACCCGCTACCTCATCGACCAGCAGCTGCGCCAGGTGGGCTGGGAGGCAGACACGGAAAACCTCCGCTATTCCAAGGGCGTCCGCCCCGCCAAGGGCCGCAATCTCGCCATCGCCGAATGGCCCACGGACTCCAGGCTGGGGAACCGGGGGCGGGCGGACTACGCCCTGTTCGCCGGAGAAAAGATGATTGCCGTCGTTGAGGCGAAGGCGGAGCACCAGGACATCCCCTCCGTGCTGGACTATCAGGGCAAGGACTATCCCCGGTGTATCCGGGAAAAAGACGCGCCCTATCAGATCGGAACCTGGGGAAGCTACAAGGTCCCCTTCACCTTCGCCACCAACGGCAGGCCCTACCTGGAGCAGTACCGGACCAAGTCCGGCGTCTGGTTCCTGGACCTGCGGGAGCCCTCCAACGCGCCCAAGCCCCTGCGGGGCTGGATTGGCCCGGAGGGACTTTTGGAGCTGCTGGGGAAGGATATCGAAAAGGGGAACCGGGCGTTGCGGGCCGCGCCTTACGATCTGCTGCGGGACAGGGACGGCCTGAACCTCCGGGAATATCAGATCCGGGCCATCCGGGCGGCGGAAGAGGCGATCATGGACGGGAAACGGTCGGTGCTGCTGGCCATGGCCACCGGCACCGGCAAGACCCGGACGGTGCTGGGCCTGATTTACCGTTTCCTGGAGAGCAAGCGCTTTCGCCGCATCCTCTTCCTGGTGGACCGGACGGCCCTGGGGGAGCAGGCCCAGGACGTGTTTAAGGAGGTCAAGCTGGCGGAGCTGATGACCCTGGACGAGCTCTACAACATCAAGGGACTTCAGGACCAGGACGTCGAGAGGGAAACCCGGGTTCACATCGCCACGGTGCAGGGCATGGTCCGGCGCATTTTGTACAACGACGGGGAGGGGAAAATGCCCGCCGTCACGGACTATGACCTCGTCATTGTCGACGAGGCCCACCGGGGCTACCTCCTGGACAAGGAGATGAGCGGCGCCGAGGCCCTCTACCGGGACCAGCGGGACTACCAGAGCAAGTACCGCTCCGTCATCGAGTATTTTGACGCGGTGAAGATCGCCCTGACCGCCACGCCCGCCCTTCAGACCACGGAGATTTTCGGCCAGCCGGTGTTCAAGTACACCTACCGGGAAGCCGTCATTGAGGGGTATCTTGTGGACCACGACGCGCCCCACAGCCTGGTCACCCGTCTCCGGGACGAGGGCATCCACTATAAAGCCGGGGACACGGTGACGGTCTACGATCCCGTGACCGGGGAGCTGACCAACGGCGAGCTACTGGAGGACGAGCTGGATTTCGACATTGAGGACTTCAACAAAAAAGTCGTCAGCGAGAGTTTTAACCGGACGGTGCTGGAGGAAATCGCCCGGGACATCGACCCGGAAAACGTGCGGGAGCAGGGAAAGACCTTGATCTACGCGGTAAACGACGCCCACGCCGACATGATTGTGGATATCCTGAAGACCATTTATTCCAAACTGGGCGTGGATAACGACGCGGTGATGAAAATCACCGGGAGCGCCGGCGGGGGAGACCCGAAAAAGGTGCAGGAGGCCATCAAGCGTTTTAAAAACGAGACCTATCCCAGCGTGGCCGTGACGGTGGATCTGCTGACCACGGGAATCGACGTGCCGGAGATCACCACTCTGGTGTTCCTCCGGCGGGTGAAATCCCGCATCCTCTTCGAGCAGATGCTGGGCCGGGCCACCCGGCTGTGTCCCGAAATTCACAAGACGCATTTCGAGATTTACGACCCGGTAGGGGTGTACGAGTCCCTGGACCCGGTGAGCACCATGAAGCCGGTGACGGTGAACCCCGCGGCGACCTACGCCCAGCTTCTGGACGGCCTGGAGGAGCTGCGGGACGAGGACCACATCAAACACCAGGTGAATCAAATCGCCGCCAAATTGCAGCGGCAGAGGCGCAGGCTGAGCGCCGGGGCCCTGGAGCACTTTGCCGGCATGACCGGCGGGCTGGACCCGGCTCGGTTCCTGGCGGAGCTGCTGCAAAAGCCCCCGGAGGAGGCGAAGGCCTGCCTGCTGGGCCACCGGGACCTGTTCGACCTGCTCCAGAGGGAGCGGACGGCGGGAGGGAGGCCGGTGGTGGTCTCCGACGCGGAGGATGAGCTGCTCAGCCACACCCGGGGCTACGGTTTCGGCGGCCGCCCGGAGGATTACCTGGACGCCTTCTCAGAGTACGTGCGGAGCAACATGAACGAGATTGCCGCCCTGCACGTGGTCTGTACCCGGCCGAAGGACCTGACCCGGGAGAGCCTGAAAAATTTGCGGCTGACCCTGGACCGGGAGGGCTTCACCGTCCGGCGGCTCAACACGGCGCTTTCGGAGCTGACCAGCGAGGAGATTGCCGCCGACATCATCAGCCTCATCCGGCGCTACGCCCTGGGGGCGGAGCTTATCGGCCACGAGGCCCGCATCCGCCGGGCGGTGGACAAGCTGAAGCGTGCCCACAAGTTCACGAAGCAGGAGCTGAACTGGCTGGCCCGGATGGAAAAGTACCTGATGGAAGAATCCGTTTTAAATGTGAGCGTCTTTGACGAGGACAGCCGCTTTAAAAGCGCCGGGGGCTTCGCGAAGATTGATAAAGTGTTTACAAATCAGCTGAAGGATGTCGTACAGGAGCTGAACGAGTACCTGTACGATGACGGAGGGAGAATTGCGCAATGAACATTGAATTCTTTTTGCAAAGAGTGTTTTTCTATATGCAGAATCCAAATCAAATACTTCCAACTGTGAAGGATGCAGAGCAGGCGATGGAAGTTGAAAAGATGCGGAAGGGGGTTTCTGATCTATTTGAGGCCAGAAGAAGAATCGACAAAGAAAACCAGGGGATTGCGTTGGAAGTACTCTGCCTTGAGCTTGCTCATCAAGTGACAAAGGACCGGCAGGAGAACGGAGGTTTGCAATGACCACCCAGGAAATCGTCTCAAAGCTCTGGAATCTCTGCAACGTCCTGCGGGACGACGGCATTACCTATCACCAGTACGTCACCGAGCTGACGTATATTCTGTTTCTGAAAATGGCCAAGGAGACCGGAGCTGAAGTCCAGATTCCCGAGGAGTACCGCTGGGACAAGCTGACGGGGAAAAGCGGCCTGGAGCTAAAGAAGTTCTATAAAGAACTGCTGGCCTGCCTGGGGGAGAACGGCGCGGGCCGGGTCCGGGAGATTTACCAGGGCGCGGCCACCAACATCGACGAGCCCAAGAACCTGGAAAAAATCATTTCCGCCATCGACGGCCTGGACTGGTACTCCGCCCGGGAGGAGGGCCTGGGCAACCTCTACGAGGGCCTTCTGGAGAAAAACGCCGGGGAGAAAAAGTCCGGCGCAGGCCAGTACTTCACCCCCCGGGTTCTCATCGACGTGATGACCCGCTTGATGAAGCCCCAGCCGGGGGAGCGGTGCAACGACCCCGCCTGCGGCACCTTCGGCTTCATGATCGCCGCCCACCGGTACGTGAGCGAACAGACCGACGAGTTTTTCAACCTGGGCGCGGACATGGCGAAGTTCGAGCGGGAGGAGGCGTTCTCCGGCTGCGAGCTGGTCCACGATGCTCACCGCCTGGCCCTAATGAACGCCATGCTCCACGACATCGAGGGCCCCATCCTGCTGGGGGATACCCTGTCCAACTTCGGCAAGCAGATGTCCGGCTATGACCTGGTGCTGACGAATCCGCCCTACGGCACGAAGAAGGGCGGCGAGCGCGCCACCCGGGACGACTTCACCTTCTCCACCAGCAACAAGCAGCTCAACTTCCTCCAGCACATTTACCGCAGCCTCAAGGCCGACGGGAAGGCCCGGGCGGCGGTGGTCCTGCCGGACAACGTCCTGTTTGCCGACGGGGACGGGGAGAGAATCCGGGTGGACCTGATGGACAAATGCAATCTCCACACGGTGCTGCGCCTGCCCACCGGGATTTTCTACGCCCAGGGGGTCAAGACCAACGTGCTGTTTTTCACCCGGGGCCGGTCGGACAGGGGGAACACCAAGGAGGTCTGGTTCTACGACCTGCGGACGAACATGCCCTCCTTCGGCAAGACGAATCCTTTGAAGACGGAGCATTTCGCGGGCTTTGAGGCGGCGTTCGAGGCGGAGGACCGCCGGGCCGTTCAGGACGAACGGTGGAGCGTGGCCAGCCGGGAGGAGATCGCCGCCAAGGGAAACAGCCTGGACCTGGGGCTGATCCGGGACGACTCGGTTTTGGATTACAGCGACCTGCCGGACCCGGCGGAGAGCGCCGAGGAAGCCGCCGCGCAGCTGGAGGAGGCGGTGGACCTGCTGAACAGTGTGGCCCGGGAGCTGAGAACGCTGATGGGGGCAAATGAATGATACCAGGGAATTGGTGCTGGACTACGTTGAAACACATTGCAAGATGGGGATCAGGAGGAACACCTTCCAGGAAAAGAATTGAGTATTATAATGGGAGTATTCCCTGGATAAAAACGGGGGAATTAAATGATGATTTTATATACACAACGGAAGAACATATATCGGAAGAAGCGGTTTCCAATTCAAGTGCGAAGGTTTTTCCCGCGAATACA